>JAYRFK010000107.1:0-47749 GCA_041908445.1 Acidimicrobiales bacterium | reverse complement strand
GGTCGACACGTCCGTGGCGAAGACCCCGGGGAGGCTGGTCTCGAACGTTCGTGAGTACTCGGTCCGCTCGTCGACCAACTCGTCACCCCGGACGACCCCACCATCGTCGGACACGACGATCTCGCCGACCTCCCGCGGCGGGACCCCCCCCCGGATCCTCGGCGAAAGCAGTGGACTGGCCCGGTGCCACGGTGAGAAGCCCGCTGGCGATGGCCAAGATGGAAGCCGCACTCGCCGCTCGAATCGTGTCCTCCTCCGCGACCCCGCCCTGCCAGGAGTGACCCGTGACGACGTAGGTGCCAATGGCAGCCTCACAGACACGCGGCATTGTGTCAATGGGAGGCAAACATCGATCAGCAAGCGTTCGCCATGTCGGACGCAAGCCACCGGGGAGGCAACACCGAATCTGAGCGCCGCCTACGTACTCGAGTAGGCAAAGTAGAGGTATCGGTCAGCGCCAGCGGAGGGTGCGGTCGAGGTCGTCGGGGCGCTCGCGGGCGGCGGTGAGGACGAGGGCGGTGGACTCCGGGGTGCCGGCGCGGACGAGGCGGGCGTCGGGGACGCGGGCACGGAAGGCCCGGTGGAAGGCCTCGGCCGCCTCGCGGGTGGCGCCGACCGCAGCGGGGACGCGCCAGGCGTCGTCGCCCGCGGCGAGGATCCAGCGGGGCCGGTCGAGCGGGCCGAGGGCCTCGGCCAGGGCGTCGGCCCAGGTCGTGGCGGCGTCGTCGGGGACGCTCACCACCGTGGCGACCAGCCCGCCGGTCGGCTCGGGCGCGACCTCGACACGACCGGCGGCCAGGTCCCGTCGGCCGACCGCGACGAGGCCGGCGAGGACGGCGGCGGCGAGGGCCTCGAGCGTCTCGCGGTCGTCGCCCACCCGGGCCCGCCGGCGGCGGGCCCCGACCAGCGCGACCGCTGCCCCGACCACGGCGATCGGCCACCAGATCGGCGCGGACGCCGCCGCGAACACCCCGGTGGCGCCGACCGCGATGCCGGTGGTCGTGGTCACCGACCAGCGCCGCCACGACGCCGGCCGGGTGCGCACCCGCCGCCGGCGCCGGGCCCGCACCACCAGTGCGCTCGTGCCGATGCCGCCCGGGTCGACCGTGGCCCAGGCGGCCCGGGTGGCGGCCACGTCGGCGACGGCGGCCTCGCTCTGGGCGTTGAGGGTCGTGAGCTCGGCGGGGGACGGGAGCAGGGGCGAGCCGGCTCGCGGGTGGACCTTGGCCGCGCCGGTGACCACCCCGCCGGCGGCGTCGGGGCCCCACCAGCGAGCGTGGCGGCGGCGGAAGCGGTCCCAGTCGGTGCTGACCGCCGGGTGGACCACGGCCACGTCCCACAGTGACGCCAGCTTCTCGGGCCGGCGAGGGTCGAGGCGCAGCGCCCGCCCCCGGAGCTGGGTCACCGCACCGGCGGCGGCCACTTCGGACAGGTCGACGAGCACGTCCAGCGCCGGGTGGTCCCAGCCCTCGCCCACGAGGCCGCGGGTGGCGACGAGCACCTTCGCCGCGCCGGCGTCGAGCGCGACCTCGGCGGCGGCGAGCCAGCGGGCGGAGGTCCACCCCGTGCCCTCGCCCACGAGGCGCACGGCGCCCCGGATCTCGCAGCCCTCGGTGCGGGCCCAGCGCTGACCGTCGCCGGTGAGCTCGGGGTCGACGTTGATCGCCCCGGTGACGGCCTCGGCGTCGGCCGCACCCGCCCAGGCGCCCCGGCCCGTGACCGCGATGACCCCGAGGTCGGTGACCTCGGGTCGGGCGCAGAGCGCGGCGAGCACCCGGGCGGCGGTGCCGGCGTCCTCGCCCAGCACGGCGCGGGCCTCCGCCGGCGGCGAGGTGGCCTGGTCACGCTCGACCACCACGAGCGCCCGCAGGTCGCCGCCCCGACGGGCGGCCTCACCGGCGACGATCTCGGCCGCAGCCTCCCCCTTGGCCGACGACCGGGCGCAGACCAGGTCGCCGACGGATCGGCCCCACCGCACCCCGGTGGTCGTGAACGACAGGCCGTAGCGGTGGGCCAGGCCCTCGACCGCCTTCCGGTCCTCGTCCCCGGCGCCGCCCTCGGGGTCGTGCAGCCAGGCGTCGATGAGCACCAGTCGGTCGGCGAGGCTCAGGGGGCCGGCCGCCTCGGGCGGCGCCTCGAACCCGGCGGGAAGCGCTAGGCCCCGGGCCGCCCACCAGTGCGCCACCGCTGCGGCCGCCAGCGGGTCGCGGTCCCAGAACGTCCGCCACGCCGGCGCCTCCCCGGGCACGGGCTCGACGTGCGCCGCGACGCGGATCCCGTCCGTCTCGCTCGTCGCGTCGACCGCGCCGGCCGACTCGGTCGCCGGAGCCGGCGCGCCGGGCTCGACCGTTTTCGCCTCGTCGACCGCATCGGCCTCCGGGCTCTGGTCCGACCCGATCGGTGCCGTCGGCACGATCGGCCCGCCGTCGGTCATCTCGCGGGCCTGGTGATCCGATCCGGTCGCGGCCGGCGCCATCGGGCGGGCGGTGGCGAGGGCGTCGTCCTGGGTCGGGGTCGTGATCTGCGCCACCGCCCAGGTGACCAGGGACTCGCCGACGAGCACCTCGTCGAGCGCGCCGGTGAGCTCTCTCTGCCAGCGGTCGAGGAAAGCGGCCTCGTCGGGCGCGGGCGGCACCAGGCGGACGCCGTCGCGCCACGGGGCCAGCGCGCCCTCGGCCACCAGCGCGGCCAGGTGGAGCTCGGCGTCGACCGGGCCCAGGAGGCCCTCGTAGTTGCCCGCCTCCCGGCTCGACGCCGGCTCGGGGAGCGTGGCGGTGAGCCCGATGACCGCGACGCCGCCGGGCTGCGCCGCCAACCGCTCGACGAGCACGCTCACCACGAGGGCCCACCAGTCGAGGAGGTGGTGGCACTCGTCGAGGACGAGGGTGCCGAGCCCGCTCGCCGCGAGCTGGTCGACCAGGGCGGTGGTCCGCGGCCCGAGCAGCTGGGCGCGGGGGACGCCGACGTCCTCGCCGGTGCCGAGGCTGCGGCGCAGCGCCCGCACGTGGCGGCCCAGCTCGCGGCCCGCTCGCTTGGCGTCGCCCTCCTTGGTGGCCCGCACCCGGGCCTCCGCCGCCTCGGGCCCCACCTCGGCGGCGACCTCGGCCACCCAGAGCCGCCGGGCCGCGGCCCGTAGCTCCGCGTCGGCCTCCCCGGGGTTGCCGAGCAGCTGGTAGGTCACGCAGCGCAGGGGCACGGCCGCGGCGGGATCGTCGCTCGTGAAGGTGGCGGGGTCGGCGCCGAACTGCGCCGTCGAGGCCCGCCACTGGTCCCGGATCGCCGTCGTGGGCGCAAGGGCCAACGTCGGACGGCCCACGCTCCGGGCCAGCTCCAGTCCGATCAGCGTCTTGCCCGCACCGGGCGGGGCGCACAGGTGCCAGCGCCCGTCGGCGACGTGCCCTGCCAGCTCCAGCAGGTGCCGCTGCGACGGCCGCCACTCGAAGCGCGGCGCCAGCCCGTCCCAGCTCACCCGCCCAGTGTCGCGCCCGGTGGATCGACCTCGGTCACGAGGCGATCGCCGCGCGTGTCACGGTCCGATCGCTCGACGCCGAGCGCCCGGGGCGCTCGTCCAGGTCACGCCGCGCTCCGTGATGCCACCGACCGGGTCCTCCCGTGGCGGAGCGGCAGGCGCCACCTAGGCTCGCCCGGTGATCGTGGCGAGGGTGCTGGCGGTGGTCGCCGGCTCGGTGGTGGTGGGGTGGACGCTGCTGTCGGCCGTGCGGGCGGTCATCCTGCCCCGGGGTGAGGTCGTGGCCCTCACCCGGGCCGTGTTCGTGGCGCTGCGCTGGGTGTTCAACCGCATCGCCCGCCCCGCCCGCTCGTACGAGGCACGCGACCGGGCCATGGCCATGTACGCCCCGATCGCGCTGCTCGCCCTCGCCGCCTCGTGGGTGGCGCTCGTCATCGTGGGCTTCACCCTCGTCTACTGGGGGCTCGGCGTGGACCCGCTGCGCCAGGCGTTCGAGGAGAGCGGCTCGTCGCTGCTCACCCTCGGGTTCGTCAAGCCGAGCGACCTGCCCACCACGGTCGCCGCGTTCGCGGAGGCGACGATCGGGCTCGGTCTCATCGCCCTGCTGATCAGCTACCTGCCGTCGATCTACTCCGCCTTCCAGCGGCGCGAGCAGGCCGTCGTCATGCTCGAGACCCGGGCGGGCCAGCCGCCGGAGCCGGCGATCATGATCATGCGGGCCCACACCCTGGCCCGGCTGGACAGCCTGCACGACGTCTGGGTGCAGTGGGAGCAGCTCTTCGCCGACATCGAGGAGACCCACACCAGCCAGCCCTCGCTGCCGTTCTTCCGCTCACCGGTACCGGGGCGCTCGTGGGTGACGGCCTCGGGCTGCGTCCTCGACGGTGCCGCCCTGATGCTCTCGGTCGTGAACCAGCCCCCCGATCCGAACGCGGCGCTCTGCCTTCGCGCGGGGTTCCTCTCGCTGCGGCGCATCGCCGACTACTTCCAGATCCCCTACGACCCCGAACCCGATCCGGACGACCCGATCTCGATCGACCGGGCCGAGTTCGACGAGGTCTACGAGGAGCTGGCCTCGTTCGGCGTGCCCGTGCGGGCCGACCGGGAGAAGGCGTGGCGGGATTTCCAGGGCTGGCGGGTCAACTACGACCTCGCCCTGCTGGGCCTGGCGGCGCTGACCATGGCGCCCTACGCCAAGTGGTCGTCCGACCGGTCGGTCAACCTCGGCCTGCCCAAGGTGCGGGCGGCGTTCCGCCTCAAGTGGGCCGACCACCGCCCCCGCGGCGCCGCCTGACCGTTCCTCCAGCAGAAACGGAAGGTGGGACCGCGCGTTCCTGCTGGAGGTTCGAGGCGGCGGGGTGGAGAGCGGGCGTCAGGCGCCGGCGGGGCGACCCATGCGCACCGACGGGGCGCCGGCGTCGCGGACGGCGGGCTCGACCTCGAAGTAGGTGCGCTCGCGGAAGCCGCACAGCCTGGCCACGAGGTTCGACGGGACGCTCTGGACCCGCGTGTTGTAGTCGCGCACGTTGCCGTTGAAGATCCGCCGCGCCGCCTGGATGCGGTTCTCGGTGGTGACCAGCTCGTCCTGGAGCTCGGCGAAGTGCCGGCTCGCCAGCAGGTCCGGGTAGGCCTCGGTGACCGCGAGCAGGCTCCGCAGCGCGTCGACGAAGACGTTCTCGTCGCCCGACTGGGAGGCGGCGTCGCCCTCCGAGCGCATGGCCTGGGTGCGGGCCTGGGTGACGGCCTCGAAGGTCGTGCGCTCGTGGGCGGCGTAGCCCTTCACGGTCTCGACCAGGTTGGGGACGAGGTCGTAGCGCCGGCGCAGCTCGGTGTCGACGTTCGACCACGAGTTGTCGATCAGCTGGGCGTCGCGGACGAAGCGGTTGTACGACGCCAGCAGCGCCACCACCACCAGCACGACGACGGCGGCGACCGCCCACACCACCGGGCTCACGAGGCCTCCCGGCCGCGGACGCCGAGCTCACCGAGGCCGAGGCCGTCGATCGAGGCCCGCGGGCCCTGGGGGTACAGGTCCCACACGAGCGGCGGGATCCTCGAGCGCAGGGCGTTGTGCAGGTTCATGAGACCGGGGAAGCCCCGCGGCGGCAGCTGCTGGCCGGCGACGAGGATCCAGCGACCCTTCACCTCGATCTGGAACTCGCCCTTGGTCGTCAGCAGGAAGTCGATCATCTGGGCGTCGATGAAGGTCCGGGCGAACTGCGGGTCCTCGCAGGTGACCCGGAACATGCGGTTGAACTCGCCCGACTCGAATTCGAGGTCGGCGCCGTCGAGGAAGTTCACCAGCCGGGTCATGCCCTTCTCGGGCTGGATCACCAGGTGGGGCCACACCGCCGGCACCTCGGCCAGCGCGCAGGTGTAGTGCCGGTAGCGGCGCTGCTTCTCGGTGACGTCGCCGCCCTCCAGCGCCCGCGTGAGGTTGATGCTGCCGTTGTCCGACGACTCGGTGTAGTAGCTGTAGTCGAAGGCCCGCACCGGCATGCCGTCGGGGGCGACGCCCCACATGGTGTTGTGCACCTCCCGGCCGTCGCCCAGGCGGAAGAGCTGGAACGGCACCCGGGCACTCCCGAAGGGGTCGCCCTCGGAGTACGAGAGGCCGGCGCACCGGGCGATCTTGGGGAGGTCGGACTGGCGCTCGGCGTAGCGCTTCCAGGAGAGGATGCTGATCGCCCCGAGGACCATGAACACGGCGAGCAACGCGTAGGCCATCGGGGGTCCTATCGGCCGGTACGGTCCCTGCCGTGAGCAGCCGCTTCCGCACGGACACCGCCCTCGAGACCCTCGGTGCGGGGCGCTACGGCGCGCGCGTCGACCCCGGCTGGTGGATCGAGCGGGGCCCCAACGGCGGCTACATCGCCGCGCTCGTGCTGCGGGCCATGTCGACCGAGCTCGACGATCCGAGCCGGCCCGCCCGGTCCTTGACGGTGCACTACCTGCGCCCGCCACGCGAGGGTGACGCCGAGGTGGTCGTCACCGTCGAGCGCGCCGGTCGCACCCTCACCAACGTGTCGGCCCGCTTCGAGCAGGACGGCCGCCTGCTGGCACTCGCCCTGGCGGCGTTCGCCGACGGCCGACCGGGCCCGGAGTTCCTCGACTCCCCGATGCCGGTGGTGCCCCCGGCCGACGAGGTCATCCCGCTCCCCGAACCGCCGGTGACGATCCCCATGCGGGCCCGCTACGAGAGCCGCTTCGGCGTCGGCCCGCTGCCGTTCTCCGGCTCGGCGGAGGCCGAGTCCGGGGGGTGGATCCGCCTCGCGCCGGACGAGACGGACGCGGACGAGGTGGTCGACCAGCACCTGCTGGCCGCGTTCACCGACGCCTGGATCCCGGCGGTGTTCTCGAAGGTGGTGGGCCGCCTCGGCGTGCCGACCGTCGACCTCACCATCCACTTCCGTGCCCCCGGCCTGGTCGTCCCCGCCGACGAGTGGGTGCTGACTCGGTTCCGCACCCGGGCGGCGGCGGAGGGCTTCCTCGAGGAGGACGGCGAGATCTGGAGCGCCGGCGGCGTGCTGCTCGCCCAGTCCCGTCAGCTCGCGGTGGTGCTCGGCGGCTGACGGCGGCTGACGGCGGCGCTACCGGCGCACGTAGCTGGCGGTGAGCGCGGCGCTCGTGCTCGCCAGTCGCGACACGCTGTCGATCAGGCCGGCGCCGTTGATCTGGTCGGGGCCGACGAAGTCGACCGCGCTGGCGGTGAGCACGTACAGGGTGACGACGTACGTGTGGGTCTCGCCCTCTGGTGGGCAGGGCCCCGCGTAGGCCCGGTCGCCGTAGTCGTTGGGGTAGAGGACCGCTCCGTCGGGGACCTCGCCGGCGGCGATCTCGGTCGTGTCGGGGGGCACGAACGCCATCACCCAGTGCACGAAGCCGCCGGCATCGGGGTCGGTGAGGGCGATGACGAGGTCCTCGGCGTCGGCGGGGACGTCGGCGATGGTCAACGGCGGCGAGACGTCGGCCCCGTCACAGGTGAAGCGCTTCGGGATCACGCCGTTGACGGCGATGGCCGGGCTGCTCACGGTGAGGAACGGCGTGAGGCTCGTCGTCGGGGCCGCCGTGGGCGGGGTGGTGAGGGTGAGGTCCGGGTCGGGCTCGGCCAGCTCGCGGCCGTCCGTGCTGCTGCACGCCGCGGCGGCGACGACCAGGAGGGCGGCGAGGGCGAGCGCGGGGATCCGACCGGCGCGTCGCCGGGCACGGTGGTGCAGGGGCATCGGCGGGCAAGTGTCGCAGGTCCCGGCGGCCAGGTGCAGCAGACTGGCCGCGATGGCTCGCCGCGACCGGCTCCCCAAGGGCCTTGCCGCCCTCTTCGGGCCGGATGTCGCCGACGTCCGGCAGAGCCTCGTCGCGCTCGCCCTCAACACCAGCACGAGCCTGGTGGCGGGTGCGTTCCTCGGGTCGATCACGTCCACCTTCGAGGACCTCCCGGGCCTGCTCGTGCTGGTGCCGGCCGCCATCGGGCTGCGGGGCAACATCTTCGGGGCCTTCGGCAACCGCATCAGCACGTCGATCCACGCCGGCGGCTTCCGCTTCTCGGTGCGCCGCGACACGGTGCTCGGCCAGAACGTGCTCGGCGCCACCGTCCTCACCCTCGGCCTGTCGCTGCTCCTCGCCGTGGTGGTCAAGGTCATCGCCGTCGGCCTGGGCCTCCAGGACTCCATCTCGCTGTTCGACCTGGCCCTCGTCTCGATCGTCGGCGGCTTCCTCGGGTCGATCCCCGTCATGGGTGCCACCCTCGGCCTCGCCGCCGGCGCCGTCCGCTACGGCTGGGACCTCGACAACGTGACCGCACCGCTGGTGTCGACCCTCGGCGACGTCCTCACCCTGCCGGCGCTGTTCCTCGCCACCCTGCTGCTCGGCTACGCGGTGTTCACCCCGGCGATCGGCCTCGTGGCGATCGCGGTGGCCCTGGCGGTGCTGATCGTGGGGTGGCGGGTGAAGCTCCCCGACCTGCGCCGCATCGTGCGCGAGTCGGTCCCCGTCCTGCTCGCGGCCGGGACGATGAGCGCGATGGCCGGCGTGGCCCTCGAGAAGAGCTTCGACTCGTTCAACCGCTACCCGGCGCTGCTCATCCTGGTGCCTGCGCAGCTCAGCTCCGCCGGCGCCCTCGGCGGCATCCTCTCGGGCCGCTTGTCCAGCAAGCTCTTCCTCGGTGTGGTCCCGCCCACGCCGACGCCGGGGCGCGAGGCCCGCCGCGACATCACCCTCGTGCTGGCGCTGGCGGTGCCCGTCTACCTCCTCAACGCGCTGGGGGCGGAGTTCGTGGGCCAGCTCCTCGGCCAGCCCAGCCCCGGCACCCTCGAGATGATCGCGGCCGCCATGGTCGGCGGCTTCGTGGCCATGGCCCTCGTCGTCGGCATCGCCTACTACGCCGCCATCGCCGCCGTGCGCACCGGCCTCGACCCGGACACCTACGGCATCCCCGTCGTCAGCTCCTGCGTCGACTTCGTCGGCGCGTTCGCCCTCGTCATCGCCATCAGCGCCCTGGGAATCACGTGAGCGGGCTCGTGCGTCACCTGTTGCTGTGCTCCTCCGTCGGAGCGCCTTCGGCATCCGGTTCGCCGGCACCGCGGGTCCGCTCCGCTCCGTCACCTCACGATCGCTCACCTCGCGATTCGTCACCGACCGCTTCTCGATCCTCATCTACGCTCGGAAGGGCAACGCACCATGGATGAACGACCACGGAACCTGCGCACCATGCTCTCGGAGGCGAAGGACACCTCCGAGCTGATGGTGGACCTGGCCTACGCGGCGCTGTACTTCGGCGACCCCGACATGGCCGATGAGGTCGCCGAGCTCGAGGAGCAGATGAGCGACCTGGTGCACGACATGCGCGCCGTCTGCATCATGGCCGTGCGGGCACCCCGCGAGGCCGAGTCGATGTCCTCGGTGCTCCAGGTGATCGGCGCCATCGAGGGCATCGCCAACGGCGCCGTCGACATCGCCCGCATCGTCACCCACAACCTCGGCATCCCCCGTGAGCTGGTGGCCGACCTCTCGGTGGCCGAGGAGGTCTCGCACCGGGTCATGGTGCGGGAGGGCTCGCACATGGCCCACCGCCCGCTGTCGGCGCTGGAGCTGCCCGTGGCCACCGGGATGCGGGTCATGGCCATCCGCCGCGACCGGGAGTGGAACATCGAGGTCGACGGCGACGACGTGCTCGTCCCCGGTGACGTGCTCTTCCTCGAGGGCTCGCCGGCCGGCATCACCCGCCTGCGCGAGCTCGCCAACGCCCCGCTCTGGCAACCGGCGGCGCCGCCCGAGGACGGCACGGTCGACGACCTCGACCGCGCCGTCGACGTGCTCGTCGAGATGAAGAACATCTCCGAGGTGGCCGTGGGCCTGGCCTACTCCGCCCTCGTGCTCCGCGACGCCGGCCTCGCCGCCGAGGTGCGCCACCTCGAGGACCGCCTCGACGAGATGAAGGACCGCCTCGAGCTGTGGGTGCTGCGGGCCGCCGCCGACGACATCGACCCCTCCCCGCTGCGGGGGCTGCTCCACCTGTCCCAGGCCGCGGAGTACATCGGCGACCAGGCCCAGTCCATGGTCTGGATCATCGAGCAGGAGGAGGACGTCCACCCCATCTTGAACATCGCCCTCGGGGACTCGGACGAGGTGGTCATGAAGGTGCCGGTGGCCGGCGGGTCGCTCGCCGACGGCGCCGCCCTGGCCGAGCTCCAGCTCGACATCGAGCCCGGCTACCACGTGCTCGCCGTGCGGCGCGACAACCGCTACCTGTACCGCCCCCGGGGCCACGTCCGCCTCCAGGCGGGCGACGAGATCATCGCGGCCGGCCCCGACGAGGGCCGTCAGCACCTCGCCGAGCGCTGCGGCTGGCGCCTGCGCCACGACGAGGAGACCGGCGAGAGCGAGCTGCTGCCGGCCGAGCGGGTCTGACGCCGCGGGGCGCCGGGCGCGCCGTGATCGTCCCGGTCGTCCTCAGATGTAGCCGCGCAGGCGGGTGGCGGTGGCGACCCGGTCGATGCCGATCGCGTAGGCGGCGTGGCGGATCGAGGTGCGCAGCTCCTCGCACGCCAGGCGGGTGTCCTCGTAGGCCCGGCGCATCCGCTGGTGGAGGCGCTCGTTGAACTCCTGCTCGCCCCAGCGGAACTGCTGGATGTTCATCGACCACTCGAAGTAGGAGCCCACCACGCCGCCGGCGTTGGCCAGGATGTCGGGGATGATGTCGATGCCGCGGGACCAGAGCACCTGGTCGGCGTCCGGCGTGACCGGGTAGTTGGCCGCCTCGACGAGCACCTGGGCCTGCACCCGGTCGGCGTTGTCGTCGGTGATGACCTGACCAAGCGCGGCCGGGACGAGCACGTCGCACTCCAAGGCGAGGAGGTCTTCGTTGCCCAGGTGGTCGGGGCCGTCGATCTCGGCCAGGGTGGCGCCCTCGTCGACCAGGGCCAGGACCTTGTCCACGTCCAGGCCGTAGGGGTCGTGGATGGCGCCGCTCACGTCGGAGAGCCCGACGATCCGCGCGCCCCGAGCGACGAGCTCGCGGGCGACCCACGACCCGACGTTGCCGAAGCCCTGGACGGCGACCCGCGCCCCCTCGAGGGGGAACCGGTGCTCCTCGGCGTAGGCCTCGAGCACGAAGACGCAGCCGCGCCCCGTGGCGGCGTCGCGCCCCGGTGCGCCGCCGAGGGCCACCGGCTTGCCGGTGACGATGGCGGGCTCGTACCCGTTGAGGTCACCCCACTCGTCCATCATCCAGGCCATCACCTGGGCGTTGGTGTTCACGTCGGGAGCCGGGATGTCCCGGTACACGCCGAGCAGGTCGCTGATGACGCCGGTGAAGCGGCGGGTGAGGCGCTCCAACTCCACGGGGCTGAGCCCGGTCGGGTCGATCTGCACCCCGCCCTTGGCGCCGCCGAAGGGCACGTCGACCAGCGCCGTCTTCCAGCTCATGAGCGCGGCCAGGGCCCGGACCTCGTCGATGTCCACCGACGGGTGGAAGCGGATGCCGCCCTTGCAAGGGCCGCGCGAGTCGTTGTGCTGCACCCGGTAGCCGCGGGTGACCAGCAGGCGACCGTCGTCCAGCCGCAGCGGCACCTGGGCCTCGATCTCGCGGAAGGAGCTGCGCAGCACCTCGGCGAGCTCGTCGTCCAGCCCGATGAGCTGCGCGGCCTCGGTGAAGTAGGTGGTGACCGCTTCGTGGGCGGATCGCTCGGCCATGTGGAACCCCCTTGTTCCCGTTCCCCGATCCCCAGGGCCTCTCGGTACCGCGCTCGGAGGCCTAGCGAGCGGGTGGCGGCGCGGGAGGCGCCGGCGGCGGCACGCCGTCCTCCTTCCCGTTGAACAGCTCGGCGATGCCGCCGATCGATCCCATCACGCCGGACATGTCGGCGGGCAGGAAGATCTTGGTGGCCCGGCCGTTGGCGATGCCCTGCAGCGCCTCGAGGTACTTCACCGCCAGCAGGTCGGGCGTGGGGTTGCCCTCGTGGATAGCGGCGTAGACGCTGCGGACGGCCTCGGCCTGGCCCTCGGCCACGGTGAGCTGGCGGTACTTCTCGGCGTCGGCGACCGCCCGGGTGGCCTCGGCCTGGCCCTGGGCGTCGAGGATCGCCTTCTGCTTGTGGCCCTCGGCCTCGAGGATGTTGGCCTGCTTCAGGCCCTCGGCCTGGGCGATGGCCGCCTCGCGCTGGCCGTCCGCGGTGGTGACCACGGCCCGGCGGGTGCGCTCGGCCTTCATCTGCTCGTGCATGGCCGCCATGACGTCCGGCGGCGGGTCGATGCGCTGGATCTCGACCCGGGCGACCCGCACGCCCCACTTGTCGGTGGCGTCGTCGAGGATCTGGCGCAGGGCGAGGTTGATGCTGTCGCGCGAGGTCAGGGCAGAGTCGAGCTCCATGTCGCCGATCAGGTTGCGCAGGTTGGTCTGGGCCAGCTTGGTGATGGCCAGCAGGAAGTTCGCGACGTTGTAGATGAGGCGCTGGGGGTCGCTCGGCTCGTAGTAGATGACCGCGTCCACCGAGACGACCACGTTGTCGGAGGTGATGACCTCCTGCGGGGGGACGTCGACGACCTGCTCGCGCATGTCCACCAGGCGCATGGTCTGCACGAACGGGAGGATCATGCGCAGACCGGGGTCGACGGTGGTCTTGTACTTGCCGAGCTGCTCGACGATGCCCCGCTGGTAGGGCCGCACGATCTTGAAGCTCTTGATCACGATGATGAAGATCAGCAGCGCGATCAGGGCCAGGACGATGACGGCGATGTCGGTGGCGCTCATGTCAGCTCCGGGGTGGGGGGTGCGGGCGGGACGGCGTCGGCGGGGAACACGACCACGCGGGTGCCGCGGACCTCGACGACCTTGACGGCGGTGCCGACCGGGATGGGAGCGCCGTCGCCGCTCTCGGCCCGCCACTCCTCCCGGTCGATGCGGACGGTGCCGAGGTCGTGCTCGCCGTCGATCGCCTCGATGACCTTGGCTCGCTGCCCGATGAGGCGCTTCGAGCCGATGCCGTCGGTGGGCTCGGTGCGGTCGAGGCGGTGGGCGAGCTGGCGGAAGCCGAAGAGGGCGACGAGCGACACGGCGATGAACACCGCCAGCTCGGCGGCCACGGGGACGCCGAGGAAGGCGAGCGCCGCGGCCGCGGCGGCGCCGATCGCGAAGGGCAGCAGGAAGAACGCACCGGGCGACGACAGCTCGCCCAGGGCGAACACCGCCGCGGCGGCCAGCCAGATCCACCGCCAGGTCTCGGGCTCCACGTCGGGAAATCTATCCGTGCCACCGGACGCACGACGGGGGACCCCGGGTAGGTTCGGCGCCATGGCGGAACCGCTCTCGCTGCTGACCGTGCACGCCCACCCCGACGACGAGGCGTCGAAGGGCGCGTCCACCGTGGCCCGGTACAAGGCGGAGGGCGTGCGCACCACGCTCGTCTGCTGCACCGGCGGCGAGGAGGGCGACATCCTCAACCCCGCCATGGACACCCCCGAGGTGCGCGAGCGCATCGACGAGGTGCGCCGCGACGAGCTCGCCCTGGCGGCGCAGATCATCGGGTACGACCGGGTCGCGATGTTGGGCTACCGCGACTCGGGCATGCCCGACAGCGAGGCCAACGCCGACCCCCGCTGCTTCGCCAAGGCCGACCTCGACGAGGCGGTCGGGCGGCTGGTCGAGGTCATCCGGGCCGAGCGGCCGCAGGTGGTCGTCACCTACGCCGACGACCAGGAGGGCTACCCCCACCCCGACCACCTGATGGTCCACGACATCTCGCTGCCCGCCTTCGAGCTGGCCGGCGACCCCGAGGCGTACCCCGAGCTCGGGCGGCCCTGGCAGCCGCTGAAGCTGTACTACGTGGTCTGGTCGCGGGCCCGCATGCTCGCCACCCACGCCAAGTTCACCGAGCTCGGCCTCGAGTCGCCCTTCACCGAGCAGTGGTTCGAGCGCCCCAGCCAGGACCACCGCATCACCACCCAGGTGCCCACCGAGGGCTTCCAGGACGTGCGCCTCGAGGCCCTGCTTGCCCACGCCACCCAGGTCGACCCGGCGTCGCCGTTCTGGTTCGGCCTGCCCCGCGAGGTCAGCCGGGAGATCCACCCCTTCGACGACTACATCCTCGCCCGCACGCTGGTCGACGTCCCCGAGTACACGCCCGAGGCCCCCGAGACCGACCTCTTCGCCGGCGTCCGTCCCTGACCGCGGCGTTCTGGCGTCACCGCCGCCCGCTGAGCGGGCACGGTCGACGCCAGAACCAGGGGGGTCGGTCAGCCGGCCTGCTGGAGGGCGCGGAGCTCGCGGTAGCCGATGAGGATGGCGCCGGCGGCCGCCGCGTCCGCCGCGAGGCCGTCGGGGTCGGTGACGTAGTCAAGGTCGTCGACCCGGGCGGGCCAGTCGGTGGTGATGGCCCGCAGCTCCGGGGTGTCCTGGGCGGGGTGGACGTAGACCTCGGTGACGCCGGGGCGCAGGCCGCCGAGCACCGCCTTGATGGCGGCCCGGCTTCCGAGGGCCTGCACGTGGATGAAGTGGTCGGGGAAGACCACGCCCTCCTCCGCGGCGAGGCGCCGGAACGGGAAGCCGATGGCCCGCTCGGTGGACCCGCCGGACAACCGCACGGGGAGGCCGAAGTCCACGGCGAGGTCGAGGTAGACGTCGAAGAACTCGGGGCGCAGCTGCAGCGTGCCCATGTGGGAGTCGAGGTGGGTGACGTCGAAGCCCCAGAGGATGGCCCGCTCGACCTGGGCCCGGCACTCCCGCCGCACCTCGTCGAGGTCGGCGTGGTCCCAGGTGTCGGTGACCGTGCGGGGGAAGCCGCCGTCGCCGTCGAGCAGGGAGGGCGCCTGGGTGATCGGCCCCCAGCGGTAGGTGTCGTACTCGGCGTTGAGGGTGAGGTGCACGCCGACGTCGTCGCCCCGGTAGTGGGCGGCGGCCTCGCGCGCCCAGGGGGCGGGCACCATCAAGGACGCGCTGGTGGCGGCGCCGTGGCGGAGGGCCTCGTAGACGCCGGCGTTGGCGGCGTGGCTCGAACCGAGGTCGTCGCAGTTGACGATGAGCAGCCGGGCGTCGGCATCGTGGCCCAGCCGCTCGACGAGCGGGCGTTCGACGAGCGAGGCGTCGGCGGCGGGCGTCACGCCCCCACGCTAACGAACCGGGACGTCGGGTCCGCCGCACGCACCCCACAGCCCCCGACCCTCGGCCCGGGCCTCGCTGACGAGCCGGGCCAGCTCGGCGGCGTGGGCGTCGTTCGGGGCGATGTCGAGGGTGGTGGCGAAGCCGTCGGTGACGAGGGCGCGGTTGACGAACAGGCCGTCGTCGGCCCGGTAGACGTAGGCGAGCAGCCGGCCGTAGCGGTCGCGCGCCTCGACGTCGCGCACGAGCCGCACCTCCGTGCCCGGCGGCAGCAGCGCCGCGGTCTGCGCCGACGCCTCGGCCCCGAAGCACTCGACCGGCTTCGTGGGGTGGTGGGTCTCGGGCGTGTCGATGCCGAGCAGGCGGATCGACTCCTCCTCGCCGGCGAGCTCCACGTCGATGGTGTCCCCGTCGGTCACCGACACGACCGTGGCGGCGCCGCCGGTGGGCGGTGCCGCGGCGCCGGGCGAGCAGCCGGCAGCGACCACCGCCGTGGCGACGAGGGTGGCGAGGGCGAGGCGGGGCAGGGGGCGCACGGGGACCTCCGGGCGATGGCGGGTCGGAGGCGGTGCGCCCACCGCGAGCCCTGCGACGTCTCCTCAGTCTGCCCGGGGGGTGTGACGGCCCGACTTCCTGTAGGAAGGTTGGGGTAGGGCCGATGGATCCGGCAGACCTTTGGGGGTGACGCATGGACTCGTTCGCTGACGTCGTAGGGGTGACGACGGTGGTCACGATGATCGGGATCGGCTGGCTCGTGGCCCGGTCGGCGTGGCGTGAGCTCGCCACGCAACAGCCGCCCCGCCCCGCACAAGCGCCAGAGCCGCCTCCGGGCGACGTCTGGCTGCCCCTCTTGACGGACTGATCAGGCCTCGGGCGCCGTGCCGCCACGGTCGCCGTCGTGGTGGTGGCGACGGGCCGCGGCCTCGTCGGCGTCGTCCACGGGCGGGGCCACCTCGGGCTCGTCCATGGCCGCGGCGAATCCCCGCAGGGCGGCGTTCAGGGTGGGGAAGAACTTCCCGGGGTCGATGGTGCGGGTGAGCTCGTAGCGCTCGATCTTCTCCTGCACCTCGTCGGACAGCTCGGCGAAGGCGAGGGAGATGCCGCGCTCGTTGAGCCACTCGTCGAGGTCCTCGAGCATGTCGGCGGCGGTGGTGTCCACGTCGGAGATGGGCTCCGCCGCGAGCACGATCCACTTCGGCGCCGGGTCGGCGTGGGCCAGCTTGAGGATCTCGTCGCGGAACACCCGGGCGTTGGCGAAGAAGATCGGGCCCGAGAACCGGTACACCACCACGCCCTCCGGGGTGGCCGCCTCGGGGTGGGAGCGCCGGTCGTAGTAGCCGTGGAGGCCGTCGATGCGGCCCAACTCGGTGGTGTCCGGCCACCAGGCGCGGCGGAACACGTTGAGGATCGAGAGCACGACGGCGATCCCGATGCCCGGAAGCACGCCGAGCAGGGCCACGCCCAGGAAGGCGGCCATGGACAGGTAGAACTCGGTGTGGCGCTGACGGTAGAGCCGCACGGTGGCGGGGACGTCGGCGAGCGAGACGGACGCAGCGATGACCACCGCCGCCAGGGTCGGGTTGGGCAGGTTCCTCAGCAGCCCGTTCGCGAAGAGCAGCAACAGCGTGATCGCTCCGGCACCGACGAGCCCGGTGAGCTGGCTCTTCGAGCCGGTCTGGGTGGCGACCGCGGTGCGGGAACTGCTCGTGCTGACCGGGAACCCCTGGAAGAAGCCGGCGGCCACGTTCGCGGCCCCGATGCCGATCATCTCCTGGTTGGCGTCCACGGTGTCCCCGCTGCGGGCCGCGAAGGCCGACGAGGTCGAGATGGTGTCGGTGAGCGACACGAGGGTGATGCCGAGCGCGCCGGCCACCAGCAGCCCCAGGTCGGACCAGGCCACGCCAGGCCACGTCAGCGGCGGGAAGCCCTCGGGGAGGACGCCGACGAGGGACACGTCGTGGGCGGCGGCGTCGAAGACGGTGGCGACGACGATCGAGGCGACCACCGCCACGAGCACGCCGGGCACCTTCGGGAGGAACCGCGTGCACACGAAGATCAGGGCGAGGGCGAACACGCCGATGGCCAGGGCCGCGGGCACCGTCTCGCCGTCGGCGACGCCGCGGACGAAGCCGGCCACGTCGCCCAGGAACGTGTCGCTGTCGATCGAGAAGCCGAACAGCTTCGGCAGCTGGCCCACCAGGATGGTGAGGGCGAGCCCGTTCATGTAGCCGATCTGGGTCGGCTTGGAGAGCAGGTCGGCGATCAGGCCGAGCTTGGCCAGGCCCAGGATGATGGCGAAGAGGCCGACCAGCAGGGCCAGCATCGAGGCCAGGGCGATGGCCTTGGCCGGGTCGCCGTCCGCGCCCACGAGGGGCAGGATCGTCGCCGCGATCATGGGGCCGAGCGACGAGTCCGGGCCGAGCACCAGGATGCGCGACGGCCCGAAGGCGGCGTAGCCGATCAGGCAGAGGATCGTGGTGTAGAGCCCCGTGATCGCGGGCAGGCCGGCCAGCTCGGCGTAGGCCATCCCCTGGGGGACGAGGAGGGCGGTGAGGACGAGGCCGGCGACGAGGTCCTTGGAGAGCCAGGCGCGCTCGTAGGACGTGAGCAGGGCGAGGCCCGGGATCCATCGGCGCACGGGCGCCAGTATGGACGACCGGCAACCTCGCGGTTACCCGTCGGCGAACGTCAGCTGCGCGCGACGCTCAGATGCGCTCGATGATGGTGCCGGTGCCGAGACCGCCACCGCAGCACATGGTGACGAGCGCAGTGCTGCGGTCGGACCGCTCGAGCTCGTGCAGGGCCTTGGTGAGCAGGATCGCGCCGCTGCCGCCGAGGGGGTGGCCGAGGGCGATGGCGCCGCCGTTGGGGTTGACCGTGGCGTCGTCGGGCTGGAGCTCGCGCTCCCAGGCGAGGACGACCGAGGCGAAGGCCTCGTTGATCTCGGTGACGTCGATGTCGGCGATGGTCATGCCGGTGCGCTCGAAGAGGTGGTGGGTGGCGTCGATCGGGCCGGTCAGCATCAGGACCGGGTCGGTGCCGACGAGGCAGGTGTCGACCACGCGGGCCTTGGGGGTGAGGCCGAGCGCCTCGGCCTTGGCCCGGGTCGTGACGAGCACGGCGGCGGCGCCGTCGGAGATCTGTGAGGCGGTGCCGGCGGTGTGGACGCCGTCCTCCCGGGCGACGGGCTTCAGGCCGGCGAGGCTCTCCATGGTGGTCTCGCGGAGGCCCTCGTCACGCTCGACGCGGTGGGTCGTGCCCGTGGGCTTGCCGTCCTCGCCGAGATCGGGGGCGTCGACGGCGACGATCTGGGTGGCGAAGCGGTCCTCGGCCCACGCCTGGGCGGCCCGCGCCTGGGACGACACGCCGAGGCGGTCGACGTCCTCCCGGGTGATCCCCCACTTGTCGGCGATGCGCTCGGCGCCCTCGAACTGGGTCGTCCACTCGTACTGCGGGAAGTAGCTCTTCGGGATGGCCTTGCCCACGCCCTGGCCGAGGCTCGAACCCATGGGCACGCGGCTCATGACCTCGACCCCGCAGGCCACGGCCACGTCGACCACCCCCGAGGCCACGAGGCTGGTGGCCAGGCTGGTGGCCTGCTGGGACGATCCGCACTGGCTGTCGACCGTGGTGGCCGCGACGGTCTGGGGCAGGCCGGCGGTGAGCCACGCGGTGCGGGTCACGTTGAAGGCCTGCTGGCCCACCTGGCTGACGCAGCCGCCGATGACCTGGCCGACCTCGGCCGGGTCGATGCCCGACCGGGCGATGAGCTCGGCCTGCACGACCGCGAGCAGGTCGGCCGAGTGCATGGTGGACAGGCCCCCGCCACGGCGCCCGATGGGCGTCCGGACGGCTTCGACGATCACGACATCGTTGGGTGCGGCGGTCATGGCCCGAGCTTACGCGGCCCCGCCCGGCACGGCGACGGCCCCGATGGGTTGGTCAGGCCGCGGAGCGGTGTTCGACCGCGTCGCGCTCACGTCGGGCCTGCTCCGCCCGACGGAGAGCCTCACGGGCCTTTGCGATGCCCTCACGCCCCACCTCACGGGTGCGGTCGTCGAGCCGCCAGACCGGGGCGGCGTCCTCGAGGAGAACCAGTTGGCGCTTCATGAGATCAGTGTGCCCAGGGGGTGTGACAGGAATTCCTGCGCCGGACAAGGGTCACAGCCGCGAAATGCCCGTCAGGTACCCTGACGCCATGCGGGTCGCCTCCTCGACACGCTTTGTGGCGATTGCGCTCCTGTGCGTGGTCGTCGGCGGGGCGGTGGGGTCCACCGCCCCCGTCGCCGCGTCCCCGGTCGCCCGCGGCCAGGTGGCCGTCGGCGATGTGGTCGTGGCCGACCAGGAGGCGGGGGAGGTCCTCCGCCTGCGCGCCGACGGCGCCTCCGAGGTGCTCCTCGAGGGCCTCGGTGCCGTGCGCGGCGTCGCGGTGCTGTCGGATGGCGCGGTCGTGGCCGCCGACAGCGAGGCCGGCACGCTCGTCGCGGTCGGCGGGCGCTTCGGTGAGGATCCCATCGAGTTGGCCACCGGCCTCGAGTCGCCCGAGGCGCTCGCGGTGGCGGGCCGGGGACGGGTGTACGTCACCTCCTTCAGCGAGGGCACCCTCAGTACCGTCGACGTCGACACCGGGGCGGTGCGCTCGGTGGCCGCGGGCCTCGACGGCCCGTCGGCGGTCGTCCCGCTGCGCGCTCCCCGGGGCGAGAACCAGGTGGCGGTCGCCGAGTGGTTCGGCGGCGACGTGGCCGCCATCCGTCGCAGCGGCGCGTCGGCCCCCGGCGTGGCGTCGGGCTTCGCCCGTCCCGCCGGCCTCGCCACCGACGGCGACGGCACGGTCTACGTCGCCGACCTCGAGCGCGGCCGTGTCGTCGCGGTGGACCGCGACGGCGCCAAGCGCACGGTGGTCGAGGTCGACGCGCCCGCAGGCCTCGCCCTCGACCCCGTGGCCCCGGCGCCGGGCCAGGACGCCGACCTCGTGGTGGCGTCCGCGGACGGCGTCCTGCGCATCGACCTCGCCACCGGCGCCCGGGACGTGCTCGCCGACGTGGACACCGCCGTCGGCGTGTCCGTGGCGCCCGACGAGATCATCGCCGC
Organism: Acidimicrobiales bacterium; assembly: GCA_041908445.1. Taxonomy (GTDB): domain Bacteria; phylum Actinomycetota; class Acidimicrobiia; order Acidimicrobiales; family DATDAH01; genus JAEUJM01. The sequence continues at coordinate 27,599 of JAYRFK010000107.1, read as the reverse complement.
CCCGGCCGTCGGGGCCGACGGGGAGGCCGAGGCGGCGCCGCCGGGGGCCGCCGGCGGCGACCAGGCCCTGGTCCAGCAGTCCGACGGCAACGACCTCGACCCGGTGATGGTCGTGTTGGTCGCCTTGGCCGTCTTCCTCGGCGGCGTGGCCCTGGTGTCGGGGATCCAGCTCGTGCGCAGCCGGGGCGACGAGGACGACGATCCCGAGCGCTACGCCGGGATGACCCGCAAGGAGCGCCGCCGGGCCCAGGGCACCGACCGGGCCGTGCGGGCCGCCGAGCGCAAGACGGACAAGGAGATCGCCAAGGCGGAGAAGCGGGCGGCCAAACTCGCCCCACCCGACGCCACCCCCGAGCCCGAGCCCGAGCCCGAGCCGGTGGCCCTGCCGGTCGTCGATCCTGCCGCCCTCTTCCGCGACGACCCGGCCGTGGCCGCGGCGCCCGTGGTCGCCGGGCTCCCCGCCGAGGTGCCGGCCGAGGTCGTGCCGGGCACCCGGGCGGCGAAGCGGGAGGCGGACCGCCAGGCCAAGCTCGACGCCAAGGCGGCGAAGGCCCAGGCCAAGGCCGATGCCGAGCAGGCCCGCCGGGACGAGCAGGCCGCCAAGGCCCAGGCCAAGCTCGACGCCCGGGCCGCGGCCGACGCCGACAAGGCCGCCAAGGCGCAGGCCAAGCAGGAGGCGAAGGCCGCCGCGGCGGCGGCCAAGGCGGCCAAGAAGGGCCGAGGCGGGGCCCCGCCGCCGGTGGACGAGGCCGTGGCGCCGGCGATCGCCCCGGAGGCGGAAGTGCCGGCCGCGCCGGTCGCCGAACCGGCGCCGGGCGAGGTGGCCACCTCCGAGGGCCGCGTCCCGCTCTTCGCCGCGCCCGCCACGGCGCCGACCACGCCCGGCCCCTTCCTCGAGTCGCTGTTCGTCGACGATCCGGTGGCCGAACCCGCCGACGTGGTCGAGCCCGTCGGGTCCGTCGAGGCGCCCCCGGCGGGCGCCGTCGCGTCGTCGGCCGCGTCGCCGGAGACGCCGGTCGCGGCGGAGGCGCCGGCACCCGAGCCGGTGGCGGAGGAGCCCGTCCGGCCCGAGCCGATCCCGATCATCGACTTCAGCCCCGTCCCCGAGCCGCGGCCGCCGGTCCCCGACGTGCCCGCCGCCCCCCTGCCGGCGGTCGCCACTCCCGTGGCCCTCGAGCCGGCCGACGAGGCCGACCGCGCCCCCGAGCCCTTCCCCGACCTCACCGAGGCGGTGGCCCGGTCGGCCCCGCCCCGGCGCGGCCTCATCGGGCGGCGCAAGGCCAAGCGGCGCCAGCGCGCCGCCGAGCACCGCCACCGCCAGCTCCGGGCCCTCAACGCCATCGTGGACGTGCCGGCGCCGGCGCCCCCGCCGTTGCCGGTGCGCCCGGCGCTCGACGTCGCACCCGCGGCCTCGATCGCGTTCCCGGAGGCCGTGGCGACGCCGAAGGCCCTGCGGGCGCCCCGACCCGAGCTCGCCGCGGAGCCCGGCCCGGCGCCGTGGGCCGAGCCCGCGGTCGACGAGCCCGCCGCTGCGACCCCGGTCGAGCCGACGGTCGAGAAGGCCGCGCCCGCGGTCGAGCCGACGCCCGTGCCCACCGCCACCGACCCCTGGGCGGGCATGCCGCCCCTCAGTGGGGTGGACGACCCGTCGAGCGCCGGCGTGGCGGTGCCGTGGCCCGGTGAGCCGACGACGGCCGCCGACCAACCGGTGCCGCGGTGGCCGGACGAGCCGCCGCCCTGAGGGCGGGGCGTCCTAGCGGGGCGTGCCGGGCGCCGGTGCGGCCCAGGGCCGCTCGCGCTCGACGGTGAGAGCGAGGTCGAGCAGCAGGACGTCCTCGAGGTGGCGGCCGATGACCTGCATGCCCACGGGCAGGCCGTCGACCGTGCCCACCGGGATGGAGACCGCCGGGTTGCCCACGATGTTGGCGGGGATGGTGAGGGCGCCGTTGTTCTCGATGCCGACCTGCTGGTCCCCGACCTGGAGGTTCATGGAGACCTCGGCGGCGAAGGCGACGTCGGGGTTGGTGGCGCAGATCACGAAGTCGACCTCGTCGAGCACGGCGGCCAGGGCCTCGTTGGCGGCGGTGCGGGCCTGCTCGGCCTTGGCCGCGAGCTTCAGGTCGTACACCTGGGTGGCGATCTCGAGGCCGAAGGCGATCTCCATGGTGAGGTCGTCCTTGCAGTCGGGGTAGTGGTCCTCGAGCAGGCTCATCAGCTGCACCAGGTTGGACATGGCCCACTCGAGCCCGAGCCCGGGCAGTTGCACCGGCACGTCCACGAGCACCAGGCCCGCGTCGGCCGCGAGTTGCTCGCCGGCGGCCCGCACGACGGCCTCCACCTCCGGGCGCACGACCGCGATGCCGAGATCGGGAGCGAGCACGGCCCGCTTGCCCCGCAGGTCGTAGGTGCCCAGACGGGCCTCCCAGGCCTCTTCCTTGGCGAGCGAGTAGGGGTCGCGGGAGTCGAAGCCGGCGGTCACGTCGTAGTAGCGGGCGATGTCGCGGATCGAGCGGGACAGGCAACCCAGCACCACCGTCAGCGGGGCGATCTCGGTGCGGGGCCCCCGGGGGATGCGCCCGGCGGTGCCCTTCATGCCGGGGAGGCCGTTGAAGCCGGCGGGGATGCGGATGGAGCCGCCGCCGTCGCCGCCCGTGGCCAGGGTGATCAGGCCACCCGCCACCGCCGCGGCCGAGCCCGACGACGAGCCGCCCGCGGTACGGGTCGGATCCCAGGCGTTGCCGGTGATGCCGTTCAGCTTGGTGGTGCTGATGTTGAGGCCGCCGAACTCGCTGGCGGTGGTCATGCCCACCGGGACGACGCCGGCGTCGCGCAGTCGGCTGACCTGGAGGCCGTCGTGGTCGCCGATCTGGTCCTTGAAGACCAGTGAGGCGTGGGTGGCGGGCCAGCCCTCGACCGGCTCGAGCTCCTTGATGGCGATGGGCAGGCCGCCGAAGGGCAGCGACACGTCGGCGGCGGCGGCCGCCTCCCGGGCCCGTTCGGGGTCGAGGTGCGAGAAGGCGTTCAGCTCGCTCGCCTCGATCGCCGCCAACGTCGCGTCGAGCTCCTCGAGGGGCGAGCGCTCGCCGGCGCGGAACGCGTCGACGAGCGAGCAGGCATCACCGGTCCAGGGGGAATCCGCCATGGGTGCCTTTGTAGCGCATCGCCCACCTAGCATCGGCCCCCGACCCCTGAGAGGAGCAGTGCTTCGATGGACGCGGTGGCCTGGCTCGGCCTGGAGCCGACGGACGACCCCATGCGGTGGCGCCTGCCGGTCACGCCGGGCATCTCCACCATGGGCGACTTCCTCTTCGGGGGGTGCGCGCTGGGGGCGGCCATCGGCTCGCTGGAGGGGGCGACGGGGCGGCCGATCATCTGGGCGACCGCCCAGTACCTGTCCTACGCCCGCCCGGGCTCGGTCATGGACATCGACATCCGCGTCCCCCAGTCGGGCCGCCAGACCACCCAGGCCCGCGCCGTCGGCCACGTCGGCGACACGGAGATCCTCACCGTGAACGCCGCCCTCGGGTCGCGTCCCCTCGAGCTCAGCGGCCACTGGGCCGAGCGCCCCGACGTGCCGCCGCCCGACGAGTGCCCGGCCCGGGGCTACCGCGCCGAGCACGCCAACACCCTGATGGCCCGGATGGACCAGCGCCTGGCTCTCGGCCGTGAGATGGACGAGCTCGACGGGACCCCCACCGCCGACGGTCGCTGCGCCCTGTGGGTGCGCATGCCCGAGCTGCTCGAGATGTCCGGCGCCGCGCTGGCCATCCTCGGCGACTACGTGCCCTTCGGCATCGGCCAGGCCCTCGGCCTGCGCGCCGGCGGCAACAGCCTCGACAACACCCTGCGGCTCGAGCGCCTCGTGCCCACGGACTGGGTGCTGCTCGACGTCCGGGTCCACGCCGTGGCCCACGGGTACGGCCACGGCCTCGTCCACCTCTGGGCCGAGGACGGCACCCTGCTGGCCACCGCGAGCCAGTCCACCATCGTGCGCTTCTGGGAGGAGCCCAAGTGACCGAGGCCCGCTACGGGATGACCATCCCCTTCGACGACATGCCGCTGCACGCCCAGGCCGACTGGGTGCGCGAGCTCGCCGACCTCGGCTACACCGACGTCTGGTCGAGCGAGGCCAACGGCGCCGACGCCTTCACCCCGCTGGCGCTGGCCTCGGTGTGGGCGCCGTCGCTGCGCCTCGGCACCGCCATCGTCCCCGCCTTCACCCGGGGCCCCGCCTGCCTGGCCCAGTCGGTCGGCTCGTTGGCGCAGGCCGCGCCCGGCCGCCTCGCCTTCGGCATCGGCACGTCGTCGAACGTGATCGTCGAGGGCTGGAACGGCATCCCCTTCGAGCAGCCCTACGAGCGCACCCGGGACATGGTGCGGTTCCTGCGGGCGGCGCTGTCGGGCGAGAAGGTCACCGAGCAGTACGAGACCTTCTCCGTGCGCAGCTTCAAGCTCGGCGTCGTGCCCGAGCAGCCCGTGCCGATCCTGGTGGCGGCGCTGCGTCCCGGCATGTTGCGCCTCGCCGGCCGCGAGGGCGACGGCGCCATCATCAACTGGCTCTCCGCGGACGACGTCGCCACCGTGAAGCCCCACGTCGACGCCGGCGGTCCCGACAAGGAGATCGTGGCCCGCATCTTCGTGGCCGTCTCCGAGGACGCCGACACCGTGCGGGCCATGGGCCGCTTCGCCATCGCCGCCTACCTGAACGTGCCGGTCTACGCCGCCTTCCACGAGTGGCTCGGCCGGGGCGAGCAGCTCCAGCCCATGTGGGACCTCTGGAAGGCCGGCGACCGCAAGGCCGCGCTCGCCGCCATCCCCGACTCGGTGGTCGACGAGCTCATCGTCCACGGTCCGGCGGAGGCGTGCCGGGAGCACATCGCCCGCTACGTCGAGAACGGCGTCACCACGCCGGCGCTGGCCCTGCTGCCCTTCGGCACCGACCCCCAGACCGCCTACCGGGCGCTGGCGCCCGCCTGACCGCAGGAATCCTGTTGAGAAACCCCCGTATCGGGGGTTTCTCACCAAGAAATCCCGGGGAGGTGGTGGTCAGTCGGGCAGCCAGTTGCCGTGGGGGCCGAAGGGAACCCGGCGGGGGAGGTGGACCCGGGCGACGGGGTCGGCGTCGAGGTCGCGGGCGTCGAGGATGACGAGCTCGGACGTGTCGGCCTCGGCGTCGTAGACGAAGTTGAGCAGCCAGCCGTCGTCCTCGGCGGTGCCGTCCGGGTCGGCGGCGAAGACGGCCTCGCCGCAGACGTGGTGGTCGCCGTAGCGGTGCACGTTGGACGCCCCGGCCTCGAGGTCGTGCTTGACCACGCCGTCGAAGCGGGCGCCGGTCTGGGTGAGCGCTCCGGCGTGGGCCACGTAGCCGTAGCGGTTGCGGCGGCCGGCCCGATCGTCGTTGATCCGGGGGAAGTCGCCCGAGCGGTCGTCGAGCGCCTCCTCGGTGACCGCGCCGGTGCCCAGGTCGAGGCGCCAGCGGTGGAGGTGGGGGAACTCCCCGGCCTCGGGGGTGCGCTCCTCGCCGAACCCGACCACCAGGTCGTCGGCCCGGCAGCCGTCGACGACCACGGTGTCGCCGTCGTCCCAGCCGTTGAGGAAGTGGAAGACGTAGAAGGGGTCGAGCTCGAACCACCGGATGTCGGCGTTGCCGCCGTCGCGCGGCAGCACGCCGATGCGGGCGCCGTGCTCGGGCGCCCACCGCACGATGGGACCGCCGTTGAGCATGCCCTCGACGTCGAGCAACGCCGGGAGGTCGAAGAACACGGCGTGGCGCTCGGTGACGACGAAGTCGTGCATCATCACCGGCCCCGGTAGCTCGATGGGCTCGCTGCGGGTGAGGGCGCCGGCGGCGTCGAGCTCGTAGTAGTGCAGGTAGGGGGCGAAGCCGTTGACGCCGAAGAAGCACAGCGCCCCGGTGTCGGGGTCGACCTTCGGGTGGGCGGTCATCGGGCCGGCCAGCGCGCCGCCGAGGTCGGTCTCGCCGATGGTGGACAGGTCGGCGGCGGCCATCTCGGTCGGGTGGCCCGCCTCCCACAGGGCGAAGAGGCGGCCGGCGTGGCGGATGATGTTGGTGTTGGCCAGGTTCTTGACCATGCCCACCTCGGCGAGCAGGTCGGGGTCGGGGAGGGTGAACTCAGCCATTCCCCCGTAGAGGCTGCGGCCCTCCCGGAGCTCCGCCTGGAGGCCCTTGGTCTGCACCCAGCGGTTGCGGTAGCGGGCGGTGCCCTCGGCGAGGCGCACCCCGTGGATCATCCCGTCGCCGTCGAACCAGTGGTAGCTCGGCCGCGGCGGCACCGCAGGGTTGAAGCCGTTGCGCAGGTACTCGCCCTGCAGGGCCGCGGGGATCTCGCCCGTGACCGCCAACGGCCCGGTGTCGAGCTCGTCGTCGACGGGGGCGAAGTTGCCCTGCAGCCAGGGGTTGACGGTCGGCTCGGCCTCGACGGACACGGTGTGCTCCTGGTCGGTGAACGGTGTTCATCGAGGGTAGCCCGTCGCCCGTGCGGCCCGGAGGCCCCCGTGGTGCGGCCGCCGGGCTCGCCGGCCGCTGCTGCTCGTCGCTCCCCGCCGTGACGAGCGACTCGTCGCTACTCGTCGCTACTCGTCGATGCCGACCGGGTCGCCGTCGATGATCTGGTCGAGGTACTCCGACAGCCCGTAGCCGGTCGGCTTGCCCTCGACGTGCCACTCGGTGAGGCCCTCGGAGATGCGGGTGACCCGGCCGTCGCGCCGGTTGCGCAGGGGGATGAGGTTCAACACGTTGCCGTTGATCTTCCACTCGCGGTCACCCGAGCGCAGCAGGGCCTCGATGCGCTGGTGGTACTTGTCCTCGCCCTCCCACTCGGTGGCGACCTCGCTGTACCCGCACAGGTGGAGCTCGCCGTCCTCCCAGACGAAGCCGCCGCGGGTGCCCTCACGGTCCTGGCGGGCGATCCGGCTGACCATGAAGCCGAAGTCGGGGCCGGCGTTGCCGGTGAGCCAGCGGTAGTACCAGGGCGCCTGCCAGGTGCGCGGCCCCCACGAGTGGTCGCGCAGGCCGAAGCCGTCGACGACCCACTCCTGGTCGCCGACGGTGATGGTCCCCACGGCCCGCACGAGCTGCTCGTAGTGGCCCTTGGCGAACTCCTCGCCCGGCCGCTCGTGGGGCTGGTCGGGCTCGCCGCCCACCATGTCGCTGACCCGGGTGTAGGTGAGCTGGGCGGTGCAGCGCTCGTAGGGGTTCTCAGTGAAGGCGACCCGGGGATCGGCCATGGCGAGGGGGTCGTCGAGCATCACGACCTTGCCCGTGTAGCTGACGGTCAGCTCCTCGAACGGGGTGACGACGTCGAAGCGCATGCCCGCGGCGTCGAAGGCGTCGTTGCTGTGGACCTCGGGGCGCTGGAACATGAACCCCACCCGCCCGTCGGGCAGGTAGATGCAGACCGTCATCTCGCCCCGGCCCTCGTTGGCCCGGTTGGCGAGGCGGAAGAACCCGCCCAACCGGTGGGCCGGGTCGTACACGTTGAAGTACATCGACTCGTTGAAGGTCTCCTCGGGGCCCAACTCGTGGAGGTACTCGTCCTGTGGTTCGAGGCGCACACCCATGGGCCGCGACCCTAGGCGTCGGCGAGGGCGGCGGCGGCCCGGAGGTGGTCGGCGAGGTCCGCGGGGGTGCTGTGGGCGTTCAGCCCGCTGGTCGAGGGCATGACGTAGACGGGCACGCCGCCGAGGCCGGCGGGCTGGACGCCGGCGACCGCCTTGCGGTCGACCGCGGTGCGCCAACCGGCCAGGCCGACGAAGCAGACCGCGCCGGGGCGTAGCCAGGCGACGAGGCGCTCGACGCGGGCCATGCCGTCGCGGTACTCCTGCGGGTCGAGCTCGTCGGCCCGGGCCGTCGCCCGCTTGACCACGTCGGTCATGCCCACGCCGTGGGCGGTGAGGGCATGGACCGGATCGCGGTCGCGGGTGACGAGGCCGGCGGCGAGGACGGCCGGCCAGTAGCGGTTGCCGGGCCGGGCGAACCCGATGCCGCGGTCGGCGGCGTACACGCTGGGGTTCAGGCCGCAGACGAGCAGGCGCATCCCCGGGCCCACGGTGTCGGGAAGGGTGCGGGCCCGGGTGGCGGCGACCCGCAGGTGCCCCGCCGGCGCCGCGGGGTCACCGGCGTCGATGCGGTCGACCGCGAAGCCGGCGCCCACCACGACGTCGGCGAACCGGGCCTCGGACCAGGCCGAGAAGCGCCGGCCGGGGAAGTCGTCGCCGGGGTGCGGGGCGAGCTCCCTGTCGCCCGAGAACACCAGGAGCTCGACCGGCGCGCCCACCGCGGTGGCCCGATGGAGGTCGGCGAGCGCGAGCGGGGTGGCGGATCGGGCCACGTGCACGTAGCTCTTGGCCCCGTACGCGCCGCCGAGGCCGCCCCGCCGGAAGGGGAGGGCCGTGAGCGACGCCTGCACCCGGGGGGCGCCGGGCGCGTGCCCGGGGACGAGGTCGAGCATGGCGGCGGCGCGGTCGAGGGCGATGGCAGGTGGGCCGCCGGCGACGTCGGTCGTGAACCACCCCGGCCCGCAGCCGAGGTCGACGACCGGACCGGTGGGGCCGCCGGCGGCGCGGGTGGCCGCCACCCGGGCGCCGAAGCGCCGGGCCGGGCCGTGGTCGGGCGGCTCCCGCTCGGCCTGCCAGCGCCGGGCCTCGGCCTCGTAGACCGCGACGGTCGGATCGGGGCACGGCGCGGACGCGCCGTCCTCGTCGGTGTGCGGTGCCCTCGGCCGGGGGGCCTCGGTCGTGTCGGTCACCTCGGCGCTCACGGGTCAGCGGGCGCCGAAGCCACCACCGCCGCCGCCCCCGCCGCCGCCGGACGAGAAGCCGCCGCCCGAGAAGCCCGAGCCGGACGACGAGCTGCTCGGCGGGGTGAAGCTGGTGGTGGCCTTGCTGCCGAAGTTGCTGGCGAAGGTGCCGATCGAGCCCATCGACCCGAGGCCGCTGCCGAAGCCGGCGGCCGAGTGCCCCACGTACCACGGGGCGAACGTCGTCTGCTGCTGCACCTCGGTCGGCAGCTTGGCCTGGAGGCCGGCCACGAGCTGGTCGGCCACGCCGAGGGCGACGGAGGCCACGAGGTAGCGCTCGTAGATGATCAGGTCGCCCGACACCGCCTCGTCGAGGCGGGAGAAGTCGGCGAGGAACCGCTTGAGGCCGTTCCACTGGGCGAAGCGCTCGCCGCCGGCGGGCGTGCGCTGGCGCAGCAATCCGGAGCAGAACAGCAGCGCCACCGCGGAGAACAGCGCGGCGCCGGCCACCACGGGGGCGTCGCCCCCGAACGCGAGGACGCCGAGGATGCCCAGGGCGATGAGCACGGCGACGTGGATCACGTAGGGCAGCGGGCGGTTGCGGGCCACGTAGTTGCGCTTGGTGAACTCCGCGGTGACCTGCTTCTGGAAGCGCGACCAGAACTTGGCCGACTCGCTCTGGTGGGCGCGGGCCCACGCCGTGAACTCGCTCTGGGTCACGGTCTGGCCGTTCTGGAACAGGGTGCCGAGCAGGTCGCGCTCGAACGGGAGCAGGGCGGTGGTGTCCTTGCCCTGCCAGTCGAAGCGGTACTCGGTCTTGTTGCCGAACAGGCCGCCCTCGCCGGGCGTCTCGGTGATGGTGAGGAAGCCCCGCTGGGCGAGGTCGACGGTGGTGGCGGCGAAGGCCGTGGAGGTGACCGAGCCCCAGTGCAACAACGCGACCGCGACCGCCGGCGGGTCGTCGGGCACCTCCCGCCAGTAGTCGCCGATGTCGGGCGGTGCCGGCGGCTCCTTGCCCCAGGTGCGCCAGACCAGGAGGAAGGTGAGCCAGGCCACCACGATGGCGATCGGGGTGATGATGTTGAACGCCAGGCGCACCTGGCGGTCGCGCTCGGCCTGGTCGGCGGCGGCCCGGCGCTGCTCGTTGGCGAGCTCGGCGAGGCGGGTCTCCTCGGCAACGATGTCGTCCTCCGCCGGCGGGCCCACCGGCTCGACGTCGAAGCGGTCGGCGGGGATGAGCGTGCGGCTGTCCACGAACTGGCCGGGCGGGACGTCTGTGACCTCGAGGATGATGTGGTTGGCCTCGCGCTGCAGCTCGCCGTTGAGGGGCCCGTGGGCCCAGGCCCGCACGCCCTCGCCCGGCGGTGGGACGGTGAGGTCGACGTCCAGGCGGTCGGTGCCCGGCGAGGTCGTGCCGATCCAGTTCCAGTAGAGCTCGGCCACGTCGGGGTGCACGACGGCGGCATCGGCCACCCGGTAGCGGAGCTCGTAGGTGTGGGTGCCGGTGGTGGACGGCGAGCCGGCGGGGTCGCCGTCGAGGTCCCACTCGAACAGGCTCTGCGTGTTGGTGACCTCGGGCAGTGGCTGGCCGTCCTCGAAGGCGGCGATGTCCTCGATCGTGTAGTCGTACCGGGCGGTCTCGAAGCTGCGCGTGCCGATCGAGAAGTCGCCGGTGAAGTCGTAGGTGGCCCGCTCGACCACGTCCATCGACCCGTCGGGGTTGAGCGTCGCCTCGGTGTCGATGTGGGTGATGGTGAAGCTCTTCTCGGCGGGCAGCGTGCAACCGCCGGCGACCACGAGGACCGCGCCGAGGGCGAACAGGAGCGGGCGCAGGCGCCGCAGGACGGTCACAGCAACCTCATCTGCTCGGTGCGGGCGGCCCGCTCGGGGGCGGGCTCCCACGTGCTGGCGCCGCGCGGCCCGGTGGTGCGGACCTCGAGCCGGTCGAGGGGGATCGAGCGGGCCGCGCCCCGGCCGTCGCGCAGGCCGATGCTGCCGTCGCGCTCGAGGCGCTCGACCGTCGCCTCGTGCCAGCGTCCGCCCTCGCGGCGCCGGAACCGGACGCGGTCGCCCGGGCGCAGCCCCAGCGCGGCCAGCCCCGAGTCCGGGACCGGGCCGGGCGGCGCGGCCGCCACCGTCCGCGCCGGGGAACGGCTCACGAGCCTCCGGCCACGCGGCGCTGCAGCTTGCGCATGCCGCCCAGCCACCGGTCGTAGTCGGCCGCCTTGTTCCGGAAGTAGTCGAGCACCTCGGGGTGGGGGAGGATCAGGAAGCGTTCCTCGGCGAGGCCCGCGACGACCGCCTCGGCGACGTCCTCGGGCTCGATCGCGCCGTGGGCCAGCACGGCGGCGCCGGCGAGCTGGGCCTGGGTCGGGTCGCCGCCCCCCTCGCCGGCCTCGCCGTCGGCGCCGAGGCCGGCGGCGGCCATCAACATGTCGGTGCGCACCCCCTGCGGGCACAGGCACGAGACCTTGATGCCCTGGTCGCCGTGGGTGATGGCCAGCCACTCGGCCAGGCCCACCGCGGCGTGCTTGGTGACCGAGTAGGGGCCGGCGCCCAGGTTGGTGAGCAGGCCCGCCGCAGAGGCGGTGTTGAGCAGGTAGCCCTCGCCCCGGGCGATCATCGCGGGCAGCACCGCGCGGGCGGCGTAGACGTGGGCCATCACGTTGACGTCCCAGATCTGCTGCCAGCCCTCGTTCGGCGCCTCCACACCGCCGGCGGGCGCGGCGATGCCGGCGTTGGAGCAGAACAGGTCGATGGGGCCGAGGCGGTCCTGTGCGACCTCGACGAGGCGGACGACGTCGGACTCGACGGCGACGTTCACCTCCAGCGAGAGGGCTCGGTCGCCGAGCTCCTCGGCCACCTCGGCGGCACCGGCACCGTCGAGGTCGGCCACGGCCAGGCCGGCCACGCCCTCGGCGGCGAAGCGCCGGCAGAGCGCCCGGCCGATGCCGTTGGCGCCGCCCGTGACCACGACGACCTTGCCCGCCAGCTCCATGGGGCGATCGTAGACGTGCCCACCGACAGCCATCCCGGGGAGCGGCACGGTCCCCGCCTTGCGTGACCGCAGGGTGACCTACAGTCCCGACCATGGGGGAACATCCTGAAGCTGAGGTCCGCGCCGCGTTCGAGGAATTCCTGCGGGTGGGCGCGTACGGGCGGGACTGGACGGCGTGGGCGTCGCTCTTCACCGAGGACGCGACCTACATCGAGCACTACCTCGGCCGCTTCCACGGCCGGGCCGAGATCGAGCGGTGGATCACGTCCTGCATGGCCGACTACCCGTCGATGACGTTCTCGGTCGACTGGTGGATCGTCGAGGGCGACCGGGTCGTCTTCTACATCTGGAACAACCTGCCCGACCCCGCCGGCGGCGACACGCCCTACCGGTTCCCCAACGCCTCGATCCTGCACTACGCCGGCGACGGCACGTGGGACTACGAGGAGGACGAGTACAACCCGGTCCACGCCGAGGAGGTCTTCCAGGCGTGGCTGGCCGCCGGTGGCCGCAAGCACACCCCGCCCGACGAGTCGCTCACCGGCATCCCGGACTACACGCCCGAGCCGGTGGCCACGGTGTTCCCGCGCGAGGAGATCGAGGCCGAGTTCGCCAAGTACCGGGAGCGGGCGCAGACCGCGGTGAAGACCGGCGACTGGGACCCGTGGGCGAACCAGTTCACCGAGGACGCCCGCTACTTCGAGCACCACTACGGCAAGTTCTACGGGCGCGAGGAGATCCGGACCTGGATCAACGGCGTCATGCAGCCCTTCCCCACCATGGAGTTCCCGTACGAGTGGTGGATGATCGACGGCAACCGCCTCGTGTTCTGGTGCCAGAACCGCCTGCCCGACCCCCAGGGCGGCGACCGCGTCTTCGACGTGCCGACCCTCTGCATCCTCCACTACGCCGGCGACGGCCAGTGGAGCTACGAGGAGGACGTCTACAACCCCCGGGAGTTCCCCGAGGTGGTGACGGCGTGGCTCGAGGCCGGCGGCGAGCTGCCGCCGGACTTCGACATCAACGTCGGCTGAGGTCGCGGTGGACCCGGCTGAGGCTCACGCCGCCTGGGCGACCTTCGGCGAGGTCCTCGGCGGGGCCGACCGCGTCCTCGACTGGCCGGCCCTCGAGCTCGACGACCTCGACCGGGCCGAGGGACTGCGCTACCTGGCGCGCCTGCTCGAGGTCGCCGTGGGCGCCCAGCTCGCCACCGCATCGCCGGCCCACCCGGCGTTCCGCCTGCTCTCCAACGGCTTCGGGATGGACAACCCCGACAACCACTACCTCGGCGCCGGTGTGCGGGCCAGCCACGACTACCGGATCCGGGGCCGGGTCGGGACGCTCTCCTACCTCTCCTTCGCGGCCCAGAACCAGGACTACGCGCGGTCGGAGGCCATCACCGGCGGCGCCGGCCACCTGCAGGGCCGCGACCTCGAGGTCGACGACGACGGCCGCTTCACCATCGTGGCCAGCGTCCGCGAGCAGCCGGGCAACTGGCTGCGCATGGCGCCCGACACCACCCTGCTGCTCGCCCGCCAGACCCGCGCCGACCCCGCGACCGAGCAGTGGGTCGACCTCGAGATCGAGTGCCTCGGCGTCGACACCCCGCCGCCCCCGCTCGACCCGCGTGGCGTCGCCGACCGCCTGGCCATGGCCGCGCTCTACGTGGTCGGCGCCGCGGACTGGTTCCAGCAGTGGGTGACGCCGTGGCTCGCGACGCCGAACGAGCTCCGCCTGAGCGACCCCGCCGAGCAGCGCCGCATGGGCGGCGACCCGGCGATCCTCTCCCAGAGCGGCTACTGGGTGCTCGGTCGTGACGAGGCCCTCGAGGTGTCGTTCGCGCCGCCGCCGTGCGCCTACTGGAACATCCAGCTCGCCAACGTGTGGGCCGAGAGCCTCGACCCTCGGCGGCCGGTCTGGCGCAACCACAGGACGGCGACGGTCGACGACGACGGGGTCGCCCGCTTCGTGGTCGCCCACGAGGACCCGGGCACGCCGAACTGGCTCGACACCGCCGGCCACCGCCACGGGCTCGTGCACGTCCGCTTCGTCGACAGCGAGGGCTGGCCCCTCGCCGACACCCGCCTCCTGCGGGTGTAGCCGGAACCGCGCCGCTCAGTCGGCGCCGGCGGCCGCCCGCATCGTGGCGTCGATGACCGCCATGCGGTCGGGGCCCCACGGCAGGGGCATGAGCACCGGCACGTCCACGCCGCCGGCGACGTAGGCCTCGACGGTCGAGCGGACCGTGGCGGCGTCGCCCATGACGTCGATGGCGTCCACGAAGCGGTCGGACACCGCGGCGATGGCGGCGTCGCGGTCGCCCGCGGCCTGGCACTCGCGGATCTGGGCCACCTCGTCGGCGAAGCCGGCCCGCTCGAAGTTGGCGGCGTAGGCGTCGACCACCGCGTACGACCAGAGGTCACGGCGGGCGAGGTCGATGCCGTCCCCGCGCTCACACACGCCGGCGTGGACGTAGGCGTAGATCGTGGCGTCGCCGCCCTTGCGGACCTGCTCGACCGACCACGGCACGTGGGAGGCGGGCAGGTAGTTGAGCAGGACGCCGTCGGCGACCTCGCCGGCGAGCTGGAGCATCCTGGGGTTGAGCGCGGCGACGACGACCTTGGGGCGGTGCTCGCCCAGGCGCACGCCGAGGCGGAACTTGCGGCACTGGTAGAAGTCGCCCTGGAAGGTGACGGGCTCGCCCGACAGGCACTCCTTCAGGAGGGTGACGTACTCCCGGACCCGGGCGAGGGGCCGGTCGCCGTACGGGACGCCGTGCCAGCGCTCGGTGACCACGGGCGACGAGATCCCGATCCCGAGCAGGACGTCGACGTCGGGCTGCAGGGCCTGGAGGGTGGCGCCGGCCATGGCCACGACCATGGGCGTGCGCAGCTGCAGGGCGAGCACCCCGGTGCCGAGGTCGAGGCCGGGGGCGGCGGCGCCCGCCGCGGCCAGGGTCGAGAACGCCTCGGGCCCGGTCGTCTCGGCGGTCCAGAAGGACCGGTAGCCGAGCTCGCGGGCGCGGGCCGCGGTGGTGAGCGCCGCCGCCGGCCCGAAGATCATGTAGCTGGCAAAGGTGAGGCCGAGGGCGTCGGTGCCGCGTTCCATGCCGGCGAACCTAGCGACGCCGGACCCGGCGTCGCCCGCCGGGCCCGTAACAGGGAATTCACCGCTGATGCCGATCTCCCGTCACACGGCGTGGGTAAGGTTCCTGCAAGCCCTTCGGGCAGGGCCGTGACGAGGGTCACGGAACATTCCGGCGGGTCGCCCCGTTGTTCCGTGCAGTCCGAACTCCCCCTCCGGAGGTAGCGATGCCCGAGACCCGAGAGATCACCTCGATCGACGAGGCGCTGGCCCTCATCGATCAGGGCCTGGGCGACATGATGCACCGCGAGCTGGTGTCCACCAGCGAGGTGTCCGACCTCCTCCTCGACGTGCGCTCCCTGCTGCGCGCGCCCGCGCCCGACCTCAACGACGAGCCCCTCTCCGTCAACTAGGTGAGGTGACCGCCCGGGCCCACGGCCCGGCGGGTTCGACGGCTGCGGCTCAGGTCGCGGCGAGCAGCTCCGCGTACGCCTCCTCGAGGCTCGTGCGCAGCAATTCCGTGTCGTCGATCGCGCCCGTGTCGATGGCGAGGCCCATGTTGAGGGCCCCGTCGTAGGACAGCAGGGTGAGGTTGAACGCCGTCCCGGCGAGGGGGCCCAGGGGGTAATTGGCCTCGATGAGGGCGCCGGCGATGTAGAGGGGGAGCGGGCCGCCGCGCACGTTCGACGTGGTGAAGTCGATGGTCTCGGTCTGCTGGCGGGCCATGCGCACGAGCACGGACGTGGGCAGGACGTTCATGAGCCCGGCGAGGCCCTCGAGCACCGAGAAGGCCCGCTCGGTGCGGGTGCGGGCCAGGCGCTCCTTGATGGCCGTGAACTGCTCGATCGGGTCGTCGACGTCGGTGGGCACGAGCACCCGGGAGGGGGCGAAGGAGTTGCCCGCCGCCGACGTGTCCGCCCGGGTGCTGACCGGCATGGCCATGCGCAGCTCCTCCACGGGGGCGCCCTTGGCCCGGTGGTAGGCGCCGGCGCCCCGGGCCGCGCCGGTGACGAAGAAGTCGTTGATGGAGCCGTCGTGGGCCTTGGCCATGCGCTTGGCGTCGTCCAGGGGCACCGACAGGACCTCCATGCGCCGCCACAGCGTGCGCTCGGTCCAGAGCGGGGAGTGGGCCCGGTCGCTGATCAGGCCCTGGCGCACCACGGACCGGGCGGTCTCGATGCCGGCCGAGCCGACCGTGCCCCAGTCGGCGGGGTGGGACAGCACGTTGGCGGTCTCGGTGACGCCTCGGCGGGCGGCGCCGGCCGAGCGCCGGGCCACGTGGGCGGCGGTGTCGGCGACCGTGGCGAAGAAGTTGGCCGGCCCGACGTCGGCGGGGGGCTCGAGCTCGTGCTCCGGGTGGTCGGCCTCGGTGCGGCGGCCCTTGCGGGCGGGGCCCCGGCGACGGGTCGTGCTCGCCGGCTCCCGCTCGAGATCGATGAACTGCTCGGACATCCGCATCGCGCCCACGCCGTCGGTGATGGTGTGGTGCATCTTCTGCACGATGGCACCGCGCCCGTCGGGGAGGCCGTCGACGAGGGTGAAGGCCCAGAGCGGCCGGGTGCGGTCGAAGGGCGCCTGCCAGAAGCGGGTCGCGAAGTTGAGCAGGTCGCGGTCGGTGGCGCCCTTGGGCAGGCCGTCGCGCCGGACGTGGAAGTCGATGTCGAAGCTGGGGTCGTCCTGCCACATCGGCGGGGCGAGCCGGCCCAGGCCGGGGACGACCCGCTGGCGGAGCCGGGGGATGCGGCGCACCGCGTCGGCCATGCGGGCCCGGAAGCGCTCGAGGTCCGCGGGGCGGTCGAGCAGGGTGACGTTGGCGATGGTCGAGCTGAGGTGCGGGTCCTTCTCGATGTTCCACATGAGCGCCTCCATGTCGCTCATGCGCCGATCCGCCCGGACCTCCCGTTCGCGTGCCGCCATGGTGCCGATGGTACGGCGGCCCCCGCGGCCGGTGCTCAGTGGGGGATGGAGGTGTGCTTGAACTCGTTGAGCTGGGGCCAGCCACCGACGAGGTCGAGCACCCGCTCGACGGTGCGCACCGCGAGGTCTCGGTCGCCGGCGGGCGGTTCCATGAGGCGGACGAACACGGCCTGGTCGCCGGCGATGAAGGTGGGGACGCCCCAGACGTCGTGGTCGGCCGCCGCCCGCGAGTGCTCCTCGCGCAGGACCTCCAGGCCCTTGGTGCGGGCGGCCTCGAGGACGACGTCGGCGTCGAGGCCGTGGGCGGTCAGGACGTCGCGCAGGACCTGTTCGTCGCGCAGGTCCTGGCCGTGGGTGTGGCGGGCCTCGAACAGCGCCTCGTGGACGTCGAGGAACACCTCGGGGTACTGGTCGCGCACCACGAGGCCGATCTGGGTGGGCAGGCGGCCCGGCTCGGCGGTGGGGTCGTCCCAGACGTCGGGTGCGCCCTCCTCGAGGTGCACCTGGCCGAGGGAGAAGGGCACGAAGGTGACGTCCCAGTCGGCACCGGCGCGCAGCCCCTCGATGACGTGCAGGTGGGCGATGCGGGCGAAGGGACAGCGGTAGTCCCAGGTGACGGCGAAGGAGGTGCTCATGGCTCCGCCAACGCCGGCCGCCCGAGGTGCATTCCGCGGCGCGGGCGACGGGCGGTGTGACCTGTGGCTCAGGTGCGGGGCGGGAGCCGCCAGAGGCGCCGGGCGACGAGCCCGAGCACGGTGCCGAGCGCCGCGCCGGCGACGATGTCGGAGGCGTGGTGGATGCGCACGTGGATCCGGCTGCTGGCCACGACCAGCGCCACCGCCCACCAGGCGATCGGCACCTTCGACCCGTCGGAGAGCAGGATCGCGGCGAAGGCGCCGCTGCTGGCGTGCCCGCTCGGGAAGCTGGTGGTGAGCGGCGTGCGGAGGTGGTGGGGCCGCTCGCCCTCGGGCTCGGGCCGGGTGCGGCGGAAGAGGCGCTTGATGCCCTGGTTGACGAGCAGCGACTCGGCGCCGAGGCAGACGACGAGGCGCAGGAAGGCCTGCTCGTCGCGTTCGGAGCGCAGGCTCTTCGCCGCGCCGAGGAGCGCCCAGATGAGGCTGAAGTCGCCGAGGGCCGCGGCGCCGTACATCACCCGGTCGGCCACCGGGTTGCCCCGGAGGTGGTCGAAGGCGCCGTCGACCGCGGCGTCGAAGGCGGCGACGGCGGCGAAGGAGTCGGCGGGGGAGGGGGCGACCTCGGCCACACCGGGATCGTCCGGGCCCAGCCCGCCGGCGGGGTCGTCGGCGTCGGCGGGGTCGGGATCGGGAGGCGCGGTCGGGTCGGTCACGAGGCCACCAGCACGGGGTCGGTCACGGGCGTGGCGGCGGTGCGCCCCCCGCCGAGGGGCACGAGGGCGGGGTCGCCCCCCTGGGCGGGGCAGTACGCGTGGAAGCTGCACCACGAGCACCCCCGGCCGGGGCGGGGACGGAAGTCCTCGTCGGCGCAGGCCCGCTCGACCGCGGCCCAGATGGCCTCGACGCGCCGGGCCAGGCCGCGGGTGGACTGCTCGGTGGGGACGGCGATGATGCGCATCGGCTCGGCGAGGTGCAGGAGCTGGATGCGGGCGGGGCGCACGCCGAGGAACTGCTCGCAGAGGTAGGCGTAGACCTGCACGCCCCCGAGGCGGGCCTGCTCGGCCTGCACGGACGGGGCGCGGCCGGTCTTGTAGTCGGTGACGACGAGGCCGCCGTCCTCGTCGAGCTCGAGGCGGTCGATGATGCCCCGGAGGCGCACGTCGCCGACCCGGGCCTCGAGCAACACCTCGAGGCCGATGGGCCGGATCGTGCGGGGGTCCTCCAGCTCGAAGTAGCGGCGCACCATGGCCTCGGCCTCTTCCAGGAAGCGGGCCTCGGCGGCCTCGTCGAGGGCGAGGCCGGTGAAGTCGTCGTCGGTGCGGAACGCCTCGGCGGCCTCGTGCAGGCACCCGAGGGCCCGATCGACGGTGCGCTCGGCCGCGGGCAGGTCGAGGAGCCGCTCCAGCGCGGCGTGCACGAGGGTGCCCCGGCTCGCCGCCACGGTGGGCGCCTCGGGGAGGCGGTCGATGGCCGAGTAGCGGAAGGCCAGACCGCAGTCCCGGAAGGTGGCCACCTTGGACGGGGAGAGGGTCGACGGGGGCGTCAACGCCATGGCCGCATCGTACGCAGGCCCACCGACGGCATCGGGTGACCGCGTCACGGGCGTGCGGCGAACTGGCTCCCGATTTCGGTGCCAGGGCACCGAAATCGGGAGCCAGAACGGGGGTCCCGCGGGGCCGTCAGCGGGCGAAGGCGGCGGCCATGCTGTCGGCGATGCGGTCGGGGTCCTCCAGGGGTCCGAAGTGGCCGAGGTCCTCGAAGACGACCAGGCGGCCGTGGGGCAGGCGCTCGGCGATGGCGGGCGCCATCGCGGCGGGCCCGAAGGGGTCGGCCCGGCCCGTGGCGATGGTGACCGGGATCGTGACCTCGGTCAGGTGGGCGAAGGCGTCGTGGTTCGCGCCCATCCGGTACACCTGGGACTCGTCCGCGGGCCGGCAGCGCAGGGTGACCGAGCCGTCGTCCTCCCGGCGGAACCCGCCCTGAACGTAGGCCTCGAGCGCGTCGGCCCGCAGCACGTTCAACGGCGGCTTGGACGCGAAGTTGTCGTAGGCCTCGCCGAACGAGGCGAACGACGAGCGCCGGCGCAGCGCACCCTCGGCCAGGTGGTTGCCCCCGCCCGAGCCGCTGGCGCCGGCGTCGTCACCGGCAGCACCGGCCAGTTCGGGCATCGGGGGGAACACCACCGGCTCGAAGCAGTAGAGCTCGGAGAACGTGCCGGGCCGGCGCTGCTCGGCCAGCAGCAGCGCGGCGCCGCCCTTGCTGTGGCCCGCCGCGGCGAGGGGACCGTCGACGCCCTGGTGCTCGCGGAGGTGGTCGACGACGGCGAGCACGTCGTCGGCGAAGCCGTCCCAGTGCAGGTCGAGGCCCTCGGGGGTGACCGACTCGCCGTGGGCCCGCAGGTCGGGAGCGTACGCGTGGTAGCGGTCGGCGAGGTGACGGGCCACGGGGCGCCAGACCGGGCCGCAGAACCCGGTGGCGTGGGTCAGGAGGAGGGGAGGGCCGTCGCCGCCGAGGTCGTGGAGGGCGACGTCGACGCCGCCGGTCGATCGGACGAGCTGCATCCGCCCATCCTGGCATCGGCCCAGCCGATCAACGCCCATGCGGGGTCGAGGCGGCGCTCGGCGAGCAGCTGGAAGATCCGGTCCATGGTGGCGGCGTCGAGGCGCTGGTGCCCGTCGTGGAGGACGTCGACCAGCAGGTCCACGGGGACGATGGTGACGTCCTTGTGGTGGTGGGGGCCGGCGCTCGGCGAGACGAGCAGCGGGTCGAGGAACGGCACCCACGGCAGGTGGTCGGACAGGGCGACCCGGGTCAGGCCGGTGAGCGCGAGCAGCTCGTGGGCGTCGCGCTCGAGGTCGTCGGAGGCGGCCCGCAGCACGAACCCGCCCGCCGGCCCCGCCACGAGGCGATCGTCGCGCAGCGCGCCGACGGCGTACTCCCGCGGCAAGGAGGTCAACAGGCGATCGAGGTCCGCCGCCTCCAGGATCGCTGGGTTCGCCACCCTGCCTACATCGGCCGCAGGGGTCGGTTCCCTTAGGCCATTCGCCCTAGTGCGATCGCCCTGCCCGCCTGGTTACCGGGTGGCGTCGTCCGCCTTCTCCCGGGACTCGGCCGCCGCCCACCGGTAGACGCCCTTGGCCATGGTCGAGCGCTCGGCCTTGGCCCGGGCCTCGTTCACCTCGGACCGGACGCGGTGGGCGTCGGCGTCGTCGGGCGCGGCCTGGGTGGCGAGCTCGGCGAGGTGGCCGGCGAGGCGCAGGTCCCCGGCCTCGGCGAGCTCGGCCGCCCGCCGGGCGAGCGCGCCGGTGCCGCCGGCCAGGGCGGCCACCTCGGCGGCCAGGGCGGCGTCGGGTGCGGGCTTGAGGTGGGCGGGGTTGCCGTCGTACCAGCCGCCGTAGAGGCGCCACACGTTGCGGACGATGAACTCGGGCTCGTCGTAGATCGGCTGCAGGTAGGGCTTGGCGTCGAGGTCCTCCGGCGGGCGGACGGTGTGGAGGATGTCGTCGAGGCGGGCGCCCTCGTTCATGAGGGCGAGGGTCTGGTCGTGGAGCGACTCGAGGTAGGCGGCGGTGTCGTTCAAGACCATGGCGACGTCGTCGGCGCCGGCGACGGGCAGGCCGTGGCCGGGCAGCAGCAGCTCGGCGCCGAGGTCGGCCATGGCCCGCAGGGCGACCGCCCAGTCCTTGGCGAAGCGCTGCACCTTCTGGGGGTTGCCGGCGTTGGGGGCGCACCAGATGACGAGGTCGCCGGGGCACACCACCTTGCGGTCGGGCACCCACACCCAGGTGGCGTCGTCGGTCTCGCCGCGGGCGTGGTGGAGCTCGAAGCGGGTGTCGCCCACGGTGACGTCGAGGTGGTCCCGGTAGGTGACGTCGGGCCGGCGGTAGTCGGTGGGCCACTGGAAGGCGGGCAGCTGGAACTGCCGCTGGTTGACCACGCCGTTGTACCCGGCGGTGGCGATGTAGCGGTCGAAGCGGGGGTCGACCTCCTCGTGGGCGAGCACCTTCGCCCGCGGCCGGCCGAGCTCGGCGTTCTCGGCGTCGAACACCGGCGTGCCGAAGACGTGATCGACGTGACCGTGGGTGTAGACCGCGGTGTCGAAGGCCTCGGCGGTCCAGCCCCGCACCGCTTCGTGGATCGCTCCGGCGGTGAAGGCGCTGCCGGTGTCGACCAGCACGAGACCGTCACCGGTGGCGAAGGCGGCCACGTTGGCGAACGACTCGACCATCGCGGTGCGATCGCCGACCCCGCACAGCTCGTTGCTCGCCGACATCGGGTGGCGCTTGGCGAAACCGTCCTCGCCGTGGAGCACGGCGTGCGACAGGGCGAGCAGGTCGGTGGCCACGGGGGCGCCTCCTTGGGGCCGGGCTGAGCCGGCGGGCCGGGACCGCGAGCCTACGCTCGGCGGCGATGCCCCGATCCGCCGCTCACCGCCGAGCGCTCGCCCTCCTCGGGCTGGTGGCCGTGGCGGTGGTGGCCGCGGCGGCGCTGGCCGGGTGCGGCTCGTCCGGCGGGAACGGCGGGGACGACGGCGCCGGGGGTGGCTCCGGCGGGGCGGCCACGACGGACGCCGCGCCCGCCCCCGCGGCCCTGCCCGACGGCGCCGACCTCTACGACCCGCCGGCCGACCTGCGGGCCGGGCCGGCGGGCAGCCTCGTCTGGTACGAGGAGCTGGCCCCCGTGGGCCGGGCCCGCGCCTGGCGCACGCTGACGCGCTCGACCGACGCCCGGGGTGAGCCCGCGTGGGTGAGCGGGATGGTCTTCCGGCCGGGCGCCGACGCGCCCGACGGTGGGTTCCCGGTGGTCGTGTGGGCCCACGGCACCGCGGGCGTGGCCGACGCCTGCGCGCCGTCGCGCGCCGGTGCCCAGGTGCCGTCGATCCAGCGGTTGCTCGGCGCCGGCTTCGTCGTCGTGGCCCCCGACGGTGCCGGTCTCGGCCCGCCCGGCCCCGCCGAGTACCTGGTGGGCGAGAGTGAGGGCCACGCCCTGCTCGACGCCGCCCGCTCGGTGGCCGCCGTCCCCGGGGCCGACGCCGGGCCCCGCACCGCGCTCTGGGGCTACTCCTCGGGCGGGCAGGCGGCGCTGTTCGCGGCGCAGGACGCGCCGGACTACGCCCCCGAGCTCGAGGTCATCGGCACCGCGGCGGTGGCGCCGGTGTCCGACATGGCCCGCTTCGCCGGCCGGGCGTCGACCCTGCCGCTCACCTTCGGCTACTCGTTCCTCACCTTCGGGTCGTGGGCCGACGTCTACGACGACGCCGACGTGTCCACCATCTTCACGCCCGCCGTCGTCGCCGAGCTCCCCCTGCTCCAGGAGGCGTGCGCCCCGACCATCGCCCCCCACTTCGCCCTCACACCGATCGACCAGCTGCGCCTCGCCGATCCCGAGGCCACGCCGCCATGGCCGGCGCTGATGGCCGACAACTCGGTCGGCGACGCACCCGTGACGGGGCCGCTGCTGCTGGTGCAGGGCACCGAGGACCCGATCATCGCCCCCGAGTCGACCACCGCGCTGTCCGAGCGCCAGTGTGCGGCGGGCGCGACGGTCGAGCTGCGCCCCGTGCCCGGCCGCCACGACGTCGTGCTGGCCCAGGGCGACGCGATCGCGCTGTGGTTCACCGAACGTTCGGCGGGGGTCCCCGCCACGTCCAGCTGCTCGCCCTGAGCGGGCCGCCGGCGCCGTCGTAGCCTGGGGTCATGACGGTCCTCGACGACGACCCGACCCACGCCGCCGCCTGCGCCACGGTGCGTGAGGCCCTGCTCGAGCCGGCCATCGCCGACATCGTCGACATGGTGTTCTCGGTCGACGGCCCGGCGGACGCGCCGGTGTACGAGGCCGCCTCGGCCACCGGCGTCGTGCGCTTCACCCGCCACGCCGAGGGCGACGGCTGGGCCTTCGAGGTGCTCGGCCACGACGGCGACGACCCCCTCGCCACCCAGGCCACCGATCACCTCGCGCCGCTCGACGAGGAGCGCGCCACGCCGTACCCCGACCGGGCCGCCAACAGCTACCCCTACGCCTTCGAGCAGATCAGCCAGCTCTTCGACTCACCCGTCGCCCCCGACCTGTGCGTGCAGCACAGCGCCGCCCACAACTGGGAGGACCAGGGCGGCCACCGAGGCGAGCACGGCTCGATCGGCGTGGTGCAGGCCCGCGCCCCGTTCCTCATCGCCGGCGCCGGCGTGGCCGCCCAGGGCCTCGTCCCGCGCGCCTGCCGGCTGATCGACGTCGCCCCGACCGTGCTCGCCCTCGCCGGCGCCGGGCCCGCCCCCGCCAGCACCGGGCAGAACGGCCGTCCCCTCGCCGGTGGCCTGCTCGCCCGCCAGGACGGCCGCGTGCTCGACGACCTGCTCGATCCCGACCAGGCGCCGCCCGAGCACGTCGTCGGCATCCTCTGGGACGGCACCAACGCCAACGTCCTCTACGACCTCGCCGCCCGGGGCGACGCCCCCAACGTCGCCCGCCTGATGGCCATGGGCACCACCTACGCCCACGGGGCCATGTCGTGCCTGCCGACGGTCACCCTGGCCAACCACACGTCGATCCTCACCGGCGCCCAGCCCGGCCACCACGGCATCCTCCACAACGCCTGGTGGGACCGGGCCCGCCAGCAGCAGGTGATCACCAACTCGCCGGCGACCTGGCACCAGGCCATGGCCGACCTCGACCCGTCCGTCGAGTCGCTCTACGCCGCCTTCGAGCGCAACTGGCCGGGGTCGCTGACGGTGTCGATCAACGAGCCGTGCGACGCCGGCGCGGGCTGGTCGACCTTCGGCGTCATCCGTTCCGGCGGCCAGATCGACCGCCCGCCCCGGGCCGACGAGCTGCCGTACGCCACCGAGCGCTTCGTGCGGCCGGTCAAGGAGTACGAGTGGTCGTCGCGGATCGACCACACCAGCGTCACCCAGGCCCGCCAGGCCTTCGCCGGCGAGCTCGGCGAGCTGCCCCGGTTCTGCTGGGTGAACTTCACCCTCACCGACGCCGCCTTCCACGAGGGCGGCCCCTACTCGGAGATCGCCGCCGCCTCGGTGGCCGACTCCGACGCCCGCCTCGGCCAGGTGCTCGACGCGGTGGAGGCCGCAGGCGTGTTCGACCGCACCGCCTTCTTCCTCGTCGCCGACCACGGCATGGAGCAGTCGAACCCGGCCGTCACCGGCGACTGGGGCGAGACTCTGGCGGCGACGGGCGTGCCCACCCGCGACGAGGGCTACGGCTTCGTCTACGTGAACCCCTAGCCCGGACGCGAGCGGGCCCCCGGCACCGAAGCGCCGGGGGCCCGTCCGTCCGTGGCGGCTCGTCAGCTCTTGAAGTGCTCGAGGACCTGGCGCAGCTCGTCGCCGAGGGTGGCGGGCGTGATGTAGCCCTCCTCGTCGCGGATCTCGCCCCAGTGGTCGCGGACGTCCTCGACCGTGAGCTCGGGGTTGTAGTAGCCGTGGGTCAGCCCGATGAACATGCGGGCGATGCGGCCGCCGGCGGCCGAGTAGATCTCGCCGCTCACGTCGCAGTCCTCGTGGGCCAGCCAGGCGACCAGCGGCGACACGAGGGCGGGGGCGAGCTGCTCGGCGAGGGGGCCGAGGAGCTCCTCGGTCATCCGGGTGCGGGCGATCGGGGCGATGGCGTTGGCCTTGATGTTGTTGCGGGCGCCCTCGACCGCGAGGACGCGGGTGAAGCCGACGAGGCCCATCTTCGCGGCGCCGTAGTTGGTCTGGCCGAAGTTGCCGAGGATGCCGGCGTTCGACGACGTGTTGATGACCCGGCCGTAGTTCTGCTCGCGCATGAGCTTCCAGGCGGGGCGGGTCACGTAGAACGCGCCCTTGAGGTGCACGTCGATCACCGGCTCGAGCAGGTCGGGCGTCATGTTGTGGAACGCCTTGTCCCGCAGGATGCCGGCGTTGTTGATGACGATGTCGACCTTGCCGAAGTTGTCGACCGCGGTCTGCACGATGGCCTCGCCGCCCTCGGGCGTCGCCACCGAGTCGGTGTTGGCCACGGCCACGCCGCCCAGGTCGTTGATCTCCTTGGCGGTGGTGTGGGCCGGGCCCTCGGTGCCCTCGCCCGAGCCGTCGACGGTGCCGCCGAGGTCGTTGATGACGATCTGGGCGCCACGGGACGCGAGGAGCAGGGCGTGCTCGCGACCCAGGCCGCCGCCGGCGCCCGTGATGATCGCGACCTTGTTGTCGAAGCCGATGTCAGCCATGGGTCCGGACGGTAGTCAGCCCGCTCCCGGCGGCGTAAATCGGCCCGCGGCCCCGGGCGGACGCGTTCTGGCTCCCGATTTCGGTGCCAGGGCACCGAAATCGGGAGCCGGTTCGCGGGGTGGGCCGGGTCGGCGCCGGGTGAGGCTCAGGCGTCGATGCCGAGGGCCTCGGAGGCCTCGCGCTTGAGGCGCTTGTAGTCGACCTTGCCGTTGGGGGCGCGGCCGATGGTGTCGATGGTGAGCACCCGCTTGGGGGCCTTGTAGGCGGCGAGGTGGCCCTTCACGTGGGCGATGACCTCGCCCTCGTCGATCGTGGCGTCGGGGAGCGGCTCGACCCAGGCGGTGATGGCCTCGCCGAACTTCTCGTCGGGCACGCCCACGACCACGGCGTCGGCGATGCCGGGGTGCTCCTTCAGCACCTCCTCGACCTCCTCGGGGAAGACCTTCTCGCCGCCGGTGTTGATGCACACCGAGCCGCGGCCGAGCAGCACGAGGCCGCCGTCGGCGTCGACCTGGGCGTAGTCACCGGGGATGGAGTAGCGCTCGCCGTCGATCTCCACGAACGTGGCGGCCGACTTGGCCTCGTCCTTGTAGTAGCCGAGGGGGGTGAAGCCCTTGACCGCCACCCGGCCGATCTCGCCGGAGCCGGGCTCGACGTCGTTGCCGTCGTCGTCGATCACCCGGGCGTTGTCGCCGAGCAGGAACTTGGCCGTGCCCGAGGTGCCGCCGGCACTGGACACCGACTGGCCCATGCCGAGCGCCTCCGACGACGAGAACGCGTCGATCAGCATCATCCCGGCGTGGTGGCCGAGCAGGCCCTGCTTCACCGGCTCGCTCCACATCACGCCCGAGGAGATCACCAGGAACAGCGACGAGATGTCCCAGCGGTCGGGCTCGGCGTCGAGGGCCCGCAGCATGGGCTTGGCGAAGGCGTCGCCCACGATGACGACCATCTGCACGCCCTCGCGCTCGATGGTGTCGAACAGCTCGGGGATGTCGAGGTGGCGGGACTCGAGGGTGACCACGGAGCCGCCGGTGCTGAGGTTCTGCAGCATCATGAACCAACCGGTGCCGTGCATGAGCGGGCACGCCGGCATGGCCACGGGGCGGCCGGGCTGGGCGACGAGCTCACGGACGGCGTCGAGGTCCTGCTGGTCGCCGTAGGTCGGGACGGTGGCCGCGGTGATGGCCACGAACAGGTCCCGCTGGCGCCACATCACGCCCTTGGGCATGCCGGTGGTGCCGCCCGTGTAGAGCATGAGGATGTGGTCGCCGCTGCGGCCCCACGGGGCCACGACCCGCTCGGTGGGGGTGGCGGCGGCCTCCTCGTAGGGCAGGGCCCAGTCGGGGCAGGGGCCGCTGCCGTCGTCGACCCAGAGCCAGAGGCGCACGCCGGGCACCTGGTCGCGGATGCCGGCGATGCGGTCCGAGAACGTGCCGTGGAAGACGACGGCGACGGCGTCGGCGTTGTCCCAGAGGTAGGTCAGCTCGGCGTCGGCGTAGCGGTAGTTCGTGTTGACGGGGACGAGGCCGGCCTTGAAGGCGGCGAACACGGTCTCGAGGTACTCGGGGCCGTTGTGGACGTAGAGCGCGACCTTGTCCTGCTCCTGCGTGGGGGTGGCGTCGGTCCCCGAGTCGAGGATCGTGCGGGCGAGGCCGTCGGCCCGCCGGTCCATCTCGCCCCACGTGATGACCCGGTCGCCCTGGCGCTGGGCGGGCGCGTCCGGGATGGTGTCGGCGACGGTCTCCCAGACGTCCGCGAAGTTCCAGCCGGCCATGTCGATCCCCCTGTGGTCGTGCGCCCGGGGCGGTCGGGCGTCCGGGCAGTGTAGGGACCTCTACGCTGCGCAGCGGAGCGGAGCAGCCGCACCGGCGAACCGGATCCCGAAGGGGTGCCGACGAAGGCGGTTTACGCTGCGCAGCGGAGCGGAGCAGCCGCGCCGGCGAACCGGATCCCGAAGGGGTGCCGACGAAGGCGGTTTACGCTGCGCAGCGGAGCGGAGCAGCCG
>JAYRFK010000106.1:0-1515 GCA_041908445.1 Acidimicrobiales bacterium | reverse complement strand
GCGCCGACGGGGTGGCCGAAGGACTTGAGGCCGCCGTCGGGGTTCACGGGCAGGTCGCCCTCGAGCTCGAAGGTGCCGGCGAGCACCTCCTTCCAGGCGGTGCCGCGGTCGGCGAAGCCGAGATCCTCCATGAGGACGAGCTCGGTGGGGGTGAAGCAGTCGTGCACCTCGGCCATGGCGATCTGGGCGCGCGGATCGGTGACGCCGGCCTGGGCGTAGGCGTCGGTGACCGCCTGCACGACCTCGGGGAACGTCGTGTAGTCGTACTCGGGGTCGGCGTTGCCGCTGCCGTTGCCGGCCACGAACGACAGCGCCTTCACGTAGAGCGGCTTGTCGGTGTAGCGGTGGGCGTCCTCGGCGCGGACGACGATGGCGGCGGCGGCGCCGTCGGCCACGCCCGCGCAGTCGAACAGGCCGAGGCGGCCGGCGACGGGCGCCGCCTGGCAGATCGTCTCGACCGAGACCTCACGGCGGAACTGGGCGCGGGGGTTGCGGGCGCCGTTGCGGTGGTTCTTGGCCGCGATGCGGGCGAGCACCTCGCGCAGCTCGGCGTCGGACACGCCGTACTTCTCGCCGTAGGCGGGGGCGACCAGGCTGAACATCGCCGCGGCGGTCAGGGTGCGCTGGGTGCCGTCGGTGGGGATGGGCGGGGCGTTGAGGCCCTGGTAGCCGCCGTCCTTCACCTTCTCCACGCCGATGGCCATGGCCGAGTCGTAGGCGCCGGACGCCACCGCGTAGCAGGCGTTGCGCAGGGCCTCGGAGCCGGTCGCGCAGTAGTTCTCGAGGCGGGTCACCGGCTTGGCCCGCAGCTTCAGCGCCTGCGAGAGGGCGATGCCGCTCATGGCGGTGGTGGCGGTCCCGAACCAGTAGGCGTCGATCTCGTCGGTGGTGACACCGGCGCCGGTGAGGGCCTGGCCGGCGGCGTCGATGATCAGGTCGTCGGCGCTGCGGTCCCAGTGCTCGCCGAAGTCGGTGCACCCCATCGCCACGATGGCGACCCGGTCCTTGATCCCATGTGAGCTCATGCCGGCCTCGTCCCTCCTTCGTCGGGACCCCTTCGGGATCCGGTTCGTCGGTGCCGCTGCTCCGCTCCGCTGCGCAGCCTCACGGGGTGGTCTTCCCGCTCGTCCCGCGGGCGGGGCGGGCCTTCCAGAAATAGTTGTGGACGCCGTCGCTCGTGGTGAGGCGGCGGAAGGTCATCTCGACGCGGTCGCCGATGGCGAGGGCGTCGGGGTCGACGTCGGTGAGCTCGACCGGGAAGCGGCCGCCGCCGTCGAAGTCGACCACCGCGAACACGATGGGCGGGCTCGGCGAGTAGGCGAGGCGGTCGATGGTGAAGGTGACGATGGTGGCGGCCACGTCGGCCATGGGGGCGGGCGTGCCCTCGTCGAGGGTGCCGTCGGCGTAGGAGATGCGGGCGGGCGGCAGGCTCAGGGCGCCGGAGGGGTCGCGGGAGCCGACGAACCCGAACTTCCACTCGGACCGGCGCGCCGACGGGGGTGCCGCCGCCCGCTG
>JAYRFK010000105.1:0-4296 GCA_041908445.1 Acidimicrobiales bacterium | reverse complement strand
TAGGCCCGGGGCCGGGCGGGGCCGCACGGCTACGATCACCCGCAATGGCGAAGGCGCTGCTGATCAACCCGTCGTACGCGCGCACGTACGGCTCGAACGAGGGCGGCCTCGCGTTCCCGGTGTACCCGGTGCTCAACCTGGCCGCCCTGGGCGGAGCGGTGAAGGCCCGGGGCCACGAGGTCGAGATCCTCGACCTGTCCTACCGGATGTACGACGCGGACATGGTTGCCCAGGAGATCGAGAAGGCTCGCCCCGACGTCGTCGGCATCACCGCCACCACGCCGCTCGCCAACCAGATGCGCGACATCTCCTTCCTCGTGAAGGACCGCTTCCCCGACGTGGTCACCATCGGCGGCGGCGCCCACCCGACGGCCATGCCGGTCGAGACCATGCGGGAGTCGGTGCTCGACCACATCGCCAGCGGCGAGGCCGACTGGACGGTCGCCGACCTGCTCGACGGCAAGCGCGCCGACGAGATCCCCGGGCTGTGGTGGCGCGACGGCGACGACATCCGCTCGACCCCCGGCTCCGCCCTCGTGGAGGACCTCGACTCGCTGCCCATGCCTGCCTGGGCGGAGTACCCGCTCGAGTCCAACTCCCGGGTGACGCGCCTCGTGGTGCGCCAGCGGCCGGTCACCACCATCGAGTTCTCCCGCGGCTGCATCTACACGTGCGACTTCTGCGGCTCGAAGAACACCATGGGCCGCGGCTACCGCAAGAAGTCGCCCGAGCGCTGCGCCGAGGAGATGGCCTACCTCCAGTCCCTCGGCTACCGCGAGGTCACCCTCGTCGACGACATCTTCACCACGGACAACGACTGGGCCGCGGCGGTCTGCGAGGAGATCATCCGCCGGGACATCAAGCTGGGCTGGACCTGCAACAACGGCATCCGGGTCGACAGCGCCAACACCGAGCTGTTCACCCTCATGAAGCGGGCCGGCTGCTACCGCGTGTACTTCGGCTTCGAGAGCGGCAACGAAGAGGTCCTGAAGGCCTTCGGCAAGGGCGGCCGCGCCAGCCTCGAGAAGGGCATCGACGCGGTCGAGATGGCCCGGGAGTCGGGCCTCGAGCCCAACGGGTTCTTCATGGTCGGCCTGTCCGGCGACACCGAGGAGTCGATGCAGGACACCATCGACTACGCCCGCACCGTGCGCCTCGACACCATGAAGTGCGGCATGTGCGTGCCCTACCCGGGCACCCCGATGTTCCGGGACCTCCAGCGCGAGGGGAAGATCAAGACCTTCGACTGGGACGCCTACACCGTCTACAACAACGCCGAGAACATCTTCGACCACCCGACCCTGCCGTGGTCGACGATCACCGACTACTTCCAGAAGTTCTACCGCGAGGCCTACCTCAAGAACCCGAAGTACCTCTGGCGCCGCGCCGTGTTCATGGTGCGCAACGGCGAGATCTTCTGGAACATCTACTACACGTTCAAGTTCTGGCTGATGCTGTTCGGCAAGCCCAAGGTGCGCGAGACGGAGCGCTACGGCTACGAGGACCGCTGGCGCCCGCTCGACACCAAGCCCGACGCCGCGGTGAGCGAGGTGGTCGTGCCCATCGTGCGCCGCAAGGGCACCGCCTTCACGCGCAAGCGCGCCGCCGCCTCCTGATCCGCACCCTGGTCCGGACCGGGACGGTGGCTGCGGTCCGATGGGGTCGCGCCGCTAACGTCGTCGGCGCGTGAACTCCCCGCCCTCACTCCTCGCGCGCCTGCGCGCCCGCAACCCGCTGCCCTCCGGGACCACCACGGTCGGGGTCGGCCTCGTGGTGAACGGGGTCATGGCCTTCGTGTTCCTCGGCCTGACCGCACGGGTGCTCGGCGCCGAGGCCTTCGCGCCGCTCGGCGTGCTCTGGGCGAGCATCTACATCGTGGGGCCGGGGTTCTTCCTGCCCCTCGAGCAGGAGGTCGCCCGGGGCCTCGCCAACCGCTGGGCCCGGGGCATCGGCACCGGCCCCCTGGTCCGCCAGGCCGGCACCATCGGCGGCGGCCTGGTCGCCCTGCTGCTGGTCGCCACCCTCGCCGGCGCGGTCTGGCTGCTCAACGACCTCTTCAGCGACGAGATCCTGATCCTCGTGGGCTTCGCCCTGTCGCTGCCCGCCTACGCCCTCGCCCACCTGATCCGCGGTGAGCTCGCCGGCCTCGGGCGCTTCCGGGGCTACGCCGTCTACTTCGGCTCGGAGAACACCGTCCGCTTCGCCCTCTCGGCGGTGCTCGCCCTGCTCGGCGTGAAGGTGGCGGGCCCCTACGGCGTCGTGCTCGGCGCCGCCCCGTTCGCCGGCGTGTGGCTGGCCCTCCGGGGCGAGAAGGACCTCGTCACCGAGGGGCCCGAGGCACCCTGGAACGAGCTCACGTCGGCGCTGGGCTCGCTGCTCGCGGCGTCGGTCTTCGCCGCCTTCCTGGTCAACGCCGGGACGCTGGCGGTGCGCGTGCTGGCCCGGGACTCCGAGGAGCACGCCGCCGGCGTCTTCCTCGTCGGCCTCACCATCGCCCGGGTGCCGCTCTTCCTCTACCAGGCGGTGCAGGCGTCACTGCTGCCGCACCTGGCCGCCCTGGCCGGCGCGGGGCGCTACAGCGAGTTCCGCGGGCGCCTCGGCCGCCTGCTCGGCGCGGTCGCCGCCCTCGGGATCCTCGGGACCGTCGTGGCCTTCCTCGTCGGCGCGCCGATCATCCGCCTGCTCTTCGGCCCCGACTTCGACCTGACCCCCCGGGACCTCGCCCTGCTCGCCGCGGGCAGCGCCTCGATCATGCTGGCCACCGCGCTGGGCCAGTCGCTCATCGCCCTCTCGTCGCAGCGGCGGGTGGCCATCGGCTGGTTCCTCGGCGTGGTCGCCTTCGTGACCTTCGTGGCCCTCGGCAACGACCTGTTCCTCCGGGTCGAGCTCGGGATCGTGGGCGGGTCGCTGGTGGCGGCGGTGGCGATGGGCCTGTTCACGTACCAGCGCCTGCACGAGCACCTGCGGGCCATGCCCCACACGCTGACCGCCCTCGACGACGTCGTCTGACCCCCACCCGGCCGGCCGCATCGGGCGGATGGGCGGAGCGGCGCGCGGTGGTGCCGTTCAATTCCCCTGCTAGGAAGGCCGACAGGATGCTGGACATGTCCCCCCGCCCGCCCCGGCCCCGCCGCGCCCACCGGGCGGCCGCCGCCCTCGTGCTGGCCCTGGTGGCCGTCGGGGTCGCCGCCGGCTGCGGGGTGCAGGCCGACCACACCGCCGGCGCCCAGGCGGGCGGTGACGACGCCACCCTCCCGACCCTCCCGCCGGCCGAGGAGCGCACCCCCGGGGTCTACGACGAGGACGGCTGCATCGTGCTCGAGGAGGGCCGGGACTGCGGCGCCACCGCCGACGACCTCGACGAGGCACTGGCGGGCGACGAGTCGGGCCGCACCCTCGCCGGGTTCCGAGGTCCCCTGTTCACCACCGACGTGAGCGCCGACGCCCTCGTGGTGCTCGACGACACCGTGGCGGCCACGACGAACGGCCCGTGGCGGGCCCAGGGCCTCGTGCGCAACGAGACCACCAGCCCCGCCCTCGCCCCGACGGTCACCGCCGTGCTCCGCGACGCCGCCGGCGCGGAGCTCGACCGGCTCGACGCCGCCGCCCTCGTCACGCCCGTGCGTTCGGGCGAGCCCGCCCCCTTCGTGCTGGAGAGCGAGGTCGACGCCGGCACCGTGGCCTCGGTCGACTGGTCGGTCGCCGACGCCGGGGGCGAGCCCGTGCCCGGCACCCGGGACCTCGAGCTGAGCGTCTTCTACACCGAGCCCGCCGGCGCCCGCGAGCCCCTCGACACCTACCTGTACGCCGACGAGGGCGCCGGGCCCTTCCCCTTCGTGCTCATGGGCTCGATGACCGACCTGGCCGACGTGGACGCCCCGAACCCGACCGCGGTGGCCGCCTGGCTCGGCACCGACGGCCGCGTGCGGGCGGTCACCACCGGCGCGGCGGCCGGCACCGAGGGCGAGCCCGCGGCCGCGCTGGTCCCGGGCGGCATCGGCGACTTCGTCCTGGTGGTCGACGGCGACGCCGCCGGGCTCGACGCCGCGCCCCTCCTGCTCTGGGGGATGAGCCGGTGAGGCACCGCCTCCTCGCGCTGCTGGCCGGCCTCCTCGTGGTCGCCGGCAGCCCGCTCGTGCTGGCGGCGCCGCCTGCGGCACCGGCCGCGTCGGCGTGGTCCTGGGGCGACGACCCCCTCGACGAGGTCTACGCCGCCGCGAACGCCGTCGACCGCTGCGGGCTGCCCCGCGACGCCTTCGTGGCCGCCATGCTGGCGCCGTCCTGGCCCGAGACGGG
>JAYRFK010000104.1:0-3077 GCA_041908445.1 Acidimicrobiales bacterium | reverse complement strand
GGCCCGTCCGTTGCGCTGTGCCAGCTCGTCGAGGGCCCACCGGTCGTCGTCCCAGAGCGTCGATCGCAGTCGACCGGCCACCAGGGCCGGCTCGCGACCCGGGTGGGCGCGCAGCAGGCGCCAGGCCTCGGCCCGCCGGGCGGCGTCGGCCTCGAGCGCGTCGGCGCCGGCCGGCACGGGGCAGCGCTCGAAGGCGATGGGCCCCCCGTCGGCCTCGGGCAGGCGCCCGAGGCACAGCCCGGCGCCCGCCCGCAGGTCGAGCGGCACCGCGGCGCCGGCCGCGAGCGACGAGCGCACCGCGAACGGGGCCATGACCAGCAACATCGCCGCGGCCCCGACGACGAGGCTGCGCGCCCGCACCGCGCCGCGGGCACCTGGCACGACCAGGAAGAGGACCACCAGGGCCCCCGTCGCCGGGCGCACCTCGACCGCGAGGCCCAGGACCACGCCGGCGGCCGCGATCCGGGCGGCCGTGGGCGCCGGCCGGCCGAGGAGCAGGAGCACGACACCGACGCCGAGCAGAGTGGCGAGGGTCTCCGACATCGGCAGCCCCGGCGCCACGAGCTGGTCGGGCCACACGGCCAGCATCCCGGCCGCGAGCAGCCCCACGGCGGGCGTCGCCACCCGACGCCCGAGGACGCCCGTGGCCACGACGGTGGCGCCGTGCAGCACGGCCTGCACGAGCGCGAGCGCGGTCGCGAGGCCGGGGACGACCGGGCCGGTGAGGCGGAGGAGGTCCACCCCGGCGACGAACAGGGGGTAGCCCGCCGACACCTCGGCCGAGGCGCCCAACCCGTCGCCCCGCCGCCACTGGCGGGCGAGGTCGAGGTAGCCCCACTGGTCGCTGCCGAGGCGGGGCTCGCCCGGGTGGGTCAGCGCCACCGCCGCCGCGACCGCCGCGCTGAGGCCGGCGAGGGCGAGCAGGGCCCACCACCAGCGGCGGTCGCCCCGGTCGGGCCCGCCGGGCGGCGCCTCAGCCGGCCGCGTCAGGAGACCCGGCGTCCGGTGGCTCGGTGTCGGCCCCGGAGACGTCGGCCGCGCCGGGTGCCGGGGCGCCCTCCGGGGCCGCGTCCTCGACCTCGACCGTGACCTCGACCGGGCCGGCGTCGGGATCGACCGCGCCGTCCCGCGGGCGCTTGGTGATGCGCCCCAGCAGCCGCTTGAACGGGCCCGGCCCGCGGCCGGCCTCGATCACCGAGGTGCCGTCCGAGCGCAGCTCGAGGTAGATGGCCTTGCCCACGCCCATGAGGGGGACGGCGACGAGCGCCCCGGGCACCCCGGCGACGGACACGCCCACGATGGCGCCGACCATCGTGGTGGCCGCCTGCAGGTTCACGGCGTCGCCGATGATCACCGGCGACAGCACGTGGTTCTCGAAGTTCATGTAGAGCAGGAAGAAGGCGGCGCAGATCACGCCGGTGGTCGCCCCCTGGGTGAAGGCGAGCAGGACGAAGGGGATGCCGCCGACCGCGCCGCCGATCTGGGGCACGAGGTTGAAGACCATCACCCACACCGCGATGAGGGGGGCGAGGGGCACGCCGAAGATCAGCGCCACCACGAGCACGGCGAGGCCCTGCAGCACCGCGACGAGCACGGAACCGGCGAAGTACTTGCCGATCACCTGGTAGAAGAGCCGGCCGACCCGGTCGGCCCGCGGTCGGCGTTCGGCGGGCAACAGCCGCCGGCCGGCCCGCACCAGGCGCTCGCCGTCGAGCAGCAGGGTGATCGCGAACAGCAGCGTGGCGAACCCGGCGAGCGCCCCGCTGGCCACCGACCGGGCCGCGCCGGCCACCGCGGACTCGTTGCCGGCGAGGCGGTCGGGGAGGCGCTCGAGCCAGTTCTGCACCTTGGTGGGGACGTCGTTGTCGGCGAGGGTCTGGCCCACGAGGGGCAGGTCGGTGAGCTGGTTGACGACGTCGGGGATGTCGCGCTGCAGCGACCGGGCCTGGCGCACCGTCTCGGGGCCGAGGACGATGCCGATCACGGCCAGGGCCAGGAGCACGATGAGCAGCACCGCGCCGACGGCGATGCCGCGCCGGCACCGCAGGCGGTCCTGGATGCGGTCCACGACCGGGTTCAGGGCCAGGGCCAGCAGGCCCCCGATCACCAGCCAGGTCAGCGTCCGCGGGGTCGACCGCACCAGGGCGGCGGTGGCCCCGACGGCGATGACGGCGGCCACGCCCACCGCGGGGGTGCGCCAGTCCAGGTCGACCACCTCGACGACGCGCGTCGGCCGCGCCCCGACCGGGGGTGTGGCGGTGTCCTGCGCTCCCTCCCCGGCCCCGGGCACGTCGGTACTGTACCGAGGCGATGTCCGCCGGCCCTGAACCCTCCGCACCCGCCGCCGGCGCGGCCCCCACCACGCCGCCGGCGGCGCGCGCCCGGCGGCGCACCGTCCACTTCAGCGCCTTCTCCCTCGTGCGGGCCGTGCTCGTCGTGGGCCTCGGCGCGTTCGGCGTCTTCGCCTTCCTGGCCGCCAAGCGCCCCCTCGGCTGGCTCCTCGTCGCCATCCTCCTGGCCGCGCTGCTCTACCCGATCGTCGATCGGCTCGACCGCTACCTGCCCCGCGGCATCGCCATCGCCGTCGTGGCCCTCGGCGGCCTCGCCCTCGTCGGCGGGATCACCTACCGCGGCATCGACGAGGTGCGGCGCCAGGCGGACAACCTCGAGGAGGCGGCCCCGGCCGCCGCCCGCGACCTCCAGCGCTCCGAGCGCTTCGGCGAGTTCGCCCGCCAGGCCCAGCTCGAGGACAAGGTGCAGACCTTCGTCGACGAGCTCCCCGCCCGGCTCCGGGGCGGGGACACCGTCGACGCCCTGCGCTCCGCCGCGAGCCGCGGGGCGGCCTTCGTGGCGACCTTCGTGCTCATGCTCTTCGTGCTCATCTCGGGACCCCGCTTCATCGCGAGCGGCTTGGCCCAGATCCGGGACCCCGAGCGACGAGCGGGGGTGCACGGCGTCCTCGTCGGGGCGTACCCCCGCGCCTGGCGCTACGTGGCCCTCTCGCTGGCCAAGGCCGTGGTCGTGGGCTTGGTCACCTGGGTCATCTGCGTCGCGGCCGACGTGCCCGGTGCCATCCT
>JAYRFK010000103.1:0-8204 GCA_041908445.1 Acidimicrobiales bacterium | reverse complement strand
TCGCTGACCATTAGTCAATAGCATGGTACGCATGACCAGAGCAGCGGTGTACGCCCGCATCAGCCAGGACCGCACCGGCGAGGCCGTGAACGTGGGAGAGCAGCGGGAACGCTGCATCGCCCGCTGTGCTGAGCGCGGCTGGCAGGTGGTGGCCATCCATGAGGACAACAACCGCAGCGCGTTCCGCAAGGGCGGCAAGCGGCCAGCGTTCAGCGACCTCATGGCCGACGTGATCGGCGGGCGCGTCGACGTGGTGGTGGTCGACCGCCTTGACCGCCTCACCCGCGACCCCGGCGACGATTGGGCGGTACAGACCGCGCTAGGCGAGGCCGGTGCGGTGCTCGAGGTGGTGAGCGGTGCTGGCACCCTCGACCCCGCCAAGGTCGACGACCGCCTACTGCAAGGCATCAACGCGCTGGTCGGCTGGCGCGAGTCGGCCGAAAAAGCCAAGCGGCTCCGGCTCAAGGAAGCGGCCAAGGCCCAGGCCGGCGACCACCACGGCCGACGAGGTTTCGGGCACAATCACGACCGCTCCGACGTGATCCCCGCCGAGGCCGACCTGATCCGTGAGGCAACCACCCGGGTGCTCGCGGGCGAGTCGGTCCCCTCCATCGTGCGCGACTGGACCGACCGCGGGGTGACGACCGCGGGCCAGGGTGGCGGGTGCCCGTGCGACGAGTGCAAACCTTCCCCCCGGGAAGGTTTCGGCGGGCGGTGGTACCCGACCACGCTGACCCAGGTGCTCCGCCAGCCCCGCCTCATGGGCGCGCGATCGCACAACGGCACGATCACCAAGGCCGACGCCTTCGCCCCCATCATCGACCCCGACACCTTCGAGCGGTTGCAAGCCGCCCTCGACCGCCGGCCAGGTGGCAACCGCAACGCCCGCCGGCCCCGTAACCGCGTGCTGGGCGGCTTCGTGCGGTGCGGCAAGTGCGGTTCGATGATGCGCTCCGGCTTCGGGGGCCACGCCGCCGACGGCAAGCGGCCACCGCGGTTCGCCTGCCCGACCAAGGCCGAGGGCGGGTGCGGCTCCATGGCCGTATTCGACCACAACGCCGAGCCCGTGGTACTGGAAGCCCTGTTCGCCTACCTCTGCTCGCCCGAGTTCGCCGCCGCCCTCGAACGTCAGCAGGCCGCAGCATCCTCGGTCGACCTCGACGCCACCGCCGCCGACCTCCGGGCGGCACGCGCCCGCCTGGTCGAGCTGGGCGACATGCTCGCGGACGGCGACCTCGACCGCGACACCTACAAGCGCCAGCAGCAGCGCATCACCGAGCGCATCGCCGCGTTGGAATCCGCCCTCGCCACCGTGTCGCCCGCCGCCCCGGTCGCCGCCCTCGATGCCGACGACCTACGCGAGCGGTGGGGCGTGATGACGTTCACCGAACGGCGAACAGTGCTGGAAGCGGTGCTCGACCGGGTGATCGTCAACCCCGCCGAGAAGCGTGGCGGGCCATTCGAGCCCGGGCGGCTGGACGTGCGTTTCAGGTGGGCGGACTAGGCCGCTTCGCCCGGCACCTTTCGACCCGTGGCGTAGGCAACGAACGATTGCTCGCCCGCCGTCGAGAACGTCACCAGCACCTCACCGTCCGACTCCCACTTGTGCCACTCGACGTCGGGCCGCAGGCGAGTGACCTCCTGTAGTGCGGCGGCAATCACCGGCATCGACACGCGCTTTCGCTCCCACACGACGTCGCCAAGTCGAAGTGCCGAGATGGTCTTGTTGGCCAACCGGGCGGGGTCTGTATTCGGCCGAACGGTGATCCTCACCCCCATGACCCTAATCGGGTAGCGGGGCAAATCCCACGGGTGTTATCCTTAGGGAAACAACCCCCGTCTTGTTGGATTGGCCAACCGGGCACTGCCGCCCAACGATGCCTGGCAGGACACCTACCGAAAGGTGGTGTCGCGCCCGTGCATACGACCTTCTCCGGCGAACGGCTCCGGAAGATGCGCAAGGCGGCCGGCTGGTCCGGTGAACGCCTGGCCGTGGCCATCGGCCGATCGCTCTACTCCGTCAGCGCCTATGAGGCCGGCCGCAGCACCCCGTCGGCGGAGGTGGTCGCCCGTGCGGCCGACGCCCTCGGCGGTGACGTGGCGGACCTCTTCGACGTGGTCCCCGACGAGGTGGCCGCGTGATGGCCGCCGACACGAAGGACCAGGCCCTCGACCTCGTCGCCGCCATCTTTGTTCGGGCCGGCGCCCGGCTACCCGCCGCCGAAAGCCTGCGACGCCTGACGCACCCTGAGGACAACTGTCCTGAGGGCATCGAACGGGCGGCCGCGTGATGGCCCGGGAACGAGAACGGCGCCCCGGTGGCAGGGGCGCCGCAGAGTCTCGCGGTGGACGAAACCAGGATCAGCCTACACCCCCTCCGCCCGATCCTGAGTACGACCTCCTGACCGGCGAGCCCGCCGGCTACACGACGGACCCGCTGACGGCCGACTGGTGGGCGGCCGTGTGTCGGGCCGTCGACCGGGGCGAGTTGGAGGTGGTCGAGTGACCGCCGTTTATGGCGCACGGTCCGTAAAGCGCACCCGGGCCACCAAGGCCGAGATGAAGCACCGCCGGGAAGCGCTCTACGACATCGTGCAGGAGAACCAGCCCGTCAGCGTGCGCGGTGCCTACTACCGGGCCGTCTGCGCCGGCATCGTGCCCAAGACGGAGAAGGGTTACCGACAGGTGCAGCGGGCCCTGTCCGAG
Source organism: Acidimicrobiales bacterium (assembly GCA_041908445.1). GTDB lineage: Bacteria > Actinomycetota > Acidimicrobiia > Acidimicrobiales > DATDAH01 > JAEUJM01. The sequence continues at coordinate 5,498 of JAYRFK010000103.1, read as the reverse complement.
ATGCGGGAAGTGGGCGATCTGCCGTTCGCCTGGATCGTGGACAACGGCCGGCGCACCTACACCGGCCGCAGCTACGACAGCGTGGGCGACTACCTCGCCGCCGCCGCCTCTAGCTACCGGCGCGCGCTATGGAGCGACGCACCCGCTGCGGTCGAGGTGTGGGCCGAGTCCGACAGCATCGCCGGAACAGTCGCGGACCTGTGCGACGAGTGGGACGTTCCCCTCATGCCGACGAGGGGCTACCCGTCCAAGACGTTCGTATGGGCGGCCGCACAGACCTTCGTTCGACGTGATCGCCCGGTGTTCGTCTACTACCTGGGCGACCTCGACCCCGCCGGCATCGACATCGAACGCACAGTCCGCGAAGGGCTGCGCCGCCACGCACCGGAGACTGTCTTTCACTTCGAGCGGGTGGCCGTCACCTTCGACCAACGCGACGAATGGGACCTGCCGACCACGCCGGCGAGACACCGGGCCGGCGTCGACTTCTACGGCGGCGCCGTGGAGGTGGAGGCAGTGCCACCGCCGACGTTGCGGGCGATGCTCGAGGAACGCATCTTCTCCCACTTCGACCAGCGCCGGCTCGAGGTGCTGCTGATCGCCGAGGACGAGGAGCGCCAGCTACTCGAGCACATGGCTGTGCAGGTGGCGGCATGACCGCCGCCGAGCACGCCGCCGTGAACGCGGCCGAGGAGGCTGGAGACCGGATGTTCGGCCCCGGGTGGCGGAACGCCCCACGCCCCCAGGACGAGCCCGAGAACGTCACCCGGATTGTCCGGCCGAGTGAAGGCCGGCTCGCCGATGGTCACCGCGGCACCGACGTCGGTAACGCCGATCGTCTCGCCGTCGTGGCCGACGGCCGTGCCCGGTACGTCCGGGCGTGGAAGAAGTGGATCGTCTACGACGACGCCGGCGTCTGGCGCGTCGACCTCGCCGACGCCCTGGTCACCGAGCTGGCCAAGGAGGTGCCCCGGGCGCTGTTCCGGTCGCTCGCCTCGATGGGTCCCGAGCAAGGGGCGGAACGCGAAGCCCTGTGGAAGTGGGCGAAGCGCAGTGAGGAGGCCCGGTCGATCGCCGCAATGGTCAAGCTCGCCCGAGGCATCCCCGGCGTGGTCGTCGAGCACGCCGACCTCGACCGGCACCCGTGGCTGTTGAACGTCCGCAACGGCACCGTCGACCTCCGCACCGGCGACCTCGGCCGCCACGACCCCGACCACCTCCTCACCACCCAGGCCCCCGTCGCCTACGACCCCGACGCCGCCGCCCCCCTGTGGCAGCAGTGCCTCGAGACGTGGCAACCGGACCCCGCCGTCCGCACCCACCTACAGCGCCTCGTCGGCTCAGCCGCCACCGGTGTGCCCGTCGAAGTGGTCGCCGCCAACGTCGGCGGTGGCGCCAACGGCAAAGGCAAGTTCTACGGCGCGCTGATGCACACCCTCGGCCCCGACTACACCGCCGTGCCGCACAAGAGCCTGATCGTCGCCCAGCACCGCGACCAGCACGACACCGTCCGCGCCCGACTGTTCGGCGTCCGCATGGCCGTCGCCGCCGAGACAGAGGCCGGCGACCTCCTCGACGAAGCGAAGGTGAAAGAGCTCACCGGCGGCGACCTCCTCGAGGCCCGACGCATGAACGAGGACCCGTGGCAGTTCGCGCCGTCGCACACGCTGTTCCTGCACACGAACCACCGGCCACGGGTGCGCGGCACAGACGAAGGGATCTGGCGACGCCTCCAACTCATCCCCTGGAACGTCACCATCCCACCGGGTGAACGTGACCTCCACCTCGCCGCCAAGCTCGCCGACGAGGCCCCCGGCATCCTGAACTGGATCATCGACGGGGCCCGCCAGTGGCACGACCACGGCTTCGAGATCCCCGACGCCATCACCCGAGCCACCGCCGAGTACCGCACCGAGGAGGACCACCTCGGCCGCTTCCTCGCCGAGTGCTGCCACCCCGACCCCGCCGCATCCATCACCGCCGGCGACCTCCGAGCACTCTACGAACGGTGGTGCAACGACACCGGCGAGGACGCCATGCCACCCCAGGCCCTCGGCCGCCAACTCACAGGCCGAGGCTTCACCACCCGACAAGTCGGCCGTGCCCGCACCCGAACCTGGTTCGGGATCACCGAGATTCCGGGGGGTGAACGCTTGTGAACGGTACTTCCGGCTATTTCCCCATGAGGGAGCAATTCCTACAGCTACCGGGAACAAGCGTTCACAAGCGTTCACCCCTGGCCGAGCTGGTCGCCACGTACCCCGGCCCGCACCCAACCACCGACGACCCCGCATCCCAGGCCGCCTACGCCGAGCAGGTGCTGGCGTGGCTGCGCCATGACCACCCCGACGAGTGGCGGGACTACCTCGCCCACGTCGCCCGACACCTCCAGCAGGAGGGGTACCACCGCGGGCCGGCCCATAAGGCGGGGACCGGCGAGCTCAGCCCCCAGAAAAGTGAGCATTCACTCTCAGACCTGTTGCCCCGTCCTAGGAGGCCCTGATTGACCCCCACGACCCCCAAACCGCCCCAGAATCTCGGCGCTGACGGCCGGCGCCTCTGGCGCACCGTGGCACGCGAGTACGTCCTGAGCCCGTCAGAACTGGCCCTCCTCGAGCAGGCATCGCACGCATACGAGACGGTTTCGGCCGCGTGGCGCACCCTGGCGAACGAAGGCGCAGTGATTCAGGACCGCTACGGCAGCCCGAAGCAGCACCCCGCCGTTGCGACCGCCAATCAGATGGCGCAGCTTGTCGCCCGCCTGTTGAAGCAACTCGGCGTAGAGCTCGCGGACGAAGACACCGTGAAGTTGAAGGGTCGCGGCGCCGGCCGACCGACCGTGACCCGCCTCCGAAAGGCCGCGTGATGGGTTACCGCCGACCTCCCACCGCCGAGTTGGACGTCTCCCTCGAGGAGCCCCCGCCGAACTGGACCGCTCACCACGTCTGGCCCTACCGGTGGAGCCAGGAGTACCGGCCGCCGCTCCCGAAGAACCGCGCCCAGGCGTACCGGACCATCTTCAACGCCGGCCCGCTGGAGCCCCACCTCGAGCGCGCCCGCAACCACTGGTCCGAGTTCACCGACGAGGAGCGCCGCAAGTGGTGGGAGCACGACGACGTGCGCCCCGGTCGCGAGTGTGCCCCGTGTCGCCACCACGACGGCCAGGCGGTCGCCCTGTGCCCGCAGGAGTGCCCGTCTGTCGTCCGGATGCAAGCCGAGTACGACGCCGAGAACGCCCACTACTGGCAACCCGGCGCGCAATGACCCAAGGAGAACCAATGCCCGACAACGCCCCGTGGTGGGCCGTCGCCACCAGCATCCCCCCGCCGAACGTCGACCCCGACCAGTGGGAGGCAATGGGCCCACGCCTGCGCATGGCCGCATGGACCGAGTACCGCAACAACCCCAACAACGCCCAGGAGGCGAACGAACATGAAGATCACTGAGACCAGCGACATCGACGCCCAGCTCCGCAACGCCATGTGGAAGGGTCGCCTCGACCGCCCACCGGCAGGTGAGCCCGAACCCGAGGTGCCCGCGGCGGAGACGCCCCGGCCGTCCCCGCTCCCGGGCGGGGCCGCGACCCCGCACTACGCCCCGGTGGTCCCGTCTGGCGACGCGCTGATCCGGGGAGCGATCGCCGCGGCCAAGGGCGAAGGCATCCCCCACCACCTGCGGCCGTTCATCCGGGCCACCGGCACGTCCACCGTCGTCACCGGCGTCGACTGATGCCCTACCCCCAGCAGTGGCAGCTGTTTGCAGCCGAGCATGTCCACCGCACCCGCGTCGCGGCGATCGCCGCAGCCGACGAGCTCGAAGCGGCGCTCAACGTGCAACACATCATCAACGCCACCGTCGCGCCACTCGGCCCCACAGCGTCCGTGTCGTGGGACGACCTGCTGAACGCGCAGCCGTCGACCCTCGACCGCGTCGACCTCGAGGCCAAGGCGCTTCGCCTGGTCGGCGCGAACCCCCACGACCCCCACATCGAAACGACCGACCCCGAGGAGGGAATCACCCAATGAATGCCATCAACAACCCGAACAGCCCGTGGCGGATCACCGAAGCGTTCCCGACGCACCCGCTGCCCGACTCCACCGCCGTCCCCGCGGTGAACAAGGCGATGACGGCCTACAAGCAGGCCCGGGACACGTACTACGCCGCCCGGTCGGAGTCCGGGACGACCACGTACCTCGAGGACGCCCAGCGCCTCGACCGGGAGGCCCGCGCCGACGCCCTGGAGAAGGGCGAGGACACCAACGCCACCCCGAACGAGGACCTGCACCATCGGGAGGCAGCAGACCACGCCCGCAAGCTCGACGCCCTCTCGCTGATCGCCAGCCGGCGTGAGAAGGAGCTTCGCGACACGATCGCCAAGCACCGCCAGGCGCTCATCGACGCCCACCGGGCCGCCACGTTGAAGCGGGCCGAGAAGATCATGGATCTGATCGAAGGCATCGGCGGCGAGTGTGCGGCGGTGGCCGACGACATCCGAAAGCGGGAGTGGGCCGAGACGTTCCCGAACTGGCCCGGCCGCGATCGCACCTGGGGCAAACCCCTGATCGTGGACCGTCCCCGCGGCAAGGACGTGGTCACGAGCGCCGACCTCCTCGGCCCCATCGCCCGGGTGCTCGCCCAGGTGCTCGAGGTGCCCGAACCCCCGAGCGCAGCGGAGCCCGCACCCGAGTACCACATCACCGCCGAGCTGACTGGCAAAGGCCTGGTCGACACCGGCCCCATCCCCGACGACGAGGCCGCCTGATGACCCTCACCGGCGCCGCGGTCGCGTTGCTCCCCGTAACGGAAGCTTGGCACTACATCGGCACCGGCGGTGAACCAGCCTTCGGCACCGGGTGGGAGAACGCCGGAGTGATGTCACTGGTCGCGTACCGCCGAGCCACAGCCCAGGAGGTGCGCCTGTACGGCGCCGCGCTCAACAACGGAGCATCGGACCCCGCGGTCACAGTGCTCCCCGACGGTTACCGGCCCACCGCCGGCACCTACGGAATCGTCCCCGTTTCGGTGCTCGACAGCATGGGCACGTACCGCGGTGGACTGGCCGTGGTCGCGGACGACGGCACCCTGTCCGTCCCCGGCACCACCACCGGCGACACCGTGTTCCTCAACGGCATGTTCCCCCTCGAGCCCCCCACGGCATCGTGAGAACTCCCCGGGACCTCACGCGGTCGTCGCGCCCGCGTGGGGCATCGCTCCCGGGGAACGGCGCCGCCCCCGGTCTGGCTTCCTCCTTGCCCGACCGGGGGCGCGCAGCCCTTCCGCCCGACCTGCTCGAGCTGGTGGGCTTCACCCGCCCGCCGTGGCAGCGTGACGCCCTGTGCCGCGAGCATCACGACGTGGGCTGGTACGCAGCCCGTGACGCCGACGAGGCCCGCGCCATCTGCGCCCGTTGCCTGGTCCGCGACGAATGCCGCGACTACGCCATCGAGCACCACGAGCACGGCATATGGGGCGACACCGACGCCCGCGAGCGCACCGCC
>JAYRFK010000102.1:0-12013 GCA_041908445.1 Acidimicrobiales bacterium | reverse complement strand
GGCCGAGTCCGCCGCCTCCCTCGACTCCTCGGCGGTCGAGGCGGCCGTGTCGTCGCCCGAGCCGCTCTCACGGGCCACCCGGGCGAGGCCGGCGGCCACCGCGGCGACCAGCACCAGCGCGGCGGCCACCGAGAGGATCACGGTGCCGACCGGCCGGCGCCGGGCACGGGCGGCCGCCAGGTCGACGGGGGGCGGCGGGGGTGGGGGAGCGGGAGCGGGCGCCGGCGCGCTCGCGGTCGCCGGCGGGGTGAGCCGGCGGGCCTCGGCCAGCGCGGCGGCGAGGTGGGCCTCCCGGACGCGGGGGTCGACGAGGGGCACCGGCCCGCCCACCGCCCGGGCCACGACCCGGAGCCGCTCGAGGCGGGCGGCCAGGCGAGGGTCGGACGCGACCTGCTCGACCTCCGCAGGGGAGGCCTCGCCGTCCAGCACGGCGGAGACGAGCAGGTCGTCCGGCGTCGGGTCCACGTCGCTCATGGCTCCCTCCTCTGACGTTCGCCGGGGCCCTCCTGGTTCCCGGCCACGTCACCGGCCGGTGCGAGGTGGGCGGCGAGGGCGGCGCGACCCCTCGCGATCCGGGACCGCACCGTGCCCGGCGGGATACCGAGCGTCTCGGCGATCTCGGCGTAGTCCAGTTGGCAGAGGTCTCGCAGGACCACGGGGGCCCGGAACTCGACGGGCAGCGTGGCGAGGGCCTCGTCGACCTCGAGGCGACCGGCCACGGCGTCGTCCACCGCGGGGCCGGGGTCGGCGGACGGCCCGGCCCCCGGGGGCGAGCCGGCGGGGTCGGTGCGGTCGTCGCCGATCGCCTCGGTGGGGACCGGCCGGCGCCCGCGCCGGCGCAGCTCGTCGAGGCAGGCGTTGGTCGCCACGCGGTAGGACCACGTGCTGAACGCGGCGCGGCCGTCGAAGCGGGGCAGGCCCCGGACGATGGCGAGCACCGCCTCCTGGGTGGCGTCGTCGGCGTCGGCGGCGTTGCCGGCCAGCCGCCGGCAGATGGCGTGGATGCGGTCGTAGTGGCGGCGCAGGAGCGCGTCGAGCGCCGCGGTGTCGCCCGACTGGGCCGCCGCGATGAGGACGCCGTCGTCCGCGCTCGGGGTCACCGCTCAGGCAGCCGCCACGGTCACGTCGCCGATCTCGACCTTGCGACCGTCCGGGAGGCCGGTCACCCAGATCAGGACCGCGGCGCCGTCGGCCCCCCCGAGGTCGACCGTGGTCTCCGCCCCCATCGCCTGCCCGGTCGCGACGGGTGTTCCCCACCCCGCGAGGTCGGCGGCGGGCTCGGCGGCCACGTAGACGTCGGCGGTCCACCCGGGGGTGGCGGAGGTGACCGTGAGCGAAGCCAGCTCGGCGGCCCGGTCGAGCGTGAGCACCAGGCCCACGCCGTCCTTCAGGCCACCGAAGTCGGCCGAGTTGTAGGTCGACGTCACCCAGGCGGTGCCCGGGTCGTCGTCGATGGCCAGGGCGGCCGTGCTCTCGTTCTCCTCGCCGTCGTCGCCCTGCGGGTCGAACGACGTCGCGCCGGTGACGGCGACGGGCGTGTCGGAGGCCGCCGGCGCGCTCGTGGTCGTGGCGGACGGGTCGTCGTCGCCGCCGAACAGGCCGCCGTCCGCGAGGGTGTTGCCGATCAGCACGCCCGCCACCGCCAGCGCCAGGGCGATGAACACGACCACGAGCACGGGCATCAGGACCCGGCGCCGGGGCCGGCCCGCGCCCGGTGGGGCGGCCCCGCCGCCGGGTGGGCGGGCCGCCGCGCCCGCGGTGGCCCCGGCGGCCACCGGCGTGCCCGCCGGCGGGGTGCGGGTGGTGACGGCGGTGTTGTCCGCGTAGGAGACCGGCTCCGGCGGCCCGAGGTGGGCGGCCTGCAGCGCGGCGCGCAGCTCGGCCGCGCTCTGGTAGCGCTGCTCGGGGGCACGGGCCATTGCCCGCATGACCACGTCGTCGAGGTCGCGGGGGAGGTCGGCGGAGATCTGGCGGGGCCGGGGCGGGTCGCCGTGCAGCCGGGCGAGCGCGGTGGCGGCGTCGGTGTCGGCCTCGAACGGCGGCCGCCCGCACAGCATCTCGTAGAGCACGACGCCGAGGGAGTACACGTCGGTGCGGGCGTCGACCGGGCGGCCCTCCACCTGCTCGGGGGCCAGGTACTTGGCCGTCCCGAGCATCGTGCCCTCCTGGGTGTGGTCGCCGCCCTCCTCGAGCTTGGCGATGCCGAAGTCGGCCACCATGACCCGCTCGTCCTGGCAGAGCAGGATGTTGGCGGGCTTGATGTCGCGGTGCACCAGGCGCGACTGGTGGGCGACCGAGAGGGCGTCGGCCACGGCCACGCCGATCCGGACCGCCTCGGCCGGGGGCAGGTGGTGGCGGCGGTCGAGCTCCTGGCGCAGGGTCGTGCCCTCCACCAGCTCCATGACGATGGCCTCCATGCCGTCGCCCGAGTAGGTGTCGTAGATCGAGACGATCGACGGGTGGGCCAGGCGGGCCGCGGCGATGGCCTCGCGGCGGAAGCGCTCGACGAAGGTCGTGTCGTCGGCCAGGTGGGCGTGCAGCAGTTTGACCGCCACCCGCCGGTCGAGCACGAGGTCGGTGGCCTCCCACACCTGCGCCATCCCCCCGGTGGCGATCAGGCGCTCCAGCCGGTACCGGCCGGCCAGCAGCGTGCCGGCGAGGTCGGCGCGCGCCGCGGGGCGCGACGGGGGAGGGGAGTCGGACACGACCCCCTGAGGCTAGCCAGCAGGGGGCCGGGCGCCGGGTTGCCCCGTGCGGGCCGTCCCCGGTCCCGGGGCCCGGCCGGGCCTTAGCGCTTCTCGCGGAAGCCGATGCCGATGACGCCGGGGCCGGCGTGGGTGCCGATCACCGGGCCGATGGTGCCGACGAAGAGGTCGTCGCGCGAGTACTTGGGGGCCAGCATGTCCACGAACTCGTCGAAGTCGGTGGCGAGGCCGTTCAGCACCCACAGGTCCTCGACGTCGTCGGCGAGGGCCCGGTCCCGCAGCCAGGCGAGGGCCTTCTTGCGGGTGCGCTGCTTCGACGCCTCCTCGACGTGCCCGTCGCTGATCTGCAGGATCGGCTTGATGGCCAACATGTTGCCGACGAGGGCCTGGGCCCCGCCGATGCGGCCGCCCTTCTTCAGGTTCTCGAGGGTGTTCAGGGCGCCGAAGATGTGGGTGCGGTTCGCCTTGTCCTCGAGGTCGGCCACGATCTCGTCGGCGCTCCTGCCCGCCGCGGCGGCCTCGGCCGCCTCGACGCAGGCCAGGCCGATCGCCCCGCTGACGGTCTTCGAGTCGACGACCCGCACGTCCACGTCGACGCTCTTGGCCGCCTGCTGGGCCGACTCCATGGTGGCGGAGAGGCCGGAGGCGAGGTTGATGCAGATCACCGTGTCGGCGCCGGCGGCGGCCTGCTTCTCGAAGGCCTCCTGGAAGCGCCCGGGCGCCGGCGCGGAGGTCTCGGGCAGGGCGGCGTGGCCGGCGAGCTTGTCGTAGAAGGAGGTGACGTCGAGCTCGAACCGGTCGACGTACTCCTCGTCACCGAAGCGGATGTTGAGGGGGACGATCTCGATGCCGTGGCGCTCGACGAGGTCGTCGGGCAGGTCGCAGGCGCTGTCGGTGACGATGCGGATGGACATGGGTGGCGTGCGCCTCCTCGGTCGGACGGTGGCCCTTGGACCGCCGGGGTGGCGCGAACGTTACAAGTTGGCGTCGGCCGGGCCGGCGGCGTCGTGCTCGGCGGCGGCGACCGCGGCGGCGGCCTCGTCCGCGGCGACGAGGCCGCGGGCGCGGCGTACCTTGCGGAAGTGGCTGGCCCACCAGAGCGCGAGGAACAGGCCGGCACCCACCGACAGCACGAGGCCGACCCCGGAGACGGCGGTGGAGCGCACCGTGAAGCGCGACCGCGACACGAGCACGATCTCGTCGGGCGAAGTGATGGTCATGCGCAGCGGGAACGTGCCCGAGCTGCGGGCCCGGACGTCGACGTCGAGCGAGGTCACGGTGCTCGCGGGCAGGTGCACGATGACGGTGTCGGCCGGGAGGTCGGGGAACGTCAGCTTGTCGCTCTGGAAGCGCAGGCGGACGGTGACGTCGTAGAGGTTCTCGTTGGAGATGTTGAGCGGGACCCGCCCGTCGCGGGACGTGAGGGTCACGTTGCCGCTGCGGGGCGCGACGACGGCCGAGGCGGCGTGGTCGATCTGGCGGCTGACCGCGTCGAGGTAGGCCTTGCGCTGGTCCCGGGCGAGATCGGCCGACCCCGACACCAGGAGGCGCCGCTGCATCGAGCCGACCACCGGGTTGTCCCGCCCGGCGAAGCTGGCGAAGCCCTCCGTGGTGAGGCGGGTGAGGCGCAGGGCGTCGGGGTAGCTGCCGAGCGACGCGCTGGCCACGGGGGCGAGGGTGCGCACGAGGGGCTCGCCGTCGGGGTCGTCGGCGCCGCCGGCGGTGGCCGGGGGGACCTCCGCCAGCAGGTCGTCGACGCTCACGGCCCGCGCCACCGAGGCCTGGTCGAGCCCGTCGAGCAGGGTGTCGAGGAAGGCCTCGGAGGGCGACCACACCCGGGGCAGCACCAGGCTGACCCCCCGCTCCTGGGTCGGCTGGTCGAGCCAGAGCACGGCCAGGTCGGCGAGCAGGTTGGACGCGTCGAGGACCGGGTCGCCGGTCTCGTCCACGTGGGCGGCGAGGGCCGTGTCCGCGGCCACCGCCCGGACCGTGCGGCCCTGGCTGTCCTGGAGCCCGAAGGGCTGGGCGAGGGTGGTGGGGAACTGGTCGGCGTCGAGGGGGGCGAGGGCCTCGGCGGGGACCACGACCTGGTCGGTGCCGAGCTCCTCGAGGCGGGTCAGCGCCTCGGGGGTGAGCGTCGCCGCCGCCACCGCGGTGCGCCGGTCGGGGCGGTCGACGAGGTGCGCGGCCAGTGCCTGCTCGCCGGCGGTGGTCTGCCGGGCGAGGTCGTCCTCCAGGCCGGCGGCGACCCACGCGGCCACCTCCACCGGGACGTACTGGGACGCCACGACCTGGCGGCCGTCCACCGCGCGGCGGAAGCGCGCGATCCGGGGCGTTCCCGACGCGGCCACGACCGTCTCGGGCGTGGGCACGACGGTGGCGGCCACGTCGGGGTGGGTGGTGAGCGCGTCGAGCAGCGCGGACACCCGACGGGTGCCGTCGCGGTCCACCCGGCGGTCCCCGTTCGGGCGGATGCCCGGCCCTCCGTCGAGGGGTACGACGAGGGCCAGCCGCAGCGGCGGGGCCTCGCTCTCCGCGGTCGGGAGGCGGACGAGATGGGTGACGAGCCGGTCGAGGTCCTCGCCGCCGGGCCCCGTGAGGCGCACCTCGACCGGGTAGACCCCGGCGCCGGCCACGTCGGCGTCGACCACACCGGGGCCGGCCTCGCCGTCGGTGGCGACCCGCACCTCGACGGCCGGGTCCTCGGTGTCGGTCACTGTCTGGCGGACCGGGGGAGCGACCTGGTCGCCCAGCGCGTTGCCCTGCACCTGCTGGGCGAACTCGGACCGGGAGCCGGTGGGCCCGTAGACGGTGGTGGTCACCGTGGTGCCCTCGGGCACCTCGCCCTCGACGTGCAGCCGGGCCGTGAAGGTGGCGCCCGGGTCGACCCAGGCGGTCTGGCGGTCGAGGCGCAGCTGGGCGCCGGGTTCGACCGGCGTCACCTGGGCGCGGGCGGCGCCGGGGGCCAGCAGCCCGGCCCCGAGCACGACCAGCCCGGCGAGCCCGCCCACGAGCCGGCCGGCGGCCCTCATCCGGGCGCCCCGGGCAGCGGGGCGGCGTCGGCGCGCAGGTGCAGGGCGAGGACGGCCAGGCCGCCGGGCTGGCGCTCGAAGCCGGTGCGCTCGTAGAGCGCCAGGGCACCGAGGTTGCGCTCCTGGGTGTTCACCATCACCCGGCGGACGCGCCGTCGCTCGAGCCACTGGAGGCCGTCCGCCAGCAGCGCCCCGCCGAGGCCCGACCGGTGGTGGTCCGGGGCCACGGCGAGGCGCTGGACGTAGCCGCGGTGCGAGGCCCGGCCGATCACGCTGTAGCCCAGCACCGGCTCGGCGGTGCGAGGGGCGCCGGCTCCGACCGGGCCGCCGGCGACCGCGACCCGGAACCGGGCGCTCGGCGTGGCGTGGACGGCGTCGGCCAGGCCGGTCTCGTCGAGGCGCCAGAACGGCTCGAAGGCGAGGTGGTCGACCGCGAGGACGCCGCGGCGGTCGACGGGGTGGGCCCGGCGCAGCGCCGTTCCCGGCGGTACCGGCGCCGCGGGCGCCGGGGGCAGGTCGCGCGCGAGCAGGTGGAGGCGCTCGTGCACGTGGAAGCCGGCGGTGAGGAAGGCGGCCTGGTCGAGCGGGGCGAGCGCGGCGGTGACGACCGAGTCGTAGCCGCGGTCCTGCAGCAACCCCACCGCCCGGCGCACGTCGGCGACCGCGCAGGGCACCCCGCCGTGCACCGGCGCCACGGAGGCGACGCGGTCGCGTCCCTGCCACGGCCCGACCCGCAGCGGTGAGCCCTCGCCGTGGAGGACCTCGGCGCGGTGCCGGTCCCGGGCCCGGGGGCCCCGGAGTCGGGACGCGGCGAGGCGGGACGGTGGGCGGGGCACGACCTCCTGAGGATATGGGAGGGGCCGGAGCGCTGGGGGCCGCGGGGGGCCGCAGCGGTACCGTGGTCGCACCATGACGGTGCTGTTCTCGACCCACCCCGCGTACGCGCGCCACGACACCGGCGCCGGCCATCCCGAGCGGCCCGAGCGCCTCCAGGCGGTGCTCGACGGGGCCGCGGCGGCGGGCCTCGACGAGGCCCTCGTCGACCTCGCACCCCGCCCCGCCACCCGGGCCGAGCTCGAGCGGGTGCACCCCCCGCGCTTCGTCGAGCGGATCGAGGTCTTCTGCGCGTCCGGCGGCGGCTACCTCGACGGCGACACCTGTGCGGTGCCCGAGTCCTGGGAGGCGGCGACGCTGGCCGCCGGCGCCGGCCTGGCCGCCATCGAGGCCCTCGACCGGGGCGAGGGCGACAGCGCGTTCTGCGCCGTGCGCCCGCCCGGCCACCACGCCCGGCGCAGCCAGGCCATGGGCTTCTGCCTGTTCAACAACGTGGCGGTGGCCGCCGCCGCGCTGGCCGACCGGGGCGAGCGGGTGCTGGTCGTGGACTACGACGTCCACCACGGGAACGGCACCCAGGACATCTTCTACGCCGACCCCCGCGTCCTCTACGCGTCGTTCCACGAGTGGCCGCTGTACCCGGGCACCGGCGCCCTCGAGGAGACGGGCGTGGCCGACGGCCGGGGGTACACCATCAACTTCCCGCTGCCCGCCGGCGCCACCGGCGACGTCCTGCGGGCGGGGGTGGACGAGGTGCTCGCCCCCGTCGTCGACGACTGGCAGCCCACCTGGGTGCTGGTCTCGGCCGGCTTCGACGCCCACCGCGACGACCCCCTCGCCGGGCTCAGCCTCGCCGCCGGCGACTACGCGGACCTCACCGCCGCGCTGCTCTCGTTCGTGCCCGCCGGCCGGCGGCTCGTCTACCTCGAGGGCGGCTACGACCTCGGCGCGCTCGCGCGCTCCACCGCCGCCTGCCTCGGGGCCATGGCCGGTGTCGACGTCCGTCCCGAGCCCGCGACCGCGGGCGGCCCCGGCGCCACCGTGGTCCGCGCCGTCGCCGAGCGCCGCGCCCTCGACGCGGAGCGGGCCGCCGCCGCCTCCCACGACGAGGGCTGAGCGGTGTCGATCCCCGAGCCGCTGCGGCCGGTGCTCGAGCCGGTGCTGGCCGACGTCCGCCCCCTCGCCGAGCGCTTCGCCGCCGCCGGGCACCGGCTCTACCTCGTGGGCGGCGTCGTCCGCGACCTGCTGCTCGGCGAGCCGCTGCCCGACCACGCCGACATCGACCTGACCACCGACGCCCGCCCCGACCAGACCAAGGCCATCGTGTCGGGCTGGGCCGACGCGCTGTGGACCCAGGGCGAGCGCTTCGGGACCATCGGCATCAAGAAGGACGGGCGCGAGTTCGAGATCACGACCCACCGGGCCGAGGCCTACCGGCCGGACTCGCGCAAGCCCGAGGTCGAGTTCGCCGACGCCATCGAGGCCGACCTCTCGCGGCGCGACTTCACCGTCAACGCCATGGCCCTGTCGTTGCCCGAGCCCGAGCTCATCGACCCCTTCGACGGCATGGTCGACCTCCTCGTGCACCGCCGGCTGCGCACGCCGCTGTCGCCCGAGGTCTCCTTCACCGACGACCCGCTGCGCATGTTGCGGGCCGCCCGCTTCCTCAGCGGGTACGGCCTCGCCCCCGAGCCCGAGCTGGTCGCCGCGGTGACGGCCCTCGCCCCGCGCCTCGAGATCGTCGCCCCCGAGCGCATCCGCCTCGAGCTCGACAAGCTCATGGTGGTCGAGGACCCGTCCGCCGGCCTCTGGTTCCTCGTCGACACCGGCCTGGCCCAGGAGTTCCTCCCCGAGCTCCCCGGCCTGCGCCTCGAGCAGGACCCGATCCACCACCACAAGGACGTGCTCGCCCACACCATCGCGGTGGTGGCCAAGACCCGGCGCCTCGACGCGCAGGGCCGGCCCAACAAGCGGGTCCGCCTCGCCGCGCTGCTCCACGACGTGGGCAAGCCCAAGACCCGGTCGTTCGCGAACGGCGGCGTGAGCTTCCACCACCACGAGGTCGTGGGCGCCCGCATGGCCCGGGAGCGCCTGACCGCGCTGCGCTACCCGAACGACGAGATCGACGACATCGTCCAGCTCGTCTACCTCCACCTGCGCTTCCACACCTACGCCATGGGCTGGACCGACGCCGCCGTGCGCCGGTTCGTGCGCGACGCCGGCGACCTGCTGCCCGAGCTGATCGAGCTCACCCGTTGCGACTGCACCACCCGCAACCAGCGCAAGGCCGAGCGGCTCTCGCGGCGGATGGACGAGCTCGAGGAGCGCATCGCCGCGCTGGCCGAGCAGGAGGAGCTCGCCGCCCTCCGCCCCGACCTCGACGGCAAGCAGGTCATGGACCACTTGGGCATCGCCCCGGGCCGCGAGGTCGGGCAGGCCCTCGACTTCCTGCTCCAGCTGCGACTGGACGAGGGCCCCCTCGGCGAGGACGAGGCCTACGCCCGCCTCGACGCCTGGTGGGCGGCTCGTGGCGCGGGGGACACGCCGGAGCGCACCGTCGGGTAGGGGCGGGCGATGCCGCCCGCCCCCGATGCCCCCACCCCCGACCACGAGCTGCCCCGGTCCGGTGCCTCGCTCTGGGTCCACGACCGGCCGGTGGCGCCGACCCACGCGCCGCTCGCCGGTGACGGGACGACCGACGTGGTCGTCGTCGGCGCCGGCATCGCGGGCCTCACCGCGGCCGACGAGCTGAGCCGGGCCGGCGTCGGTGTGCGCGTGCTCGAGTCCCGGCGCCTCGGCTCGGGGGCGACGGGCTTCACCACCGCCAAGATCTCGCGGCTGCAGGGATCGCGCCACCACACGATCGCCCGGCGCCACGGCACCGACGCGGTGCGCCACTACGCCGACGCGAACCGCGAGGGCGCCGAGCACCTGCGGGCCCGCCTCGACGCGCTCGGCCTCCCGGTGCAGGAGCGCGACGCGGTCACCTACGCCCTGGGCCGGTCGGGCCTGCCCACCATCGAGGCGGAGCTCGAGGCGTCCCGGGCCGCGGGGGTGCCGGTGGAGCGGGCGGTGCAGCCGCCCGACCTCGGGTCGCCCGTCGCGGGCGCCATCGTCCTCGCGGGCCAGGCCCAATTCGACCCGGTGCCCTACCTGGCCGGGCTCGCCGACGCGGTGGCCGCCGCGGGTGGCCACGTCCACGAGCAGACCCGGGTCGTCGCCGTTGACCGGGTGAGCCGCGGCGACGGTGCCCGCTTCGCGGTGCGGACCGACCGGGGCGACCTGCGGGCCCGCCACGTGCTGATGTGCACGGGCCTGCCCGTCGTCGACCGCGGCCTCTACTTCGCCCGCCTCGAGCCGTTGCGGTCGTACTGCGTCGCCCTGCGGGTCGAGGGTGGTCCGCCGCCCGACCTGGCGATGGCCATCAACGTCGACTCGCCCACCCGGTCCCTGCGGACCGCGCCCGACCCCGCGGGTGGCCCGGACCTCCTGCTGGTCGGCGGCGAGGGGCACGTGGTCGGGCGCGAGCCCGACACCGTCGCCCGGTACGAGGCCCTGGTGGCCTGGGCTGAGGCCCACCACACGGTGGACGAGGTGGCGTGGCGCTGGTCGACCCAGGACTACGAGTCGGTCGACGAGCTGCCCTACGTCGGCGGGGGCGGCACCCTGCCCGACGGGATGCTCGTCGCCACCGGCTTCGCCAAGTGGGGCATGACGAACGGCACCGCGGCGGGCCTGGCGCTGGCCGACGACGTGCTCGGCCGTCCGACCCGGTCCTGGCGGGGTGCGTTCGACGCCGGCCGGGGCGACCTCGGTCGCTCCGCCGGGCGGCTGGTCGAGCTCAACGCCAAGGTCGCCTACCGCTTCGTGGCCGACCGCCTCGCGACCCTGCGGCCGGCCGGGGCGCCGGGCGAGGGGGCGGCGACGGTCACCGCCTTCGGCCGGACGGGCCGGTCCTGCGTCGACGGGGAGGAGCACGACGTGGCCGCGGTGTGCCCGCACCTGGGCGGCGTGCTGGCGTGGAACCCCGCCGAGCGCTCGTGGGACTGCCCCCTCCACGGCTCCCGGTTCGGCTGCGACGGCCCCGTGCTGCAGGGCCCGGCGGTCACGGACCTGCGCCGCCGGGGCGGCTGACCACCGGCGCCGGGGCCGGGCGACCGGCGACCGGGCGGAGGGTCAGGAGGCGCAGGCGAGGAGCGGCTCGGCGGGGCCGGGCGTCACGACCGTGGGGCGCAGCGAGGACTCGCCACGCGACCAGGCGTCGAGGACGTGGCCGCTGAAGCGGGCCTCGACCGCGGTCAGGGCGGCGGCGCCGAAGAGGACGTCCGCGGCCAGGTGCGGCTCCTCGTCGACGAGGGCCTGGGCCAGGTCGTGGGCGGCCACCTGCTGGTGGTGGGCGTCGGCCTCGACGTGCACGTCGTAGAACCGCGTGCCCCCGAGGCCCAGGCGGCGCAGCCCCGCGGCGTACCGGCCCATGGGGCCCACCGAGGTCATCTCGAACAGGGCCAGGTGGCCGACCAGCGCGCCGCGCAGTCGGCGCTGCCGGCCGAGCAGCGAGATGAGGTTGGTGGTGGCCAGCGTCACCGCGGGCAGGTGGTCGAGGTAGCGGCCGTAGGTCGGGTCGAGGCCGAGCGCGGCCATGGTCTCGGCGAAGAGCTCGGCGTGGCTGGCGCCCGGCACGCCGGCGCCGTACTCGTCGGTCTGGATCTCCACCAGCGCGGCCTTGGCCCGACCGCTGAGGCGCGGCAGCGCCCAGCTGTGGGGATCGGCCTCCTTGCGCTGGTACGCCGAGCGGTGCACCGCCAGCTCGCGCACCTGCTCGACCGAGGCGTGCTCGGCCACGACCGCCGACAGCGACGGGCCACCGCCCGCCGTCGCCAGGTCCCAGAGGGCCCGCTCGACGTGGTCGGGCGCCACCGGCCTCGGCTGGTGTTCGGCCCGCAGCGCCGCCTCGAACGCGTCCTCGAGCTCGATCGTCAGGGCGGTCGTGGTCGGGTGGCGCTCCCACCGGTCGTCGACGGTGGCGAAGCCCCGGTAGTGGAGCTCGTAGCAGCAGTAGAGGGCCAGCTGCAGGTCCTCGTCGGTGCGGGGGTCCCCGTCCGGGGTGGGCAGGTCGACGGGCCCGGTGGGCGGCGCGCTCCGCCAGGCCGCAACCAGGGCCTCGGTCAGCGGCCCGCGGGGCGCGGGGAGGTGCGGGGGTGGGTCCGCTCGCATGGGGGTTCTCTTCCCCCCGACGGGGGAGGCGATGCCCGGTGCGGCGGGGCGACCACGGGCCCGGGTCACCGGGTGCGGGCCGACGGCGCCCTCAGACACCCCAGGATCGGTGGGTGTCAAGCGGCGATGTGGTCGGGCCGGTCTTGGCGGTGGCTCCAGGCGATGGTCTCGTCGTAGGTGGTGTGGGTGCGTAGGCAACCGTGGAGGATGCCGACGAGGCGGTTGCCG
>JAYRFK010000101.1:0-50719 GCA_041908445.1 Acidimicrobiales bacterium | reverse complement strand
TGGCTGCGCCAGCCTGATAGCGTCCATCGTGAAAGCCCTCCCACTCTGGGATCGAATGCGTGTTCAGCGACAAGCATTTTCCCAGGTCGGAGGGCTTTTCGCGAGTTCAGACGGACCCGCTACGAAAGATCGTGGCTAGTCGGCCACCAGGTGGTCGAGGGTTCACCATGTGCTCGGTGTACGTGATGGGCCGTCCTACGCCATCTGCTGTTGGCAGGCGCGGCGTGCCTCCCCGTCCGTCATTTGCGAACGGCTTTGGTTGCCGCACGTTCGGCCGAGGCGCTCCGCTGTCGATCTCGTTCAGCGCCCGTCGAATGTCATCCGACGTGGCGCCTGCCAGGTCATCCGCGCGCCGGGCGGCGTCGTCGAGGACACCGTCGCCCTGGCGGATGGCGTCGTCGAGGACGTCGCCGCCCACCGCCCGGCCCAGACCACGCAACGCACCGAACACCAGCCCGCCGGTCACACCCCCGACCAGAGCGTCGCCCGCGACCGCCCCCGGGTCCAACACGTCCTGGAACGGCGGTCTCCCCGCCCGGATGTTGTCCAACGTGCGGTCCACGACCCCCGCGCACGCCCCACCCGCCCCGCCGCCACCCACCGCAGCACCGAGCCCCGCCGTGCCCACCAGGAAGGGGACCTCACACAACGCGCCCGCCGCCGCCGAGCCCACGAACTGCAAGGTGTCCAACAACGTGTCCTGGTTCCGGCACGACCAATTCGACAAGCGGTCCAGACCCAACCACGCCGGCCCCCACGTCCCACAATCCGACGGCCGCAACCCCAACGGGTCGACCCGGTTCACCGGGTCGTTGTCGGAGTAGTGGTACACGTTCGCCACCGTCGGCGCCCCATCCACCCCGTCGAGCGGGTCCGGGCTCGTGAACGTCCCCGTCACCGGGTCATAATCCCGGTTCCGCAAGTGCACCAACCCGTCGATGTGCACCTCGCCCCGGTACCCGAACCACACGTTCTGGCCCGTCGTCGCCGCCACATCAGTCGACGGCACCCCGAACGGGTCGTAGTCCGCCGACGTCACCACCGACTCGCCGTTCGGGATCACCGACCCCAACGCGTCGTACGGATAGTGCCCAAACGCCACCTGGCTGTTGTTGTCGAAGAACTGGAACGCGATCCGCTCCCGCCCGTACGCCAACCGCGTCCACGTATCACCATCCACATCACCCTCGAGCAACTGCGGCACATCACCCGTCGGGTCCCACACCAGGTTCGACGGCGTGCCACCGACCCCCAAACGGGTCAAGGTGGCGTCCCCGTCGTAGCCACGGGTCACCGTCAACCCGGGCCGCTGCGTCTGCGCCAACAGGCCCCGAGCGTCGTAGGAGTAGCTCGTCGTGACCGCACCCGCCCCGGTACCCCGGGTCGAGCTCGAGCGGCGCCCATCGCCGTCATAGCTGAACGACAGGTCGTTCGCGGAGCCTGACGCGTCCACCCCGACGAGCCGATCAGACGCATCGTAGGTGTAGCTGGACCCTTGGCTTCCCTCGGACGAGGCCACGCGCTCACCCGTCGGCCCGTTGTAGTACACGAAGTCCGGCCCAGTGCTCGAATCACGCCCCGCCACCTGCCCCGACCCGTCGTAGGAGTAGGTACGCGACTCACCACCCGTCGTCTCCACACCCAACCGGCCATCCGGGCGCCACACCAGGCTCGTCGAACGATCCGCCGACGTGCTCGGGTCTGTCAGGAACTTTGTGTAAGTGGCGTGATCTGAGGGTCCCTCGCTGAGCGCGGGGGGCTGGAGAGGATCATGCTCATGACGAAGCGAACGACAGGAGACGGCGGGTTGACGCCGGCGTCGTTGGTGCCTGCTAGTGGTGACCCGGCGTCGATGGACGCGTGGGCGGCCGATCTGGTGGAGCGGGCCCGCGCGGAGGGGGTGGCGTTGACCGGCGACGGTGGGCTGCTCACCGACTTGATGCGCCACGTGCTCCAGCGGGGCCTCGAGGTCGAGATGACCGAGCACCTGGGCTACGAGCGCCACGCCGCCGATGGTAGAGGGACCGGGAACTCGCGGAACGGGACCTACGCCAAGACGGTGACCACCGAGATCGGCGACGTCGACCTCGACGTCCCGAGGGACCGGCTCGGGACGTTCGACCCGGCCACGGTCCCGAAGCACCAGCGGCGCCTCGATGGCCTGTCCGGGAACGTGATCTCGCTCTACGCGAAGGGGATGACCACCTGCGACATCCAGGCGCATCTGGCCGAGATCTATGGGACCGAGGTGTCCCGGGAGACGATCTCGAAGATCACCGACGAGGTCGTCGACGACATGGTGGCGTGGCAGAACCGGCCCCTCGACCCGCTCTACCCGGTGTTGCTGATCGACGCGATCGTGATCAAGGTGCGGGGCGCCCAGGTCGCCAGCCGGCCCGTGTACGTGGCGATCGGCGTCAACCTGGACGGCGAACGCGACGTGCTCGGATTGTGGTTGGGCCCGGCCGGCGGGGAGGGCGCGAAGGCGTGGGCGACCATGTTGGCCGAGCTCCGCAACCGAGGGCTCGCCGACGCCTTGGTGGTGTGCTGCGACGGGCTCAAGGGGCTGCCGGAGTCGATCCGGGCGACGTGGCCCGACGCGACCGTGCAAACCTGTGTCGTGCACATGGTGCGCAACTCGCTGCGCTTCGCGTCGAAGAAGGACTGGCCGGCCATCACCCGAGCGATGCGCGCGGTCTACACCGCTCCGACTGTCGAGGCCGCCCGGCGAACTTCGACGAGTTCGCCGAGCAGTGGCGCGAGACCTACCCGGCGATGATCCGTTCGTGGGAGCAGGCCTGGGACGAGTTCGTCCCGTTCCTCGACTTCCCGCCCGAGCTCCGCAAGGTCGTCTACACCACCAACGCGATCGAGAGCTTGAACGCCCAGTTCCGCCGGGGCGTCCGTCACCGAGGGCACTTCCCGAACGAGCAGGCGGCCATGAAGGTCCTCTACCTGATCGCCACGAGACGACGACCGAACCGCCAGGACCTGACCGGGCGGATCAACGGCTGGAAAGCCATCTTGAACACCCTGACCATCCACTACGGCGACCGCATCGCAGCCGCCGGCTACTGATGACCATCACGACCACTTACACAAAGAATCTGACAGACCCGATCCCGAGCTCGTCGGCGAGGTGCTCACCGTGATCCGCGACGTCGCCGCCGGCGGCATGACGATGGTGCTGGCCACCCACGAGATGGGCTTCGCCCGCGACGTGGCCGACCAGGTGTGCTTCCTGCACGAGGGCCGCGTCCTCGAGGCCGGTCCCCCGTCCCAGATCCTGAAGGACCCGAAGGAGGCGAGGACCCGCCAGTTCCTGGCGAGGGTCATCGCCGCCGGCCGCCTCTGACGGGACGTGCCGCTGCGGCCCCGGTCCAACGTCGTCAGTGACGATGCGGCCGGGGAGCGACGTCCAACAGCGCGACCCAGGACTCCTCCTGCGGACCTCCGAGGGTTGGGAGCTCGACGATCGGTTGATCAGCCATCCGCGCGCACGAGGTGCTCGGCTGCCGACCAGTGCCGGGGATCGTCAGATGCCATCAGGTCGACGGCCACGGCACCGGGAGGGACCAGCCGATGCGATCGGCTGCCGGCCTCGGGAGGCGACACGAGGGGCCAGACGGAGTCATCGACGACGGCCAGGACCACCGGGCCAAGCCCGTCCTCGACGAACGCAACCGACTCCGAGACGATCGCTTGGACGCTCGCCGGCAGGTACAGCACAGCGCTCGCGGGATCGTCGACGAGCGGTTCGCCGTAGCCGACGGCGGCGGCCACTCCACTGACCCGCACGCTCGGATGGTCAGCGACGAACGCCAGATCACCTCGTGGCAGACGCCCTCGGTGAATCGAGGCCCGGTTCCGGTAGCGGCTCACGGCACCGAGGTCGACCGGCCCAGCGCGCAGCTCGTCCCAGGCGCGGCGGGGTCCGAGCGGTCGGCCTCGTCGGTTCGTCTGGTGGCGACGAGCGGCGACCGCCTTGCCCGGAACGGCCCACGCATCGCCCAGACGGACGCCCGGAAGGTCCCCGGCGATGACGAGTTGACGCACGCGTTCGGCGGAGACCCCGAGCAACTCGGCGGCCCGCGCCAACGGCAGCAGATCGTGGTCCATCGAGAGTAAATATCGGACTAGTCCAAGGTTTATGACCAGCTCGCCTTGGCCGAGCGGCATCACCATGGTGCTGGCCACCTCGAGATGCGCTTCGCCTGCGACGTGGCTGACGAGGTCTGCTTTCTCCACCAGGGTCGCGTGCTCGAGCTCCACGGAGAGACGTGCGTACGAGAGCTGCGGTCATCAGCCGCGCCCGCACAAGGTTCGCACCATCGAGGCGCGCCGCGGACAGCTCAGATCCTCGAAGGTCGGCACCCTCAGCATTGGCGCCCGTCAGGTCGACGCCTTCCAGGACGGCGCGGTGCAGCAACTGACCGCTGAGGTCGGCTCCCACCAACGACGGAACGTCCAGCTCGACGACGCGTCCATCGGCACACGCGATCCGATGCATCAGCGACCCCTGTCCGTCATGCTGATCGACGGGTCCGCCGCACCCGCTTGGGCAGGGCCTGGTCGGCGCGGGCGCGGCCGAAGGCGGTCTCGTAGGGGTCGGTGATGCGCACCACCTCGTCGAGCAGGCCGAGGGCCCGGCTCACCTCGAGGAAGATGTCCAGGCCGACGCCCAGGTCGCCCCGCTCGAGGCGGCCGACCGTCTGGCGGGTCGTCCCGGCCCGCTCGGCCACCTGCTGCGCCGTGAGCCCCTGGAGTTTGCGCCAGGTCGCGAGGTTCCCGCCGATCTCCTCCGCCGCCTGGCGGGTACGGAACGCCGGGGGCCGTGCCACCGCTTTAGGTTATACAGAACGAACGTAAACGTCGTTCTTGTTCTGTGAGTAGAACACGACGCGGGCCCGGGATCGGTGATCCCGGGCCCTCGATCGTCAGCGTCTCCCACCGGCCGGCTCAGGCCTCCTTGCGGCGGCCGTAGCGGCGCAGGGTGAACCCGGCGAGCACCAGCAGGACGCCGGTGGCCACGAGGCCGGCGATGTCCGAGCCGGTCCGGGGCAGGGTGCCCGGGATGGTCGGCTGGATCACGCCCTGTGCGTCCACGTCGACGGTGGCGTCGTCGGTGTTGTTGTCCGCATTGGTGTCCTCGATGCCGTCCACCCGGGCCACGTTGGTGACCGTGGTGTCCGGATCGGCCTCGACGTAGGTCTCGACCGTGAAGCTCGTGGCGCCGCCGGGGAGGAGGTCCGTGTCGGTCACGCACACCAGCGTCGGGTCGACGAACTCGCAGATCCAGCCGTCGCCGCCGGCGTCACGGTAGGACAGGCCCGCCGCGAGGTCGTCGGTCACCACGATCGGCTCGGTCGCCTCGATGTCCCCGACGTTGGTCACGGTGACCCGCCACGTGGCGATGGCGTTGGTCTCGTCGATGCCGACCAGGTCCTTGGTGATGGCCAGGTCGGTCACCGGCGGGGCCTCGACCGCGACGGTCGCCGGATCCTCGGCGGTCACGTCGACGCCCACGGGGTCGCCGGCCTCGTCGACCGGGGTGGCGGTGGCCACCGCGGTGTTGACGAAGCCCTCGTCCACCTCGGGCACGACGCAGGTGTAGGCGGCGAACGAGTCACCCGGGTCGAGGGTGTCGCCGATCTCCCGGGCGCAGTCCGGCCCGAGCTCGTCGGTCACCACCACGTCCGCCAGCGGGACCTCGCCGTCGTTCGTGACGACGATCCGGAAGGTGACGTCGGCGCCGGGCTCGACGGTCGCCGAGTCGACGAAGTCGCCGGTGGTCGGGTCCTCCACCGTCTTCTCGAGGGCGATCGACGCCACCTGCACGTCGGCCACCTCGTGGGCGCCGGAACCGGCCGGCGGGCCGTCGACCGTGTCGGCGGTGGCGCTGGCGTCCATGGTGAAGCCGGCGCTCACGTCGCCGACGTTGCACGTCAGCACCCACACCTCGCCCACGTCGAGGACGCCGGCGTTGATGGTGTCACCGCCGGTCAGCGTCGGCGTCGAGGTGCAGGCCGGGGCGTCCAGCAGCACGTCCGAGATGCCGGCGTCGCCGGTGTTGGTGAGGGTGAAGCGGAAGGTGGCGGTGTCGCCGGCCCGGAGGGTGGCGGCCACGCCGTCGTTGCTGCCGAGGGTGGCCCCGTCGGCGTCGGCGTCGTACCAGTCACCGCTGAGCGGGTCCTGGACCTCGGTGAGCACGGTCATCGACGGGTCGATCTCGTTCACCGACGCCGTGTCGGTGTCCGTGACGGGCTCGAGGCCCGGCAGCGGCGTCGACGTGTCGTCCACCGGCGTGCCGGTGGCGGTGGCGTGGTTGGTCAGGTCCCCGTCGATGGTGGTCTCCCAGTAGAGGGTGGCCGTGTCGCCGGGTGCCATCGGGGACCGGTCCCCGTCGAGCAGCGTCATGGTGGCCTGGTCGACGCCGAGGTCGAGGTCGTCCACGGTCACCGGCGCCAGGATGGTGTCACCGTCGTTGGTCACCGTGAAGCAGTAGGTGACCGCCCGACCGGCCTTGCCGGTCACCGACTCGGCGCCGGCGCAGCCCGCACCGTCGTCGTGGCCGGCGTAGACCGTCTTGGCCACCGAGACCGACGGACTGACCTCGTCCACCTGGGCGGTGTCGCTGTCGGTCACGTCCCGGATGCCGAGGGGCTGGCCCTGGCCGTCGGTCGGGGTGCCGGTGGCCGTCGCCGTGTTGGTGAGGTCACCGTCGACCGTGGTCTGCAGGAACAGGGTCACCGAGTCACCGGGGTCGAGGCGGCTCAGCGACCCGGTCCCGACCACGTCCATGTCCTCGTCGGTCACACCGAGGTCGTCGTCGACCACGGCGACCGGCGCCAGCGGGGTGTCCCCGTTGTTGGTCACCACGAAGCAGTACGTGACGGCGTCACCGGACAGGGCCGAGACGAGCTCGGTGCCCTCGCAGGAGGCGCCGCCGTCGGTGCCGGCGTAGACGGTCTTTGCGATCGTCACGGCCGGGCCCACCGAGTCCACCAGGGCGTCGTCGGTGTCGACCACGTTCTCGACGCCGTCGAGCGGGTCGCCGTCGCCGTCGACCGGATGGCCGGTCACCGACGCCGTGTTGTGCACGTCGCCACCGGTGACGGTGGTCTCGTAGTACACGGTCACGGTGTCACCCGGGTCGATCGAGTCGAGCGAGCCACCGCCGACCACGGCGACGTCGGCCCCGGTGATGCCGAGGGTCGGGTCGCTGAAGTCGACCGGCGCCAGCACCGTGTCCCCGTCGTTGGAGACGGTGAAGCAGTAGGTGATGGCGTCACCGGGCTCGCCGGCGATCAGGTCCGAGCCGGGGCAGTCCGCCCCGGCGTCGGTGCCACGGACCACGGTCTTCTCGATCGAGATCGCCGGTGCCACCTCGTACACGTTCGCGGTGTCGTCGGCGGTCACGTCGGGCAGGCCGGGCAGGGGGTCGCCCTGGCCATCGGCCGGGGTGCCCGTCACCGTGGCGGTGTTCGGCAGGTCCCCGTCGATGGTGGTCTCGAAGTAGAGGACCACCGTCTCGGACGGGTCGATCCGGCCGAGCGAGCCACTGCCGACGACCGAGACGCCGGTCTCGTCGATGCCGAGGGCCGGGTCGTCGAAGGCCACGTCGACCAGCGGCGTGTCCCCGGTGTTGGTGACGGCGAAGCAGTAGGTGATGGCCTCGCCGTTCAGGCCGGCGAGCACGTCGGTGCCGTTGCAGCCGGCGCCGCCGTCCTCGCCGCGGTACACGGTCTTGGCGATGGAGACGGCCGGGGCCACCTCGTCCACCCGGGCCGTGTCGCTGTCGGTCACGGGATCCAGACCGGGCAGCGGGTCGCCCTGGTCGTCGACCGGGGTACCGGTGACCGTGACGTGGTTGGTCAGGTCGCCGTCGACGATGGCGTCGGCGTAGAGGGTGACCGAGTCACCCGGCGCCAGCGGCAGCAGGTCGGCGAGGGTGCCGCCGCCCACGATGCCGACGTCGGTCTCGTCGACGCCGAGGTCGGCGTCGTCGAGGGCGACCGGGTCGAGCCCGGTGTCACCCTCGTTGGTGACGAGGAAGCAGTAGGTGACCTCGTCGCCGTACTCGGCCGCCACGGCGCCGCCGGCGGTGTCGCAACCGGCGCCGCCGTCCTTGCCGAGGTAGACGCCCTTGACCACCGAGACGGCCGGGGCCACGAGGTCCACGCTGGCGGTGTCCTCCGCGCCGACGTTCGGCACGTGGGGCAGCGGGTCACCGTTGCCGTCCACGGGTGTGCCGCTCACCGAGACGGTGTTGAGCAGGTCCTCCGTGATCGTGCTCTCGGCGAAGACCACGACCGTCTGGCCGGGGTCGAGCGAGTCGAGCGAGCCGCCACCGACGACCTGGACGTCGGCCTCGGTGATGCCGAGGTCGCCGTCGAGGAGGGCGAGCGGGGCGAGCGGGGTGTCCCCGTCGTTGTGGAGGGCGAAGCAGTAGGTGACGGCGTCACCGTCCTCGCCGCTCACGAGCTCGTGGGAGGCGGCGCAGCCCTGGCCACCGTCGGTGCCGCGGTACACGGTCTTGTCGACCGAGAGGTGCGGCGCCACGACGTCGACCGTGGCGGTGTCCTCGTCCTGCACGGCCTGGCCGCCGGGCAGGGGGTCGCCCTGGTCGTCCGACGGGGTGCCGGTGGCGAAGGCGGTGTTGGTGACGTCGTCCTCGCCGGCGGTCGTCTCGTAGTACAGGGTCACGGTGTCACCCGGGGCGAGCAGGTCCAGCGACCCGCTCAGCACCGTCATGTCCCCGTCGTCCTTCCCGAGGGTCGGGTCGACCACGGTGACCGGCGAGAGGTACGACTCGCCGTCGTTGGTCACGGTGAAGCAGTAGGTCAGGTCGGCGCCCTTGCGGACGGCGACCGAGCCGGCGCCGGGGCAGTCCGCCCCGCCGTCGTGCCCGTAGTACACGCCCTTGTCGACGGTGACGTGCGGGGCCTGGTCGTCCACCGAGGCGGTGTCCTCGTCGGTCACGTCCTCGACGCCCGGCAGCGGGTCGCCGCCGTCGTCGACCGGCGTGCCGGTGACGGCCCCCACGTTGTCGAGGTCGCCGTCGATGACGCCCTCGAAGTAGAGGCTGATGGTCTGACCGGGGTTCAGCGAGGTCGGCATGGCGCCGCCGCCGACCACGGTCAGGTCCGTCCCGTCGACGCCCAGGAGGTCGTCCTGGAGGGTCACCGGGTCGAGGACGGTGTCCCCGTCGTTGGTCACGACGAAGCACCACGTGACCTCGCCGCCGGTCACGCCGGCGACGGTCTCACCACCGGGGCAGCCGGCCCCGGCGTCCTGGCCCGCGTAGACGGTCTTGGCCACCGAGATCGACGGCGCGACCTCGCGGACCTCGGCGTCGTCGGTGGCGGTCGCCGGGTCGAGGCCCGGGTACGCGTCGCCGCCGGCGTCGGCCGGGGTGCCCTCGGCGGTCACCGTGTTGACGAGGTCGCCGCCGATGCGGGTCTCGACGTACAGCACCGCCGAGTCGCCCGGGGCGAGGTCGGCCAGCGAGCCGCTGGCGAGGACCATGTCGCCGTCGCCCACACCGAGGTCGGCGTCGTCGAGGGTCACCGGGGTGAGGTGGGTGTCACCGGTGTTGGTCACCGTGAAGCAGTAGGTGACATCGTCGTCGAGCAGGCCGTGGACGAGGTCGCCGGCGCCGGCGCAACCGGCGCCGTCGTCGATGCCGCGGTAGACGGTCTTCTCCACCGTCAGGGCCGGCGCCACGGCGTCGACCTCGGCGGTGTCGTCCGCGGTCGGCGGCTGGCCGCCGGGCAGCGGGTCGTCGCCGTCGCGCGGCGTGCCGCTGGCGGTGGCGGTGTTCACCAGATCGGCTCCGACGGTGGTCTCGTAGAACAGGACCACGGTCTGGCCGGGGGCCACCGAGGAGGGGTCGCCGCTGGCGACGTCCATGTCGGCCTCGGTGATGCCGAGGTCGTCGTCGGTCACCGTGATCGGCGCCAGGGTGGCGCCGCCGTTGTTGGTGACCGAGAAGCAGTAGGTGACCGCGTCACCGCTGCGGGCCACGACCGTCTCGTCGCCCTCGCAGGAGGTGCCGCCGTCGTGACCGGCGTAGACCGTCTTGGCGATGGCGACCGACGGGGTCACCAGCTGCACCTCGGCGGTGTCCGACGCGGTTGGCGGGTCGGTGTCGATCGGGTCGCCGTTGCCGTCGACCGGGGTGCCGCTCACGTCGACGGTGTTGACGAGGTCCGCGTGGAGCACGGTCTCGACGTAGACCACGACGGTGTCACCCGGGGCGAGCGAGGCGAGGTCGCCGCTGACGACGGACACCTCGCTCTCGTCGATGCCGAGGTCGGCGTCGGCGAGGCGCAGGTCGGCGAGGGTCACGTCACCGTCGTTGGTGATGGCGAAGCAGTAGGTGACGGCCGCGCCGTCGGCGCCGCGCTGGAGCTCGGCGCCGGGGCAGCCCGCGCCGCCGTCGTGGCCGGCGTAGACGGTCTTGGCCACCGAGACGGCCGGGCCGACCTCGTCCACCTCGGCGGTGTCGCCACCGGTCGGGGGGTCGATGCCGGGCAGCGGGGTGCCGCCCGGGTCGGTCGGCACGCCGCTCACGGAAGCGGTGTTGAGCAGGTCGCCGTCGATCGTGCCCTCGAGGTAGAGGGTCGCCGAGTCGCCGGGGGCGAGCGGGCTGATCGAGCCCGACGCCACGGTCAGGTCGCCCTGATCGATGCCCAGGTCGCCGTCGTCGATCGACACCGGGTTCAGCGGCACGTCGCCGTCGTTGGTGACGGTGAAGCACCACGTGACCGGGGTGCCGTTGACGTTGCGGACCACGTCACCCGCGGTGTCGCAGCCGGCGCCGGCGTCGTGGCCCTGGTAGACCGACTTGACCAGCGAGACGGCCGGGTCGACCACGTCGACCTGCGCGGTGTCGGTGTCGTGGATGGGGTCGATGCCCGGCAACGGGTCGCCGCTGCCGTCGACCGGGGTGCCGACCACGTCGGCGGTGTTGGTGAGGTCACCGTCGGCGGTGGTCTCGTAGTAGAAGCCGGCACTGCCGCCGGCGGCGAGCGACTCGAGGGTGCCGCCGCCGACGAGCACCATGTCGTCCTCGCCGATCCCGAGGTCGGGGTCGGTGAGCATGACCTGGTCGAGGTCGGCGTCACCGCTGTTGGCGACGGTGAAGCAGTAGGTGACGTCGGCGCCGTCGAGCACCGGCAGGGTCTCGACGCCGTCGCACCCGGCGCCGGCGTCGTGGCCCGCGTAGACGGTCTTCTGGACCGTGATGGCCGGACCGACGGAGTCCACGATCGCCGAGTCCTCGGCGGTCACCGGCGAGGTGCCGGGCAGCGGGTCGTCGCCGGCATCGGCGGGCACGCCGGTGGCCTGCACCGTGTTGGTGAGGTCGCCGGCCACGATCGACTGGAGGTAGAGCGTGGCGGACTGACCCGGGTCGAGGCCGGTGAGGCCGCCCCCGCCGACCACCGTCATGTCGGTCTCGTCGGCGCCGAGGTCGCCGTCGACCAGGGTCACGGGCGCGAGGCGCGTGTCACCGGTGTTCGTGACCGTGAAGCAGTAGGTGACGGTCTGGCCGTCGACCGTGGTGATGCCGTCGCCGGCGGTGGCGCAGGAGGCACCGGCGTCGGCACCGTGGTAGACGCTCTTGGTCACGGCGAGCTGCGGGTGCAGCTCCGTGGACCGCGCCGAGTCGTCGTCGGTGGGCGGGTCGACGCCCGGCAGGGGGTCGCCGTTGGGGTCGGTCGGCGGGCCGGTCACGGTGGCGGTGTTGACCAGATCGCCGTCGAGGGTGGTGTCGTAGGAGAAGGTCACCGTGTCGCCGGGGGCGAGGAGGGCGGGGTCACCGTCGACGACGGTCATGTCGGCGTCCGTGATGCCCAGGCTCGGGTCGTCGACCGTGATCGGTCCGACGTGGGTGTCACCGGTGTTGGTGGCGGTGAAGCAGTAGGTCACGGGCGTGCCGTTCTCGGCGGACACCTCGTCGAGGCCGGGGCAGAGGGCGCCGTCGTCGTGACCGAGGTACACGGTCTTCGCGAGGCTGAGCGCCGGGCTCACGACGTCCACCGCCGCGGTGTCGCTGGCGGTCACCGGGTCGACGTCGGGGATGGGGTCGCCGTTGGTGTCGACGGCGGTGCCGGTGACCGAGGCCGTGTTGGTGAGGTCGCCGGACGCCAGGTCGACGTAGGTCAGGGTCACGCTCTCGCCGATGGCGAGGGTGTCGAGGTCGCCCACCGGGCCCGACAGGTCACCCAGGCCGATGCCGAGGGCCGGGTCGGAGAAGGTCACCGGGGACAGCGCCGTGCTGCCGTCGTTGGTGAGGGTGAAGCAGTAGGTGACGGCGTCGTCGGGGGCGCGGTAGACGAGGTCACCGCCCTCGCAGGACACGCCGCCGTCGTCGCCGGCGTAGACGGTCTTGGCGATGGCGATCGAGGGCTCCGGCGGGGCCGTCTTCTGGACGTCGACCGCGGTGTAGGTGCCGTAGCTCGTCTGGAGCGTGGCCTCGTTGACGATCTGGGTGACGCTCGGGTCGAGCGGCTTGTCCACCTTCACGTCGAAGCTGACGGTGCGGGTCTGGCCCACCGACAGCGCCGGCGGCAGGATCGTGCCACCGTCGTCGAGCGGGAACGGCGTGCCCGAGGCGTCGTCGGCGATGGGGCTGCCGTTGTGGATCGTCGAGCCGGGGACGTAGGCGGTGTGGTCGGGGATGGTGTCGGTCACAAGCAGGTTGTCCACCGGGGTGATGCCGGCGTTCGTGGCGGTGATGGTGTAGCGGATGGTCTCGCCCGGGTCGGCGAGGCCGTCGCCGTCGTCGTCGACGATGTCCGAGGTCTTGTTCAGGTCGACCGTCGGGAAGGGCAGCACGGTGGTGCCCATGTCGATGGCGGGGTTGTTCTGGTTGAGTCCGGCGATCTGGCCCCAGGCCGCGGCGAGCGGGGTGCCGTCGAGGGTGTAGATGCGGGCGCCGGTCATGTCCGCGTCGCCGGTGCCCTTCCCTCCGGCGTACGCGCTCGGCAGGTAGCAGTTGCTGGTGCCGTCGTCGTCGATGATCCTCGGGACCAGGGCGTCGATGGTGCACGAGAAGTCGTACTTGTTGCCGTTGGCGTCGGTGTTCGCGCCGGTTGAGGTGTTGCCGTCCCGGTCGACGTAGACGGTGGTGTTCGCCTCGGGGGCGATCCAGACGCCGCTGTAGTTCTGGGTGAGGTCGGACGAGCCGGGGGCGTAGCCGAGGACGACCATCGGCGTGAGGTAGGCCTGCGGGATCAGGGAGAAGCCCCAGTTGTACTGAGCGCTGTTGTCGTTGCCCGGCTCCGGGGTGGTGATGGCCTGCAGGGCGTAGAACGGGTGGCCGGTGCTCTCGAACTTCGCGCCGACGTCCTGCGGGAAGACGTAGTTGTTCTGGCCGCCGGCCGGCACGTTGACGGTCGTGCTGGTGCCGTTCGAGCGGGTCACGTTCACCGTGATGGCCGACGAGGCCGGGTTGTAGAGGAAGACGCGGGTGATCTCGTTGGTCGTGTTGGTCGAGGTCACCGGCGAGAAGTAGGTGTCGGTCCAGCGCTCCGTCGGCGTCAGCTCGAACATGCGGCCCTCGTACTGGTGGTCGACGTCACCGGTGGCGAGGTACACGGCGATGGGCTTGTCGGCGGTGATGTCGTCGCCGACCTCGATGCCACCGTCGACCAGGTGGACATCGCCCTCGTCGAGGGTGATGGGGGCCTCGCCCGTGACGTTCACCGTGGTCCCGTCCTCCGACGCCGCGATGATGAGGCCCGTGTACTCCCACGGCGAGGCGGTCGGCGTGCCGCTGGGGTAGGGCGTGTTCTCGCCCACCGGGCTCTCGAACGCGTACCCGTAGCGCGACACCTCGGGCACCGCCGACGACCCGGCGTGGACCGAGCCGGTCGTGTTGCCCCACCCACCCATGGTGACGACGGTGGGCGAGGTCGAGACGATCTTGTCCCGCCCGTCGTAGTACGGCTGGCTCGAGCCCCCGGGGGTGATGTCCCCGATGTTGGCGAGGACGATGACGTTGTTCAGCACCCGGACCTGACCCTCACCCATGGTCGCGACCTCGGTCGTGGCGCTCGGGCTGTTGATCGGGTCGGCGTCGTAGCCGTCCTCCCAGTGGTCGATGGCCACGGTGTTGCCCGCCCGGGAAGAGACGATCGAGCTGATGAGCCGCACGTCCTGCGCCGCCAGCGTCGTGTACTCGCTCTTCAGGGTGTCGTAGAACTGCTGGGCGTCGAGGGGCAGGTAGTGCACCTGCTGGCCCGGGGCCGCCACCAGCTCGGGTGGGGCGCTGAACGGCGACCGGTTCGGCGACGTCGCCAGCGCCGCTCCCAGGATCGCCACGATGGCCAGGGGCGCCAGCCACTGGCCCTTGCCGAAGCGGCGCGGCCCGCCGGCCGCCGCCTGCTTCATCTTCGTCAACTGCTCCGCCACTGCACGCATCGCCGTGTGCTCTCCAAGGGTGAGGGGTTCCGCAACCCTTCGGCCCCCGCGCGCCCGCCATAAGGGGGTGCGCGCACATTCACTGACCAATGAGTCAGCGGACCCAGGACGCCCGATCCCTCGAGCGCTGGTCGAGGGCGCCGCGTTCGGCCACGAAAAGTGGCGGCCTGACCTCGACCTGCGGTCGAGGGTTCACGTAGGGCGCTAGCCGCGCCAACGGCGCGCGCCGGTCCCCCGCCGGGGAGTCAGCGGGTGCGCGACGGTGCGCTACGAGGGGGCGGCGGCGCCGAGGGCCGCGTCGGAGAGGGCCGTGATGTCCGCGAAGGTCAGGCCGTCACCGGACCAGAGCCGCTCGAAGCTGGCGTCGGCGCGGTCGGTGAAGCCGTGGCGGTTGCGGAAGTGGTAGAGCCGGCGCTGGCGCTGGTCGTAGTGGCGGTAGCCGAGCTGGTCGAGGCGGCCGGCGCAGTAGATCTGCCAGGCGTTGGCCAGCGGGAGGTCGAGAGGCTCGTCGAGCGGCGGCGCCCCGAAGGCCGGGTCGAGGCGGTCGGACGCCTCGAGCAGCAGGCGGCCGAGGATGTTCTGCGTGCCCTCGGGCGAGAGCTGGCGGGGCCGCTTCGGGTCCTCCAGGGCGCCACTCTCCAGGTAGATCGTCAGCGGGTCGAGCGAGGCGATCTGGGTGAAGCCGAGCGGCGAGGTCTCGTTGACCTCGATGCGCACGTCGGCGTCGGGGTCGAGCCCCACCTTGGCCACGAGGTCCTCGGCGAGCTCGGCGATCTGGGCCGAGTCGAAGTCGATCAGCGTGAAGCGCTCGGGGGTGACGGTGACGGGCACGTGGGTCGCGGGGAGCCGGTCGGCGGGTGGTGGTCCGGCGGTCAGCCGGCCGCGGTCGCGTCGGCGGCGAGGCGGTCCCGGCGGTCCTGCGCCTCGCGCAGGGCCTCGTGGGCGACCTCGGCGATCTCGTCGATCTCGGCGTCGTCGAAGCCCGCGAGCTCGCGGAAGCGCCGGGCCAGCTTCACCGGGCTCTCGTCGTCCTCGCCGCGGAAGCCGCCGAGGGAGAAGAGCTTGTCGACCACCCGCTGGAACTCGAGTGCGTTCTTGCGGCGCTCGGGGTCGTCGGCGGTGAGCCGGCGCAGCCAGTCCGAGCCCATCTTCACGTGGGTGACCTCGTCGGCGAGCATCCAGTCCTCGCAGAACTCGAGCACGGGGTCGCCGGCGGCGTCACCGAAGTCGCGCATGGTGTTGAACACGTCGATGGCCAGGCCCTCGAGGGCTCGGTTGACCCCGGTGAGGCGCAGGACCGGGTCGGGGTTGCAGGCGGCCTCGTAGAGGAAGGTGCCCTCGGAGAACTCGCCGATCTCGGTGCCCATCCAGTCGCTGAGCTTCACCGAGATCTCGCAGTGGCGGGCCTCGTCCCAGCACTGGCGGGCCATGTCCAGCTTGAGGGCGAACGGCGCCTGGTCGCGGCCGTCGCCGGTCTCGAAGTCCCAGCAGGTGCGGCCGGCGCCCTCGAGGGCCTGGATCTCGCCCACGAAGATGCCGTGCATCAGCGAGCGGGCCGCGTCCGAGGCGTCGGGGCGCTTCGGCGTGAGCTTGGCCTGCGAGCGCATGCGGGTGTTCTCGACCGACCGCGGGTCGTTGATGCGATCGGTGATGGGCACGCGGACGAAGCGCTCGTCGCGGGCCAGGTCCTCGACGGGAAGGCTCTTCCTCATGGCACCTGCTCGCTTTCTGCGGTGGCGGGGTCGCCCAGCGCCGGCGTGCCGATCGAGCCGGGGCCGGCGATGCCCCCGGCGGCGAGGAGGAGCTTCTCGAGCTCCGCCTGGCGATCGGCCGCCCGCTGGACCTCCTCGGGCGTCTCGATGAGCGACTGGAGCAGCATCTCGCCGTCCCGCCAGTCCTCGAACTCGTCCGCCAGGGCGAAGTTGAGCGAGCGGACGGTCGGGGCGTCGGTGATGGTGCTCGTGTTGTTGAGGTGGAACGTGTAGGCGGCGATCTTGTGCGGGATCAGCACCCGGTAGACGCCGACGAGCTTCTCGATGGTGAGCTCGGGCGCCTCGGGCTCGGTCATGGCGTCGACGAAGGCGACGAGCTCGTCGTTGGGCGGCGCGTTGAGCCGCTCCTGGTTCATCTCCCGCAGCTCGGGCAGGCGCTTGTGCCAGAGCTCGGCGTGCCACGCGTGGTGGTACGTGTGGGTGCCGAGGCGCAGCTTCACGTCGAGCTCGGGCACGGTGGCGACCCACCCGCCGAGCACCTCGAAGGTGCGCATCTCGATCCACTTGTAGTGGCCGACGCGCTTGGCGCTCTCCTCGACGGAGAAGGAACCGGGCAGCTCGCGGCGATCCCACGGTGTGAAGGCGGCCCGAGGCCGGTTCGGATCTGCCACTCGTCCCCCTGACGTGCGCGATGCGAGGCACCGTCAGTCTACGGGGCCGTACCGCCCGTTGTTGACCGATCGGTCAAGTCGCCCGTCGGTTACGCCGCAGGACGCGCCGCCAGCAGGGCGTCGAGGTCGGCGATGGCGTCGTCGACGAGCAGCGCCTGCATCCCGACGGCCTCGGCGCCGGCGACGTTGCCCGGGTGGTCGTCGAGGAACACCGCCCGGGCGGGATCGATGCCGCCGAGCTGCTCGAGGGCGAGCAGGAAGATGGCGGGGTTGGGCTTGCGCAGCCCCACCGCGGAGGAGTCGATGACCACGTCGAACAGCTCGTCGAGCGGCACCTTCGACCGCCACTGGTCGCCGGCCTCGCGGATGTTGTTGGTGATCAGGGCGGTGCGCAGGCCCGCGGCCCGCAGCGCCCGGATCCGCTCGACCATCTGGTCGTAGACGGGCAGGTCCGACATCAAGGTGCGCAGGCGGTCGAAGTCGAGCTCGAGGCCCGCGGCCTCGGCCCGCGCCTGCACGTCGGTGACATAGGCCATGAGCTCGATCTCCCCCCGCTCGAGCTGGTGCATGGGGTGGTCGGTGTCCTGGTCGTAGGGGCCGAGCATGAACTCGAGCACCTCGTCGTGCGAGAGCCCGTCCTTGTCCCCGATGCCCCCGATGGCCGCCCACGGCGACCCCGTGAGCACCCCGGTGAAGTCGAACAGCACGGCGTCGAACGCCGCCGACGCCTGGTCACCCGTCTCGTCCATGGCGGCAGAGCCTCGCGTCCCCCACCCCGCCGGCGCACGTCGGCGCCTGGGTGGGCCGCCGAGAAGGCGCCGACCGAGGTCTAGAAGAGGATGGCCGTGATGTTCCGGGCGGTGGTCGTCGGGGCGTTGCCGGCGGCGTCGAGCAGCGCCGGGTCGAGCAGCACCGAGACCGGGGCGGCGGTGGTCACCGTGCGCAGGCGGTTGCAGCTGCCCCCGGCGCACGTCGGCCCGACCGTGACCGTGAGGGTCTTGCGGTCCGCCGACAACGTGAAGGTCGACCCGGCGAAGCTGACGCTCGAGTTGTTGCGGCCGAGGTAGCCGTCGCTGCCGGTGGAGCGGGCCCCGTTGAACAGGCTCGGCACCGTCAGCTGGTCGGACGGGAGCGTGCTCGGGTCGGCCATCGTCAGCGTGACCGTGCCGGGAAGGGTCACACCGGCCGCGACGGCCTCGCTGAAGGTGACCGAGAGCTTGTCGCCGGCCTGCAGGCGACCCGGCGTGGTGCCCGTCCCCCCGGCGCTCGAGAGGGCCACCGGGGCGATGCCGGCGACGTCGGCCGGTGCGGTGGCGGCGAACGAGGACAGGTTGCCGGCCGCGTCGCGGATGCCGTTGGCGTCGGCGGCCAGGGCCACGGTGAAGGACCCGACCGCGGTGTCGGCCGCGCCGGCACCCTCCGCCAGCGTCAGCGTGGCGGCCGCCCCGCTCACCGACACCGACGAGAGCGAGCCGCCGGAGGGCACGTTGGCCAACGTCCACGGCGTGGTGCCGGCGGTGTAGGCCGCCAGCGCATTGTCGAAGGTGGCGACCACCCGGTCGACCTTCCCGTTGCCGTTCACGTCGAACATCTCGAGGGCGGACAGCACCGGCGGCGCCATCACCGTGACGGTGTTGCTGTAGGCGCTCGCGGTGCCGGTCCACGACCCGTGGACCGGGGTGACGGTGTAGCGCCAGCTCCCGACCGGCACGGCGGTCTCGGTGCAGCTGAGCCCGGCCAGGACGCCCGAGCAGCTGGTGAGGCTCTCGGCGGTGGTCCCGCTCGCCGGGTAGCGGGCGAGGCGGTAGCCGGCCACCGGGGTACCCCCG
This sequence comes from Acidimicrobiales bacterium, assembly GCA_041908445.1. Taxonomy (GTDB): domain Bacteria; phylum Actinomycetota; class Acidimicrobiia; order Acidimicrobiales; family DATDAH01; genus JAEUJM01. The sequence continues at coordinate 32,077 of JAYRFK010000101.1, read as the reverse complement.
GACAGCTGCACGGCGGACCAGGAGACGGTCACGTCCCGGACGGCGACGAAGGCGACCGGGGTGCTGCCCTGCGGCACCGTCTGGCTCGAGACCCGGCCGGCACCGCTCGCCGACGACGACCAGCCGGCCCACGCGGTGCCCGCGGCGAGCGCGACGACGAGGAAGACGGCGAGCGCCGCCACCGGGCCCGCTCCCGTGAGGAGGAGGCGGCGGTGGCGGCGCTCGGGCGTAGCCATGGAAGGCCGGGCGGGAGCCGGCGGCCCGGAGGCCGTCCGGCCTCAGCCGGTCGTCAGCTCTGCGAACCCGTCAGGGTCAGGGCGATGGTGAAGGTCACGCCCTGGCAGCCGTCGGGAGCGGTCGACTGCATCGAGACGACGTTGGCGATGGACTGGGCACCGCTGGTCGCGTTCGCACCCACGGGCAGCGAGAGGCCGGTCGCACCGGTCGCGCTGACGTTGGAGGCGGGACAGGAGCCCGGGTTCGACGAGGTGATGGCGCCCGCGGTCATCGTGTCGAAGGTCACCGGGTACGGGTTGGGGTTGGTGAGGGTGAAGTGCACGTCACCACCGGTGAACCCGGGGTAGAGGTCGGCGGCGCCGGTGGTGGCGTTCACCGTCACCGTCTGGGCGGTGAGGGCACGGGCGTTGCCGCTACCGGAACCGTTGGCCGTCCACAGGGCGACGGCCACGCCGGCGGTCAGCAGCACCGTCAGGGCGATGACCCCGGCGGCCATCTTGTTGCGGGTGCGAACACGCATGAATCGGACCTTCCGTTGGAGGGGGAGACGCCGACGGGTGCCGGCCCGTAACCATCGGGTGCCCAGCTGCTGTTTGTGAGCTCCTGACTGACCAATGAGTCAGCAGACCCATTGGTGACACTGACTGACCAGTCAGCCGAGTGGGCCGAACGGCCCAGTCCCGCCCTGACTTGGGGGTCAGGTCCGGTCAGGCGGCGCCCGATCACCTGTCAGACTGTCCGCTGGCGGGCAGGACGGCAGACCAGACAAAGGGGGGCGGCGTGCCTGCAACCGCCGAACGGACCGGGGCCGACACCCGGAAGGCCATCGTCCGCGAGGCCGCCCGCGTGTTCCGGGAGAAGGGCTACGAGACCGCGACGCTGGCCGAGATCGCCGCGACGCTCGACATCACGCCGTCCGCGGTGCTGCACCACTTCACGTCGAAGCAGACCGTGCTCGAGGAGGTGATCGCCCCGCTGATCGACGCGATCGATGATCTGCTCGACCGACGGGAGGCGGCCGGACGGCTCACCGCCCGCACCCGACGCCCCTTCCTCGTGGAGCTGGTCGACATCATCTGCGACCACCCTGACGCCACCGCCATCGCCGCCTTCGACGCCAGCATCGGCGACCGGCTCCCCCCGCACCTGCAGATCTACGAGCGGGCCCTGCGCTTCGCGCGGCTGGCCACGGTCAACCAGGACGACCCGCAGGCCGCGGTCCGGGGCTTCAGCGCCATCGGCGCCATGCTGCGCCCGGCGTACGTGCCCCGGGGCCTCCTCGACCTCGACGACCCCGAGCTCCGCCGCACGATCGTGGACTGCGCCATGGCGGTGTACGCCACGGCGCCGCGCGCCGCCAGCAGCTGACCCGACCCGTCTCGCTCCGCCCCCCGGCGCGGCGGGGGTAGGTTGCGCGCCATGGCCGTGCCGCCCACGCCGCGAGTCCCCGGGCTCGAGGCGCGCCTCGTGCGCCACGACGACGCCGACGTCCCCTGGTTCGCGGTCCGCAGCCAGCGCAACGCCGACGGCTCGGAGTCCCACGTGTGGGAGCGCTGGGTGGCGTTCTCGGTCGAGCCCCTCTACCTCGCCCTCCAGGCCCGCTGGGACCCCGGCATGATCGTGCGCCGCCACGGGCACCACAGCCCCCACACCCTCACGGTGCTGGCGGGCTCGTTCACGTGCGACGGGGTCGAGCTCGGTCCCGGGGACCACCTCGAGCTGCCGCTCGGCGCCGCCTTCGGCCCGTTCGTGGCGGGCCCCGACGGCGTGGAGCTCTACGAGGTGATGATCGGCGATCCTCGCTCGTGGAGCGACGAGCCCGAGGCCCTCGCCGCCGTGCTGGCCGAGCACGGCGTGACCCAGCTCCCCGACCCACCCATCGAGCTGCCCGCTGGTCTCGAGGACCTGCGTGCGGTCTTCTCCACCCCCACCGCGCAAGGATGAACCCCATGGCCCGTACCCCCGACGAAGCCGACCTGCCGCTCATCATCTCGGTCGACGACCACGTGATGGAGCCGAAGGACCTCTGGCAGCGCGAGCTGCCAGCGTCGCTCCGGGAACGGGGCCCGAAGGTCGTGCGTGAGCGGGTGAAGCTCGAGTTCGTGGGCGGCCACTACGGCTTCGCCCGCGACGTCCCCGACGGCGACTGGTGCGACCTCTGGCTCTTCGACGACCTCGTCACGCCGACCGGCCTGCTCCACGCCCCCGCTGGCATGCCTCGCGACGAGCAGCGCAACGTGCCGGCCACCTACGAGGACTTCCGGCCCGGCACCTACGACCAGGCCGCCCGCCTCGCCGACATGGACCTCAACCACGTCGAGGCCGCCATCAACTATCCGAACATCTTCCCGCGCTTCGCCGGCCAGGGGTTCCTCGAGCGTGAGGACAAGGACCTCGCCCTCGCGTGCCTGCGGATCTACAACGACTGGATGATCGACGAGTGGTGCGGCGGCGCCGGTCGAGGGCGGCTCGTCCCCCTCACGCTCGTCCCCCTCTGGGACCCGCAGCTCGCCGCCGAGGAGCTGCGGCGCTGCGCCGACAAGGGCAGCCACGCCATCGCCTTCAGCGAGAACCCCTCCAAGCTCGGCCTCCCGTCGATGTACTCGGGCGACTGGGACGTCCTGTGGGCCGCGGCCGAGGAGACCGACACCACCGTGTCGATGCACATCGGCTCGTCGTCGTCGATGCCGTCGACCTCACCCGACGCCCCGCTCGCCACCTCCATGTCCCTCTACGCGCAGAACGCCCAGGGGTCGCTCGCGGACTGGGTGTTCTCGGGCACGCTCCAACGCTTCAGCGACCTCAAGATCGCCTACGCCGAGAGCCAGGTCGGCTGGATGCCGTTCCAGCTCGAGCGCATGGACGCGGTCTGGGCGGACGGGCGCGGCGGCGTGGCCGGGCCGGTGCTGCCGAGCGAGCAGGTGCGGGGCCGGGTCTACGGGTGCGTGTTCGACGACCTGCACGGCCTGAAGTGCCGCGACGACGTGGGCATCGACATGATCCTGTTCGAGACGGACTACCCGCACTCGGACGGCACGTTCCCCCACTCCCGCAAGGTCGCCCACGAGCTGTTCGTCGCGGCCGGCATGGACGCCGACGAGTGCCGCAAGGTGCTCCGCGACAACGCGATCGCCGCCTACGGCCTGGGGCGCTTCGGGATCAGCTGACGGCGTCGCGCCGGGCCCGGCGCCCCGCCTCGAGGGCGCCGGCACCGTCCGGGCAGGCGCGGAGCACCAGCAGGGCGATGTCGTCCTCTCGCCGCGGGATCGGGAGGACGGCGCCGAGTCGCTGGTGGATCTGGTCGGCGGTGCCGTCGGCGTCGAGCGCCGCCCGAGCCGACTCCCCGACGAGGGCGAGCACGCCGTCGTCGTCGAGGTCGTGCGGCGGGGCCACGTCGGTCACGCCGTCGGTGTAGAGGACGAGGGTGTCGCCGGGGGCGACGTGCACCCGCACGGGGTGCACGCGGACGTCGTCGAAGACGCCCACGAGGGTGCCGGGCCGGCCCACGAACCGTGCCTCGTCCCCCTCCGGCACCAGGATCGGCAGCGGGTGGCCGGCGCTCGTGACCTCGACCTCGAAGCCGCCGCCGGCCTGCGGGCGGACCTCGAGGTAGGCGGCGGTCAGGAAGCCGTCGGTCGACGACTCGAGCATGGCCCGGTTGAGCCAGCCGAAGATCGTGGCGGGGTCGTCGCCGCGCCACGCCGACTGGCGGATGTTGTGGCGCGCCATGCTCGTCAGCGCCGCCGCCGTCGGCCCCGTGCCGCAGACGTCGCCCACCACCGCGGCCCACACGTCGTCCTCGGTCTCGAACAGGTCGTAGAAGTCGCCCCCGACCTCGGTGCCCTCGCCGACCGCCCAGTACCGGACCGAGGAGGCCAGGCCCGGTATCGTCGGCAGTCGATCGGGCAGGAGGCTCTCCTGGAGCGTCGTGGCGATGAGGTGCTGCTGCTCGGCCAGGCGACGGTTCTCGACGCCGGAGGCGACGCGGGCGGCGACGGCCTCGGCGAGGGCGAGGTCGGCCTCGGTGTAGTGGCGGCGTGAGTGGGTCATCACGAACTGGAGGGCACCGATCGTGCGGCCGCGCTTGATCAGGGGCACGCCGATGGCGCTGCGCAGCGCGAGCTCCTCGACCACGGAGCGGGCGTCGGCATCGACCTGGAGCGCCTCCAGCAGCGCGCCGTCGATGTCGGGGAAGAACTGGGACTGGCCCGTGCGGATGATGGCCGGCACGCCGGTGGGCGCCTCGGGGTCGTAGGGGTAGCGCTCGGCCAGGTCGCGGGCGTAGCTGAGCAGGTTCGGGTCCTCGTGGAACGTCTCCACCTCGGGCACCCGGGCGGTGTGGTCGGCCAGGACGTGGATCGAGCACCAGTCCGCCAGGCGGGGCACGACGGCGCGCACCACGCCCGCCATGATCTCCTGCACGGTCCCGGCCCCTCCGATGGCCTCGTTCACGCCGGCCAGCAGCTCGAGGCGCTCCCGGTGGAGGCGCTCCTGTTCGGCCGCCAGCCGGGCCGCGTCGGCGGCGGCCTCCTGCTCCAGGCGGCGCCGCACGGTCTCGGTGTTGTCGCGGCTGCACCCGATCGCCCCGCACGGCGCGCCGGCATCGTCCACGATCGGCTTGCCCGCGCCGGAGATCCAGCGCACGGTGCCGTCCGGCAGCACGACCCGGTGCTCGACGCGGTACGACTCGCCCGTGCGCAGCGCGGCCTGGACGGTCGCCAGGGTGGCCTCGCGGTCGTCCGGGTGGATCGCCGAGAGGTAGGACTCGAACGAGCCGTCGAAGGTGCCCGGCCCGAAGCCGAACAGCTCCTCCATGCGGTCGTCCCAGACGACATCGCCGGTGCGCTGGTCCCAGCGGAAGGTGCCGAGGCCGGCGGCATCCAGGGCCAGGCGGAGGTGCTCGGCGAGCTCCCCGACCGAGGGTGAACGGCTGAGGTCGGTCATGAGGGCCGCCGGTGGGAAGCGGAGGTGATCGAACAACCCTAACGGGAGCAGCGACGGTTGGTCGATAGGTGTCGCTTTGCCACCACCGGGTTACGTCGGGTCGTGGGTCAGGGTGGTGGGCATTCGATCGGGTTCCGGGTCGACCCCGGTGCCGGACCGGCCTCGTCGAGCGACGGCGGGGGCGCGGCGGCGTCCGCGGTCGTGGCGCCGAGGTAGCAGGAGACGAGCTCGGCCAGCGCCTCCTGGCCGCTCCGGCTCGGGTGGAACGACCCGTCGCCGCCGAGGGGCTTCACCGCGTTGGTGAACTGTCCGGCGTCGCCGCACGGCTCGTGGCCGGCCCAGATGGCGACCGGCGAGACGTACTCGAGGCCGGCGGCGAGCGCCTGGTCCCGCACCAGCTCGTTGAAGCGGTCGGTGTGCCGGCGGATGGCGGCGCGCTCGTCCTGGTCCACCCGGCGCAGGACGCTGGCGCAGTCGCTCGGGCCGAGCGGCGGCGGCCCGCCGGGGAAGAGGTAGGGGTAGCCGATGACGAGGATCCGGGCGTTGGGGTACTCGCGGTCGAGGCGTTCGAACAGCACCCGGTGCCGGGCCACGACCAGGTCCACGGTCTCGGTGATCCAGGCGTCGAGCGGCCCGGCACCCGGGTAGTCGACGAAGCGCCCCCCGCCCTCGATGCCCTCGCCGAAGGTCGCCGTCATGCAGTGGGGCTCGATGACGCAGAACGTCACCATCTTCGAGAACTGCATGTCGTTGCCGCCGATGGTCAGCGTGACGAGGCGGGCCTCCGGGTGCACCTCCCCGTCGGCCTGGGGGGCGACGAAGGTCACCGCCTCGTCGCCGCGCTGGTCGTGGCCCTCGTACACGTCGGCGATGACGGCACCCGAGCACGCGGTGAACACCGAGGGCGGCGTCGGCGCGGCGAACCGCAGCAGCCGGGGGTAGCCCCGCGACGAGCGGTGGCACCGGTCGGCGCCGGCGGCGCTCACCTTGGCCGTCCACCGGTCGAACGGCGGGAGCCCCTCGCCGGCCGAGTACGAGTCGCCGAACGCGTAGTACGTGCCGTCGATGCCCTCGATCGCCGGCAATTGCGCCTCGAAGTCGTCGTCGAGGCGCGCGTTGCGGACGACCGCGCCGCCGGCGAAGACGATCGCCATGGCCACGACCCCGAGGCCGACGCCGCCCGTGAGGGGGACGAGGAGGTCCCACCGGCCGGGGCCGGCGGGCCCGCCCCGGTCGACCCGCCGCACCCAGCGGACCAGGTAGGCCGCCTCGAAGGCCGCACCGGCGAGCACGCCCAGCGCCACCGAGAGCCGATAGCCGCCGTCGTAGCCCTCGGTCAACGCCGCGAGGATGAGGCGGTCGAAGCGCACGGCCGCCACCGTCGCGAGCGCGGCCACCGCCAGCATCAGGACGGTGAGGGCCCGACGGCGGCGGGCGAGCACCGGCCACAGGCCGAGCTCGAACCCCCACCGCACGTACAGCGCCGCGAGGGTGGCGTGGACCAGTCCGCCCAGCGCGACGCCGGTCCAGATCACCGGCGGGTTCGACGCGAACGGCCCCCAGGCGAAGGCGATGGCGAGGACGAGCCCGGCACCCACCACCCAGCCGCCGGCGACCACGATCGCCGTCCGGGCCTGCTGCGACAGTGCGAACCGCGGCGTCCCCATGCTGCCTGCCCCCTCGCGTCGACCGGAGCGTAACCCTCCCCGCGCCGCCGACGGAGGTGGCGCCGCGGTAGACACTCGGCGTGCACGAGGGCCCGGCAGCGCCGACGACCGTGGCCCGGAACCGGGCCGTCTGGGCGGAGGTCAACGCCGGCGTCACCGACCCCGCGGCCGAGGCCATGTGGGCGCGTCCCGAGGCGGTCTGGGGCCTCTTCGCCCGTCCCGAACGGGACCTCCGGCTGCTCGGTGACCTCGCCGGGACCCGGGTGGTGGAGCTGGGTTGTGGCACGGCCTACGTCTCGGCCTGGTTGGCCCGGGCGGGGGCACGGCCCGTGGCGGTGGACCTGAGCCGGGGCCAACTCGCCACCGCGGCGCGCTGCCAGGCGCGGTTCGGTGTGCGCTTCCCACTCGTGGAGGCGGACGGCGCGGCGGTGCCCCTGCGCAGCCGAGTGTTCGACCTGGTGGTCAGCGAGTACGGCGCGGCCCCGTGGTGCGAGCCGAGCGCGTTCGTGGCCGAGGCGGCCCGCCTGCTGCGCCCCGGCGGCCGGCTCGTGTTCCTGACCAACAGCGTGCTCGCCGCCCTCTGCGTCCCCGCGGAGGGCGGCTACGCGACCGACCGCCTCCAGCGGCCCGTCGCCGCGCTGTCACCCGTGACCTGGCCCGGCGGCGGCGTCGAGCACCACCCCGGTCACGGCGAGTGGATCCGGCTGCTGACCGGTGCCGGCCTCGTGGTCGACGCGCTCCACGAGCTGCACCCGCCCGCCGACGCGACCACCCACCCCGACTACGAGATCGTCACCGCCGAGTGGGCCGCTCAGTGGCCCGCCGAGGACGTCTGGGTCGCCCACAAGCCGACCTGAGCGGGCACGGCGCCGCCGACCCGCCGGCGGCGAGCGCGCGGGGGATCAGCGCCGCTCCACCGCTCGTCCGGCCCCGCCGACCGGCCGACCCGGTGCGGGCCGCGGTGCGCCGGTCAGCGGCGGACGCCGATGGGACGGGCCGTACTGGGCCCCGGACCGGCCCCGAGCTGACCGAGGTCGTTGGCGCCGGTGCACATGACCTCGGCGGTGGGGAGCAGGGCGCAGGTGTGGCCCTGGCCCGCCGCCACCGCGGTGACCCCCGTCACCGGGCCGGTGCCGGCGGTGTTCACCATCCCGACCGGCCGGTTGCGGAACGTCGTCGTGAGGTCGCCCAGTTGCCCGACGTCGTTCTTGCCCAGGCAGCGGACACGACCGGTCGAGAGGCGGAAGCACACGTGGCCGTAGCCGGCGGACAGCGACGCGATCCCCGTCAGGGGACCACCGCCCGCGGTGAGGACGCCGGCGGGCAGCGTGCTCGACCCGCTCGGGACGTTGCCCCAGCACCGCGCCTGGCCCGAGGTGAGCAGCGCGCAGGCGAAGAAGTCGCCGACCACGATGCGGCGCACACCCGTGAGGGGGCCGGTGTTGGCCGGGTTGCGGACGAAGACCGGGCGGTTCCGTTGCGAGTTGGTCCCGTCGCCGAGCTGGTAGTTGGCGTTGTTGCCCCAGCAGACCGCCTGGCCGGTGTTCAGGCGGGCGCACGAGGTGTAGATGCCCGTGGCGATCTGCGTCGCGCCGGTCAGCGGCCCGGATCCGGTCGGCGCGAGGACCACCGTGGGGGCACTGCGCAGCGAGATGCTGTCGTCACCGATCTGGCCCTTGTTGTTGGCGCCCCAGCAGCGCACCTGGCCGCCCCCGACCCGGGCACACGCGTGGTTCCAGCCGCTCGAGACCTCGGCGACGTCGGTCAGGCGCCCGGTGCCGCCGACGCCCCTCACCGCCGCGGGGAAGGTCCGGGGGGCCTGGTCGCCGACACCGAGCTCGCCGTCCTGGTTGTAGCCCCAACAGCGGGCCTGGCCGTTCGAGAGGCGGGCACAGGTGAAGCTCGAACCCGCGCTGATGCGGGTGATGCCCGTCAACGGGCCGCTCCCGGTGGCGTTCAGCACCGTGTTCGGGATGCCGGGGCTCGAGGTCAGCCCGTTGCCGAGCTGCCGCCACCCGCCGTAGCCCCAGCACCGCGCCTCCTGCGACGTGAGCACGGCGCACGTGTGGTCCTCGCCGGCCTCGAGCTGGGTGACCCCGGTCAGCGCCGCCTCCGGTCCCGCCTCGCCGGCCCCCGCCGACGATGCCGGTCCGAGCAGCGGGACCAGGGCCACGAGGCTGAGCGCGATCAACGAGACGGTGCGGCGCATTCGGGCGAGGGTAACCATCCGGATCAGCGCGGTGGGCATCACCCTCAGGACCGGGGCGCCGCCCTTCCGGGCTGCGCCTCGGCGCGGCTCGATGGCCGATGAACCGGGACCGACGCGCCTGCCGCCACGCCGATCACGCCGATCACACCGCCGGCATCAGCCCTGGTAGCGGTTCGTGATCGGGAGGCGGCGGTCCTTGCCGAAGGCCTTGGGGGTGACCCGGGGCCCGGGGGGTGACTGACGGCGCTTGTACTCGGCCCGGTCGACGAGGCGGGCGACCTTGGCCACGAGGTCGGCGTCGAGGCCGTCGGCGACGAGCTGCGCCGCGGTGCGGTCCTGCTCGACGTAGGCCTCGAGCACGGGGTCGAGCTCGTCGTAGGGCGGCAGGCTCTGGTCGTCGCGCTGGCCGGGGCGGAGCTCGGCCGACGGCGGCTTGGTGAGGACGTTCTCGGGGATCACCGGTCCCTTGCCCTGCGCCGCGGCGTGCTCGTTGCGCCAGTGGCAGAGCTCGTACACGAGCAGCTTGGGCACGTCCTTGATGACCGAGTAGCCGCCGACGGTGTCGCCGTAGAGGGTGGCGTAGCCGACCGCGGCCTCGCTCTTGTTGCTGGTCGAGAGCACGAGCCACCCGAACTTGTTCGACAGGGCCATGAGCACGGTGCCCCGGATGCGGGACTGGAGGTTCTCCTCGGTGAGGTCGGGCTCGCGGCCGGCGAACGACTCGGCCAGCATCGCCTCGAAGCCCTTGTGGGCGTCCTCGATCGGGATGATCCGGTGCTCGATCCCGAGCGCGTCGGCGAGAGCCTCGGCGTCGGACACCGAGTGCTCGCTCGAGTAGCGCGACGGCATGAGCACGCCGTGCACCCGCTCGGGGCCGAGGGCGTCGGCGGCGATGGCGGCGACGAGGGTGGAGTCGATGCCGCCCGAGAGGCCGATGACCACGTCACCGAAGCCGTTCTTGGTGACGTAGTCGTGGGTGCCGAGCACGAGGGCCCGGTAGACCTCCTCGGCCCGACCGAGGGACGGGAGGACCTCGGGCGCGCGGGGAGGACCGTCGACTGGGCGGGCGCCGGTCACCGGCACGACCCGCAGCGGCTCGGTGCCCTCGCGGGTGGGCACGTCCAGGTCGACGACCCGGACCTCCTCGACGAACTGCGGGCCCCGGGCCACGAGCCGCCCGGCGCCGTCGAGCACCAGCGAGCCGCCGTCGAAGACGAGCTCGTCCTGGCCGCCCACCTGGTTCACGTAGACGATGGGGCAGTCGGCGCCGGCGGCCCGGCCGGCGAGCATCTGCTCCCGCTGGGCCAGGCGCCCCTCGTAGAAGGGTGAGCCGTTGAGGTTCGCGATGAGCTCGGCGCCGCCGGCGGCGAGGCGGGGGATGGGCCCGCTGGCGCTCCAGGCGTCCTCGCAGATGGTGACCCCCACCTTCACCCCGCCGATCTCGTGCAGCACGAGGGTGTCGGTGCCGGGGGCGAAGTAGCGCTCCTCGTCGAAGACCGCGTAGTTGGGCAGCAGGCGCTTGCGGTAGACGTCGACCACCTGCCCGTTCGCGCACACGGCCACGGCGTTGTGGAGCGGGCGCTCGCCGGGCTCGTCGGGCCGGTCCTGCTCGGCGACCTGGTCGACGAAGCCCACGAGGGCCACGCAGTCGCCCGTCTCGGCGGCGACGCGGTCGAGGGCGGCACGGTTGTCGGCGACGAACCGGGGCTTCAACAGCAGGTCCTCGGGCGGGTAGCCCGTGATCACCAGCTCGCCGTAGACGGCCACGTGGCACCCGGCGGCCTCGGCCTCCCGGAGGGCGGCGAGCACCTTGGCGGCGTTGCCCTCGAGGTCGCCGACCACGGGGTTGAGCTGGCACAGCGCCACCCGCAACGTCGTCACCGCCCCAGCCTACGACCGACCACGACCCCCTCCCTTCCCCACCCACGCCCCCGTTCCTCCAGCAGAAACGCGCGGTCCCACCGCGCGTTTCTGCTGGAGGAACGAGCGACGTCGGGGTGGAGGGGGCCTGGCAGACTCGCGGCGTGACCGGGGGGAGCGCCGCCGCGGCGTGGGACGACGCCGTCGAGGCGGCGGTCGAGGCCAGTCCCCTCCCCGACGTCGCCCGCAACGGCCTGGAGCGCGCCCTCGCCGCCCACGCCGACGCCGCGGAGCGCCTCGCCGCGGACCCCGCCGCCCTCGCCACCCTGCTGGCGGTGGTCTCGGCCAGCCGGTCGCTCACCCGCCACGTCGAGGCCGACGCCGCCGCGCTCGACGTGCTCGCCGACCTCGACACCCCCGTGGTGATCAGCGCCGGGTCGCCCGAGCGACTCGTCGCCACGAAGCGCCTCGAGTACCTGCGCATCGCGGCCCGGGACCTCACCGGAGTGGACGCGCTGGAGCAGACCGGCGCCGCCCTGGCCGCCCTCGGCCGCGACGTCCTCGCCGCCTCGTGCGCCCTGGCCGAGGCCGAGCACCTGGCGGTCATCGGCATGGGAAAGCTCGGGGGCGACGAGCTCAACTACGCCAGCGACATCGACGTGATGTTCGTCGGCGAGGGCGAGCACGGGGCCATGGTCCGGGCCGCCCGCAACGTGCTCGAGCACGCCCGACGCTGCTTCCGGGTCGACGCCAACCTCCGCCCCGAGGGCCGTGACGGGCCGCTGGCACGGTCGGTGACCTCGTACGAGGCCTACTGGGACAAGTGGGCGCAGCCGTGGGAGTTCCAGGCCCTGCTCAAGGCCCGCCCCGTCGCCGGCGACGCCGAGCTCGGCGCCGCCTACCACGCGGCCGCCGGCGAGCGCCTCTGGTCCCGCCACTTCAGCGCCGACGACCTGCGGTCGGTTCGCGCCATGAAGGAGCGGGCCGAGAGCGAGGTGGCCAAGAAGGGCCTCGCCGAGCGCGAGGTCAAACGGGGCCGGGGCGGCATCCGCGACATCGAGTTCTCGGTGCAGCTCCTCCAGCTCGTCCACGGTCGGCTCGACCCCGAGCTGCGCTCCCCCACCACCCTCGTGGCGCTCGCGGAGATGGCCGGCGCCGGCTACGTCGATCCCGACGACGCCCAGGGCTTCGCCGACGCCTACCGCTTCCTCCGCGGGGTCGAGCACCGCCTGCAGCTCGTGGACGAGCAGCAGGTCCACGCCGTGCCGACCGGGGAGGCGGAGCGCAGCCACCTCGCCCGCAACCTCGGCTACCGCAGCACCGTCGAGGAGAGCGACGTCGCCCAACTCGACCGAGAGCTCGCCGCCCACCAGGCCACCGCCCGGGCCATCCACGAGCGGGTCTACTTCCGCCCGCTCCTCGAGGCCTTCGCCGCGGCGGAGGGCGCGCTCACCGACGAGGCCGTCGAGGCCCGCCTGGCCGCCTTCGGGTTCACCGACGCCGCCCGCACCCGACAGGCGGTGTCGGAGCTGACCAAGGGCCTCACCCGGTCCTCCCGGCTCATGCAGCAGGTGCTGCCCCTGCTGCTCGACTGGCTGTCGGCGTCGCCGGACCCGGACCTCGGCCTGCTCGGCCTCCGCAACCTGGCGTCGGACTCGGCCCGCACCGGCCGGCTGGCCGCCACCTTCCGGGAGTCGCCCGAGGTGGCGCAGCGGCTCTGCGCCCTGCTCGGCACGAGCCGCCTGCTGGGCGAGGTCCTCGGGCGCGAGCCGGACCTCGTGGGCCGCCTGTCCGAGCCCGCTGCGCTGCGCACCCGGCCCCGAGACGAGCTGGTGGCGAGCGCGGCCAAGGCCCTCGAGTGGCGACCCGACGTCGACGAACGCCAGCAGGCCCTGCGGCGCTGGCGCCGCCGCCACCTCCTCGGCGTCGCCGCCCGCGACGTGATGGACGTGGACGACGTCCGCACCGTGGGCCGCGACCTGACCGCCATCGCCGAGGCCACCATCGAGGCCGCCCTCGGTGCGATGCACCCGAGCATCCCGTTCGCGGTGCTCGCCCTCGGGCGCTTCGGGGGCGGGGAGCTCTCCTACGCCAGCGACCTCGACGTGGCCTTCGTCTTCGACGGCTCCAGCGCGGCGGCCATCGAGGAGGCCGACCGCCTGGCGACCCGGCTCATGAAGTTCCTCAAGGGCCACACCCCCGCGGCGCGCATCTACGACGTCGACGCCGACCTGCGGCCCGAGGGCAAGCAGGGCCCGCTCGCCCGCAGCCTCAACGGCTACGCCGCCTACTTCGAGCACTGGCTCCAGACCTGGGAGCGCCAGGCCTGGTCGCGGGCCCGCTTCGTCGCCGGCGACGCCCACCTGGGGCGCACCCTGATCAGGCTGCTCGACCCCTTCATCTGGGCCGACGGCCTCGACGCCGAGGGCGTGCGCGAGATCCGGCGCATGAAGGCGCGGGTCGAGCAGGAACGCATCCCCCCGAGCGAGGACCCGACGTTCCACCTCAAGCTCGGGCGGGGCTCGCTGTCGGACGTGGAGTGGACCGCGCAGCTGCTCCAGTTGCAGCACGGGCTCCACGCGCCGGGGACCATGGCCGCGCTCGACACCCTCGAGGCGAGCGAGGTGCTCCACGGCGAGGACGCGGACGTGCTCCGGACCGCGTACGCGTTCTGCGAGCGCACCCGGAACCGCTGGTTCCTCGTCCACGGCCAGCCGGGCGACGCCCTCCCCCAGCAGGCCGACCGCCTGGCGGTGCTGGCCCGATCGCTGGGCACGACGGGCGCCGACCTGCGCAACGAGTACCGCCGGGTCACGCGCAAGTCGCGCGCCGTCGTCGAGCGCGTGTTCTACGGCCGGAGCTGAGCGCGACCACCCACGGGCTGCCACCCGACCCGAGGGTGTGGCACCACCACCTCGCGGCCTCGTGCTGGGAGGGTGGGCCGATCGGACGGGCGGCGCGATGATGCGCACCATGGGCGGGGCGCGGGCGTGGGCGAGGGCCATCGGGCGGCGACGTTGGGGCGGTCTGGTGCTGCTGGCAGTGCTCGGCGGCCTCGGCCTCGGACTGGTCCTGGTGGCCGCCACCGGGGCGCAGCGCTCCCGCACCGCCTACGACCGCCTCGACGCCGCGACCCTCGGCCCCGATGCCTTCGGCGACGCCACCGGCCTCGATGACGCGACGGTCGAACGGCTCGCCGCGCTTCCCGGGGTCGAGGGCCTCGCCCGCTTCGCGTTCGTCCCGATCGCCCCCGCACCGCAGGCGCCCGGGGACGGCGGTGTCGGCTTCGGCGCGGTCGATCCCGACTTCCTCGACCGGGTCGCGCGCCCGCACGTCATCGAGGGACGACTCGCCGATCCCGCCGTCACCGACGAGATCGTCATCAACGAGGCCATGGCCGAGACCACCGGCTACGGACCGGGCGACCGGGTCACCCTGCGAGCCGGCTTCGACGACCCCCAGGAGGTCGGCGAGGCCACCGTGGTCGGCGTCGTGCGGACGACGCTGGATGTGGGCCCGGCTGCGGGCACCTCCGCGCTCCTGCTCACGAACGCCGCCTTCGAGGCGCTCCCCGAGGACCTCCTCCAGACGGTGCAGCCGACGGGTGCGGTCGTGCGCCTCGCCGACGGTCCCGACGGTCTGGACGAGTTCGCCGCCGCGGCATCCGACGCACTCGGCCAGCCGGTGCAGGTCCAGCCCGCCTCCGACGGGGAGGGCATCATCGAGGACTCGCTGGGTGTCCAGGCCACGGGCTACTGGCTGCTGGCGGCGGTCGCCGCGCTCGCCACCGCCCTCGCCCTGGCGCAGGGCCTGGCTCGCCTGCTCGGCCAGGCCTTCGTGGACCTTCCGACCCTGCGCGCCCTGGGCCTGCGACCCCGGGACCGGGTGACCACCGGCGTGCTCCTCGTCCTGCCGGTCACCGTCGCCGGGCTCGCCGTCGCGCTCCTGGCCGCATGGCTCGTCTCGGACCGGGCGCTCACCGCCTTCACCCGCGCGGTCGACCCCATCCTCGGCCGCCACCTCGACCCGGCCCGCTCCGCGGCGCTGGCCGTCGGGTGGATCGTGCTCCTCCTCGGGACCAGTGCGCTGCTGGCGTGGCACCAAGGGCGCGGTCGGTCGGCCGCGCCCCTCCCCCGGCGGTCGTGGCTGCCACGGCCCAGCGGGCTGTTCACCCGGCTCGGCGTGGACGCCGCACTGCGCTCCCCCGGTCAGCCCGGCGGTGCCGCCGCCCGCTCGGCGCTGATCACCGCGTCGGTGGGGGTCACCGGCCTCGTCGCCGTGCTGGTCTTCGGTGCCTCGCTGTCCCACCTCTTCGCCACGCCGCGTCTGCAGGGCTGGTCGTTCGACGCCGTGATCCAGGACTTCGAGCCGGTCACCGACCGCCAGTTCCGGGAGCAGACGGCGGCCCTGGCCGACGACCCTGCGGTCGACGACGTGGCCTACGCCGACCTCACGCAGTTGACCTTCGCCGGCCAGCCCGCCGAGACCGTGGTGCTCGCGAGCGGTTCACCGTCCCTCCAGCCGACGATCCGCTCCGGACGGGCGCCGGCGGCGGCGGACGAGGTCGTCCTCGGCACCCAGGCCCTGTCCCGGGCCGGCGCATCGCTCGGCGACACCATCACCGCCGAGGGACCGGCCGGCACGGTCGAGATGACGGTGGTGGGCACCGCCGCCTACCCGATGTTCGGCAACGACACGCAGACGACCCGGCTCGTGACGGTCACCCGCGACGGCGCCAGGCGCCTCGGCGCCGAGAACCTCTCCAACATGGCCCTCGTCGACCTGGCCCCGGGTCACGGCGCCGACGAGCTCGCCGCGGTGGCCGAGGCCGCGAGCAGCGAGGTCATCGGCCCCTTCGAGAACGTGTCCATCAAGAACGTCCGGGAGGTGCGCGCGTTCCCGTGGTGGGTCGGCGCCTTCTTCGCCCTCGTCGCGCTGGTGACCGTCGCCCACGGGATCCTCCGGTCGGTGTCGATCCGCCGGCGGGAGTTCGCCGAGCTCGCCGCCCTCGGGCTCACCCGCCGCGATCGCCGGCGCATCGTCGCCGCGCAGGGACTGACCGTCGCGGTCGTCGCCGTCGCGCTCGGCCTGGTCTTCGGCGTGGTCGGCGGCCAGTGGGGCTGGTCGCTGCTCGCCGACGCCCTCGGCGTCGTGGACGAGCCCGCCATCCCGGTGGCCCCCCTCGCCACGGTCTCGGTCGCCGCGGTGGTGGTGTGCCTCACGACGGCGCTCGCCGCGCCCCGCCTCGTCCGCCTCCGCGCCGCCGGGGACCTCCGCACCGCCGAGTAGGCCCCGGGCATGGGCCGCGCGACCCGTTCCCTCGTCGCCAGCGCCCTCGTGCGCGCCCGGTACACCGAGGAGCTCCTCGCCCTCAGCCGTCTCGATCCGCTGACCGGCCTCGGCCACCAGCGCGCCTTCCAGGACCGGCTCGCGGCCCTCGCCCGGGGCGGGTTCGCTGGGTTCTGCTGCCTCGGGCCCTCGGGTAGGTCGCCACGCCATGGACGCCATCACCCTGCTGAAGGACGACCACAAGACCGTCGAGAAGCTCTTCAAGCGCTTCGAGAAGGCGGGCGACGGGGCCTACAAGGAGAAGCGCACCGTCGCCGAGAAGATCCGCGAGGAGCTCTCGCGCCACGCCGCGATCGAGGAGCAGCTCTTCTACCCGGTGGTGCGTGCCACCGTCGACGGCGTGGAGGACGTGACCCTCGAGAGCCTGGAGGAGCACCACATCGTCAAGTGGGTGCTCTCCGAGCTCGACGACATGGACCCGAAGGACGAGCGCTTCACCGCCAAGATGACGGTGCTCATCGAGAACGTCCGCCACCACGTGGACGAGGAGGAGGACGAGCTGTTCCCGAAGGTCCGTGACCAGCTCGGCCGCAAGGACCTCCGCGAGCTCGGTGACGCGATGGAGGCGGCCCGCCGGATCGCTCCGACCCACCCGCACCCGCGCCAGCCGGACACCCCCCCGGGCAACATCGTCGGCGGCGCCGCCGCCGGCATCGCCGACCGCGTGGGCGACGGCGCCAAGGCCGCGGCCCAGGGTGCGGTGTCCTCCGCCCAGGACCTGATCGGCCGGTTCCTCGGCAACCGCTCGTCGGACGACGCGCGCCGATCGGGCAACGGTCGTTCCAGCAACGGGCGTTCCAGCCGCGGGCGTACCGCCTCGAGCACGGCCCGCACGGCCGCCTCCCGGAGCACCAGGACCGCCTCGTCGACCGCGAAGAAGGCGTCGTCGTCGGCCAGGAAGACCGCCGGCGCCGCCAAGCGCACGGCCAAGGCCTCCGCCTCGAGCACCCGCAAGGCGGCGTCGAGCACCCGCAAGGCCGCCTCGGGCAGCACGAAGAAGGCCGCCGGCTCCGCCCGCAAGGCCTCGGGCTCCGCCAAGAAGCGGGCCACCGCCGCCTCGCGCTGAACCGCCCCGCCTCGTCGCGTCCCGCCCCGCCCCGCGACGAGCGGTTGACGGGCCCGCCGGGTCCTACCGCCCGGCGGGCCCGTCCGCGTCCGGGGTCCCGAGCGTCCCCCTACTCGACGCGGTGGCCGAGCCGGCGACCGGCGATCACGAAGGCGAGGCCGATCGCGGCGTAGAGCGGCTGGAAGAACGAGAAGCTCTGGAGGAACGCGAGCTGCACGACGATCCAGCCGATCAGCAGCAGCCCGACGAGGACGGCGACCGCCGGGGCACGGGGGTCACCTCGCCAGGCGAGCACGGCGAGCACCGTGGAGGGCAAGGCCACCACGGCGGCGAGAGCGAGGCCGGCGAGCACGAGGCTGTCGAAGGGCAGGCGAGCGTCCAGCTCGGCGCCGAACGAGAGCCCGCCGCCGACGAGCCCGAGCACGCCGAACCAGGCGGACAGCGCGTTGACCCCGGCGCAGGCGGCCAGCAGCCGGTGGTGACCACCGGCCGCCCGGTCGACCGGGTGGGAGGGGGAGGCGAGATGCGTGGTCACGCTTCGATGATCGACACCCCGGCGTCCGCCCGCCAGTGCCGGAGGTCCCCGGACGCGGTCGGGCACCGGCCCCGCCGCCGTGCTGGCGGGAGGGCCGGTGCCCGGTGTGCGGCTCGTGCGGTGTCGCCGCCGCTCCGGGGCCTACAGGACGAAGAGCATCTCCTGGTAGGTCGGGAGCGGCCACAGGTCGTCGGCCACGACGTGCTCGAGGCCGTCGGCGGCCTCCCGCACCGTGGCCATGGCCGGCAGGAACGTGTCGCAGGCGTAGCGGGCCTCGTCCAGGGTGGACTCGGCGCCGTGGGCGCCGGCGATGCCCGCCTCGAGGGCGGCGATGCCGGACCGCAGGTCGGCGACCAGGCCGGACACCTCGTCGAGCAGGCTCGAGTCGAAGTCCATGCCCACGGCCTTGAGGTTGGCGCCCTGGCCGGCCAGCTCACCCTGGTACCGGAGGCCGGCGGGCAGGATCAGCGTCTTGGCCATCTCCAGGGTCTGCTTGGCCTCGACGGCCAGGCTCAGCACGTACTGCTCGAGGTAGACCTCGTAGCGGCTGGCCAGCTCCCGGTCGTTGAGCACCTCGTACGTGGCGAACAGCTCCTTGACCTCGGGGGTGTCGAACTGCGGCAGTGCGTCGACCGTGGTGCGGAGGTTGAGCAGGCCCCGGGCCTCGGCCTCGACCTGCCACTCCTCGCCGTAGCCGTCACCGTTGAAGATCACGTTGCCGTGGTCGGCGATGATCCCCTGCAACACGATCTGGACCGCGGCGTTGAAGTCGGTGCCGGCCCCGACCGCCTCCTCCAGCTCGGTGGCGATGAAGTCGAGCGACTCGGCGATCGCGGTGTTCAGCGCCGTCAGCGGACCGGCGATCGACTGCGACGAGCCCGGCGCCCGGAACTCGAACCGGTTACCGGTGAAGGCGAACGGGCTGGTGCGGTTGCGGTCGCCCGGGTCGCTCGGCAGGTCCGGGATGGTGTCCACGCCCACGATGAGCGTGCCCTTCTCCTTGGACTGGGTGGCGCCGCCCTTGGCGATCTGGTCGAAGACGTCCATCAACTGCTCGCCGAGGAAGATCGAGATGATCGCGGGCGGGGCCTCGTTGGCGCCGAGGCGGTGGTCGTTGCGGGACGACGCCACCACGGCACGGAGCAGGCCGCCGTAGCGGTGCACGGCCCGGATGACCGCGGCGCAGAACACGAGGAACTGGGCGTTGTCGTGCGGGGTGTGCCCCGGGTCGAGGAGGTTGCCCGCGGTGGTGCTGCCGATCGAGAAGTTGACGTGCTTGCCCGAGCCGTTGACGCCGGCGAAGGGCTTCTCGTGCAGCAGGCACTCCATGCCGTACTTCTCCGCCACGCGGCGCAGCGTCACCATGAGGAGTTGCTGGTGGTCGGTGGCCAGGTTGGCCTTCTCGAACACCGGCGCGATCTCGAACTGGCCGGGGGCGACCTCGTTGTGGCGGGTCTTGGCGGGGATGCCGAGCTTGAACAGCTCCCGCTCGGTCTCGAGCATGAAGGCGAGCACCCGCTCGGGGATGGCGCCGAAGTAGTGGTCGTCGAACTCCTGGCCCTTGGGCGACGGGGCGCCGAAGAGGGTGCGGCCGGCCGACACGAGGTCGGGGCGGCTGAAGTAGAAGTGGCGGTCGATCAGGAAGTACTCCTGCTCGGCGCCGGCGAAGCTCGACACCGAGCCGGGGTTCTCGTGCCCGAACAGCCTCAGGACCCGCTGGGCCTGCTTGGCCAGGGCCTGCTGCGAGCGCAGGATCGGGGTCTTCTTGTCGAGGGCCTCACCGGTCCACGAGATGAACACGGTGGGGATGCACAGCGTGCTGCCCGTCGGGGTCTCCATGACGTAGGCCGGGCTGGTGACGTCCCAGCCGGTGTAGCCCCGGGCCTCGAAGGTCTGGCGCAGGCCGCCGTTGGGGAAGCTCGAGGCGTCGGGCTCGCCCTGGACGAGGGTCTTGCCGGCGAACTCGGCGATCGAGGCGCCGGTGCCGTCGGGCTCGAGGAAGCTGTCGTGCTTCTCGGCGGTGAGCCCCGTCAGGGGGTAGAAGACGTGGGCGTAGTGCGAGGCGCCCCGCTCGATCGCCCAGTCCTTCATGGCGGTGGCGACCACGTCGGCGACCTCGGGATCGAGGCGCTCGCCGTGCTCGATGGTGGCCATGACCGACTTGTAGACGGCCTTGGGCAGGCGGGCCTTCATGACCGACTGCGAGAAGACGTTCCTGCCGAACAGGTCGCCGGGCGCCTCCTGCGGGCCGTCGCCGACCGCCGGCGGGGTGTACGAGGTGACCGAGTCGATTGCTCGGCGGCGGGCAGCGGCGTCGCTCATCAGGGGGTGCTCCTGTTCGAAAAGGGGGGAAGGCGTCGCGAGCAGCGACCCGGCGACCCTAGAGGGGTCGTGTTTCGGGCATGTTTCCGGTCGGGGTCGCCCCGAGGAATCTGACGCGAGCATGACGCCACCCCCGACCCCTCAGGGGAGGGGGCGGACCGCGAACACCGGGAACCCGGGGGCGATGGCGGCGAGCTCGTCGTCGGTGCTCCCCTTGTCGACGCCCTCGAAGAACTGGCCGACCTCCCAGCCCCACCGCTGCAGGTAGGCGCGCAGGACGGGCAGCTTGTCGGCGTCGGCCAGCTCGGTGCCGGCGAAGGCCTCGACCCGCCGGCCCAGGCGCAGCTCGCCCCGGCCGGCGGCGCGGAGGTTGCGGACCCACTCGGTCGTGCCCCGGGGGGCGACGAGGTAGCGCGTGCCGTCGAGCTCGAGCAGGTTCACGACGTTCGACCGGACCTGGCCGCTGCGACGGCCCACGATGCGCAGCTCGCGGGCCCCGGCGACGCCGATGCCCCGGCGGACGCACCAGCGCACGAACGGGTTCATGACCTTCTCGGTGAAGCGGTCGGGACGGACGTAGCGGGCGGCCGTGCTGCCGATCGTCGTGGTGGTGGCGGTGGCGGCGGGGTTGGTGGTCATGGTTTCCTCCTCAGAAGCGAGAGCAGTGCTCTCTGTTTGCAGTGACCGCATCATGACGACTTCTCGCCCTCATGTCAAGAGCACTGCTCTCGTTTCGGTACACTGCTCACATGGTCACCGCCAGGGAACGGGCCCGAGCCGAGCTGACGCAGGAGATCAAGGCGTCGGCGAGGCGCCAGATCGCCGAGGTCGGCCCGTCGGCCCTGTCGCTGCGCGCCGTGTCCCGCGAGCTCGGCATGGTGTCCTCCGCCCTCTACCGCTACTTCCCCAGCCGGGATGCGCTCCTCACCGCGCTGATCGTCGACGCCTTCGACGCCGTGGGCGAGGTGGCCGAGCAGGTGGAGCGCGATCTGCCCGCTGGCCGGGGCTTCGCCACCCGGTGGATCGCCCTCGGCGGCGCGGTCCGAGCGTGGGCGGTGGCGAACCCCCACGACTACGCGCTCATCTACGGCAGCCCCGTTCCCGGCTACGAGGCGCCGACCGCCACGGTGGACCCGGCGGCCCGGGTGAGCCTCGTGGCCCTGCGCCTCGTCGCCGACGGCGTCGCCGCCGGCGAGATCGACCCCACCGACGACCTCTCGACGCCCCGCGTGACCCACGGCGAGCTGGCGGCGCTGCGCGACGGCGTCGGGCTGGCCATCCCGGACGAGGTGCTGGCCCGCACCCTGCTGGCCTGGTCGGCCGTGCTCGGCGCCATCAGCTACGAGCTCTTCGGCCACCTGCACGGCATCGTGGCCGACCACGAGGCGTACTTCGGGCACCAGCTCGAGCGCACCGCCCGACTCGTCAGCCGCCCCTGAAGCGCGGCGAGACGCCAGGTGGGAGCATCGGGCCGTGCGCTTCTCGCTCTGGACCAACCTCAGCCAGCCGTGGGCGGAGGCGGTCGACCTCGTCCGCCACGCCGACGCCACGGGGTGGGACGGCGTCTACGTCGCCGACCACTTCATGCCCGACGCCGGCGGCCCGTTCCCGATCGACCAGCCCATGTTCGAGGCCACCGCCGCCCTCGCCGCGCTGGCGGCCCTCACCGAGCGGGTGCGGCTGTCCGCCCTCGTGTTCGGCATCACCTACCGCCACCCCGCGGTGCTGGCGAAGTGGGCGGCCACGACCGACCACATCAGCGACGGCCGCCTGCTGCTCGGCGTCGGCGCCGGCTGGCAGGAGAACGAGCACGAGCAGTACGGCATCCGCCTCGGCCCGCCCGGCGAGCGCGTCGACCGCTTCGAGGAGGCGCTGCGCGTCCTGCGGGGGCTGCTCGACGAGGAGACGACCACCGTCGAAGGTGACCACTACACCGTGCGCGACGCGGTCGCGTACCCGAAGCCGGTCCAGGACCACCTCCCCCTGCTCATCGGCGCCAAGGGCCCGCGCATGCTCGGCGTCGTCGCCCGCCACGCCGACGAGTGGAACATGTGGTCGCTGCCGCCCGAGCTCGCGGCGAAGCGGGCCGAGCTCGATCGGGCCTGCGAGGCGAACGACCGCGATCCGGCGAGCATCGCCACGTCCACCCAGGCCCTGTTCGTGGTGCTCGACAGCAACGACGAGGCCCAGACGTGGCTCGACATGCTGAAGGCCCGACCGTGCGTGGCCGGCACGCCGGACCGCATCGCCGAGAGCGTGGCCGCCTGGCGCGACGCCGGCGTCGACGAGCTGATCGTCCCCGACCGCACCCTCGGCGCCGGCACCCAGCGCACCGAGGCCCTCGACAAGCTCATCGAGCAGGTGGCACCCCACTTCCGCTGAGCCGGCCGCGGCCGGAAATCCCCGGCCAGCGGTCGGGCGGCCGCGGGTAGGTTCGCGTCCCCTGTCGCCGACCGGCCGCCTCGGCGGCCAGGAGCACCTCCGCATGTCGCCCGACGGCGCCGTCGTCAGCCTGGAGCAGGAGCGCCGCGCGCTCGCGCGCGCCCGGCGGGCGGTCGACGCCAAGCTCGCCACCTTCGAGGCCATCCGGGCCGACGACAGCGGCGCCGACGCGCTGAGCGACGAGTACATCGCCGCCGTCGTGCGGGGCGCGGTGGAGAAGCTCCAGCAGGACCTCGTCGTGTTCGGCCGGGTCGACGACGACCACGCCTGGCGGGTCGGCCTCTACGGCATCGACGAGGGCGGCGAGCAGCTGGTGATCGACTGGCGGGCGCCCTTCGCCACCCGCTTCTACCAGGCCACCTTCGACGAGCCCGACGGCCTCGAGCGGCGGGTCAGCTACGTCGGGTGCATCGACGACCTCTTCGTCGAGGAGTTCACCACCGGGCTGGTCGCCGGCTCGTCGCCGCTGCTCACCGAGCTGTCGCGCGAGCGCGGCACGACGATGCGGGCGGCGGTGGCGACCCTGCAGTCCGAGCAGGACGCCCTCGTCCGCCTCGACCCCCGCGAGCGCCTGGTACTGCGGGGCGGGCCGGGTACCGGCAAGACCGTGGTCGGCCTCCACCGGGCGGCGTGGCTCGTCTACAACGACAACCGCATCGCCGCCGAGCGCATCCTCGTGATCGGCCCGAGCGACAAGTTCCTCCGCTTCGTGGCCACGGTGCTGCCCACGCTCGGCGAGGCCCGGGTCACCCAGACCACCTTCGACCGCCTCCTCGGCCCGTCGACGCCGGCGGGCAGCGATCCCCGCTGGGTCGACGTGCTCGACGCGCTGGAGGACCACCTGCTGCGCCCACAGGAGGTCCGGGTCGGCCACCTCGGCGTGCCCGTGGCGGAGGTCGAGGCGCTGGTCGAGCGGCTGCGGGACCGCCCGCTCCCCTGGCGGGACAAGCGCAAGGTGTTCGTCGACAACCTCACCAGCCGCCTCCAGCAGCGCCGCAAGACGATCACCCGCTCGGAGGTGAACGCCGCCGCCGGCGAGGTGTGGCCGGCGATGACCGCCAAGGCGGCGTGGGCCAAGCTCCGCAGCCGGGCCACCCTTGCCGAGCTCGGCGCGCCGGCCGACCTGGTCGACGCCTGGTTCGCCGACGGCCGTGAGGACGGCGCCCTCCACGACGAGGTGCGGGCCCGCTTCGAGGGTGTGCCCCTGCGCTACGGCCACGTGATCGTGGACGAGGCCCAGGACCTCACCTTCTTCCAGTTGCGGGCGGTGCTGCGCCGCGGCGACGGCCTCACCCTGGTCGGCGACGACGCCCAGCGCTCGAACCCGGCGGGCATCGGCCTGGTGGCCGCGGCCGCCGCCCTCGACACCCCGCTGGCCACCATGGACACCGCCTACCGCATGTCCGCCGAGATCGCCGACTGGCTCAACGCCCACGCCGACCGGGAGGGCATCGAGGCCGTCCGTCTGGTCGGCATCCGCCCCACCGACACCCCGGTCCGGGAGCTGCGACGGGCCGCCGGCGCCGATCCCGAGGCCCTCGCCGCGGAGCTCGGCGAGCGCTGGCACAACGTGGCGGTCATCCGGGCGGGCCCGAGCCCGAGCGGCTCCGCAGAGCGGGAAGGTGTGTGGGAGCACAAGGGCGTCGAGTACGACGCCGTCGTCGTCGACGCCGCCGGCCTCACCCCCGCCGAGGTCTACCTCGCCGCCAGCCGCGCCGCCCACGAGCTCGTCGTGGTGCACTGAGCCCGGGGGCCGCCGAGCCGCCCGAGCAGTAGTGTCGGGCCCCGGAGGTCACGACCATGGTGGGTCCGTCGCGCCGGGGCGGCGACACTCGGCAGTTCCGTCGCGCGTCGGTCGCCTTCGCCACCCTCGCCGTGGTCGCGGCGACGCTGGTGGCGGCCGCGCCGGAGGCCACCGCCGCTCCACCGGCGCTCGTGCGCACGTACGGCGCCACCACCCTCGCGCCGGGCGACCTCCGTGACCCCTCTGGCGTCGCCGTGGGCACCGACGGGCTGGTCTACGTGGCCGACCTGGGCCTCGACGCCGTCGTGGTGTTCGACCGCGACGGCGTCTACCAGCGCCAGTGGTCGGTGACCGACCCGAACGCCATCGCGATCGCGCCGACGAGCGGCCACGTCCTCACCCTGCGCACCTCGAACTGCACCACGACCGAGTTCGACGCCACGGGCACACCCGTCGGGTCGTTCGGGGCCTGCGGCTCCACGAGCGGCACGCTGAGCGCACCGACCGGGATCGCGGTCGGGGTCGACGGGACGGTCTACGTCCTCGACTCGGGCCACGACAAGGTCCAGCAGTACACCTCGACCGGCACCTTCGTCCGCACGTGGGGATCGAGCGGCACGGCCGACGGCCAGTTCCGCAGCCCGCTCGCCATCGCCCGGGGCGCGGACGGGTCCATCGTCGTGACCGACCGGACGCGCAACGACGTCCAGGTCTTCACCGCCGACGGCACCTTCGTGCGCAAGTGGGGCACGAGCGGGAGCGGTGACAGCCAGTTCGAGGAGCCGAGCGGCGTCGCGGTCGCGCCGGACGGCACCATCGCCACCGTCGACCTGGGCACCACGACGGCACCGCCACAGGTCCAGCGGTTCGGTGCCGACGGCACCTTCCTCGCCCGCTGGGGCAGCCGGGGCTCGCTCGCCGGCGAGCTGGACGCACCACGGGGGGTCGCCATCGGCGCGGACGGGGCCGTCTTCGTCGTCGAGGCCGCGAACCTACGGGTGCAGCGCTTCGCCCCCGACGGGACCCCGTCGGCGCGGTGGGGGTCCTACGAGGTGGCGGGCCGGCTGCGTGCCCCCCGCGGCACCTCCGTGGACGCCGGGGATCGGGTCATCGTCGTCGACGAGGGCGCCGAGCGGGTCCAGGTCTTCGCCCCCGATGGTCCCCTCGTCGACACCTGGACCGCCACCGACGGTCCCGGTGGCCACCTGCTCGATCCGTTCGACACCGCCATCGGGATCGACGGAACCGTGTTCGTGGTCGATCGCGGCCACGACTGGATCCAGCGGTACGACGCCGACGGCACCCCGATCGGCGGCTGGGGCGGCACCGGCACCGGCGACGGCCAGTTCAGCGATCCCATCGGCATCGCCGTCACCCCCGACGGTGACGTGCTCGTCTCGGACGCCGCCGCGAAGCGGGTGCAGCAGTTCAGTTCCGACGGGTCGTTCGTGCGGGTGTGGAGCACGGTGACGAGTGGCGGCACGACCTTCACCCCCGCCGGCCTCGACCTCGACGCCGACGGCGAGGTGTACGTCGCCAACACGGCGAGCCAGCGCGTCGAGGTCTTCTCCCCGACCGGCTCCTACCTGCGACGGTGGGCGGCGAGCAACGTCCAGAGCATCGCCGTCGACCGCGCCACCGACGTCGTCTACGCGACGAACTGCTCGGGCAACCGTCTCTACCGCACCGACCTCAGCGGCGCCGCGGGCCTGAACGTCGCGGTCACGAGTTGCCCCGTCGACGTGGCCGTGCACGGCGACGACCTCGTCACCGCCGGGCAACCCGCCTTCCCCGGTGCCCGGGTCGAGCGATACGCGTACCCGGCCGGCGGCGACCTCACCATCAGCCTGGCCGTCACCGCGAGCACGCCGGTCGTGGGCGGCTCGATCCAGTACCAGGTGACGTTGGTGAACACGGGAACCGTCGCACTCACCGGCGTGGCCCTCAGCTCGAGCGTGCTGCCCGACTGCACCCGCCCCGTCACCGACCTCCCCCCGCGGGCCACCCGGGTGGTCGACTGCTCCTACGTGCCCGTCGCGGCCGACGTCGGCGTCTTCCCCGCCACCGTCACTGTGGACACCGACCAGACCGATCCTGCGACCTCGAACGCCGTCTCGGTCCAGGTGAACGGCGCCGCCACCGCCACGGCCCTGCGGCAGTGGCACGCCTCGCCCACAGGGCTCCCCGACGGCGACCCGATCGGCGGCACGACGACCGCCACCACCCCCGGTCTCGACGTCGGCCCGACCGGTGACGTCATCGCGTCCGGTACCCGGGCCTATCCCGCGGCGGCGCGGGTCATGCGCTTCGACCGCGACGGCCGGTTCCAGGACCAGTTCGGCGAGCCGGGCACCGGCGCCGGCGAGCTCGGGCGGCCGAACCGCGTCGCCGTGGGCCTGGACGGCGAGGTGTACGTCGCCGACTGCGACAACGCCCGGATCCAGCGCTTCACCGCGATCGGCACGTTCGACCACGGCTGGGCGGAAGAGCGCACCCCGTCGAGTCGGACCACGGTCTGCTCGCCGGCCGACGTGGACGTGGCCACCGACGGAACCGCCTACGTGGCCGACGCCGCCAACGACCGCATCGCGGTGATCAGCGGCGACTCCCTCGGCCCCGGGTGGGGGTCGACCGGCACCGCCGAGGGCCAGTTCCAGCGACCCGTGGGCGTCGCGGTGGCGCCCGACGGGTCGGTCTACGTGCTCGATGCCGGCAACAAGCGCGTGCAGCGCTTCTCCGCCGAGGGGACGTTCCTCGCCAGTTTCGGCTCGTCGGGCTCGGCCCTCGGGCAGTTCTCGAACCCCGCCGCCATCGACGTCGACGACGACGGCAACGTCTACGTGGCCGACCAGGGCTCCTCGTCCACCACCCGCCGCATCCAGGTCTTCACCGCCGACGGCCAGCTCCTGGTCTCGCTGCCGATCTCCACCACCGAGCTCGCAGTCGGCCTCGACGCCGGCGGCTCCGCCCACCTCTACACCTACCCCTCGACGAGCCCGTCCTCGAGCACGCCCCTCGGCTACGTGCGGGAGTTCGTCCTGGCCGCCGGGCCGGTCGCGCGAGTAGCGCTGACCGCCGATGCCACGCAGCTCGGGGTGGGCCGGACGGTGAACTTCACGGTGACGATCGACAACGTCGGCACCGTGCCCCTCACCGAGGTCAGCGTCGACGCCGGCGGGTTGACCGGCTGCACCGGTGCCGTGGCCGACCTCGCCGTGGGCGCCAGCCGCACGGTGACCTGCTCGACGACCGCCACCCTGGACCACGTCGGCCGCCACCACCTCCACGCCAGCGTCGACTCCGCCGAGACCCCGCCGACCACGAGCACCGCGCTGGCCGTCCAGGTGCTCCGCCCGACCATCGCCCACTTCGGCGGCGCCGGGTCGGGCGACGGGCAGCTGCGCGACCCGGCGGGCATGACCGCCAACTGGCGGGGCGACCTCTACGTGGCCGACTGCGGCAACGACCGGGTCGTCCACTACGGGACGGACGGCACCGTGCTCGGCACCATCGGCAGCTCCGGGCCGGCGATCCCCGGCCGCTTCGACTGCCCGGTCGACGTCGCCTTCAACGCCGACGGCAACCTGCTCGTCCTCGACCAGGGGCACCACAACGTGCAGGAGATCCAGCCCGACGGCACCTTCGTGCGCTGGTTCGACACCCGCACCACGTCGCCCGGGCTGCCATGGGCGGTCGACGTGGACGAGACCGGCACCGTCTACGTGGCCGACGCCGAGGGCGAGACCTACACCTACGAGGAGTACTTCGACGGCTGGGGCTACACCTGCTGCATCACGATCACCCACCCGCCGCTCGGCAACAACTTCGTCCGTCGCTTCGACCCCGACGGGACCTTCCTCGGCGAGTGGGGCGGCTACTCGGACCGGTACCTCCTCCAGGGCCTGTGGATCACCGGTGGCGACCTGTTCCTGGTCGACGGCGGCCGCGTCCGGGTGAACAGCCTGCTGGGGCAGGAGGCGGCGAGCCTGTCCGGCGCGTCCAGCGTGCGCGACGTCGCCGTCGACCGCTTCGGCCACATCTGGGCGGCGGGGAACGGCCGCGTGCGCGAGCTCACCGAGGGGGGCCGCCTCCTGGCCGACTACACGGTCCCCGGCGCCACCGGCATCACCGTGGACCGGGACAACGTCTACGTTACGAACGGCGACCGCGTCACCAAGATCGGCATCGGGCCCCCGCTGACGGCGCTGGCAGGCACGGTCACCCGGTCGAACACGTCCACGCCGGTCGCCGGCGCCTACGTGGCCGCGCTGCGCTCCAGCGACCTCGCCTTCGTGCGCGGGGCGGTCGCCGACGACGACGGCTTCTACCGGATGGACGTGCCCGCGGGGACGTACCTGCTGGAGTTCTTCGACCCGACGGACCGCCACCGCTTCGAGTGGTACGACAACAGGGTCGACCCGGCCTCGCTCGACCTCGTCACCCGGGTCACCGTCGCCCCGAGCGAGGAGAAGCGGGCCGACGCCGCCCTCGACTCGACGAGGGGCGCGTTCACCGGCTCGATCAGCCGCTCGACGAACACGCCAAATGCCACCACGTGGGCCATCGCGATGCGCAACGGGACACCGGTCGGGATGGGCACCACGACCGGCAACGGCTCGTACACGATCCCCGACCTGAAGGCCGGGGCCCACACGCTCGTCTTCCTCGATCCGACGGGCCGCGCCCGACCCGAGTTCTACAACGACGCGCCGACGCCGGCCGGCGCCATCTCCCTGGCGATCACCGGCACGGGCGACACCAATTCGGCGAACGCCTCGCTCGCCGCCGTGACCGCGCCGAACCTGGCCGGCACCGCCACCGGCACGGTCACCGACGAGCGCACGGGCGACCCGCTGTCGGGCGCCCTGATCGTGGCGATGCGGGCGAGCGACCTGAGCTTCGTTCAGGCGACCACGACCGGGATCGACGGCACCTGGACACTGCCCCTCCCCGCCGGCGAGCACTACCTCCAGATCGTCGACCCCACCGGCGAGCACCGGTCCGAGTGGTATGCCGACCAGCCCGCGCCGGCGAGCTTCGGCGTGTTGACGACCGTGCACCTCGGCGGCACCTACGACGCCGCGCTCGCCCCGACCACCGGCCGGATCGCGGGCCGGGTCACCGAGACGGGAAGCGGCACGCCGATCGGCGACGCCTGGGTGGTCGCCTTCGGCCCCGGCGGGACCGTCGCCACCACGACGTCGGGCGACGGCCGCTACACCATCGAGGGCCTGGCCCCGGGCACCTACAACGTCATCGTGGTCGACCCCGCGGGTGCCCACCGACCCGAGTACCACGAGGACCGACCCGGCCCCGACGGCGCCACGCCGGTCCCGGTCCAGGCGGCGACCTCGGCCACCGTCGACGTCGCCCTCGACCCGAACTGAGGGGCCGCTGGTCGTGGACGAGACCCGCGTCGACCGCTGGCTGTGGGCGGTGCGCGTGCACAAGACCCGCTCCGCCGCCACCGACGCCTGCCGGGGCGGACACGTGCGGGTGAACGGACGGCCGGCGAAGCCCGCCACGCCCGTGCGCGTCGGTGACCGGGTCGAGGCGACGGTCGGTCCGCGCCGCCGCGTCCTCGAGGTGGCGCGGGTGATCGACAAGCGCGTGGGCGCACCGATCGCGGCCGAGTGCCTGGTCGACCACACCCCGCCCGACGAGCGCCCTGCCGAGCTCACTGGCGGCGTCCCCGTCCGCGACCGCGGCGCCGGCCGTCCCACCAAGCGGGACCGCCGGCAGATGGAGCGCCACCGCCCCCGATGACCCCGGGGCCCCGGCCCCGTCACCACCTCGGGCGGACGGACGAGAGGAGATCTTGATGGGCAAGGTGCAGACCCACATGACGATGTCACTGGACGGGTTCATCGCCCAGCCCGACGACGACCCCGCCGAGCTGTTCGAGTGGTACGACGCCGGCGAGGTCGAGCTGCCCACCGACGCTCCGGGGATGTCGTTCCACGTCGACGCCGCCTCGGCGGAGATGCTCCAGGGCCTGCTCGACCGGACCGGCGCCATGATCTCCGGCCGGCGCCTGTTCGACCAGACCGACGGCTGGGACGACCGCCACCCCGTCGGTGCCCCTGTCGTGGTGGTCACCCACCGCCCGCCCCCCGACGACGCCGCCACCCGCTTCCCCCGCACGACCTTCGTGGGCGGCGTCGAGGAGGCGGTGGCCACGGCCAAGGAGATCGCCGGCGACCTCGACGTCACCATCGCCAGCCCAGACATCATCCAGCAGGCCCTCAAGCTCGGCCTGGTGGACGACGTGTGCATCACCCTCGTGCCCGCCCTGTTCGGCGAGGGCATCCCCTACTTCGCCGCCCTCGCCCAGGGCCACGTGCTCCTCGACGACCCCGAGGTCGTCCAGGGCCGCCGGGCCCTCCACCTCCGCTACCCCGTCCGCCGCTGATCGGCGTCCGCCGGCGCCTGCGCCGACCTCAACCCAGCGCATACAAACGCATCCCAGGCAGCTCGATGCGCTCGGTACGGCCCAGCGCAGGAACGAGCCCAGCGCAGGCCTGCGGCCTCGCCCCGCTCCTGCGCCGGCCCGAGCTCAGCGCCACTGACCGCACCGGGTGCGGGGCGAAGCTCCGGGTCGGGGTCGACCCAGACGCGGACGAGCCGCGCCCGCCGCCGCCGGAGCGGGGCGAGCGCGGCTCGTCGCGTAGGACCGGGAGCCGGGTGGCTCAGATGTCGTAGTAGAGGTGGAACTCCCACGGGTGCGGGCGGAGGCGGAGCGGGTCCACCTCGTGCTGGCGCTTGTAGGCGATGTGGGTCTCGATGAGGTCGTCGGTGAACACGCCGCCGGCCTTCAGGAAGTCCTGGTCGGCCTCCAGCGCCTCGAGGGCCTCGGGCAGCGAGCCCGGCACCTGCGGCACCTTGGCGAGCTCCTCGGCCGGGAGGTCGTAGAGGTCGCGGTCGACCGGGTCGGGCGGCTCGATCTTGTTCTGGATGCCGTCGAGGCCCGCCATGAGCATGGCCGAGAAGGCCAGGTACGGGTTGGAGGACGGGTCGGGGCACCGGAACTCGAGGCGCTTGGCCTTCGGGCTCTTCGAGTAGAGCGGGATGCGGACCGACGCCGACCGGTTCCGCTGGCTGTAGACCAGGTTCACCGGCGCCTCGTAGCCCGGCACCAGGCGCTTGTAGCTGTTGGTGGTCGGGTTGGTGAAGGCGATCACCGAGCGGGCGTGCTTGAGCAGGCCGCCGATGTACCACCGGCCCATGTCCGACAGGCCCGCGTAGCCGGCCTCGTCGTAGAACAGGGGCTCGCCGTTCTTCCAGAGCGACTGGTGCACGTGCATGCCCGAGCCGTTGTCCTCGAACACGGGCTTGGGCATGAAGGTGGCGGTCTTGCCGTTGCGCCACGCCACGTTCTTGATGACGTACTTGAACAGCATCAGCTGGTCGGCCATGTCGGCGAGCGGCGAGAAGCGGATGTCGATCTCGGCCTGGCCGGCGGTGCCCACCTCGTGGTGCTGCACCTCGACGTCGATGCCCACCGCCTGGAGGGCCAGGGTCATCTCCGAGCGGAGGTCCTGGTAGTGATCCATCGGCGGGACCGGGAAGTAGCCCTCCTTGTAGCGGGGCTTGTAGCCGAGGTTCGGGCCCTCGTCCTTGCCGGTGTTCCAGGAGGCCTCGACCGAGTCCACCGAGTAGCTCGCCGAGTGCGAGTCCTGGTGGTAGCGGACGTCGTCGAAGA
>JAYRFK010000100.1:0-4273 GCA_041908445.1 Acidimicrobiales bacterium | reverse complement strand
TCGCCGCCGCCGAGCGGGTGGTGGCGCTGACCGGCGCCGGCATCTCCACCGACAGCGGCATCCCCGACTTCCGGGGGCCGAACGGGGTCTGGACGAAGGACCCGGCCGCCGAGAAGGCCTCGACCCTGTCCCACTACGTGGCCGACCCGGCGGTGCGGCGGGCGGCGTGGCGCAACCGCCTCGACTCGCCGGCGTGGCGGGCCGAGCCCAACGACGGTCACCGGGCGTTCGTGGCGCTCGAGCGCCAGGGGCGGCTCCACACCCTGGTGACGCAGAACATCGACGAGCTGCACCAGCGGGCGGGCTCGGATCCCGCGCGCGTCGTCGAGGTCCACGGCACCATGCGGCGGGTCACCTGCCTCTCGTGCGGTGAGAGCGCGCCCATGGAGCGGGCCCTCGACCGGGTCCGGGCGGGGGAGGAGGACCCGGACTGCCGCTCCTGCGGTGGGATCCTCAAGTCGGCCACCATCTCGTTCGGCCAGTCCCTCGTCGCCGAGGACATCGAGCGGGCCTACGTGGCCGCCGAGGGCGCCGACCTGCTGCTGGCGGTGGGGACGACCCTCACCGTGTACCCGGTCGCCGACCTGGTGCCCACGGCCAAGCGGGCGGGCGCCGCGGTGGTGATCGTCAACGCCGAGCCCACCGCCTTCGACCACCTCGCCGACGTCGTCGTGGCGGGCTCGATCAGCGAGGTCCTGCCCCGGATCGTCGGCGGCGGCTGAGGGGCTCGCCGGCGGGGAATGCCGCGGGTGGCTCGAATGTTGACCAGATCGGTAGCATTTTCGAATCCATCCCGTCGCCGACCGGGCGACCCACCCCCGAGGGACCCATGGCCACCTTCCGTGACCTGCTGAACCAGACCAAGGCCGAGATCCGCGAGGTCGACACCGCCACCGCCGACGAGGCGCGCCACGCGCCCGGCGCCGTGCTGCTCGACGTCCGCGAGCCCGACGAGTACGAGCAGGGCGCCGTCCCCGGCGCGCTCCACATCGCCCGCGGCAACCTCGAGAGCAACATCGAGGGCCGGGTGCCCGACCGCAGCACCCCGCTGCTCGTCATGTGCGCCGGCGGCGTGCGCTCGGCGTTCGCGGCCAAGACCCTCGGGGAGCTCGGCTACACCGACGTGGTCTCCATCGCCGGCGGCTTCAACCGCTGGAAGGACGAGGGCCGCGACTGGAGCACCCCGCAGTCCCTCACCCCCGAGCAGCGCAACCGCTACCAGCGCCACCTGCTGCTGCCCGAGGTCGGCGTCGAGGGCCAGCTGAAGCTGCTCGAGGCCAGGGTGCTGCTGCTCGGTGCCGGTGGCCTCGGCTCGCCCGCGGCGCTCTACCTGGCCGCGGCCGGCGTGGGCACGATCGGCATCGTCGACATGGACGTCGTCGACGAGTCCAACCTCCAGCGCCAGATCCTCCACAACCTCGACCGCATCGGCGACCGCAAGGTCGACTCGGCGAAGAAGACCCTCACCCTGATCAACCCCGACGTGAACGTGGTCACGCACGACCTGCGCCTCAACGCCGAGAACGTGGTCGAGATCCTCCGCCAGTACGACGTGGTCATCGACGGCGCCGACAACTTCCCGAGCCGCTACCTGCTGAACGACGCCGCCCTGAAGACCGACACCGTCGTCATCCACGGCTCGATCTTCCGGTTCGAGGGCCAGGCCACCGTCTTCAAGCCCTACGACGGCCCGTGCTACCGCTGCCTCATCCCCGAGCCGCCCCCGGCGGACCTCGCCCCGTCGTGCGCCGAGGCCGGCGTGCTGGGCGTGCTCCCCGGCATCATCGGCTCGATCCAGGCCCTCGAGGCCATCAAGGTCATCCTCGACCTCGGTGACAGCCTGTCGGGCCGCCTGCTGGCCTACGACTCGCTCGAGCAGTCGTTCCGCACGTTCAAGGTGAACCGCGACCCGCACTGCCCGGCGTGCTCGCTGCCGCCCGAGCAGATCGTGATCGCCGAGTACGACGAGCTGTGCATGCCCCACCCCCTGGCGGCCCCGGCCTGAGCCGGCGCCACCGCCGACGCGAGCGCCCGTCCCGTCCCCGCCCCGCCTCGCGCCGGGCGGGGACGGCCGCGTCCGGGGGCCGGGCGATCCACTAACCTCGCCGCTCTTGCGTGAGCGTTCGGCGGCACTGGCCGCTCGCCTCTGGAACGACCGGCGGAACCGCAGCTTCACGGTGGCGGTGGTCGTGGCCGTCGTCCTCCGCCTCGCGTGGGCGATCTTCGCCACCGGTCCGATCTCGAGCGAGCTCTCCGACCCCGCGCAGTACCTGAGCTACGCCGAGCGGTTCTCGGCCGGCGGCACCCCGCACCTCTACGGCGAGCCCACGGCCTTCCTGCCGCCGGGGTACCCGCTGTTCCTCGCCCCGCTGTCCTTCCTGGCCCGCCACACGGGCTGGATCAGCGTGAACTTCGCGGCGTCGCTGGCCAACGTGGCGCTGGGGACGGCGACGGTGGTGTTCACCGCGCTGCTGGCCCGGCGGTGGATCGGCCCGGCGGCGCGCAACCCGGCGGCGTGGATCATGGCCCTGGCCCCGGGGCACATCTACTACACCTCGGTCGTCCTCTCCGAGACCCTGTTCGCGGCCCTCACCACGGGCCTGCTCCTGGCCGCCACCCGGCTCCTGTCCGACGAGCAGCAGCGGCGGGCCCGCTGGTTCGTCCTGTTCGGCCTGGGCGTGGGCTTCGCCCTGCTCGTGCGCACGCCGGGCGTCATCCTCCTGGTGGCGCCGGCGCTCGTGCTGCGCACTGCGACCGGGTCCTGGCGGGGGGCGCTGCGGGCCACGGGGTGGGCGGTGCTCGGCGCCCTGGTGCTGATCGTCCCGTGGACGATCCGCAACGCCGTGCAGATCGGGGTGGCCGTCCCCATCTCCACGAACAACGCCGCTTTCCTCTGCACCGGCCACCACGACGGCGCCACGGGCCAGTTCGACGCGACCCCGGAGGGCCAGCGCTACTGCTTCGGCGGTTCGGCCTACGATCGCGGCAACGCGGACGAAGCGCGCTGGTACCGGCGGACGTCGTCGAGAGCGATCTCGTGGGCGCTGCACCACCCGGTGGACGAGGTCCGGCTCACCCTCTGGAAGACCTACGACACCATGGCTGACGACCGAGAAGCGCTGAGCGACGCCGAGGACTTCGGCAACCGGCGGCTGTTCGACGAGCGCGTCCGGGGCATCTTCCTCACCCTCGCCAACGCGTGGCACTGGGGCGTCCTGTCGTTCGCCGCCGCCGGCCTGGTCTGGGTCCGGGCGTGTCGCCGGGCCGTGCCCCTGTGGGTCACCGCGCTCGTCATGCTCGTCGCGGTGTGGGGCGGCCTCGCCCTCGGCCGCTACCACCACCCGATCATGCCGCTGCTGGTCGTGTTCGCCGCCGCTGCGGTGGGCGCGGTGGCGGCGGCCCGCGGCGACGGTCCGCCCGGCCTCACGGGCGTCGACCGGGCGGCGCCGGCCGGGGAGTCGGCGTGAGCGCCCGGCGGGTCCTCATCACGGGTGGGCGGGGCCAGCTCGCCCAGGCCACCATCCCCGCCTTCGAGGCGGCCGGCTGGGAGGTCACCGCCCTCGACATCGACGAGCTCGACATCCGCGACCGCGACCTCGTGCTCTCGACGGTCCGGTCGCTGCGCCCCGACGCCATCGCCAACCTGGCCGCCATCCGCGACGCCGACCTGTGCGAGGTGGACGTCGAGGACGCCTGGGCCACCAACGCCACCGCGGTCCACACCCTCGGCGAGGCCGCCACCGCGGTGGGCGGGCACCTGGTCACCATCTCCAGCGACTACGTCTTCTCGGGGAACCACGACGTTCCCTACGTCGAGACCGACGAGACCCACCCGCTCTCGGTGTACGGCGAGACCAAGGCCGCCAGCGAGTCCGTGGTCGAGGCCGGCCACACCGCGGTCCGCACCGCCTGGCTGGCGGGCCGCCTCGGGGCCAACACCATCAAGATCATGCTGCGCCTCGCCGACGACCCCGACCGCACGATGGCGTTCGTGAACGACCAGATCGGCAGCCCCACCGTCGCCGAGGACCTCGCCCCGGTCCTGGTGCGCCTCGCCGCCGAGCGGCGCCCGGGCGTGTACCACGTCACCAACTCGGGTGAGGCGAGCTGGTACGAGCTGGCCTGCCACGTGCTGGCCTCCGCTGGCCACGACCCGGCCCGGATGGGCAGCATCACCACCGCCGAGCTCGACCCGCCACGCGCCGCGCACCGGCCCGCCTACTCGGTGCTCGACAACGCCGCGCTCCGGCGCGACGGCGACCCGGCCCTGCCG
>JAYRFK010000099.1:0-35011 GCA_041908445.1 Acidimicrobiales bacterium | reverse complement strand
CTTCTGCTTGGCCTCGTCCTGCGCCGCGGTGTCACCGGTGGCGCCGCCGAGCGTGTAGTCCACGAAGAAGCCGATGTGGTTCCGCCACAGCTCGAGGAACTGGGCACCGGCGTCCTCGCCGTACACCGAGGCGATGGCGTCGGACAGGGCGACGGAGTTGGCGTCGAGGGTGTCGGTGGCCGAGACGACCGCCGGATCCTCCATGTCGCCCCCGGCCTGCACGGCCTGGGAGATGGCGGCGCCGGCCAGGTACACGTGCTCCTGCAGGAGCGAGGTGAGCCCGGCACGGAGCTCGGCGGCGCCCGTCTGGGTGACCGCCCCCGAGCTGACGCCGCCCATGGTCGTGGACGAGTGGTCGGCACCCTGGGCGGTGGTCGTGGTGGCGCCGGTCGAGGCGGTGTCGCCGGCGTCGTCGTTGCTGGTGCACGACACGGCGAGGAGCGCCACGAAGGCGCCGGCCGCGGCGAGCTTGAGGGGACTGCGGGTCATGAGGGGGGGACCTCCGGATGGGGGTTGGGGTTGCCCTCGGTCCGTAGCCGCCCCCCGACCCGGATGTCCCCGGCCGACCGCTCCCCCTCGATTGGGGGCCGCGTCACCTCGTCCCGGTCACGCCGCCTCGGCGACCACCTCGTCAGCCGGAGCGCGGTCGGCCTCGGCGGCCGCCCCCTCCTTGGTGGCGGACTCGAACTCGTGCTTGGCCCGGCCCAGGCTGCGGGCGAGCTGGGGCACGCGCGAGCTGCCGAACAGCAACAGCACGACGGCGGCGAGGATGAGCAGCTCCGGTCCTCCGAGGTTCATGACGGTCTCCTTCGGGTGGGGCGACCGGGTGGCCGCCGGCGGTTGGTACCCGTCCATGATCCGGCGCCCGCCCGGGAGCGCCCTGGTGAGGCGCTGGGAGTTCCCTCAGAACCTCGGGCAGGTCACGTGGTGCCGCGGACCCGGGCCAGGGCCTCGGCCACCGCCGCGCCCGTCGCCGGGTTGTTGAGGTACGGCTGGGGGTCGTGGGCCCGGTGGCCGTTGTCCACCAGGCGGTCCACCACCCGCGGCCCGAACACCTCGGCGAGCCGGGGTTGGGCGCAGGCGTGGTCCCCGACCGCCGCCACGTTGACCCAGTGCTCGGCGGCCGCGGGCCAGGCGGCGAGGCCGTCGTCGCCCCGCTCGAGCACCTGGTCGGTGACCATGGGCGAGCCGAGGGGCGAGCCGAGGGTGACGAAGGTGTCGATGTCCCAGTCCGGGTTCTGGCACAGCGCCCGGTACGACACGATCGTGCCGAGCGAGTGGGCGATCACGATCCGCGTGTCCGGCCCGATCACGGCCCGGAGCCGCTCCTGCACCCGGTCGCGCAGGTCGGGTTGCGTCGTCATGGTGACGACGAGGTCGACGGTGCGGTCGAACGTCGCCTTGCCCGCCGCCTGCGCCAGGGCGTCGAGGCCGTCGTCGCCGAGCGTCTCGTGGAGCAGGTCGGCCACGCCGGCCCGGGTCGTCTCGTCGGGCTGGTCCGGGGACTCCGGGTCGCGGCGGAAGAGGTCGCCGTAGAAGCAGACCGCGACGTCGTCGGCGTCGACCTCGGCGCCGGCGTGCCACAGCCCGTCGCGCAGCGCCGGCAGCCACCGGTGGTGGAGCTCGTTCGGCCCCCACAGCTCGTTGAAGGCCCCGTGCACCATCACGATCGTCGCCATGGCGCCATCTTGGCCCGGGGTGCCCGCCCCCGGGGCACCGGCCGGTGACACCGCGGCCCGACCGGAGCCTCGCCCGCACCGGCCCGTATCGTCGGCGGGGTGGCCCCACCGTCCGAGCTCGACGACGAGACGGCGCCCGTCCCAGCGCTGCCGCCGCACGTCGAGGCCGCCCACCTCGCCGCGGTGCGGGCCGGCGAGCCCGGCTACCTCGACCCGGACACCGGCCTGTTCGTGCTGACCGCCATCGCCCTGGCCGCCCGGGGGCGGTGCTGCGGGGAGGGCTGCCGCCACTGCCCCTACCCGGTCTGAGCACCCCCGCCGGCGGTCGTCACCGGCGCCCGTCGCCCGAGCGGAGGGGGTCGACCGTTCCTAGAGTGGGACCCCCACGAGCGAGGAGCGTCCGATGGCGATCACGACCGGCTTCAACCACGTGGCCACCCTCACGGCCGACCTCGACCGCTTCGTGGCCTGGTACGGCGAGGTGTTCGGCGCCGAGGTCACGTTCTCCATGGAGGCCGACGGCGATCACCCCCGGATGATGATCGTCGACCTCGGCGGCGGGGCCGCCCTCAACGTCTTCGAGGTGCCGCAGGAGACGATCATCGGCGAGCGCCGGCGCCTCGGCGGCCGGGGCGCCATCGACCACTTCGGCATCGCCGTCCCCGACCGAGCCGCCCTCGAGCAGGTGGAGGCCCGACTCGAGGCCGCCGGCGCCGAGATCGGCGAGATCCAGAACCTCGGCGGCGACACCTGGTCCCTGTTCTTCCGCGACGTCGACGGGATGGAGCTCGAGGTCTGCGCCCCCGTGACCTGACCCTCAGCGTGGGCGGCGGCCGGTGAAGGCGACCAGCCGCTCGATGGGCGTGGCGTCGGCGGGCGGCTCGACCGCGTCGGCGAAGGTCTCGCCGTCGCGCAGCGGGTCGATCGTGGCCCGGGCGAAGGCGTCGACCTCGGCCACGAGCTCGGCGGGCGGGTCGTAGGGCTGGCCGGTCGCCGTCGCCATGTCCCAGCCGTGCACGAGGCCGTCGAGCACGACGAAGCGGGCGAAGGTGTCACCGGGCAGGTCGCCGAAGGGGGCCGCCACGGTGCGGTCGAGGGCACCGTCCTCGTGCACCGCGGCGCCGAGGTCCTGGAGGGCCGGGCCGAAGGCGGCGAGCGGGTCGGACAGGTCGGGAGCGGTGGGCTCCTGGCCGCGGTAGGCGGCCGCGAAGGCGGTGGCGCCACCGACCATGTGCTCGAGCACGCCCCGCACGTCGAAGGCGTCGCACGGGGTGGCCCGGTCGAGCTGGTCGGAGGTGAGGTTGGCGACGACGCCGCCGAGCACGGGGCCGAGCTGGTCGAACTGGGTCAGGGGGTCCATCGATCCTCCAGGGTGGGGACGGGGTGGGGTCGGA
Source organism: Acidimicrobiales bacterium (assembly GCA_041908445.1). GTDB lineage: Bacteria > Actinomycetota > Acidimicrobiia > Acidimicrobiales > DATDAH01 > JAEUJM01. Next base: position 31,938 of record JAYRFK010000099.1, on the reverse strand, counting down.
GTCGCGTGACCGGGCCCGTCGCCGCGCTGCGCGCCGCGGACCGCAGCGTCGCGGTCGCGGCCGGCGGCGATGAGCCCCGCCACCTCGCGTCGTCGGTCGATCCGATCGGTCACCCGCCCATCTTGGGGCCGTGGGCCCGATGGCGCATCGGGCGGACACCCCATTTCCCGACGCACCACCCGGTCCCCGGGTACGGCGTTCGCCCCACGCCGCCGACGCCCGCCGGGCGGCGATTTGGGGTGGCTGCCCGATGCGGCCCGCACCACCCGCCGCGGACGATGACAACGAGCGGTGCGACTGGCACCCCGACCGAGAGGAGGCCCCCCATGCGGGCCAGCGAGCACGAGATCGACATCGAGATGGACCTCGGGGAGATCGTCACCCGCGGCGAGGAGTGGGGCGGCCAGCTCGTCCGCCACATCACCCTCCCGGCGGGGACCGACTTCACCCCCCTGTTCCACGGGCTGCCGGGCGACCTGTGCCAGTGCCCGCACTGGGGCATCGTGACCGAGGGCTCGATGCACCTCCGCTACGCCGACGGGACCGAGGAGGTCAGCCGGGCGGGTGACGTCTACTACTGGCCGGGCGGCCACACCGGCTGGACCGACGAGGGCGCCACCTTCGTCGAGTTCAGTCCGGCGGCCGAGCTCCGGCCGGTGCTGGAGCACCTCGCCGCCCAGCTGGCCCCGTCCTGACCCGCCCCCGTACACCGATCGTGCCCACGGCCCCGACCAGTACGGTCGGGGCCGATGGCCATGACCGACGGGCGCCCGGACACCACGCGGCGATGCCTGACGGCCTGACCCTCGCCCGGGAGGCCCTGTCCGGACAGTCCTGGCAGGCGGCGCTGGACGAGGCCGAGGCGGCGGTGGTCGACACGCCGGCGGCCGAGGCCGAGCGCCTCGACGTGGTCGCCGACGCCGCCTGGTGGCTCGGTCGCCTCGAGGACTGCATCGTCGCCCGCGAGGCCGCGTTCCGCGCCTACGAGGCCCTCGGCGACCGCGAGCACGCCGGCGCCTGCGCGGTCTGGTGCTACGAGCACCACGCCATCGCGGCCCGCCCGTCCATCGCCGGCGCCTGGCTCCGGCGGGCCCAGCGCACCCTCGACGGCGCTCCGGAGGGCCCCGCCCTCGGCATCCTGCGGCTGCGCGAAGCCGAGGCCGCGCACGGTGCCGGCGACCTGGACGACGCCCGGCGCTCCGCCGACGAGGCACTCGCCCTCGGGCGACGGCTCGGGTCCCCCGACCTCGAGGCCGAGGCCCTGCAGACCATCGGCCGCATCCTCCTCGACCAGGGCAACCTGGCCGGCGGGCTCGGGCACCTCGACGACGCCATGCTCTTCGCCGTCGAGGGGCGGCTCGGCCCGTACTCGACGGGCAAGGTGTACTGCTCGCTCATCAGCGCCTGCGAGGAGGTCGGCGACTTCGACCGGGCCGCCGAGTGGACCGAGGCCACCCTGCGGTGGGCCGAGCGCCACCCGTTCGCCATCTTCCCCGGCATCTGCCGGGTCCACCGCGCCATCGTGCTGAAGCGGCGGGGGGCGCTGGCCGAAGCGGAGGCGGAGGCCAGCCGCGCCGGCGAGGAGCTGCTCGGCCGCCACGTCGGCAACAGCGCCGCGGCGTACGCCGAGCTGGGCGACATCCGCCGGCGCCTCGGGGACCTGGACCGGGCCGAGGAGGCCTTCGAGCGGGCCCGCACCCTCGGCGGCCGGGACGGCGCGGACCTCGCTCTCCTGCGCCTCGCCCAGGGCCGCGTCGACGCCGCCCGCTCGATCGTCGCCGCCTGCCGGCGCGACGCCCCGACCCACCGCCTGGCGCGGGCCCGCCTGCTGCCCATCGAGGTGCACGTGGCCGTCGCCGCCGGCGACCTCGCGACCGCGGAGGTGGCCGCCAACGAGCTCGACGCGATCGCCGACGAGGTCGCCACCGCGCCGCTGCGGGCCACCGCCACCGCCACCCGGGGCCGCCTGGCCCTCGCCCGCCAGGACCCGACGGCGGTGACGACCCTGCGCCAGGCCCTCGCCGCGTGGGAGGCGCTCGACGTGCCCTACGAGGTGGCCACCACCCGGACGCTCCTCGCCCAGGCGTTGAGCGAGGCCGGCGACGAGGAGGCCGCGACCGCCTCGTTCGCCATGGCCGCCGCCCTCTTCGACCAGATCGGGGCCCGCCTCGACGCCCGCCGCGCCCTGGACGTCCGGCGCCCGCCCGACCTGCCGGCGGGCCTGACCGCCCGCGAGGTCGAGGTCCTCCGGCTCATCGCCGAGGGACTGACCAACAACGAGATCGCCACCACGCTCCACCTGAGCGCGAAGACCGTGTCGCGGCACCTCTCCAACATCTTCACCAAGATCGGGGTGGGATCGCGCGCCGCGGCCACGGCGTTCGCCTTCGCCCACGACCTGGTCGACCGGCCGTAGCGCCCGGGGGCGGGCGGTGGCGGCCGCGACAGCGGAAAACCGCGTGCCCGGCGTCCACCCGCCCCGTACGGTGGTCCCCGTGAAGCTGCTCGACGGTCCGCTGTCCGCCCCGCGCTGACGCCTGTCGACACGCCCCGCTGAGGGGCTCCGGGCCCGGCGCACCGACCGCCGGGAGCCCGCATGCCCCAACCCCACCGCCACCCCGAGCCGCACGACGGCGCCCGCTCACCGAGCGCCGCACCCGCCGTCGCCCTCCACGACGTCCACCACGCCTGGCCCGACGGCACCCCGACGCTGCGCGGCGTCACCGTCGCCTTCGGCCCCGGCGCCACCGGTGTGGTCGGGCGCAACGGCGCGGGCAAGAGCACCCTGCTGCGCCTCGTCGCCGGCGACCTCCTCCCCACCCGGGGCCACCTGCGGGTGCCCCGCCCGGTGACCACGCTCGACCAGGGCCTGGCCCGGGCACCGCACGCCACCGTCGCCGACCTGCTCGGCGTCCGCGACGCGCTCGACGCGCTGGCGGCCCTCGACGCGGGCGAGGCCCGCCCCGAGCACCTCGACACGCTCGACGGCCGGTGGGACGTCGAGGCGCGCGCCGCCGAGGCCCTGGACGCGATCGGGCTGGGCGCCGCCGACCTCGGCCGCCCCGTCGCCACCCTCTCCGGCGGGGAGGTGGTGCTCGTGCGCCTGGCCGGCCTGCGCCTCGAGCCCGCGCCGGTGACCCTGCTCGACGAGCCCACCAACAACCTCGACCGCGACGCCCGCGCCCGCCTGCGGGACCAGCTGCAGGACTGGCCGGGCGTCCTGCTCGTGGCGAGCCACGACCGGTCGCTGCTCGACACCGTCGCCACCACCGCCGAGGTGCGCGACGGCGGCGTCACCGTGTTCGGCGGCAACCTGACCGCCTTCGACGAGCACGTGGCCACCGAGCAGTCCGCCGCCGAGCAGGCCCGGCGGACCGCGGCGCAGGGCGTGGCCCGGGAGCGCCGCCAGCAGGTCGAGGCCCGGACCAAGGTCGCCCGCCGGGCCCGCCACGGCGCGGCTCGGGCCGACTCGATGCCGAAGATCCTCGCCCACGCCCGCCAGGCGCGGGCCGAGGCGACCGCCGGCCGGGTGGGCGTCGAGGCGGCGGCCAAGGTCGCCGCCGCCGAGGCGACGCTGGCTGACGCACGCGCCCGCGTCCGGGTGGACGAATCCGTCCGGCTCGACCTGCCCGCGACCGAGGTCCCCGCCGGCCGGCGGGTGCTGACGATCCACCGAGGTGACACGGCGGTCGCGGTCCACGGCCCGGCGCACGTGGCGCTCGTCGGGCCCAACGGCGCGGGCAAGAGCACCCTGCTCCACGCCCTCCTGGACCCGGCCGGCCCCGCGGCGCGGCGGGCCGGGGTCGAGGCCCGCATCCACGTCCCCGCCGACCGCGTGGCCCACCTCCCCCAGCGCCTCGACGACCTCGACGACGGCGCCACCGTCCTCGCCAACCTGCGGGCGGTGGCACCCACCCGGCCCGACGGCGAGCTGCGCCACCAGCTCGCCCGGCTGCTGCTGCGAGGACCGGCGGTGGACCGCCCCGCCGGCAGCCTCTCCGGCGGCGAGCGCTTCCGCCTGGCCCTCGCCCGCCGCCTCTTCGCCGAGCCCGCGCCCCACCTCCTCCTGCTCGACGAGCCGACCAACGACGTCGACCGCGACACCGTGGCCCGGCTGGTCGAGGCCCTGCGGGGGTACCGCGGCGCCCTGGTCGTGGTCAGCCACGACGACGAGCTGCTCGAGGGCCTGGGCGTCGACACGTGGCTGGGCGTCGAGCCCGGCCACCGCCTCCGCGCCCTCGACGGGCCGCCGCGGTGAGGGGCCACGGCCAGCGGGCACCGGCGATTCGACCCCTGGTCCGAGGTGACGGTCCCCCGGGCGACCGCTAGCGTCGGCCCCGGAGAGGGGCCCGCCCTCAGGGGCGCGCGACGGCGGAGGAGCAGGCGATGGCAGACAGGACCGACTCCCGGCGGGCGCCCCGTCGCCGACGCACGGCCGCCGTGCTGGCCACGGCGCTGGCGCTGGCCGCCGGGGCGCTGCTGAGCACCGCGCCGGCGCAGGCCCGGGTGGCCGACGAGCCGAGCGCCACGACCGGTGCGGCACCGGTGGCGGGCGCGCCGGGCGCGCCGGGCGGCGAGGCCGGGCCCCCCGAGGGCACCGCCTTCACCCCCGCCACCCAGCTCGCCTCCTGGCAGCTCTACCAGGACCTGTACGTCAACCCGAACGCCCAGGCCGTGGGCGCCAGCTCCACCGCCCAGCTCGACTCGTGCATCACCGCCGGCACGACGCTCGAGCACCGACGCGCGGTGCTCGATCGCATCAACTACTTCCGGGCCATGGCCGGCGTGCCCGATGGCATCGCGCTCGACGCCGGCCTGAACGCCCGCGCCCAGCGCGTCGCGTTGATGCTCGCCGCCAACCGCAGCATCAGCCACGATCCGCCGTCGAGCTGGCGTTGCTGGACCCGGCAGGGCCGCGACGACGCGGCCCGGTCGAACCTGTGGCTCAGCCGCTTCGGCGCCGATGCCATCACGGGGTGGATCGAGGACCCCGGTGCCGGCAACACCGCCGCCGGGCACCGGCGCTGGGTGCTGCACCCGCCGACCCGCACCATGGGCATCGGCTCGGTGAACGGGACCCAGGTCACCCAGGACACCGCCGCGCTCTACGTCATGGACGGCCACATCTTCGACCCGGTCCCCCGGCCCCGCGATGGGTTCGTGGCCTGGCCCCCGCCGGGCTTCGTGCCCGACGACCTCGTGTTCGACCGCTTCTCGTTCGGCATCGACGGGGCGAACTTCGCCAACGCCGACGTGGTGGTGCGACGCAACGGGAACGTCGTCCCCGACACCGAGCACCCGGTGGCGACCGGCTACGGCATCAACACCCTCGTCTGGGAGGTGCCCGCGGCCGATCACCAGCCCGCCACCTACCACATCACGATCCGAGGGGTGTCGGGCGCGGCCCGATCCGTGTACGAGTACGACGTCGAGGCCTTCGACGTCTCGGTCCCGCCCGAGCCGGTGACCCTGACCACGCCGGCCGACCAGGCCGAGTACGCCCGGGGCCGCAGCGTCCTCGCCGACTACTCGTGCCAGATGGCCGACCAGGTGTCGTGCGTGGGCAGCGTCCCGGACGGCTCGCCCATCGACACCTCCACCCTCGGGGACCACAGCTTCCGGGTCGTCGCGACCGACTCGGCCAACACCACCGAGGAGGTGACGCACACCTACCGGGTGGTCGACAAGGCCAAGCCCTCGATCTCGGTCACCTCGCCGGCGGCGGGCACCTCGCTCGTGCAGGGCTCGGCGGCCACGGCCGACTTCAGCTGCGCCGACGACGTGGGCGGCTCGGGCCTCGCGTCCTGCGTCGGCACCGTCGCCGACGGCGCCAGCCTGCCCACCCGGACCCTCGGCGCCGGCCGTCCGTTCTCGGTGACCGCCACCGACGCCGCCGGCAACACCCGGACGGTCGACCAGCCCTACGCCGTGACCCAGCGCCCCGACGCGCTGATCGCCGCCACGGGCGCCCCCGCGCCGACCGGCGGTGACGTGTACTCGCCGACCGCCACGCCGGCGCAGGCGGTCTCGGCGAACGTCACCCGTGGCAGCCGGGGCACGTTCGACGTGACCGTCCAGAACGACGGGGGTGTGGCCGCGTCGTTCCTGCTGAAGAGCACGGTCACCAACGGCACCGGGTTCCGGGTCACCTACCGCGACGCCGCCGGCGCCGACATCACCAGCGCGGTGAACGCCGGCACCTACTCGACCGGCAACCTCGCGCCCGGCCAGGCGGTGACCATCACCATGCGGGTGAAGGCCAAGAGCACGGCGGCCCTCGGGGCCCTGGTCAAGGTCGACCTCGCCGCCCGCAACGGCGCCGGCCCCTTCGTCCGCGACCTGGTGCGGGCCAAGGTGACCGCCTCGCGCTGACCCCCCGTCCCCGGCGCCGGCACGGCCCACCCGCCCCGCTGGCACCGAGTTCGTCCCAGCGCACGCAACCAGTCACGGGACGGCCGTTGCGCCGGCTCCGACCCAGACCTGCGGCGGGACGTCGGTCAGCCGGCGGCCCAGGCCACCGCGGCGTCGAGGTCGGCCAGTCCGAACACCTTCACCTCGCCGGGGACGGCCCAGCCGAAGGCGCTGGTCAGGTGGTGCAGCCACTCGAGGTCGCTCACCAGCGCCGCCCGGTGCCATTTGCCGTGGTGGTGGAGGCCGAGCTTCGCGTCCTGCCACGAGGCACCCGCCGAGTAGCCCTCGAAGCGGGCGCCGATGACGTAGACCAGGCGGATCTCGCCGGCGTCCCCGGCGGCCTCGAGGGCCGGGATGAGCGTGTCCCGGTAGTCGTCGCTGTGGACCTCGCCGACGGCCTCGAAGCCGATGACGCCGTCGGGCAGGTCGGGGAGTGGCTCGATCATGGGACCATCATGACCATCGGGCCGCCCGGCGGGAAGGGCGCGCCGCCCGGCTCGGACGTCCACCGCGAGCGTGGGCGCGATGCGCAGGTCCCCGGTCAGGGACCGTCGTCGTCCATCACCTCGGCCAGGTCGTCGCGCTCGGCGAGGTCGAGCTCCACACCCTCGGCCCGGTAGGCGATCCGCCCGACGAGGTGGGCGGCGCACGGCGCGGTGATGAAGACGAAGGCCAGCGCCAACAGCGCCTGCGGGCGGCCCTCGGCCACCACGGCGCTGCCGCTGAGCGCGATCAGGGCCACGCCGAGGGTCGGCGCCTTGGTGGCGGCGTGCATCCGGGCGTACACGTCCTTCAGGCGCAGGACGCCGACGCCGGCGAGCAGGACGAACAGGCCCCCCAGGACCACGAGGCCCTCGGCGATCGTGCGGGCCACCTCAGGCTCCCCGCCGTTCGATGAAGCGGGCGCCGGCCAGCGTGCCCACGAAGCCCACGAAGGCCGAGACCACCGCGACCACGAGGAACCAGCTCGACCCGGTGCGGACCCAGTGGACGAGGATCGCGGCGACGAGGCAAACCACCAGCCCGTCGACCGCGACGATCCGGTCCGCGAGCGAGGGACCCCACACGGCCCGCGCCCCGAAGCAGGCGGCCCCCAGCCCGATGAGGACGAGGGCGGCGAGGGTCATCGGGCCCTCCCCGGGTGGGGGTGATCGCCCGGGAGCGCCGCGAGGGCCTCCCGCGGCCCGAAGGCCCGCATCGCGAGCACCTGCAGCGTCTGCACCTCGGCCTGCACCTCCTCGACCGCCTTCACGTCGAGCGCGTGCACGAACAGCGTGGGCGGCTCGCTCCGGACCTCGATGACGAGGGTGCCCGGCGTGAGGTTGACCGCGCCGACCACGAGGGTGACGAGCGCATCGCTGCGCGCCAGCAGCGGCACGGCCACCACGCCGGTGCGCACCCGGTGGGCCGGCGCGATCACCGTCCGCGCCACCACCACCCCCGAGACCGCGAGGCGCCAGGTGAAGTGGAGGGCGAACCGGACCGCGTGGACCGGGCGGACCACGACCCGACCGCGCGGCTGGCGATCGAACCCCGCCACCACCCCGACCGAGACGAGCAGGCCGCTCGCCAGGTTGGCCGGGGTGACCTCGCCCCAGAGCGCCAGCCAGATCACGACGAGCACGACGACCCGCACGAGAAGCGTCACGGCGCCAGCACCTCGGCCACGTAACCGCTGGGATCGGCCAGGTCCTCGGCCGCTCGCTCGGACAGCGCGTAGATCGGGCCCGCGAGGACGGCGATGGCTAGGCCGAGGCCCACGAGGGCGGCGGTCGGGGCCACCATGAGCGCTCGGCGCCGGCTGCTCAGGGGGCGGCCGGGGTCGTCGGTCGGGTTGGGCCCCCAGAACGTGTTCGCCCAGATCTTGGTCATCGAGAACAGCGTGAGGAGGCTGGCCGCGAGCGCGGCGGCCACGACCGCGTACTCACTCGCGTCGAGTCCCGCCTCCACCAGGGCGAGCTTGGTCACGAAGCCCGAGAACGGCGGGATGCCGGCCAGACTCAGGGCCGGGAGCAGGAACAGCACCGCCAACAGCGGCTCGAGGCGACGCAGGCCGGTGAGCTCGGCCAGCTTGCCGGTGCCGGCCCGAACCTCGATCAGGCCGGCGACGAGGAACAGGGTCGCCTTCACCACGATCTGGTTGACCGTGTACAGGACCGCGGCCGTCAGCCCGCCGACGGTGAACAGCCCGAGCCCCATCACCATGTAGCCGATCTGGCTCACGATGTGGAACGACAGGATGCGCTTGATGTCGTTCTGGGTGATGGCGCCGAGGCCCCCGACGATCATGGTGAGCGCGGCCACGACCAGCAGCAGCGTCCCCGGTCGGGTGTCGGCCGGGAAGAGGAGCGTCTGGCTGCGCAGCAGGGCGTAGACGCCGACCTTGGTGAGCAGCCCGGCGAACACCGCGGTCACCGGCGTCGGCGCGGTGGGGTAGCTGTCGGGCAGCCAGAAGAAGAGCGGGAAGATGGCGGCCTTGATGCCGAACACCACGATGAGCAGCAGGGCCAGCCCGCTGCGCACCCCGCTCGGCAGGTCGGCGATGCGCACGCTGAGGTCGGCGAGGTTCACGGTGCCGGTGGCGGCGTACACGTACGCCAACGCCAGCAGGAAGAGCACCGAGGCGAGGAGGCTGATGACCACGTAGGTCATCGCGCTGCGGACCTGGTCGGCCCGACCACCGAGTGACAGCAGCACGTAGCTCGACATGAGGGTCATCTCGAAGGCGACGAACAGGTTGAACAGGTCGCCCGTGAGGAAGGCGTTGGCCACCCCCGCCGACAGGATCAGGTAGATGGGGTGGAACCCGACGTGGTCCTCCTCGGCGCCGGGCTGGCCGATGGCGAACACCAGGACCGCCAGGAGCACCAGGACCGAGACCACGAGCATCATGGCGCTCAGCCGGTCGGCCACGAGGGTGATCCCGACGGGCGCCGGCCACCCGCCCGCCTGCACCACCCGCGGGCCGTCCTCGTCCACCCGGACGAGCAGGGCGGCGCTCAGCCCGGACACCACGGTCAGGGTCACCACCCCGATCACCCGCTGGGCGTTGCGCCACCGTCCGACGCCGATGGACAGGGCGGCCGCGAGCAGCGGGAGCAGGATCGGTCCCGACACGAGGAGGCTCACCGGCCACCGCCCCCGTCGCTGCGGCGGTCCCCGCGGTCGTGGTCGGGCCCGTGCTGGGCCGCGAGGGCGGCGATGCGCCGGTCCTCGACGTCGTCCTCGACCTCGTCGTCCTGCGACACCCGCCAGCTGCGGTACGCCAGGGCCAGCAGGAACGAGATGACCCCGAAGGTGATGACGATCGCGGTCAGCACGAAGGCCTGGGACAGGGGGTCCGAGAAGGCCGCCGCGTCGCCCCCGACGAAGGCCGGGTCGCCGCCGCGGCCGCCGGAGAGCACCAGCAGCAGGTTCACGCCGTTGCCGAACAGCCCGATGCCGATGATGATCCGGCTGAGCTGCCGACCGAGGAGCAGGTAGGTCCCGCACGCGCAGAGCACGCCGGCGGCGACCGCCATGACGAGGGTCACGACGACTCCCCCCCGCGGGTGTCCGGGGTGTCGATGGCGTCCGCGTCGGCCCGGACGTCGGTGCGCCAGGTCTCGCCGAGGCCCTCGAAGGCCATGAGTACGAGGCCGATCACGATCAGGTACACGCCGGCGTCGAAGATCGTGGCCGTGGTCAGCTTCACCGTGCCCAGCACCGCCGGCTGCCATTCGAAGGCCCGCTGGTCGAGGGGCGTGTCGCCGAGCAACAGCGGCACGAGGGCGGTGGCGACGACCACCCCGAGGCCGATCGAGAGGTAGGTCCAGGGCCGCAACCGCGACGCCGCGTGCACCTGATCGAGGCCGCCGGCGAGGTAGCGGAGCGCGAACGCCGCCGCCGCGACCAGGCCACCGGTGAACCCGCCCCCGGGCTGGTTGTGGCCGGCGAAGAGCAGGTACACGGACAGCACCAGGGCACCGTCGAACACCAGGCGCACGGTGGTGTCGACGATGAGCGAGCGGCGCGGCTTCACGGGGCGACCGCCTGACCCCGGGGCACCGCAGGCTCGTCGACCCCCGCCGACGCGCCCGACCCGGGGCGCCCGGGGCGTGCGGACCGTCGCCGGTGCCGGCGCTCGCGGGGCTGCTCGCCCACCCGGGCCAGCGCCACGATGCCGATCCCGGCGGCCACGAGCACGGTGACCTCGCCCAGGGTGTCCATGCCCCGGATGTCGACGAGGATCACGTTCACCACGTTGCGCCCGTCACCGTCGGGCAGGGCCCGCTCGGACATGGTCGTGGCGACCGAGGGCTCGGTCCGCGAGCCCGCCGCCGCGATGGCCATCAGCACCACGAAGACCCCCACCGCGGCCGACACCGCGAGCCGCACGGCGGGCCCGACCGCCGGCGCCCGCTGTTCGAACCGGTCGGGGAGCCGTCGCAGCACGAGCAGGAAGGTGACCACCGTCAGGGTCTCGACCGCGAACTGGGTGAGGGCCACGTCGGGGGCGCCGTGGACCATGAAGAAGAGGGTCATGCCGTAGCCCACCGCGCCCAGGAAGACGGCGGCCACGAAGCGGCGGGTCGCCAGCGTGGCGGCCAGCGCCCCGACCACGAGCGCCCCGGCGATGGGCAGGTTGGCGGCGTGCCCCACCAGCTCAGGCCACCCGGGCCACCACTCGCCCGAGAGCATCCCGACCGTCGGCACCACCGCGGCCGTGGTGAGGGTGACGGCGACGTAGATCGGCAACGAGCCCGACTGGACCGCGGCGGTCACGTCGGCGGCCCCGTCGAGCACCCTCGCCACGATGCCCTCGTACACGGTCGCCCCGGTCGTCCTCGGCGCGAGGCGCGCCTGGGCCCGGGCGACCGCCCTCCGGGCGGCGAACAGGGCGGCGCCGAGGGCCAGGGTCAGCGCCGACAGCAGCAGGGCGGTGTTGAACCCGTGCCAGAGCGACAGCTCGGCGCCCGAGGCCGGATCGAGCGCGCGCGCCGCCTGGTCGACGAGCCCGGACCACAGGGCCGGGTCGAGACCGAACAGGAGGGAGAGGCCGGCGAGCAGGGCCGCCGGCGCCACGAACGCCACCTCGGGCCCCCTCGCCCGCACCGGGCGCGGGGTGCTCGCCGGCGCCACCGCGTCCGGGCGGGTGAGGGCGGCGACGAAGCGCAGGCTGTAGGCGACGGTCAGCACCGACCCGGCGACGATCCCGACCAGGACGAACCGCTCGCCCGTGCCGCCGTGGAGGAACGCCTCGTAGGCCTTCTCCTTGGCGATGAACCCGGCGAGGGGCGGCACCGCGGCCATCGACGCCGCGCTGAGGACGGCCGCAGCGCGAGCGAGGCCCCAGCCGCGCCCCAACCGGGGGAGCTCGCGCAGGTCGCGGGTGTGGGTCTCGTGGTCGACGACCCCGACGATCATGAACAGCGACGCCTTGAACAGCCCGTGGGCGAGCAGCAGGGCGCAACCCGCCGCCGTCGCCTCGGGCAGGCCCACCCCCAGGAGGACCATCAGGAAGCCGAGCTGGCTGATGGTGCCGAACGCGAGGAGCTGCTTCAGGTCGAACGGTCGCAGCGCCCGCAGCCCTCCCGCGATCATCGAGGTCAGCCCGACCGCCACCACGAGCGGGCGCCACACACCCTCGGTCGCGAAGGCCGGGGCCAGCAGGGCCACGAGGTAGACGCCGGCCTTCACCATGGCGGCGGAGTGCAGGTACGCACTGATCGGCGTCGGTGCGACCATGGCCTCCGGCAACCAGCTGTGGAACGGGTACTGCGCGGACTTGGTGAACGCCCCGAGCAGCACCAGCACCAGCGCCACCGAGACGAGGGTGCCGCTCGGCGGCTCCTGGAGCAGGGCGCCGATCCGGAAGGTGCCACCCTCGAGGCCGAGCAGGACCAGGCCGGCGAGCATGGCCAACCCGCCGAGGCTGGTCACGAGCAGGGCGTGCAACGCCGCGGCGCGCGCCCGGGGTTCGGCATCGTCGACCCCGATCAGCAGGTACGACGTGATCGAGGTGAGCTCCCAGCACACGTAGAGCAACAAGAGGTTGTCGGCGAGGACCACGCCGAGCATGGCGCCGGCGAACAGCGTGAGCAGCCCCGCCACCCGCCCCACCTTCTCGGCGGCCCCGAAGTAGCTCCAGGCGTAGACGAACACGAGGGTGCCGATCCCCGACACGAGCACGATCATCAGGAGCGAGAAGGCGTCGAGTCGCAGGTCGATGCCGAGGTCGAGCCCGGGGACCCAGGCGACGTCCTGCACGAGGGTCCCCCCGCCGAGGACGCCGCCCGCCTGCGTGGCCGCCCACGCGACGGTCGTCGCGGGCGCCACCCCGCCGACGACGAGGGCCCAGCGACCCAACCGTCGAGCGCCGGCGAGGGCGACGACGCCGGCCACCCCGTGCAGGGCGAGGAGGGCCAGCATGCTCACGTCCGCCCGCGCGGCGAGGCCTGGTTGTCCGCCTGCCGGCGCGGGGCGATCGGTCGGTGGGGCACGGCACGGCCTCGTCGGGTCGCGAAGGGGGAAACCGCCGACCAGACTTCCCGGCACGCCAGACGACAATCTACCCGTCCCCGCAGCGGGAAGACCGGTCCAGACGGTGGGTCCGCGCGAGGCGCTCCCACTTCCCGATGCGCGGCTGCGCGGCCAGGGGTAGCGTCACCCGGACCGCCAACCGGGGGGAGGCGCCGTGTCCCGAACGCTCAGCAGCGAGGCCCAGGCCGAGCTCGACCACTTCATGGCCGGGCTGGTGAAGCGCAACCCGGGTGAGCCCGAGTTCCACCAGGCCGTGCACGAGGTGGCGGAGACGCTCGTGCCGTTCACCCTCGACCACCCCGAGTACCGCAAGGCCCAGATCCTCGAGCGCATGACCGAGCCCGACCGGGTCGTCATCTTCCGGGTGTCGTGGGAGGACGACGACAACAACGTGCGGGTCAACCGGGCGTGGCGGGTGCAGTTCAACAACTCGATCGGCCCGTACAAGGGCGGCATGCGCTTCGACAAGAGCGTCACCCTCAGCGTGCTGAAGTTCCTCGCCTTCGAGCAGATCCTGAAGAACAGCCTCACGGGCCTGCCCATGGGCGGCGGCAAGGGCGGCTCCAACTTCAACCCCAAGGGCAAGAGCGACAACGAGGTCATGCGCTTCTGCCAGTCGCTGATGATCGAGCTCCACCGCCACATCGGCGAGGACACCGACGTGCCCGCCGGCGACATCGGCGTGGGCGCCCGCGAGATCAGCTACCTGTTCGGCCAGTACAAGCGCCTGGCCAACCGCTTCACCGGGATCCTCACCGGCAAGGGCCTGGCCTTCGGCGGCAGCCTCGTGCGCACCGAGGCCACTGGCTACGGCGTCGTCTACTTCTCCGAGGACATGCTCGCCACCCGCGGCGAGGGCCTCGAGGGCAAGACCGCGGTCGTGTCCGGATCGGGCAACGTCGCGCTCTACACCATGGAGAAGCTCAACCACCTCGGCGCCAAGGTGGTCACCGCGTCCGACTCGGGCGGCTTCGTCCACGACCCCGACGGGATCGACGAGGAGAAGCTGGCGTGGCTGAAGGACCTCAAGGAGAAGCGCCGGGGCCGCCTCCAGGAGTACGCCGACCACTTCGGCTGCTCCTTCTTCCCCGGCCAACGCCCGTGGCACGTGCCGTGCGACGTCGCCTTCCCGTGCGCCACCCAGAACGAGCTCGACGGCGACGACGCCGCGACGCTGGTGAAGAACGGGACGATGCTCGTGGCCGAGGGCGCCAACATGCCGACGTCGATCGACGCCATCCACGTGTTCCGCGACGCCAAGCTGCTGCACGGCCCCGCCAAGGCCTCCAACGCCGGTGGCGTGGCCGTCTCCGGCCTCGAGCAGAGCCAGAACTCGCTGCGCATCTCGTGGACCCGCGACGAGGTCGACTCGAAGCTGCGCGAGATCATGCGCAGCATCCACGCCGAGTGCGAGAAGTGGGGCGACGAGGGCGACGGCTACATCGACTACGTGCGCGGCGCCAACATCGCCGGCTTCGTCAAGGTCGCCGACGCCATGCTCGCCTACGGCGTGGTCTGACCGGACGCCCACCGAACTGGCTCCTGATTTCGGTGCCAGGGCACCGAAATCAGGAGCCAGAACGGACCGGGTCAGCGCGTCCGCGGAGGGCGGCGGCGAGGAAGGCGGTCACTCGGTCCGACCACTCGTCCGGTGTGACGGACAGGGCCCCGACATGGCCGGCACCGGGCACCGTCCAGACCTCGACCCGGTCGGGGGCGCCCTCAGCGACGAACTCCGCCGCGTGGGCCTCGTCCGGGACCTCGCCGGCGGCGATCAGCAGGTAGCGGGTCGTGTCGGCGGCCTCGACGGCGTCCCGGCTCGACCCGGGGACCGGCGCGTCCGTGAGCACGTCGGTCACCCGGTCCTGGACCCACTCGAGCCGCTCCTGCACCCAGCCTCGCACCCCGTAGCGCTCGGAGAGCCACGCCTCGTCGGACGCGCTCCTGGCCGTCGCGCCTTCGGCGACCACCGCTCGGATGCGGTGATCCACGCCGCTCGCCCCCAGCGCCTGCTCGCCGCCCATCGACAACCCGACGACTCCGATCCGGTCGGGTTCGACGTCGGGTTGCGCCACCAGCACGTCCACCGCCGCGGCGACGTCGTCCTCCCCGTACCAGCCGAAGTCCATGGCCCGCCCGCCGCTCTCACCGTGACCCCGGGCGTCGACCATCAGCACCCCGAAGCCTGCGTCGGCGAGCACCGCGGCCTCGTCGAGGACGTCGGACCGGGTCGAACCGGCGCCGTGCAGGAGGACGACCGCAGCGTCGTTGGTGGACGGCACGTACCAGCCGGCGAGACGCACCCCGTCGGTCGTCGGGATCGACACCGCCGACGCGGTGAGCCCCACCGCCGCCGGCGTGGCGCCGAGCATGGGACGCGGCACGTTGGTGGCGGCGACCGCCGGCGAGACGACCAACGCCACGATCGCGGTCACCACGACGACGCCCACAACCGAGGCGACGGCGCGGGGCCAGTGCCGCCCTCGCAGCGCGACCGCGGTGCCGCCGACCAGCAGCGCCAGCCCGCCGACGAGGAGAAGGGTCGACGCCACCCGCACCGGCAGCGGCCCATCTTTGGCCAGGTGCGGAGCGAGCCCGAGGCCCACCGAGGTCGCCAGGACGCCCATTGCGGCGGCGATCCGCCCTCGCGCCCGCGCCCGCACGCGGCGCTCCGCGCCGACCGCGAGCGCCGTGAGCACCACCACCACGCCGACGCGCACGGCCTGCCAGGCCGGTGACCCGTCGATGCCGACGACGAGGGCGACGGCCAGCCCCATGAGCACGGTCGCGGCCTCGAGCAGCCACGGGCGCCGCCCTGCGGGGACCGGCGCCGTGGCGGGCGTCGCCGCGTCGGTGTCGGTGCGTGCGCCCGTCAACGCCATCGTCGCCTCCTCGGCCGGCCGCCCTGCGTCCAGCGTGCGCCCCCGATGCGTCGACCCGAAGAGGCGAAGGTCCCGCGTCCCCTCGGACCCGGGCCGCCCGCCGCCCCGCGCGGTAGACGGGACGCTGGGCGCCCTCGTGTCGGTCAGCCCGGGCGGAGGGCGGCGACGTCGGCGAGGGCGCGGAGGGTGCTCGTGAGGTGGGTGCAGGTGGTGGGGCCGACCAGCTCGGTGCGGGCCCGGGCCGCGACCTCGCCGAGCGACACGCCGACGAGGGCCTGGGCCGACGGCGCGCCGCCGACGCACTCGCGCCAGGGCAGCGTGCGGGGGTCGACCTCGATGGCCGCGAACCGACCGTCGGCGCCGACGAGCGAGCGCACGACGTACTCGTGCAGCACCATCTCCTCGACCGAGTGGCCGTCCGGCGCCCGGTAGCTGTCTCGCAGGTGGCTCTCGGTGACGAGCGCACCGGCGTCGTCGGGAGCCGGGACCACGTCGAGGCGCCGACGGCGGCGGACGGTGCCCTCGACCAGGGGCGGGTCGGCGTGCCACGCGCCGGTGTCGGTGCCGTCCTCCGCTCCTCCCTCGAGTCCCTCGAGCGGCGGGGCCGACGGGCCCATCGGGACGGCGACGTGGTCCGACTCGACGAGCACCGAGTGCATCTCGCCGCCCGCGGCCCAGCCCACGCAGATGTCGCCCTGGTGGTCACCCATCGACGCGCCACCACCGGCGGCGACGCGGATGGCGCCGGCGCGCAGCGGGGCGTAGCCCGACACGAGCACCGCACCGGGCAGGTCCTCCAGCATCGAGGCCCGCAGCGTACGGAGTGCGAGCTCGTCACCGAGCACGGCGACGAGGACGCGTCCGAAGCCGCCCCGCACGCTGGCCCCGACCAGGCCCGCCAGGCCGGCCACGTCCTCGGACTCCCCGTCGATCGCGGTGATCTCCGCGCTCACCGGGTCGAGCTCGAGCCGGAGCGAGACCGTGGTCTCGGCCACGACGGCGCCGCCGGGCCCGAGTCGGCGGTCCCGGCCCCGCAGCTCGACCGCGGTCGCCGGCCCGAGCGATCCCGCCGACCGGATCGTGTCGGTGGTGGTCGTCCGCCGCACCGAGCCCGGCGGCTGCGCCGGCGTCCCCGGCAGCGGCCGGTGCGGCCCGGCGGGCGGTCTCGGCCCGGCCGCCGGGTCCCAGCCGCTCACCTCCTTGGCTCCCCGGGCGACGTCACGGGTGGGCACGGTACCGGCGCGCCGACCCGGTCATCGTGACGGGCCGGCAGCCGGGGTGCTCCGAGGCGGCGTCGCCGGCGCGTGGGCACGGCGATCGTCGCAGGTGAGACGTCGGGCGCCGAGCCCGATGCCGCGCTCAGTCGGCGCCGTCGGCGAGCCAGGAGCCGTGGAAGCCGAACGGGACGCGGGCCGGCAGTGGCACGGTGGCGACGGGCGCCGCCCCTGGGTCGTCGGCGTCGAGCAGCACCAGCTCACTCGTGTCGCAGGCGGCGTCGTAGACGAAGGTCACCAGCCAGCCTGGCCCCCCGGCCTGATCGTCGGCTGGCGCGAGCACCGCCTCTCCGGGCACCCGGCCCGGGCCGAAGTGGTGCTCGATGGTGCCACCGCCCACGAGGTCGTGGACGACGAGCGACCCGCCCTCGTCTGGCCGGTGGTCGTGCGGGGCGCACGTCACCCAGCCCTGGCGGGCGGGCCGACCCGTGAGGCGGTCGTCGACGCGTGGGAACTCGCAGGAGCGATCGTCCAGCTGGGCCTCGGCCACCGTGCCTGCAGCCAGGTCGATCGTCCAGCGCCAGAGCACGGGCGGCCCACCCGCGCCCCACAACCCCTCGTGGCGCACCACATCGATCGTGATCGTCTCCCCATCATCGTGGGCGTTGAGCGCGTGGAACACGTAGCACGGCTCGACGTCGAACCACCGCACCTCACCATGCGGGTCGTCGCGCCGCAGCACCCCCAGACGGGCGCCGTAGGACGGGTCGAAGGCGTAGGGCATGGTCCCGGCCAGGGCCCGATCGAGGTCGAACACCGCGGGCAGGTCCATGAACACGACGAAGCGCTCGGTGAGGTTGAGGTCGTGCATCATCGTCGGCCCCGGCACGTCGACCACGCGGCTCGTCACCAGCCGACCGGCCCGGTCGGCCACGTGGTAGGTGAGGTAGGGCGGGGTGAAGCCGTATCCGAAGAAGTGCAGTTCGCCCGTGGTGGGGCAGGCCTTGGGGTGGGCGGTCATGGCGGTGCGTAGCCGGCCGCCGAAGTCGTAGGGCCCGACCGTGTCGAGGTCGGCGGTGAGCTCCCAGGGCAACGACGCCTCCTCGAGGGCGAGGACCCGCCCGGCGTGGCGGACCAGGTGGGTGTTGGCCCGGCCGGCGGTGAGATCGACGCCCTCGGGGCCGATGAAGGGCGCCCCTTCCGTGAGGGCCCGGGTGCGGACGTAGCGGTTGCGGTACCAGCGGGCCCGACCGTCCTCCAGGCGCAGCCCGTGCACCATCCCGTCGCCGAGGAACCAGTGGGGCGACCACCCGTCCGCCGGGTTGGGGCCGTTGCGGACGAACGTGCCGCGGAGGCCTGGCGGCAGGGCCCCGACCACCTCGAGGTCCGTGACCGTGACCTCCTCGGTGACCGGCCCGAAGTTGCCCCGGAGGTGGAAGGGGGCGGACGTCGGCTCAGCCGCGGTGCTCATCAGGTCTCCTGCGGGACGGGGGTCGGTGGCGGGAAGGCCATGGGTGGCGTGGAAGGTGGCGGGGTCGGCGGCGGCCGTGGGGGCCCCGAGCCTCATGCTGCCGCAGCCAGCAGGGCGCGGGCCCGCTTGCGCCGGGCGTCGGTGTAGGCGACGGGCACGGCGAAGCCGACCATCTCGGCGGCGACCCAGACACCGGTGGCGTCCGGGGCCACGGTGAGGACGAGGGCGCAGACCGCGGCCGTGGCCAGGAAGCTGGCCGCCCAGACCCGGGTGATGGCCACGTTGGCGGTCACGAAGGCGGGCAGGTCCCACACCTCGGGCGGGGTCGAGCGCCGGGCGATGACCAGGGTGAAGGGCTCGCCCCGGACGAGAGAGGCCAGGGCAACCACGCCGAGGACGGCAAGCGAGAGCGCCGGCGTGAACCGGTGCAAGCCCGTCCCTGGGTCGGCCACGCTCACCGCCGCCAGGCCGGCGAAGAACGCGGCCGTGGCCACGGTGAGGGCGTCGGCGTTGCGGTGCTCGCGGCGCTGGCGCAGCAGCTCGGCGGCGGCGACCCCCAGCGCCAGTAGGGCGCCGAGCCGCCAGTCCACGATCGACGAGGCGGCGGCGTAGGTGATCCAGGGTGCGAAGGTGCGCAGGTGACTCATGGCGGGCTCCTCATGCGCATGACATGTCTGTCATGACCTGTCTTATCTGACAGGTTGACGTTAGAGCTTCACTCCCAACATGTCAAGAGTGGAATATTGTGGGGGGACCATGAGCCTTCGCCACGCCCTGCTCGGCCTGCTCGACGACCACCCCGGCTCGGGGTGGGACCTGCTCAAGCGCTTCGAGACCTCGCTGGCCTTCGTCTGGCCGGCCACACAGAGCCAGCTCTACACCGAGCTGGGGCGCCTCACCGACGAGGGCCTGATCGAGGTCACGGCGGTCGGAGCCCGCAACCGCAAGGAGTACGGCATCACTCCCGCCGGCCAACAGGAGCTGCGAGCGTGGCTGACCGAGGGCGAGCCCGACCGGAGCCGCCGCAACGAGGCCCTGCTGCGGGTCTTCTTCCTGTGGGCGGTCGACCGGGACGAGGCCCGCCGCTTCCTCGAGCGCGAGGCCGAGGTCTACCGCACCTTCCACGACCTGCTCGAGGACGTGGACCGCGACACCGCCTGGGATGAGAGCGACTTCGACCGATGGGCCCGCATCGCGCTCGAGAACGGCCTGCGGGTCACCGCCGCCAACGAAGAGTGGGCCCGCTGGGCCGCCCGCCACGTCGATGGCGGCGAGGCCTGACGGCGCCGGATCAGGCCCCAGCGAGCGCCGCCGTGGCCCGCACGAACCCGGCGTACTCGGCGGGGTGGGTTCGGGGCGCGAAGTGGGCGGTGCCCTCGACCACGTGGAGGCGGGCGTCGGGCAGGGTCTCGGCCAGCCAGATCGAGCCGCCGTCGTGGAAGGCACCGGTCTCGGTGCCATAACCGACCAGGGTGGGGACGACGACGTCCTCGAAGGCGAACGGGGCGGTCAGCTCCGAGGCCATGTCGACCTGGAACGCGACGCCCTCGGCCCGGCGGCGGGTCTTGCCGCCGTCGCTCTGGCCGTCCCAGACCGCGTCGCCGAGGACCCGCCGGTAGAAGTGCTCGATCGGCGCGGCGGGGTCGTCGGCGGCCGCGACCCGGCCGTTGTAGTCCTTGGTGAACTGCGGCCACTCGTCGATCCACACCAGCGGCGGCTCCCAGACGCCGAACGCAGCGAAGGCCTCAGGGCGAAGGGTCGCGGCGAGCATGGCCGGGTTGGAGCCGAAGCTGTGAGCCACGACCACCGCCGGCGCACCGACCTGCTCGATCACGCCGAGCAGGTCGTGGGCGTGGTCAACCATGGCCGTCGGTGGCTCCGCCCCGAGCGAGCGGCCGTAGCCGCGCCGGTCGTAGGTGACGACACGACGGTCGGTCAGCTCGGCCAGCAGCGGCCGGAAGCTGGTCGAGCGGTCGGGCGCGCCGTGCACCAGCACGATGGGCGTCCCGCCGTGGGGCCCGTGCGCCTCGACGTGGATCCCGTCGAGGTCCATGGGGCCGAAGCTAACCGTCACGTCCGCTCCCGCCCCAGCCCCGGCGGACACCCGGGCGGTCCGGGGCGGCTCGAACCTGCCCGACGACGGGCGACCGACGCGGGACCGGCCCGCCCGGCGCATCGAGCGCACGGACGGGCCGGTGAGCGCACCGAAGGCCGCTGCCCCCGGTGAGCGCGGTCAGTTGGCGGCGAACGTGGTGTCGCGCAGGCAGTACGCCTCGGACTGGAGGCGGATGTTGCCCGAGGCACCGAAGTCCACGACGCCCTCGACGGTCCACGAGGTACCCAGGTTGCTGCTGTACTGCTCCTGGATGAACACCGCGCTGTCCGCGGCCCCGTTGTTCGAGGGCTGGACCCAGCGGGCGCCGCCACCGATCAGCTGGTACTCCACGGGGCAGGTGGCGGTGACCTTCACCACCGTGAAGGTGCCGCCGTTCGTGGTCCCATCGGCGTCCTGGGTCGGGGCCGAGGTGGCGGTGAAGGTCTCGATGGCGCCGAGCTCCTCCGGGCCGACGCTGTCGACGCCGAGGGCACGTTCGCTCAAGGCGTCCTCGGCCACGTCCTTGTCCTTGATCCCGCCGTTGAGCAGGTCGCGGGAACGGACCTGGCCGTCGGCGATGCTGCTCGAGACGACCGAGTTGGCCGGCGCGAGGGTCACGGCGTACGCCGAGCCGCCGACCGCGAGGACCAGCGCCAGGGTGGCGACGACGAGCGCGGGGCTCGGGAGCCGGCGCGTCCGGGTGGGGTGGGGGTTCATCGGGGGTTCTCCTTCAGGGGTTCCGGGGCGAGGGCGCCGGACGGCGCCCACTGCCCGATGCGGTGGACGGTGCTGCGCTCGGCGACGAACGGCGGCAGCAGACCGAGGACGTCGTCCTCACCCCGCCCCTCGACGTCCCACCACACCTCGTGGCCCCCGAAGGGGCACGACGAGACCGCCGGCTCCGTCCGGAGGGGGCTCGTCCAACCGCGCCAGGCGGCCTGGGCCGCTCCGCACTCCGTGGGCCGATGGTGGTGGTGGATCCGGTACTGCGGCACACCGCCATCGTCCGCCGGGACCCGCCTCGGCCACATCGGGACGGCACCCTGATCCTGCGACCCGTAGATTGACCCTGATGGGGCGGATCGCACCCCGAGCGGACAGGGCCGTGCACCTGGTCGGGCGCAACGCCGAGCTCGCCCGGCTCGACCGCCTGCTCGACCGCCTCGACGCGCGCGAGGGCGGGCTCCCTGCGGTGTTCGTCGAGGGCGAGGCGGGCATCGGCAAGACCGTGCTGCTCCGCCACCTCGCCGATGCGGCCGACCGCCGCGGGCTCGTGGTGCTCGACGGGCGCGGCACCGAGCTCGAACAGGAGTCACCCTTCGGGGTGTTCGTCGAAGCCTTCGACGACTACCTCACGGCCCACCGTCCCGACATCGAGGCGGGCACGCCAGAGGCCGAGCGCCGGGAGCTGGAGCGGATCTTCCCGGCGCTGCGCGTCAGCGACGGCGCCGCGTCGGGCGGGCGCCACTCCGGCGCAGCGTCGGGGCCCGACGACCGGCTCGTCGCCTACCGGGCCGTCGGCGCGCTGCTCGAGCGCCTGGCGCAGCGCGTGCCCCTCCTCCTGCTGCTCGACGACCTCCACTGGGCCGACCGGGGCTCACTCGAGCTGCTCGCCCACCTCCTGCGCCACCTCCCCGCGGGCCCGGTGCTGCTCGCCGGCGGGTTCCGGCCCCAACAGGTCGACGCCAGCTTCGCCCGCGACGTGGCGGTGGCCGCCGACCGGGGCGACGCCACCGAGCTCGTCCTCGGCCCGCTCGCCTGGACGGACGCCGAACGGCTCCTCGCCGGGGTGACCACCGACCGCCGGTCGATCTACGACGCCAGCGGCGGCAACCCCTTCTACCTGGAGCACCTGGCGCGCCACGCCGGGTCGGGCGTCACCTCCACCGACCGCGCCGGCGATGGGGTGCCCGACTCGGTGGGCCTCACCATCCAGGCCGAGCTGACCAACCTCGATCCCGCCGCCCGGCGCCTCGCCGAGGCCGCGTCGGTCGCCGGCGACCCCTTCGACCTCGACCTCGTCGCCGTGGTGGCCGAGCTGGACGACGACGTGGCCTTGCGCGCCCTCGACGACCTGGCCGCGCGGGACCTGGTCCGCCCGACGGTGGTCCCGCGCCAGTTCGGCTTCCGCCACCCACTCGTGCGGGCTGCGATCTACGAGGGCGCGGCGCCCGGGACCCGCCTCCGCGACCACCACGCCGCGGCCGCGGCCCTGGCCGCCCGGGGCGCATCCGCGGCGACGCTGGCGCACCACGTCGAGTTCGCCGCCCGCCACGGCGACGAGGAGGCCGTCGCCCTCCTGGCCGAGGCGGCCGCCGAGGTCGCCGGCCGGGCGCCGGCGAGCGCGGCCCGATGGCGGCAGCACGCGGTGCGCCTCCTGCCGCACGACGCCCCGATCGAGCGCCGACTCGAGCTCCTGCTCCCCCTCCCGGAGCTGCTCGGGACCATCGGCGAGCTCGACGCGGCGAGGGACGCGATGCGCGAGGTCATCGAACTGGTCCCCCCCGACCAGTCCGAGCTCCACGTCGCCCTCACCGCCGCCTGCGCCGGCCTCGAGCAGGTGACCGGTCGGCACCTGGAGGCCGAGCGCCGGCTGGCCGCCGCGGTCGAGGACCTCGACCACGACACCAGCCCGGCGGCGGTGTCCCTGCTGATCGCGGTGACCGTCGCCCAGGGCTACCGCCGGGACTTCCCCGAAATGTGCGAGTGGGGCAACCGGGCCGCCGCCGCCGGTCGGGCCCTGGGCGACCCGGCGCTGCGGGCCGCGGCCGTGGCCGCCGCCGCCACCGCCCACGCCTTCGCCGGCCACGCCGCCGTCGGGCTCGCGCTGCGCGACGAGGCGGCCGGCTACATCGACGCGCTCGATGATGCCGCCCTCGGCCCTCGGCTCGACGCCATGGGCCACCTCGTCGCCGCGGAGCTGTGCCTCGACCTCTTCGCCGAGACCGCCGCCCACGCCACACGGGGGATCGCCGTCGGCCGGGCGTTCGGCACGTCGGCACTGGCCCCCACCCTCGGTCCCGGCGCCAGCACCGCCGCCCTGATGCTCGGCGACGTCGACACCGCGATCGAGCTGCAGCTCGAGGCCGTGGAGCGCGCCAGAGTCGCCCGCCAGGGGCAGATGCTGGCGTGGGCGCTGCTCAACCTGGCCAACGCACTCGCCCACCGGGGCGACGTGGCCGCCGCGGTCGAGCGCGCCGAGGAGTCCCTCCAACTCGCCCGCGAGCTCGACGAGAGCGTGATGATTGCGTGGACCGGGCAGAGCCTGGCCTACTGCCTGGCCGAGCGCGGTGACGCGACGGCCGCACTCACCGTCCTGCAGGAGAGTGCCGGATCACAGGCCCAGCACTACCCCGGCGCGTGGCGGGTGTGGGCCCTCGAGCTCATGGTGCGCTGCCAGCTGGAGGCGGCGCCGTCCGCCGCAGCGGCGACGGCCGAGCAGGCCCTGGCCCTCGGGGAGCACATCGGGCTCCCGATGGGGCGGGCCTGGGGCCGGCGCGCCCTCGCCGCCGTCCGCCTGCACGAGGGGGACCACACCGAGGCGGCTGCGCTGGCCTGTGCCTCCGCCGAGCTCGCCGCCACGGCCCAGGCCCGGCTCGACGTGGCGCTGGGCGAGGCCCTGGCCGGCCGGGCCCTCGCCGCGGCCGGGCGGGTGGACGAGGGGGTCGAGCTCCTCCGAGGCGCGGCCGAGACCTTCGACGACTGCGGCACGCTGCGGTGGCGGGATCAGGCCGAGCACGTGCTCGGCCGTCTCGGCCGACGACCCCACCGGCGGACCGCCGCGGCGAGCGAGCGCACCGGTGTCGACGCCCTGACCGGCCGGGAGCTCGAGGTGGCCCGGCTGGTCGTCGACCGACGCACCAACGCCGAGATCGCCGAGACCCTCGTGCTCAGCCAGAAGACGGTGGAGACCCACCTCCGCAACATCTTCGCCAAGCTCGGCGTGTCCTCCCGGACGGAGGTCGCCCGGGCGGTGGAGGCCGCCGACGCCGGCCGCGACTGACGCCACCGGGCCGGCCGACCGGCCGCGTCAGCCGGTGACCTCGACCGACGTGACCGCGTGGGGCTGGCCCTGCGACGCCGCCTCGTTGCCGACCTGGACCACGACGGTCGGGTCGCCGCCCGCGTCGAAGGTGCAGAACGACGAGCCCGCGGCGCCCTCGCAGCTGACGAGCGACCAGGTGCCGCCGCCCTCGAAGGCGAAGATCGTGTCGACCGAGCTCTGGGTGCCCAGCTCGAGGGCGGTGGCCTGGTCGCCCGCCGACCACGCCTGCACGAAGGCCGTGGCGTAGGCCTGGGGGTCGGTGGGCAGGCCGGTGGCGGCGGTGGTCGCCGTGGTCGGGACCGCCCCGGTCGTGGTGGTGGCCGACGCCGCCGTGGTGGTCGTGCTGGGCGCCGCGGTCGTGGTGGTGGGTGCGGCGGTCGTGGTGGTCGCCTCCTCGTCCCCGCCGTCACTCCCGCAGGCGGCGAGCACCAGGACCACGCCGGCGACGAGCACGGCGAGGCGGACGGCGGTGGCGGGGCGGGCGGTCCGGGTCATGCAGGAAACGCTACGCCTCCGGCGGGCGCAGCCGTTCCTCTGCGTCGGCCACCGCGGCGGCGAGGGCCGGGTCGTCCAGGCGACGCGTCGCCAGCGGCGCATCCGGGAACGCCGCCGCACCCCGCTCCCAGAGTGCGACGCACCGCCCGGGGCCCCAGACGGACGAGCCGTACGCCAGCCCGTGCAGCCCGGGGTGGTGCTGGTAGATCGCACGAGCCCAGTCTCTGCAAACCCCTCGTGGCCCCGAGCGGATCGCCTGGTTGCCGCCGGCACGGGTCACCCAGCCACCGCCGAGGTCGAGCAGGCGCAGCTCGATGGCGCAGGCGAAGGTGGTGATCACGGGATCGCCGAAGGCAAGGTCGAACGGGGCGACGCCGCCACCGTCGTGCTGGAAGTACTCGGCCAGGGCCGTGACGAACGCGTCGGGCCCCCACGTGACGTAGGTGATGGGGCGGCGGGGATGGTCTCGGGTCGGCGGCGGGTGGTGGTCGAACCGGCTCGACGTCGGCCCGTACGACCGCAGCTCGTCCCAGGCCAGGGGGTGCGGTCCCGTCGTCCGGTGGATCCGCACGAGGGCCGTGTCCACCGGAAGCACGACGTCGTCGTCGCCCACCGGGGTGTCGCGCACCCGCGCCGAGACCGGCGCCGGCAGGCGCTCGCTCACAGATCGGCGGCGAGGGCGACCACCGGCGCCGGATCGCCGCCGGTCGCCAGCCAGTCGACCGGGCTCACGGCCTCGTCACCGATCTCGAGATCGACGCTGGGCCGGGTGAACCAGTGGTCGACCGTGAGGGGGTGGAGCGCCGCGGGCACGGCGACGAGGACCTCCTTCAACCCGGACAGCGGGCGGTCGCCGACGAGCTGCCACTCGGGGAACCAGCGCTCGGAGCCGAGCGCGAAGGCGTAGAGGCTGCGCTCGGACAGCCGCTGGGAGATCCGGCTCCGATCCACGCCCAGGCGCTCGGCCATGGCCGGGACCCCGGGCACCGACCGTGCGACGAGCTCGGCCAGCGCTGCGAGGCGTCGGACGCGGACCCGGTCGACGGCGTCGTCGTCGAAGCGGGCGCCGATCGACTCCCAGATCGCGCGCTCGGCGACGGGAAGCGCCGGTCGGGCGGTGGGGGCCGACCCTTGGACCACCGCTTCGAGCAGCGCCCGCACACGAACGGCGTCCGACCGCCCGCGCTCGGCGGTGATCACGAGGCGTTCGACCACGTCGGCGAAGTCGACCGCCTCGGAGGCGGGCAGTCCCCGCTCGGTCAGCCACTCCTCAAGCTCCCTCATGTCATGAGCCATGGTGAGATCCTACCGGCGAACCCCGGTTCAGGGAAGGGCGTCGAGGTGGTGGCGGGCGAGGCGGCGGACCGCGTCCTTGGCGACCTTGCCGTTGGTCGTCGTGGGCAGGGCGTCGACGAACACGACGTGGCGCGGGCGCTTGAGCGGGGAGCTGTGGGCCCGCACGTGGTCGGCGAGCTCGCCGGGGGTCGGCGTGGCGCCGGCGGCGGGCACCACGACGGCGCAGATCGCCTCGCCCCAGTAGTCGTCGGGCACGCCGACCACGGCCACCTGGTCGACGGCGGGGTGGGTGGAAAGCACGTCTTCGACCTCACGGGACGAGACGTTCTCGCCGCCGGTGATGATCACGTCCTTCTTGCGGTCGACCACCGAGAGGCGGCCGTCGGCGTCGAACCGGCCGATGTCGCCGGTGCGGAACCAGCCGTCGGGCGTGCGGGAGGCGGCGGTGGCGGCCTCGTCCCGCCAGTAGCCGGGGGTGACCGGGTCGCCCCGCAGCACGATCTCGCCGGTCGTGCCGGCGGGGAGCAGCGCACCGTCGTCGTCGGCGATGGCCACCTCGATCCCGGAGTGGGGACGGCCGGCGGTGGCGAGCAGCGCCGGCTCGGTGGTCAGGCCCCGACGGTGCTCCTCGGGGCCGAGGAAGGTGACGTTGCCGCCCGCCTCGGTCATGCCGTAGCCCTGGTCGAAGCCGACGTCGAGGCGCTCGGCGGCGCGGCGCAGGAGGTCGGGGGACATGGCCGCGGCGCCGTAGGCGATGTTGCGCAGGGTCGGCATCGGCCGCGGCCCGCCGGGGCCGGCGCCCGCGCCGGACCCCTCGTCGAGGTGGGCCACGAGGGCGTGGAGCATCGTGGGCGCCAGCGAGCAGGAGGCGACGCCGTGGGCCTCGACGAGGGACACGAACTCGTCCGCACGGAAGTGGGCGGTCAGCACCACGGTGGACCCGACCAGGTGCTGGACGAGCACGTTGTACCCGGCCACGTGGCACATCGGGAACGGCAGCAGGTAGACGCCGCCGCCCCGCACCGACCGCCCCTCGACCGTGCCCCGGGCGGCGGCGAGCAGCGACCGGTGGGTGTGCACGACCCCCTTGGGCGCGCCCGTCGACCCGCTGGTGAAGAGGAGCCAGGCCGGGTCGTCGGGCGCCGGCGGGGGGAGCGCCACGGCGAGGTCGGGGTCCGGGTCGGCCGTGGTCGCGGTCACCCAGTCGGGCGACCCGAAGGCGGCGGTCGGGAGGTCGAGCCCGTCGGCGACCAGTGCGTCGAGGAACGCGGCGTCGCCCACGACCAGGCTCGGCTCGGCCAGGTCGAGCTGCACCCGCTGGTCGCCGGCGCTGAGGCGCTGGTTGACGAGGGTCACCACCCGGCCCGCGCGGGGGATCGCGTGGTAGCAGGCCACGTAGGCAAGGGAGTTGTCGGCGACGACCGCCACCCGGTCCCCCGGCGCCGTCCGCTCCGCCACCCACGAGGCGAGGGCGGTCACCATCCGGTCGAGCTCGACGAAGGTGGCGGTGCCGTCGGAGGCGACGACCGCGGCCCGCGCCGGGTCCCCCGCCGCCGCCTCGGCGACCACCTCGTGCAGGAGCTCGGCCACGAGGCGCCATTCAAGCCGCTGGCGGCGACCGGCCCGCATCCGCCGGTCCGGCGGGGATACTGGCGGCGGGATGACCGATGTTGCGGATCGACCGGTGAGCGGTGGCGCGGCGGCCGGCGCCGCCGCGGTCGTCCGGGCCCTGCTCGCCCACGGGGACGACCTCGCGGGCCGGCCGCCGGCCAACGCCGCCCCCGACCCCGAGGCCGACGCCTTCCTGCGCTCGGACCCGTTCGCGTTCCTCGTGGCCGTGGTGCTGTGCCAGGGGATCACCGCGGAGCGGGCCTGGTCGTCGCCGTGGCTGCTGCGCCAACGCCTCGGCCACCTCGACCCGGCCCGCATGGTCGCCGACCCTGAGGCGGTGCGGGCGGCCATCGCCGAGCCCCCGTGCATCCACCGCTACGTCGTGAACACCCCCCGATGGGTGGTGGCCGCCGCGCAGCGGGTGCTCGACGACTTCGACGGCGACGCCGCCGCCATCTGGGACGACGAGCCCACCGCCACCGAGCTGCGCCGGCGCCTCCAGGCCTTCGACGGCATCGGCCAGAAGAAGGCGGCCATGGCCGCCGAGATCCTCGAGCGCGACTTCGGCATCCCCCTCCGGGAGGTCACCGGCAGCGACGTGGCCTACGACGTGCACGTGCGTCGGGTGTTCCTGCGCAGCGGCCTGGCCGACGCCGACGACCTCCAGCACATCGTCGACCAGGCCCGCCGCGCCCACCCCGAGCGCCCCGGCGCCCTCGACCTGCCCGCATGGGACGTGGGCCGGCGGTGGTGCCGCCCCCGCGACCCCGACTGCCCGATCTGCCCCCTCGCCGGCGCCTGCCCGCAGCTCATCGACGCCGCCGCCGACGTCCGCGCCACCTGACCCGACGGCCCGGCCGACCCACGCTCCGGGGGCCCGGGGCCGTAGCCTGGACCCACGGGCGGATCCCCGAACCCGCCGACGAGGTGCCCATGTCGCAGGCCCAGCCCTACACGATCCCGGTCGCGCAGCTCGATGCCGACAGCCGCGCCGACTTCATGGTCAAGGTGTACCAGCACCTGGTCGCCGCGATCGTCGCCTTCATGGCGTTCGAGACGCTGCTGTTCGCCACCGGCGCCGCCGAGGGCATCTACAACATGGTCTACGGCAGCGGCGGGGTCTGGCTGCTCGTGCTCGGCGGGTTCATGGTCGTCAACTGGCTGGCCACCGCCGCCGCCCACGACCTCGCCAACCCGGGCCGCCAGTACGGCGGGCTGTTCGCCCTCGCCGGCGCCGAGGCCCTGATCTTCGCCCCGTTCCTCTGGTACGTGTTCAACGAGGGCGGTGGGGGCACCGCCACCGTCGCCAGCGCCGCGGTCATCACGGCCCTCGGCTTCACGGGCCTGACCATCGTCGGCCTGGTCACCCGCCGCGACCTCTCGTTCATGCGGCCGCTGCTCCTGTGGGCCGGCGTGATGTCGCTCGTGCTCATCGTCGCCGCGGTGCTGTTCGGCCTCGAGCTGGGCGTGTGGTTCACCCTGGGCATGATCGCCCTGGCCGGCGGGGCGATCATCTACCAGACCCAGACGATCATGCGGCACTACCCGCAGGAGGCCTACGTCGGCGCCTCCATCCAGCTCTTCGCGTCGGTGATGCTGCTGTTCTGGTACGTCCTGCGCCTGTTCAGCCGCCGCTGACGGGCGGGACGGCGACGCTCAGGCGCCGCCGAGGAGGCTGAGCAGCTCGGGTCGGCCGATCTGGACGACCAGGGTCGCGGCGTCGAGGTAGACGCGCTCGTTGGTGATCTTGTCGCCGTCGAAGCTGAACACGGCCACGGTGGGCACCCGGAAGGCCTTGCCCGTCGGCGGGAGGCCGAGGAACTCGCCGGTGTTGGTGCCGACGAGGTCGAACTCGGAGACGATGGTGTCGTCGTCGGCCACGTGGTGGCGGACGCGCTCCTGGCGTTGGTCGGGGAAGGCGAGGCGCTGGCCGCGGTGGTAGGCGAGCACGGCCTCGTCGCCCTCGTGCACCTGTCCGAGCGGGACGATCTCGTAGCGGGGCGTGCCGGCGAAGGTCGCCAGGGTCCGCTCGAAGTCGTGCTCGACCTCCGAGGTGAAGTGGTCCTCGAGCACCGCCAGCCGCCGGGCCTTCAACGCGTCGTCCATGGCACCCCTCCCCCTCCGGTCCCGCCCGACGCTAGCCACCGGCGGTGCCCTTCGGCCCTGGCCGGCCGTCGGCCACAGGCGGACCATGGGAGCAGACAAGGGCGGCGCTGAAAGGAGCGAACGGTGCGAGCACTGGTCATCTACGAGTCCATGTACGGCAACACCCACACGGTCGCCGAGCACATCGCCACCGGCCTCGGTGCCGACGGCGG
Organism: Acidimicrobiales bacterium; assembly: GCA_041908445.1. GTDB lineage: Bacteria > Actinomycetota > Acidimicrobiia > Acidimicrobiales > DATDAH01 > JAEUJM01. The sequence continues at coordinate 1,578 of JAYRFK010000099.1, read as the reverse complement.
CACCAGCGTCGAGGTCGTCCCCGTCGGTGACGCCACGCCCGAGCGCCTCGCCGCCGCCGACCTCGTGGTGGTCGGGGGCCCCACCCACATCCACGGCATGAGCACGGAGATGAGCCGCCACCAGGCCCTCACCCCCGAGACCCTTGCCCACGAGGAGGAGAAGGGCCACCACCTCGAGGTCGACCCCGACGCCGAGGGCCCCGGCCTGCGGGACTGGTTCGACGGCCTCGAGAAGGGCCAGGCGACCTTCGCGGCCGCGTTCGACACCCGCATGCACGGCCCGGGCGCGCTGACCGGCCGGGCGGGCAAGGGCATCACCAAGCGCCTCCGCCGCCACGGCTTCACCGTCGTCGCCGAGCCCGAGAGCTTCCTCGTCGACCACGACAACGCCCTCGACCCGGGCGAGGTCGACCATGCGGAGCGCTGGGGGCGCGGCGTCATAGCCGCGGCCGCCCGTCGCACCGCCGGCGTCGCCTCGTAGCGGCGCCGGACCGCCGGCGGGCGTCACCCCGCGGTGATTTCGGGACCTTGGTCCCTGGTCGCGCGGTGCCCCGACCCGCGAGGGTGGGCGGAAACGCCGTTCTCGCGAGGGGGAAACCACGGTGGAGTACTCGACCTACAGCCCGGACATGCCGTTCACGGACTTCGACCACCCCGTGTTCGACTGCGACTTCCACTTCTACGAGGAAGCGGACTCGTTCACCCGGTACCTGCCGAAGGAGTACCACGGCCTGATCCGCATCGCCGACGTGGACGGCCGCCGCAAGATGATCATCCGGGGCCGGGTGTCGGACTACATCCCGAACCCCACCTTCGAGGTCGTGGCCGAGCCGGGCTCCGCCGCCGAGTACTTCTCGGGCCGCAACACCGCCGGCAAGAGCTACCGGGAGATCGTGCGGCCGATGCGGGCCATCCCCGAGTTCACCGACCCCGACGCCCGTCTGGCGCTGATGGACCGGATGCACATCGACGCCATCGTGAACTTCCCGACCCTGGCGTCGCTCATCGAGGTCAACTTCATGGACGACCCGGTCGCCACCCAGGTGCTCGTCCACGCCTTCAACCAGTGGATGTACGACGAGTGGGGCTTCGACCACGAGGGCCGCATCTTCTCCACGCCGGTGATGAACCTGGCCGACCCCGCCGGCGCCGTCACCGAGCTCGAGTGGGCCCTCGAGCGGGGCGCCAAGACGGTGCTCGTCCGCCCCGGCCCGGTCGCCGGCTACCGGGGGCCCCGCTCGCCGTTCCTGCCCGACAACGACCCGTTCTGGGCGGCGATCGCCGAGGCGGACATCCCGGTCATGCTCCACGCCTCCGACTCGGGCTACCAGCGCTTCGCCAACGAGTGGAACGGCTCGTCGCTCGAGATGCGCCCCTTCGAGCAGCACCCCTTCTACAGCGTGAGCCAGGCCCACCGGCCGATCATGGACACCATCTTCTCGGCGGTGATCCACGGCATGCTCTCCCGCCACCCGGGCGTGCGCCTCGGCACCATCGAGTGCGGCAGCGTGTGGATCACCCGGGTCGTCCAGGACCTCGCCGACGGCTACGGCAAGATGCCGCACCTGTTCGAGGAGG
>JAYRFK010000098.1:0-4318 GCA_041908445.1 Acidimicrobiales bacterium | reverse complement strand
GGCCCGGAAGTGGTCGACCACCGGCCCGAGCATCGTCGTCTTGCCGGTCCCGGCCGGTCCCTCGATGGCGACGACCAGGTGATCGTCGTCGGCGGCGGTGCGGGCGGCGGCGGCCTGGGTGTCGGTGAGCCCTTCCAACCGGCCCGGGTCGATCCCGGCCGCCGTGGCGGCGTGCGGGTCGATGCTGTTGGTGGCCCGGTCGATGATCTCGCCCTCGATGGCGAGCATCCGGCCGGTCGCCATGCGGCCGACCCACGGCCGATCCTCGTCCACGTCCCCGAACCGCTCGACGGACGGGTGGGCGAGAGCGTCGGCGGTCCAGGCGTCGATGTTCGCCCCGGCCTCGGCGGCGGTCGCCGCCCCGTGGGTCCACCGTGCGGCCTCGATGCGCGCGTCCTTGTCCTGCCAGGTGGCCCGCTCCCGCTCGACCTGGGTGAGGAACCACTCGGGGGTAACCCACGCCCGTTGGTCGGGCCGGCTCTGGGTGCGGCCGGTCGCCTCGGCCACCAGCCCGTCCACGTCGATCCCGGCGGCGGTGGCCTCGGCCCGCCAACGGTCCCGGAGGGTCTCGGTGGTGGCGGCGTCGGCGTCGGTGTCCTTCGCCGGGCGGGTCGCCAGCACGGCCGCCTGCTTCGCCTTCCGCCACTCGTCGGGGTCCGGTTCCCGGCCCTCGCTGGCCCGGAACTCGCTCAGCCAGTCGGCCAGGGCGGCGTCGACCTCCCGGCTCCGGCTCGACCACCGGGCGAGAAGCTCCTGGGGGACCCCCTCGATCTCGGCCTGGGCGTGCTCGGTGACCTCCCCGAACTCGACCCCCAACCGGGTCGAGAGTTCGGCCCGGAGGGCAGCCTGGTAGCGGGCACCCGCAGCCTTGGCGGCGTCGTGGTGACCCCGGCTGTCGATGGTGAGCCAGCGGCCTTCATGGCGGACCCGGTTCAGGATTGTGACGTGGGTGTGCAACTGCGGGTCACCCGCCCGTGACGTCCTGTGTTGGTAGGCGATCCCGAGCAGGCCGTCGTGCTCGACGGCCCGGAGCTCGTTGGTCTCGGGGTCCCTCACTCGGGTTCTCGACCGGTCACGGCTCAGCCATCCGAGGGCTTCCTCGATGGCGGCGTCGTGGGCGGCCTCGACCTCGGCCCGCACCCTGCCGTCACCGAGCGCCCACACGGCGCTGACCGACTTCGGGGCGCTGAAGGTGTGGTCGATCGCGGTGACGGACTGCTCGTCCACGACGGCCCTGCCGATCGTCTCCCCGGTGTCGGGGTGCGCCAGCCGCTCCAACAGGGCGGCGGCCTCATCGCTGTCGGCCACGGTCCCGGCCTGCCGGCCGATCAAGTCCGTCCGCCCGAACCAACGGCCAGCCCGCTCACCCGCACCGCTGTAGTAGTCCTCCGCCCCGCCGGCGACGGCAGCCTCGTGGTAGCCCGCCCCGGCGCCGGCCTTCACCACACCGAGACTCAGCACGGCACCGACCCCCACCCCGACCCACCACCGACGCACGCGGCGGCCCCGTAGTGCCAGGGGCCGCCGCCTGGGACCGACGACGTTCCCGACGAGGCCCCCTCCCTCCCTCGGCGCGTCTTTCCACCACCGCAACCCGCACCCCGGCCGATCACCCGCACGGCCCGCAACCCACCACCCCGAGGGGGGTGAATCGGCGCCGCAGGCGACGAGAGGGGGGTCAGGCGAAGCCTCACCCCTCGACCGCCTCCGGCGGTCGTGACGGCCCCGCAGGGGACGGCAGATGTCGGCACAGCCGACAAGGTAGCACCCTAGTGCCAATGTGTGTGGAAGTTCCCGCAGTTCGTGTCGGTGGCTGATCGGTGGCGGCGTCGAACCCGTCGGCGCATCCCGGTCGTGGCCTGGCCGGCGGCCAGGCGGTCCTGGTCGAGATGCCCCTGCGTTGCCCGGCGGGTCACCCCCTGCCAGACTGGCGACTGCTAGCTTCGAGCAAGTCGAGCGGTGCGGCGGCATCTACGCCACATCCTCTGAGCGTCCCCCCGGTTTGCGGCCGGGGGGCGCTCCCGTTTTGGGGGCCGATGAGACGCCGTGGCGAGACCCGCCGCCGTGCGGTCGGGTGGCTGAACCCCGATGCAAGCAGACGCGGACCCGCGAAACGCGGACCCTCCGCCGACGAAACCGCACCCGCATTTTCGGTTCCGTCGATCCGGGTTCTTGAAGGACTCGCGGCGGACGGGTCAGGTCAGTCGAACAGGGTGGGGGCGTCGTCGGTGACCAGCTTCTTGGCCTGGATGTAGGGCAGGAACGCGGTGGGCATGTTTGGCCGGTGGCCGGCGAGAAGCTGGGCGATGGTCACGATCTGCACCTTGGGGAAGGTTCGCTCATCGGCGGGCCAGGCGTAGGTGCCCGAGGCGTTCTCGACTTCCCGCATCCCTTTGGTGGGTTCGGTCAGGCAGATGAACACCCCCATGTCGGCGCCCTGTTGCTCGACGGTGCCCACGAGGTCGCGGACCATGCCGGGGTTGACGGTGGCACCTCCCTTGACCGAGACCAGGGCAAGGCCCACCCCACCCTTGTTGTCGGTGGGGAACCGGATCCTTCCGTCTATGCCCTTGTCTCCGACCTGTTTCGTGTTCGGCTCACCATCGACCAGCGACACGGCCCAACGCTCGAAGTCGAAGGGGTTGGCGGCGAACAGGGCCCTGGCGCCGTCGAGGTCGTGGGGGATGCCGTGCAACGTGTACGTCTTGGCGATGTCGTCGCCGTAGGTGTGCCGTAGGCGTTTGTCGATCAGGTCGATGGCCAGGTACGTCACGTCGATCCCGATCCACCTCCGGCCGAGCTTCTGTGCGGCGTCCACGGTGGTCCCGCACCCGCAGAACGGGTCGAGCACCAGGTCGCCGGGGTTGCTCGATGCCGTGATGATCCGTTCCAGCAGGGCCAGCGGCTTCTGAGTGGGATAGCCGAGGCGCTCGGCACCCACGGCCTGCAACGGGGAGATGCCAGTCCACACGTCACCCGCCTTCCTGCCCTCCTGTTCCTGGAGGTAGTGCTTCCGAGCTATCCGGCCCGTTGAGGACTTGGGAAACGCCAATCTGCTCTCGGCGTCGAGCTGCTCCATCACGTCTCTGCTGACCCGCCAACCCTTCGCCGGCGGCGTGAATCCCTTGTACTCGTAGGTGAGGTTCGGGCGCGGGTTGGGGCTATCAAGCGGAGCGAGACGGTAGGGACCTCGCCCGTCGTGATCGTCGAGGCTAAATCGCCCGAGATAGGCGTCGTCAGGGTCCAGGTAGACCGGGCTGAAGGTGTAGTCAGGGCCTCGGGTGTAGGCCAACAGAACGTCGTGGACCGCTCCCCACTTGCGCTTGGCGTCCCCCTTCGTAGCCGTGCGCTGCCAGACCACTTCGCTCAGGAACCGTTCGGGGCCGAAGATCGCGTCGAGCACGATCTTCAGGTAGTGCGAGGCGGTGGGGTCGCAGTGGAGGTACAGCGACCCGGTGGGCTTCAGGACCCGGTGGAGCTCGACCAGGCGGGCGGCCATCATCACGAGGTAGGCCAGCACGTCGTTGTCGCCGAGCAGGCGGCGCATCGCCTCGAGGGCGTCGGCCACCTTGGCGGGGGCGCCGCCCTGAATCATCGACGTGTAGAGGGCCTCGGCCTGTTGGCTCCACGTCCAGGTGTCATCGAAGGCTTCGACCTGGGCTTGGGCGTCGTCTCCGGTCCGGCTCTTGAACAGGACGTTGTAGGAGCGGTTCGAGTTGAACGGTGGGTCGAGGTAGATCAGGTCTACCGACTCGGTGGCGATGTCACGGCGGAGGATGTCGAGGTTGTCGCCATAGAACAGCGTGTTGAGCGGGTCGGTCACCTGCTCGACCGTAGACCTCGTCGAGGGGCGGGGCCGGGGTGGTGCTCGCGGCGGCGGAGCCGCCGACGACCGAACCGTCCCGGCCGCCGTTGCGGTCACGGTCCCGAACGCCGCGGGGCACCGAGGGAAGCGGGGAGGTTTTTCGTGCGGCGGCGGCATCTTCCCCGTCATGCGACAGCCACGACGCTTCACCCAACCCACCCCCATCGAGGTCGACCGCCTCCAAGCCCGCTCCGAGCACAAGGCGCGGGAGGCCCTCCAGGCCGAAGCCTGGCGGGGTCGGGTCGCCGGTCAGGCCCGCGGCCTCGGCGGCACCCTCGCCCCCGGCATCACCCGCGAGCGGATGGAGGCCGCCGACTACCGGGCCGCGCTCGCCCGCGCTGAGGCCGACGGGGCGGCGGCAGAGCTCGCGCTCGCCCGCGAGGCCATGCTCACCCCACCCCGGTTCGAGACCCCCGCCCAACAGCACCCCGGCCTCGACCCCCTCAACCCGGT
>JAYRFK010000097.1:0-39602 GCA_041908445.1 Acidimicrobiales bacterium | reverse complement strand
GTGACGGTCGTCGGGGTCGGGCAGGCCCAGCGCCGTGTTCATGAGCCGGCGGGTGTAGACGCCCGTCCGTGTCGCGCGGTGGCGTGGTGGGGGGGGGAAGCCCGCCCCCCCCCGGGGCCCGCCCCGCCGGGGGGGCGCCGCCCCGCCGGGCCCGCGCCGGGGGGCCCGGGGGGTCGTGGGGGGGGGGCCTTGCCCCCCCCCCCCACGCCACCGCGCGACACGGACGGGCGTCTACACCCGCCGGCTCATGAACACGGCGCTGGACCTGCCCGACCCCGACGACCGTCACGTCCTGGCCGCCGCGCTGACCGCAGTGGGCGGCGGGGAAGTCGGCGAGGTTGCTGGTGACGAGCACCGCTGCGCCTCCCGACGCGACCGTCACCGGCCACGGGCGACGCATCGACGAGCTCGACGTCCCTGAGGAACGGCGCGTCCTCTCGCCCGACGAGTTCGTGCTCGCGCTCGCCGCCGACGACCCCGACCTCCTCGCCGTCGTGGAGGCCCAGGCCCTCGCACTGTCGAACCCCCCGATGACCGCCGCCGACCTCTTCGAGGGCCGCTACTGGCCGACGACGGAGATGCAGGCCGTCATCAGGCCCACGACCTCGTCCCCCGCTACCTCGCCGGTCTGCTGGAAGTGCGTGAGCGCGGTGTTGGCCGCCGCCTCGACCTCGCCGCCGTCCGTCGCCATGTCCGCCATGGTCGGGAACACGACGGTGGGGTCGTAGCCGCCGGGGCGCTCGGTCTCGTCGAACAGGTACTGGCAGGCGGCTTCGTCCTCGGGCGTCAGCGCGGAGGCCGGGTCCTCGGTGGTCGTCGTGGCCGGCGCCTCGGTGGTGGTGGGCGCCTCGGTCGTGGTCGTGAGGGTCTCGCTCGTCGTGGCCGACTCGTCGGCCGTCTCCACCCCGCCGCCGCAGGCCACGGGTGCGACGAGCAGGACCGCAACCACCGCGAGGAGACGGTGAAGTCGCATGGAGTTCCTCCCTCGCTCGGGATCGTCTTCGACCCTACGATCGGGTCGTCCGCCTGCCCAGAGGCGAAGGTCACCGCGACCCGAGGTCGGCGCCACCGGTTCGAACCCGGTCGTGGGCGACCGGCGGATCAGGGTGTGAGATCCGGGGTGTGCTCGGGTCAGTCTCCGCCGGCGAGCTCTGCGTGCCACGATCCGGACGCGTCGGCCTCGGGACCGGACTGCTGTTCGACGCCAGAGGCCAGCCCCAGGTCGTAGGACCCTTCGGCCGCCGTGCCACCGTCGGTGAACCGGCCCTCGATGGTGAGGGTCTGGAGACCGAGCCCGTCGCTCAGGGTGATCTCGAAGGTGCCGTCGTCGACGTCGATGGTGTCGTCGATGGTCCCGCTCATCTGGAGCGCGTCGCTCGAGGCGTTGAACTCGAGGTCCGACACGTCGCCGGCGGCCGTGACGGTGAAGTCGATCGTGAAGTCACCATCACCGCTGCCACTGAACTGGCCCGGCTGGGGGGTCGCCCCCTGGGCTCCGCAGCTCCGAAGGCCCACGACCACGATCAGGGCGAGGACGGCGAGGGCGCCGACCACCCAGATGACTCGTCGCCGGTACCACGGTGGCGTGGCGCCCACGGCCGGCGCGGTGGCCGCGGGTTCGACGTCGGAGGGGGGTTCGAGGGTGGTGGCCTGCGGCTCGGGTGGGGCGACCGCCTCCGGCGGCGGGCGCACGGCGGCAGCGAGCGCTTCGGGCTCGAATCCGACGTCGGGGGCGGCCGGCGGTGTGGTTTGCTCGGGCTCGGGCAGAGTGGGTGTCGGTGCGACGGCCTCGGGCACGCCACGCTCGGGTGTGGGCTGCGTGGGTGGGGCGGGGACCATCGCCCGCTGTGCGGGTTCGGGTGGTGCGGGTTCGGGTGGTGCGGGGTCCGGTGGTGTGGCCTGGGGCGGTTCGGGGGGCGGAAGGGGCGTGGGAGCGGGGGGTGGCGCCGGCAGGGTCTGGCCGGTCCACTGGGTGCCGTCCCAGTAGCGGCGTCCCCCGGTCGAGTAGGGGTCGTCGTACCAGCCTGCCGCGGGCCCGGGCCGGGGTCGGGCGGGGGGCGCGACGGGCGGCGCCGGCACGCGGCGATCGGTCCAACGGGTGCCGTCCCAGTAGCGCTTCTGCTGCGGCCACTCGGGGTCGTCGAACCACCCTGCGGGGGGTGACGCCGGTGGGGGTGCGTTGATCTCGGTGCCGGGAACCATGAGGTCGGACTCCCTGCGTGATGTTGAGTCGGTGATCTCAGGATCAGCTCGGTCGGCCGTCCCCGCCAGGGCCGAAGGTCATCGCACCAGGCGAACGGTGGAGGCCCTTCGCCCCTGGAGTGCTGCCATCGTGTGGCGCGACGATCGTCGGTGCACAGGAAGTGAGCACCGCATGACCGAGGCAGGCTGGCAGGCCGATCCGTTCGAACGTCACGACTACCGCTACTTCGACGGCAGCGGGTGGACCGATCTGGTCAGCGACGGTGGCGAGCTCAGCAGTGACCCGGCCCCCGGCGTGCGCCCGGTCGTGCCTGCGGCGGGTCCCGAGGCGGCCGTCGCTCCTCGTGGCGGAACGGTCGCGCCGCCGCTGGTCGGGCCCGTCGCGACGCCGCGCCCCCGGCGGCGGATCTGGCCGGTGCTGGCCGGTGTGTTCGCCGCCGTCGTCCTGGTCGCCCTCGTGGTCGTGGTCGCCCTGCTCGTGCTGGACGACGACGGGGGGATGCGGGACGAGGCCGCGGTCAGCCACACCGTCGAGATCGGCGACGGCGCATGGGCGGTGGCGGTGGCCGACGACGCGACGTGGGTCACGAACCTGACCAACGGGACCGTGCAGCGGCTCGCCCCCGATGAGGGTGAGGTGACCGACACCATCGACGTCGCGAGCACGCCGCGCGGCGTGGCGGTGTCGGACGACGCGGTCTGGGTGGCGAGCGAGGGCGGCGCCGTCACCCGCATCGACCGGACCAGCGCGGAGGTGACCGACATCATCGAGGTGGACGGCCAGCCGTCGGGGATCGCCGTGGCGGACGAGTCGGTGTGGTTCACCGACCGCACCCACGACACGGTGGTCCGGATCGACGCCGACACCCACGAGGTGACCGGCACCGTCGAGGTCGGCGGTGACCCGACGGGGGTGGCGGTGACGGACGACGCCGTTTGGGCGACCGGCTCGGACGGGACGGTGTCGAAGATCGACCCCGACACGGTCGAGGTGACCGACGTGGTCGACGTGGCGAGGGGCAGCCGGTGGTCGGTGGCGGCGTCCGACGACGCCGTGTGGGCGACCGGCTCGGACGGGACGGTGTGGAGGATCGACCCCGACACGGTCGAGGTGACCGACGTGGTGGAGGTGGGCGGCGACCTCTGGTACGTCGCGGTGACCGAGGACAGCGTCTGGGTCACGGACCGGGACGGCGGCCGAGTGGTGGAGATCGACCCCGAGACGCTGGAGGTGGCCGACACCGTCGACGTGGGACGTGAGCCCATCGGGGTGGCAGCCTCGGACGAGGCCGTGTGGGTGGCGAACCTCGAGGACGGCACGGTCACCCGGATCGGTCGCGGCTGAGCACCGCACGCCTGCACCGGGCCGTCGCCCTCGCCCTTTCGGGATCTGGGGGTTGCCGCCCGACAGCCGCTTCGGCTCGCCTGCCGGCCCGTCGGCGTCGTCCGCGCTCATCGGGCGGTGTCGGTCACGCTCGCCGGGCAGGGCCTTCCTCTTGCGCAGCAGCGAGGCGGGCTCGGGTCAGAGGCGCACGCCCTTGTGCGGGGGTTGGGCGGCGAGCGCCGCACGCGTGGCGTCGGCGCCGTCGGGGGCGACGAGGGTGACGTCGTCGAGCATGAACCGGTGGCGGGCGGGGCAGCGGTAGCGCTTCGTGCTGTCGTCCCAGGTCAGGTCCACCACGGCGTGGCAACGGCCGCAGTGGACGAGCGCCACCGCGTCGCCGCGGGCGAGGGCGGCGGCGTTGCGGCGGTTCAACAGGACGGACTGCACGTTGCGGCTCCAGCCCTGGACCTGCTCACGGGGCGTCCGCATCAGCGCAAGGTTCTTCTGAACGGCGGCCGCGTCCTCCAAGCCGCCCGGCTCACCCGCGAGGGCGGCGAGCTCGGCCGGCGTCACGCCGAGGCGTGCTCCCAGGACCTCGTCGCGCCACGCCCGGATCGTCGGGTTGTCCCATCGCTCGGACCACGTCGGCGCCTCCTCACCCAGCGCCACCGGGTCGGATCCCTGCCGACCGCCGTCGGCCACCCACGCGGTCCAGCGTTCGCCGTCCCACCACCGCTGCTCATGACGGGCGGTGGGATCGGGCTGCCAGGACTCGGCGGGCTGTTGCGCCATCGCGGCCTGACGGGCGACGTCGAGCATCTCGAACAGTGACATCGGCCACCTCCTGCTCGCTTCCAGGGTCGCGCCACGGCGGAGTTCGAGCCACGGTCGAAGGTCCCGAGGGTGGAGCGGTAGGGTCGGCGACGATGGCGGTCACGCCGGGCGGCGCCTGCGCACGCCGGGACCCTCGAACGGAGGCGGCGCGTGGGCGCCGGTGACCCGGCCGCCGACGCCCTTCGGGCCAGTCGTCCGGAGGTCTTCTGGACCGACCGGGACGACGGCCCCGAGCCGGCGGCGCCGTTGCGGGGTGCGCTGACCGCGGACCTGGTCGTGGTCGGCGGGGGGTTCACCGGCCTGTGGGCCGCGGTCCAGGCCCTCGAGGACGAGCCCGGCCGGCGGGTGGTCCTGGTCGAGGGCGAACGGTGCGGGTTCGGGGCCAGCTCCCGCAACGGGGGCTTCTGCGACGCCTCGCTCACCCACGGCCTGCCCAACGGTCTGGCCCAGTGGCCCGACGAGCTGGCCACCCTCGTCCGCCTCGGGCGCGAGAACCTCCTTGCGCTGGAAGGCACGGTCGCCCGCCACGGCATCGCCGCCGACGTCCACCGGGTGCCCGAGCTGGCCGTCGCGACCGAGGACTGGCAGGTCGACGAGCTCGTCGCCGGGCTCGACCTCCACCGGGCCCACGGCGACGACGTGGAGCTGCTCGACCGGGCCGGGGTGCAGGAGCGCGTGGCGTCGCCGACCTACCTCGGCGGGGTCCTGCGCCGCAACGACCTCGCGCTGGTCGACCCGGCCCGGCTGGCGTGGGGCCTCCGCGCCGTAGCCGAATCCCTGGGTGCCGTGGTGTTCGAGCGTTCGCCGGTCACCGGGCTCGCCCGGTCGCGGGGGCGGGGGCCACTCGAGGTGCGGACGGCGCACGGGTCGATCCGGGCCGATCGCGTCCTGCTCGCCACCAACGCCTACCGGGGCCCGGTACGCCGCCCGCGCTGGTACGTCATCCCGGTCTACGACCACGTGCTCGTCACCGAGCCGCTCAGCGCTGGGCAACGAGAGGCCATCGGCTGGCGCCAGGGCGAGGGCATCGCCGACGCGGCCAACCAGTTCCACTACTACCGCGTCACCGAGGACGGGCGCATCCTCTTCGGCGGCTACGACGCCACCTACCACTTCGGAAACGGCCTGCGCCCCGAGCTCGACCAGCGGGCCGCCACCCACCGGCGGCTCGCCCGCCACCTGCTGGCGACGTTCCCCCAGCTCGATGGCATCGGGATCACCCACCGGTGGGGCGGGCCCATCGGCACCACCACGCGCTTCACCGCGACCTGGGGGACCGGCCACGGCGGCCGGTCGGTGTGGGTGGCGGGCTACACCGGCCTCGGGGTGGCGGCGAGCCGGTTCGGGGCCCGGGTGGCGCTCGACCTGGTCGACGGACGGTCCACCGAACGCACCGAGCTGGAGATGGTGCGACGACGGCCGGTGCCGTTCCCGCCCGAGCCGCTGCGCTGGGCCGGCGTGACCCTCACCCGGCGGGCCCTGCAGCGCGCCGACCGGCGGGCGGGGCGCCGAGGCCCCTGGCTGCGCCTGCTCGACCGGTTCGGCATCGGCTTCGACACCTGACGACGCGGCCCGCGAGGCGTCCTGCCGGCGGTGTACCACGACCTCGACGCCGAACACCGGGCCCGCATGCAGCCGCCGACCCAGACCACCAGGAGGAAGACCATCCCGACGGTCCCCCGCCACCCCGAGGTGTCGGCCGTCCCGTCGGCGCCTTCCGGCGCGGAGCCCACGACCGCGACGTAGGCGAGGGCCGTCGGCGTCTGGGCTCAGCTCAGGCGCCGACGGGGGCCGTCGGGGTGAAGCGCACCGGGAGGTGCTTGATCCCGGCGACCAACGGCGGACCGAGCGGGACCAGCGGCACGGCGTCGCCGACGACATCGAGGTCGGGCAGGCGGGTCAGCAGCTGGCGGAAGACGACCGACACCTCGCGGCGGGCCAGGTGGGCGCCCAGGCAGAAGTGGGGGCCGGGGCCACCGAAGCCCACGTGGGGGTTCGGGTCGCGGAGCACGTCGAAGCGCTCGGGGTCGTCGAACGCGCGGGGATCCCGGTTGGCGGCGCCGTAGAAGAGGACGACCCGGTCGCCCTCGTGGAACTCGTGGCCGGACAGCTCGACGTCGGTGGTCGCGGTGCGTCGCATGTACGTCACCGGTGAGGCCATGCGGACGATCTCCTCGACCGCCGTGGGCGTGACCGCGTCGAGGTCCCGCTGCCAGATGGCGCGCTGCTCGGGGTTCCGGCACAGGAGGTCGACACCGTGGCTGATGGCGTTGCGCGTCGTGTCGTTGCCGGCCACCGCGAGGAGGATGAAGAACGGCGCCACCTCGTTCGGAGCCAGGAGCTCCTCGCCGAGGTCGTTGTGCACGAGGGCGGAGGTGAGGTCGTCCTGCGGGTTCGCCCGACGTTCCTCGGCGAGCTCGTTCATCAGCATGTTGAGGCGCATGCCGGCGTTCATGAGCGCCGCCATGGGGTCCTCGTCACCGATGAAGTCGGGGTCGCCGCCACCGAGGATCACGTTGGTGGCCTCGAGCACGGTGTCGAACTCGCTGCGGGGGATGCCCATCATGTCGCAGATCACCAGCAGGGGGAACGGCTGGGACAGGGCCTCGACGAGGTCGACCTCCCCCTGCTCGCACATGCCGTCGATGACCTCGGTGCAGATCGTCTCGACCGAGTCGAGCACGCCCTGCAGCTGCTTGGGGGTGAACGACCTCGACACGATGCCCCGCTGGCGGGCGTGGCGGGGGTCGTCCATGTTGATGAACGAACCGAAGAAGTCGAGCGCCTCCACCGGGAGGTCGGGGATGGCGGTCGCACCCTTGCCGGAGCAGAAGTCGAGCGGTCGGCGACTGATCTCGATGACGTCGGCGTAGCGGGTCGCCGCGTAGAACGACTCGGTCTGCCCACTCATCGGGTTGTCGTAGCTGACGTGCAGGAACGGCCCTTCCTCCCGCAGGTCGGCGAACCGGGCCATCCGGTCGTGCAGTGGGAGCTGCCAGAAGTCCGGGTCGAGCAGCGGGTGGAGGGGGGCGACGTCGGTCATCGACCCAAGCATGCCTCTCCGCCGACGTCCCGGTCGCCGTCGGCGCCGGTCCGACGCGATCCTCGACGTCGTCGTGGGATCTGCGGTTGGTCCACGAGGGGCATGTTCGGGCCGACCCGCACGACGGCTCACGCCGCCCTGATGCGCACGCAGCAGTAGCCCGGTTCGGGCGCGAGGCGGGCGTCGAGCGTCTCGGCGGGGCCCACGCCGTCGAGCAGTCCGGCGAGGAAGTCGAGGTTCATGCCGCACACGAGGCTGCGGTGCTCCTCGGCGAGGCGGTGGAACGGGCAGTTGACCAACGCGATCTCGCCGTCCTCGCCGAGCGTGGGCTCGTACCCGTGGAGCCGGAGGAGGTCGAGTACGGCCAGGCGTCGCTCGTCGCTCGTCGCGACCGGCCCCGACGCCGCCGTGGCGTCCTCGCCGATGGCGCGCCCGGCGGTTCGGGCACTGGCGCTCAGGCACTCGCCGATCGGTGCGCCGGTGCGCTCCGCGTCTGCGATGGCCGTCGCCAACAGCGACCCCGCCAGGTCGTACCGACGGTCCGGCACCGACGCCGACACCTCCTGGTCCCCGCGCCGGTACAGCTTCGCGGGGCGTCCTGCGCCGGGACCGGTGCGCCCGCTGGTCCGCTGGAAGGTGACCTCGACGAGGCCGGCCTCGGCCAGCTTGTCCAGGTGGAACGCCGCGACGGAACGGGCGACGTCGAGGGCATCGGCGGCCTCGTCGCGGGTCACCCAGGCGTCGCGCTCGGAGAGCAGGGCGTACAGCTGGCGCCGCAGCGGCTGGTCCAGCGCGGCGATGCCGCTGATGCGCCGCTCGAGCTCGTCCGACGGTTCCATGCCCTCAGTCTAAAACAGATTGTGGTTGACGGAACACCTTCGGCCTTCTAACGTCAACTTCAAGCAGCTATAGAAACCGGAGGGTTCCATGTCCACCATCACCGCTGACCGAGTCGTCGCCACCGGGTCCCACGAGGACCGGCTGCGCAGTCCCGCCTACCAGGCGTTCACCCTGCTGCGCATCGGCTTCACCGTCGCCCCGATCCTCTTCGGGCTCGACAAGTTCCTCGACTGGCTCGTCGACTGGCGCATCTACCTCGCACCGGAGATCAACGACCTCGTGCCCGGCAACGCCCACCAGGCGATGCTGGCCGTCGGGGTCGTCGAGATCGTGGCCGGGCTCGTCGTCGCCGTGCGCCCGAAGTTCGGCGGCTACCTCGTCGCCGCCTGGCTGGCCGGGATCATCGCCAACCTGCTCCTGCAGGCGGACTTCTACGACATCGCCCTGCGCGACTTCGGGCTGCTCCTCGCGGCGCTCGCGCTGGCGCGCCTCGCCACCGCCTTCGACGGCTCGCACGGCCGGGTGTGACGGGTCCACGGGCATGACCACTGCGTTCGTGTTGTCGGGCGGCGGGAGCCTCGGAGCGGTCCAGGTGGGCATGCTCCAGGCCCTCGCCGCCTGGGGGGTGCGCCCCGACCTGCTCATCGGGACCTCCGCCGGCGCGCTCAACGCCGGCTACGTCGCCGGGCACGGCACGAGCCCGGCCGCGCTGGACGACCTGGCGGCCATCTGGGCCGGCCTGCGGCGTCGCGACGTCTTCCCGTTGCAGCCGGCGCGGTTGGGCGCGGCGGCGCTGGGCCGGGCCCCGTCGCTGTGTCCCAACGGGTCCCTGCACCGGCTCATCGACCGGCACATCCGCTTCGATCGCCTCGAGGACGCGGCCATCGCGCTGCACGTGGTGACCACCGACGTGCGCAGCGGCGAAGAGGTCGTGCTCTCGACCGGCGATCCCGTGGAGGCCATCCTGGCCAGCGCCGCGATCCCTGCGGTGTTCCCGTCGGTGCGCATCGGCGACCGCGACCTGATCGACGGGGGCGTCGCCGACAACGCGGCGATCTCCCAAGCGGTGGCACTCGGGGCCGACGTCGTCTACGTGCTGCCCACGGGGTACGCCTGCGCGCTCGAGGACGCGCCGTCGAGTCCGCTGTCGAGTGCGCTGCAGGCGCTCACCCTCCTCATCGAGCAACGCCTCGTCCTCGAAGTAGCGCACTTCGCCGAGCGCACCGACATCCGCGTGCTGCCGCCCCTCTGCCCGCTGTCGGTCGGCTCCACCGACTTCCGCCACGGCGCCCTGCTCGTCGAACGGGCCCGCATCGCCACCGCGCGCTGGCTCGACGAGGGCGGGCCCCGGCTGGCGCACCCGGAGCGGTTCCTGTCCCTGCATCGCCACACCACCGACCGCGATCCCTGCCACGGAGGCCAAGCCGCGTGACCATCACCGACGTCAGCCCTGAGCCGCCCGGACCTCACCTCGAGCTGATCTGCGGGCGCACCGACATCGACCTCGCCCGGGCCGAGCGCGCCGTCGCCGAGCTCCTGCAGGCGCTCGGCCAGGACCCGACGGACGAGCACACGCGCGACACCCCTCGCCGCGTGGCCGCGGCCTACGCCGAGCTGCTCACGCCGCGCTCGTTCAACCTCACGACCTTTCCCAACGACGAGCGGTACGACGAGCTGGTCCTGGCGCGCGACATCCCGTTCCACTCGCTCTGCCAGCACCATCTCCTGCCCTTCAAGGGTGTCGCCCACGTGGGCTACCTGCCCGGCGGGCGCATCCTCGGGCTCTCGAAGCTCGCCTGGGTCGTCGAGCTCTTCGCCCGAGGCCTGCAGGTCCAGGAGCGGTTGACCACGCAGGTCGCCGACTGGCTGCAGGGCCAACTCGCCCCCAAGGGCGTCGGAGTCGTGATGGAGGCCGAGCACCTCTGCATGTCGTTGCGCGGCGTGCAGGCCGCCGGATCGCGCACCGTCACCTCCTCCCTCCACGGCCTGCTGCGCAGCGACCAGCGATCACGAGCCGAGCTCTTCGCGCTGACCGGCGTGCGACCGTGACGCGCCCCGCACCGTCGACGACGCCCTCCGCCTCCATGACGCCATCGCAGGAGCCAGTCGGGTCGCGGTGATCGGTGCGGGCTGGATCGGCTCCGAGGTCGCGGCGTCAGCGCGCCAGATGGGCGCCGAGGTCGTGCTCGTCGATCCCGCCCCCGTCCCGCTGCAGCGCGTGCTCGGTGACGAGATCGGCGCCGTGTTCCGTCAGCTCCACGCCGACCACGGCGTCCAGCTCCGCCTCGGCGCCGGCGTGGCCGCACTCCGCGGCGCCGACAGCATCGAGGCGGTGGTCCTCGAGGGCGGTCGCGTCGAGCCCGCCGACGTCGTCGTCGCCGGCGTGGCGCTCGGCGGTCTCGGTGTGCCCTGACGACCCGGCGCCGGCACCTCGCCGTGCGGGGGGTTCGACGGTGACCGGACGGCAACGAGGCGTCGCTTCCGCGGACACCGCCCTCGTCCTACGGGAGTGGCGCCATGGTGGCGGGGATGGTCACAGCGACCGTTCACGGACGATGCGGGCGACGTCGATGCGCCGCAGGCCTCTCAGGACGGGAAGCTGGGCGAGGAGCGAGGCGACGAACACCCCCCCGGTGACGATCGCGAGCGTGGTGGTGTCGATGTGCAGGGACCACTGGTAGCCCTCGGTCTCCTGGCCGGCCATGAACCACTGGCCGAGTAGCAGTCCGACGAGGAGGCCGAGGGGGAGGCCGATGAGGGTCAGCAGGAGGTTCTCGGCGGCGACGAGGCGGGCGAGCAGACCGCGGGCGAGGCCGGCGGCGTTGAGCGTGCCGAGCTCGACGGAGCGTTCCGCGAGGTTGGCGGACATGGCGTTGAACATCAGGGCGGCGGCCATGACAATGGCGAAGGCGAGCATGACGGCGAGCAGCACGTCGATGAGCGAGAAGGTGTCGCGCAGGGTGGTCGCGAGGGACGTGTTGTCGAAGTAGGCGGCGGCACCAGGCAGTGAGCCGAGTCGCTGTGCGGCGGCGTCACGGTCCGTGTCCGGTTGGAGCTGTATGAGGGCGCCTGAGATCGTCGGCTGCTCGAGTGTGGCTTCGAGGTGCTCGAGCGAGACGTAGCCGACCGCCGTGAGCGGCTCGTCGACGAAGCCGGCGACCGGCTCGCTGAGCTCGGTGCCGTCGGCGAGGGTGATGGTGACGGTGTCGCCGCGCTCGACGGCGAGCAGGCGGCGCAGACCCTCGCCGAGCAGCATGCCGTCCCGGTCGGGCAGGGGGACCTCGCGTCCTGACGTGTCGATGAAGCGATGCAGGGTGGTGTCGGTCGGCAGGCCGAGGAGCAGGGTGTCGTAGCGGTGTTCGCCGGCGGTGAGCAAGGCGTCCGCGCGGAGGAACGGTTCGGCCACGGCGACGGCGGGGTCGCGGCGGGCGGCGTCGACGAGGGTGGGGCCGTTGCCGGGGGTGGCGTAGAGCTGGCCGTCCGCTCGATCGATCTCGGTGAATTGCTGGTCGAAGACGTTCGTGATCGTGTCGCGCAGGCCGGCGAAGACGATGACGAGGCTGAGGGACACCGCGACGCCGATGACGGTGAACAGGGACCGGCGGGGGCTGCGGGTCATCCCGCGCAGGACCATGCGCCATCGAGCCGGCAGCCGCCGCAGCGGTGGCAGCACCCGTTCGAGGATCGAGACGTGCCCACGGCCGGTGGGTGTCACCCGCATCGCCTCTGCGGGTTCGACGCGTGCGGCGGCTCGGGCAGGGCCCCAGGCGGCGAGCGACGCGGCGGCGATGCCGGCGAGCGTGCCGACCGCGAGGGTCGCGGGATGCAGCGACACGACCTGCAGCGGCACGCTGAGCGCGTCGGTGTAGAGCGTCGTGAGCCACGCACCCAAGGCGAAGCCGCCCACCGCGCCGGGGATCGCGGCGGCGAGGCCGGTGATGAGGCCATAGGTGAGGTAGTGGCGGCGCAAGACGCGCGGCGACACGCCGTTGGCCGACAAGGTCCCGATGATCGGGCGCTGCGCGTGGACCATCCGAGAGAGCAGGATGAACGCGCCGAGGACCGCGGCGGCCAGGAACAAGGCGGGGAGGAAGGCGGCGAACTGGCCGAAGGACTGCACGTCCTCGTCGAGTGCGGTGTAGGAGGGCTGCTGTGCTCGGGTGGTGACGACGAGGCCGTTGTCACGGCCCAGTCGGCCGGCGGCGGCGACGAGCTGGTCGGCTGCCTCCCGGTCCCGTGCGTACAAGGCGAGCTGCTGTTCCGGCGTGTCACTGAGGGTGCGGGCGAGCGATTCGGGGGCGAACACGACGCCGAACTGCTCGGCGGTGGTCATCAGCTCCTGCTGGGAGCGGGCCGGCCAGAAGTACTCGGCGGACAGGCCGGTGCCCGACACGACGACGCGCTGCCAACCGGCGGGACCGAACACCTCGATCGTGTCGCCGGGTTCGAGGCCGTAGTGGTCGGCGAGGTGCTGTTCGGCGAGCACCTCACCGGCCTGGGGCAGCCGACCGCTACGTACCGAGAGCTTGGAGACGTCGGGTTGCCCGGTGTCGGGGATGCTGATGACCCGCCCGAGGAGGGTGTGGTCGCCGATGCGGGTCCCCAGATCGACCTGCTGGCGCACCGTGACCGCCGGATCTGCGGGCAGCTGGGCGGCGCGCGCCGCGAGGGTCGGGGCGTCGGGCCCGCTCAGGACCACATCGGGCAGCTGGAGCTCGGCGTACGCGGCGCTGAAGGACTCGTTGAGGTTGCGGTACGCGTCCGACGCCGCGATGTACACGGCGATGCCGATGGCGACCACGGCGACGATCGCGGCGAACTGTGCCTTCTGGCGCCACAGGTCGCGGCGGAGCTTGCGGGCCAGGACGCCGTTCACCATTCCAGGGCCTCGGCTTCGACTGGTGCTGCGACGCGTTCGTCGCTGGTGATCCGGCCCGAGTGCAGCCGCACGACCCGGTCGGCCATGCGCGCGATCGCCGAGTTGTGCGTGACCAACAGCACCGTGTGGTGCCCCTCTCGGGCAAGGTCGCGCAACACGCCGAGCACCCGGCGTCCGGTGTCGAGATCGAGGCTGCCCGTCGGTTCATCGCACAGCAGCAGCGGTGGCTCCTTCACCAGCGCGCGGGCGATCGCGACCCGTTGTTGTTGCCCACCGGAGAGCTGTCCCGGGAAGCGGTCGGCCACGTCACCGAGCCCGACCCGGTCGAGTGCGGCGCGGCTGCGGGCTTCGGCGTCGCCGCCGGTGACCTCGGCCAGCAGCTGCACGTTCTCCAGGGCGGTGAGCGTGGGCACGAGGTTGAAGAACTGGAACACGAAACCGACCCGGTCACGCCGGTAGGTCGTTCGCTCGTCGCGGTCGAGCTTCGCGAGGTCGATGTCCGCGGTGGTCACCTCGCCCGAGGTGGCCCCCTCGATCCCGCCGATCAGGTTGAGCAACGTGGTCTTGCCGGAGCCGGAAGCCCCCAGGATCACCACGAACTCGCCGGGCCACACCTCCAGGTCGATGTCGCGCAGCGCATCCACCGCCACCTCACCGGTCCCGTACCGTTTCCCGCAGCCACGGAGACCGACCGCTGGTTGCCCTGAGCGCGCCGCGGCGTCGGCGATGGCAGCCAGATCGACGTGGGGGCGGTGGGCGTTGAATCGCATGGATCGCCTCGTCGTTGCCTCGGTCACCGCGCTCGTTCGGCGCGGCGACGGCGACGTCTCTAGTGGACGCTGAGAGGTCGTGTCGCGACAGGGGCCAAGGACCCCGATCCTGTGACCCGAGGAACGTGATCCTGTCCTTGATGGTCGGATCGGTGTCGGTGTGTCGGTCGCGCGCTGCGACCCGCGGGGGCTCCCGTCCGCCTGCGAAGGTGAGGCCCGACCGTGGCCGGTTCCGGGGTCAGCCGTCGAGCTCGGTGAGGCCGTGGCGGATGGCGACCAGCTCGTCGACCACGGACTCGACGTTCGATTCCACGGCGGCGACCTCGTTGAGCTGCTGGGGTCGGACGGACAGCTCGATCACCCGCGCCACTGCCTCGCCGAGTCGTGCATCCAAGAGCAGGAGCCCGTTGTAGGTGGTGTCGACCTGGTTCTCGAGTCGCTTCGCCGTGTCGAGTTGGGCCTGGAGCGACTCAGCGGCCTCGGTCAGCGCGGGGCTCGCCGGAAGTGCGTTGATGCGCTTGAGCTCCTTGGCGACGGCGGGCGTGTCCATGCGGAGACGCGCGTGGGTGAGCCGTTGCCCGTCGTGTGCCAGTTGCCAACACTCGCGGATGCCGGCGTCCACGCGGCCGGCGAGGAGCTCGAGCCGCTCGCGCATGGGTCCCGGCGGAGTGGTGGCCACCGAGGCGACGATCTCTCGCTGCGAGGCGAGGGCGTGGGACACGAAGGTCCGCCACGGCTCGTCGAGGGGTGGCGCCGCGGCGGGGGCGTAGACCGGCGACGGTGCGACCGGCGCCATCGGGGATGGGGGTGCACCTGGGTGGGCCGGCATCGGCGTCGACTGGGTGGCCAGGAAGTCGAGCCACTGGCGGTTGACGAGCAGCGCGTGGATGCACCCGCCGCCCCACACGACGAGCAGGAAGATCATCCCGGTGGTGCTTCGCCACCCGGAGGTGTCGACCGTGCCGTCGGCGTTCTCCGGTGCGGTGCTCACGATGGCGACGTAGACGATCGTCGCGAGCCCGTAGCCCGCAGCGGCGCCGAGCCACGCCCGCTTTCTCGACCGGATCCCGATGTAGAGGAACGACGCCCACGTCAGCAGGCCGCAGCACGCGATCGTCGGCAGGAGCCACATCGAGTTGCGCTCCCGCCAGGGCTTCTCCCGGAGGAGCCGTTCGCCACCTACCGCCATCCCAGCCCCTTCGCTTCCCACCGCCGGTGCCGAACACTAGTGATCCGTGACGATCCACCATTCCGGCGCAACGTTGGGTCGCACGGTCCGCCGCTCCAGCACTGCCACGGACGGTTCTCATGCGTACCCAGGAGGTGTGACCGCGAGTCGGTCGACGGTCGGGTCGTCGGAGCTCGGTCGCCTCTCGGCGGTCAGCGGTGGGTCGAGCGGTCGTGCGCGGTGGCCGGCGCCGGCGGGAGGGCCGCGGCCTCGAGCTTCACCTGGCGGCGCAGGAGGAGCTCGACCTCGGCGGCCCGAACGATGCAGGTGCAGCCGCCGTCGTCGGCCTCCGTGCTGAACAGCAGGTCGTCGAGCACCCGCAGGAGCCGGTGCTGGCCGTTGCGGGTGAGCTGACCGAGCGCACCAGTCACCGACGCGAGCGGCTCGTGCTCGGCCTGGAGGTGGTACACGAGCTGCGTGCGCAGCCGAGACAGCTCCGCGTGCACGGCGTCGGGCTCGCCGCCGGCGGCGGCGACCCGCAGCGAGCGGGCCGCCGCGAGCAGGTCGAGGTGGGTCGGCGCCTCGCTCACGAACGGCGAGCGAAGCCGAGCTGTTCGAGGGCCATCGGGGAGAGCCGCTCCGGGGTCCACGGCGGCTCCCACACCACGTTCACGGTCACGTCGGCGCCAGGCACGGCGGCGCGCACGGCGGCCTCGGCCTCGGTCGGCAGCTGCTCGGACACCGGGCAGCCCGGGGTGGTGAGGGTCATGTCGATCTCGACGGCGTCACCGTCGACCCGGACGTCGTAGACGAGGCCCAGGGACACGACGTCGAGGCCCAGCTCGGGGTCCCACACCCCGCCGAGCGCGGCCAGCGCGGCCTCGCGTCGGCCTTCGGCGGCCAGGTCGGTGGTGGGTGGCTCGATCACGACGCGGCCCCCTCACCCGTGCGGGTGTCGCGATGCGGCGGGTCGTGGTGTTCGGTGGGCGGGGCAGGGTTCGTCATGGGGACCTCCTCGGGACGGTCGGGTCGGGCACGGGCAGCGCGGCGGGGGCCGGTGGCGAGGTTGGCGGTGACCACGACGCCGGCGACGGCGATCGCGGCGCCGCCGACGGCGACGGTGGCGGGTGATGCAGCGAGGATCCCGGCGACCGTGCTCGCGAACCCCGTCGCGGCGACGAGGAGGGTGAGGCGGGCGGCGCCGTGATGGAACAGGTCGCCGAACAGCAGCGGCCGGCCGGTCGGCCCGGTGGTGACGCCGCGCGCCCGCAGCGCCGTGTAGGCGATGAAGGGCACGATCTTGTGGGCGTGTCCGATGACGGCGAGCCCCAACCAGGCGGCGAGCGCTGCGATCTCGGCGGCGACGAGACGCGTCCGCGTTGTCGGCTCGACCGCGGCGACCGCGGCGGCGGCCCCGAGGGCCATGGCCGCCACCAGGAAGGCGGCCGACGCGAACAGGAAGGCGTGGAGCAGCTCGAGGGGCCGGCGTCGGTGACGGACCACGCCGACCAGCGACGCCAGGTGGCAGCCCAACCCGGCGGCGACAGCGAGCCCGCCGGGCCAGGCCACGGCGGGTACGGCGAACAGCAGGCCCGTGGCGAGCACGGGCACGCCGGCGGCGAGGAGCCCGACCGCCCACGCGCCGGCGCGGGCGCGGGGTCGGTGGGCCAGCAGGAACATCGGCCAGAGCTTCTCGGCGACCGACACGTAGGTGAGCCCGAGCCAGCCGAGCAGGCCGAGGTGGGCGTGGGCGAGGACCCGATGGGGCAGCAGGGGGAACCAGCCGGTCTGGCGGTCGAAGGCGTAGACGACGCCGAAGGCGACGGTCACGACGAGGAACCCGACCGACAGCCGCAGCCCGGCGAGGGGCACGCCGCCGTCGCGGGCGGACAACGGTCCGGACAGGTTCCATGCCGCCAGCAGCACGGTGGCCGCCCCGATCGGGCCGCCGGCGGCGACGCGCGACTCCGGGCCGTGGGCGAACCCCGTGGGCAGGAGCCACGCGGTGGCGACCATCCCCACCAGCGTCACCCGTGCGGCGACGACGGAGCGGAGCGGTCGGCGACCGACGACCGGGGTGAACTGGTGGACCGCCCCCAGGACCGCGGTGGTGAGGAACGCCAGCATCCCGACGTGCACCGCCGACACCGCGCCGGTGTGCGTCGGGGTGGTGACCACGCGGTCGGCCGCGAACCACACCGCCAGCCCGAAGGCGCACAGGCCCACGCCGGCGGCGGCGAGGAACCCGAGCGGCACGGACGCGGGCGGGACCGTCGAGGTGGCGCCGGGCACGAACGGCGCCGCCGGTGCGGCCGCTGGTCGGGCCGTAGCGGCCGGTGGGGCTGGTTGGGTGGGGACCGTCACTGGACGACTCCTGGTTTTTTCTCTACTCTAGACTAGAAGAATAACAGGACGCCGGGGACGGCGCCAGAGGCAGGAGGACCGCGATGGAGACGCTGGACGTACGGCCGATGCCCCCGAGGGAGCGACACGAGACGATCTTCGACCGGCTCGACGCCCTCGGCACCGGCGACACCCTGCGGCTGGTGAACGACCACGACCCGGCGCCGCTGCGCTACCAGCTCGACGCCACCCGGCCCGCCCAGTTCCGGTGGGAGTACGTCGAGCAGGGCCCCGAGGACTGGGCCATCGACATCACGAGCACCGCGCGCGTCGTCGACGCCCGACCGACGCTCGCCGCCGCCGGCGAGCCCTTCGCCGAGATCATGGATGCCGCCGGGCAGGTCGGCGACGGCGAGGTGCTCGTCGTCTACGCGCCGTTCGAGCCGGTGCCGCTCGAGGGGGTGCTCGGCGAACAGGGCTTCGGCTACGTCGCCGACCAGCTCGAGTCCGGCGACTGGCGGGTCACCTTCCGGCGGGACTGACCGATGCCGGCCGAGACCCACACCCACGCCGAGGCCGTCGAGGTCGATGCCGTGCTCGAGCTCCTCGCCGGCGTCGTCGGCGTCGATCCCGACAGTGCCGCCGACCGCAGCCTCACCGAGCTGGACGTTGCCGACGACCTCGCGCTCCTCGACCTGTGGGAGGTCGTCGTCGAGGAGCTCGGTGAACGGTCCCTCGGCGAGCTCGAGCCGCTCGAGCCCCGGCCCGACACGCTCGGTGAGCTGGCCGAGGCCTTCCACGCCGAGCTCTCGCGGTGACGGCGACCCTCCAGTCCCAGGCCCGCGCCCTCGGCGACCCCACCCGCCACGGCGTGTTCTCCTACCTCGTCGACGCGGACCGCCCGGTCGACGTCGCCGAGCTGACCGACCACTTCGGGCTCAACCACAACGCCATCCGTCAGCACCTCGCCCGCCTCGTGGACGCCGGTCTCGTCGAGGGCGCGACCGCGCCGAGCACCGGCCGGGGCCGGCCGCGGCGCGTCTACCGGGTGTCGCCCCACGCCGACAGTCGGTGGGGCGCGACCGGCCCGTACGAGCGGCTGACCGTGCTGCTCGCCGAGGCGCTTCGCACCGGCGCAACCCCCGAGGAGGTCGGACGCCGGGCGGTCGTCGAGTCCGAGCCCGCCCCGCCCGCCGGCGCCGACCCGGTCGACGTCGTCACCGCCGCCATGGCCCGCCACGGGTTCGACCCCGAGGTGCGTCGCCGCGGCGACTCGGTCGAGATGGCGCTCCGGGCCTGCCCGTTCGAGTCCGCCGCCGTCGCCGATCCCGAGGTCGTCTGTGCCGTCCACCTGGGTATGGCCGAGGGCATCGCCGAGCTCGCCCACGGCCGTGTCGTCGTCGACGCGCTCGTCCCGCACGACCCGCGGCGGCACCCGTGCCGCCTCCGCCTCCACCTCGAGCCCGGCCGCGACCCGGCCCCGGGAGGAACGCCATGACCGATCTGACCGACACCGAGATCACCGTCACCGGGGCGAACTGCCCGCAGTGCCTCAACGAGACCCTCGACCTGCTTCGAGCCGAGCCGGGCGTGATCGGCGTCCACGCCAGCATCACCGGCCAGTGCCTGCGCGTCCGCCATCGCGGCGTCGACGCCGACCGGTTGCTCGCCGTGATCCGCGGCCACCTCCACGCCGACGACATGTCGTCGGTCGAGCGCGTCATGGTCGCGGTCGACCCGGCGGTCGCCGAGCTGCACTGCACGCACGGCCTCGACCGAGCGGAGGTGCCCGATGTGTGACCACTGCGGCTGCCGGGCGTTCCCACCGATCGCCGAGCTGACCGCCGAGCACGAGGAGATCCTGGAGCGGGGCTGGTCGGTCGCCGAGGCCGAGCGCGCCGGGCGCACACCCCCCGCCGGTGAGGTCGACGAGCTGGTGGGCCTGCTCGACGTGCACGTCCGCAAGGAGGAGACCGGCCTCTACCCTGAGCTCATCGCCCGCGGCGACCTCACGGCCGAACAGCTCGCCGAGCTCGAAGAGGAGCACCGGGAGCTGCACCGAGCCCTCACCACCGCCTCGTTCGACCGCCGCGCCTACTACGCGCTGGCCGCCCACATCGAGGTCGAGGAGATGGAGCTCTTCCCGGCGGCGATGTTCGCCTTCGACGACGACGAGTGGGACGCCATGGACGGCGCCCACCGCGCCGCGACCGGCGTGGTGACGTGACCCCGACGCGGGCTCCCGTCGGCGGGCCGACCAGTCGCTGGCGCCCCACGCCGACGACCGCCGCGTCACGGGGGGCCGCGGACCGGGTGCGGCTCGCGCACGCCCAGGTGCGCGGCACGGTCCGCCTGGCCCTGGCCTTCGTCGCCGCGGCGGCCGCGGTCGCGCTCATCGACGGCCTCACCGACGGTCTCACCGACGGGCGCTGGCTGGCGCTGCACCTGTTCCTCGCCGGCGGCGTCGTCCTCGCCATCAGCGGCGTGTCGGTGATGCTCACCGTGACGTGGTCGGCGGCGCCTGCCCCGCCGGACCCGATCGTGCACCTCCAGCGGTGGTGCGTGGCCGCGGGCGCCGCCGGCGTCGCCGCCGGACGCCAGCTCGACCTCGGCGCGTGGATGCTGGCGCCGGCCGGCACCGCCTACCTCGTGGGGCTGCTCCTGCTCGCGGGAATGCTGGTGGTCACCGCCCGTCGGGGGGTGGAGCGGCGCTTCGATCCCGCCGTCGCCGCCTACCTCGCCGCGCTCGTCGCGGGAACCGCAGGCGTGGTGCTCGGCGTCACGATGGCGCTGGGCACACCGACCGCGGGGCTGCGCGCCGCCCACGTCACCCTCAACCTGCTCGGTCTGATCGGTCTCGTCGTCGGGGGCACCCTGCCGTTCTTCGCCGCCACCGTCGGCCGGTCCCGGATGGCCCCCCACGCGACCGCCACGCGGCTGTTCGGCGCGGTCGGCTGGCAGACCGCTGCGGTGACGACCGCGGTCCTGGGGCTGGTGACCGGCGCCGACCGCGTCGCCGCCGGCGGGCTCGCGGCCTACGCGGTCGGCATCGGTGCTGCGCTGTGGCTGCTGCCCCGGCCGACGCGACGCCAGCTGCGTTGGGCCGGGCCGCGCCTGGTCGCGCTGTGGGCCGGCGGCCTGTGGTGGGCGGTCGCCGTCGCCGCCACGTCGGTCGAGATCGCCGGCGGGGACGGCGCGGTGTTCGGCGGCCGGTGGCTGCTGGTGCTCGCCGTCGGCGGGTACGCGCAGATCCTGTGGGGGTCCGTCGCGTACCTGCTGCCCATGCTGCGCGGCGGCGGCCACGAGCAGCTCGGCCGCAGCTTCGCGGCGATGCGGTCGTGGATCGGGTTGGCCGCCGCCAACCTCGCGGCGATCGCGCTCGCCCTCGACGTGCACCTGCTCGCCGCGGCGGGTGTGGGCGTGTGGGTGCTCGACACCGCCGTACGGACCGTGCGGGTGGGGCTCGGTGCCCGAGCCGCGCCCACGAGAGGAGAACCGGCATGACCACGTACCTGTTGCCCCCCGAGCCGATCACCACCCTCGATGCCTGGCTCGCCACCGACGCCGGCGGGTCGGGGGTCGAGACCGCCATGCGCCTGGGGCCGGCGGCCACGATCGACGTCATCGCCCGATCGGGGCTCCGAGGCCGTGGCGGGGGCGGGTTCCCCACCGGTCGGAAGTGGGCGGGGATCGCCGACCAGGCCGGGACCCGTCGCTACCTCGTGGTCAACGGCGCCGAAGGCGAGCCTGGCACGTTCAAGGACCGTGCTCTCCTACGGGCCAACCCGTACCAGGTCGTCGAAGGGCTGATCGTGGCCGCCTTCGCGATCGGCGCCGAGGAGGCGTTCGTCTGCCTGAAGGCGGGGTTCGAGCGCGAGATCGCGGCGCTGACCCGAGCCGCCCAGGAGTTCCAGGCCGCCGGCATCTGCACCGACTGCACGGTGAACGTCGTCGCCGGGCCCGACGAGTACCTGTTCGGCGAGGAGAAGGCCATGCTCGAGGTGATCGAGGGCAAGCCGCCCCTGCCCCGGTGGTTCGCCCCGTACGAGCACGGGCTCTTCGCCGCCGGCCCACAGGAGGGATGGGAGGCGGGCTCGTCGTCCGGCCGGGCCCGCAGCGACGGGCCCAACCCGACGCTGGTCAACAACGTCGAGACGCTGGCGAACGTCTCCCACATCCTCACCCACGGTGCGGACTGGTTCCGCTCGACGGGCACGCCCGAGTCACCCGGGACGGTCGTCGCCACCGTGGTGGGTGACGTGGTCGCCCCCGACGTCGGCGAGGTCGAGCTCGGCACGCCCCTCGGCGCCGTGATCGACGCGGTCGGCAGCGGCCCGCGTCCCGGTCGGTCCGTCAAGGCCGTGTTCTCCGGCGTCGCCAACCCGGTCCTCACCGCCGACCACCTCGACGTGCCGGTGAGCTACGAGGGGCTCGCCGCCGCCGGCAGCGCCATGGGTGCGGCCGGGTTCATCGTCCACGACGACACCGCGTGCATGGTCGACGCCGCCTACCGCCTGTCCCGCTTCCTCTTCATCGAGTCCTGCGGCCAGTGCCCACCCTGCAAGATCGGCTCGGGGGAGATCACCACCCGGCTGGAACGCATCGAGACCGGCGTCGGCACCGAGGACGACGTCGCCGCCATCCACGGCTGGCTCGAGCGGGTGACCGACGGCAACCGCTGCTACCTCGCCGTCGAGGAACGACTGCTCGTCAGCAGCGTCCTGCGGGCCTTCCCCGAGGAGTTCGTCGAGCACCTCGAGGCCCACGCCTGCCCCCGCCCCGGTGAGCGCCCCATCCCCAAGCTCCTCGACCTGGCGGACGGCGTCGCCACCTACGACGAGCGGTTCTGGGACAAGCGACCCGACTGGACCTACGGAGCCGGCTGACCACCGCCGTCGGCAGGCCGTTCGCCGGGTGGCTCCCGGAGGGCGGCCAGCTCCGCCCGCAGGCGCCGGCGCTCCTGCCAGCGCTCGGTGTCGTCGCGCATCACCGCGGCGACGGCGTGGGGCGCGTCCGCGCCCTTGGCACCGAGCAGGGTCACGGTGAACGCGATCGAGAGCGTGCGGCCGTCCCGGTGCAGCGCGGGCACCTCGAGCAGGCGGTCGCCGTAGCGGGTGTGGCCGGTGGTCATGGTCTGGTGGTACCCGGTCCAGTGCCGCTGGCGCAGGCGCTCGGGGATGATGAGGTCGAGGGTCTGGCCGATCGCCTCCTCGGCCGACCAACCGAAGAGCCGGGTGGCGGCGTCGTTCCAGAACGTGATGGCGCCCTCGGGGTCGGCGACGACCACGGCGTCGGCCAGGGTGCGCACGAGCTCCGCGAGCTGGGCGTCGTCGAGCTCCTCCCCGGCGACGGAGGAAGCGTCGTCGGCGGGCCCGCGGTCGACGGGGGTGTCCTCGTCGGTCGGGCTCACCGGCGGCCGGACCGCTTGCGCAGGACGAGCGTGCCGGAGGCGTCCTCGGGCTGCTCGTCGTCGTCGGCCACGAGGCGGACGTGCAACCGGCAGCCGGCGTGGCGAGGGTCGTAGGCCACGAGCTCGGTGACGTCGGCCGGGGCACCCTCGACGAGACCCTCGGCGATGCCCAGGTGCAGCGCGCAGATCGTCGTGCGGTCGGCGAGGGCGGCCGTGGCGAACGGGCAGCGGTGCAGGACGATCTCGGCGCCGTCCTTGACGGCCTGCACCTCGGGGTCGAACCCCTGGCGGGCCATCGCCGCGGTGACGTCGGCGACGATGTCCCCCGAGGGCGAACGCACCCGGAGCTGGTCGGCGGCGCGCCGTCCCACCTCCTCGGCGTCGAGCCCGGTGCGGATGATCTCGACGAGCAGGCGGCTGAGGCGCTCGTAGGGTCCGCTGGTGCCCCACTGTCCCTCGACGGCGGGGTCGACCTCGTAGACGAGGCGCGGGCGGCCACGCCCGCCCGTCGGGACGCGGGATTCGATCACGAGCCCGGCGGCGACCAGCTTGGCGAGGTGCTGGCGGATCGCGTTGTGGTTCAACGGGAACTGGTCGTTGAGCTCGGCGACCCCGATGGGTCGGCCCACCTGGGCGACGTGCCGGAAGATGGCGTGGCGCGTCGGATCGCCGAGGGCACGCGCCTGTTCCTGCAGGGTCGCTGTCATGGTGGTCTCACCGCCAGTGTGCCGCACGGGCCGGTCGGGGAGGAATCCCCGGGTCGGCGCCGTGGCGATCCTCAGCGTCGGTGGTGGCTCGACGCGGCGGCTTCGGCCCGGTCCATGTGACGGGCGAACGGGATGGTGCCACCCATCATGAAGCCGAAGCCGCCGCCGCCCCACATGCCGATGAAGAGGCCGAGCCCGACGGCGCCCCCGAATCCGAGACCGCCGAGGAGGCCGGCGAGGGTGACGCCGATGGTGACGACGGTGACGCCGATGACGGCGCCGATCGCCGCGGTGCGGGCGATGTTCGGGTCCTCGAGCACGGTGTCGTTGGTGGTGAGGGTCACGGGGTGGTCCTTTCGCTGGTGGTCGGGATCAGGGGTCGGGTGCGCTCGGGTGGGCGCCACGTGACGTCGAGGAGCTGGCGCGCGAGGGAGGCGGCGACGCGCGCGGCGTGGCGCTTGGCGGCCTCGGCGACCGGACCGGCCCAGCGTTCGTCGACGCTGCGGGCCCACAGCCCGTACCAGCGGTCGAAGTGCTCGGGACGGAAGGCGTCGAGCTCGTGCACGTGGCGATGGACGGCGAGGACGGCGCCGCGGTGGCCGGGCTCGCCGATCAGCGTGCGGCACCAGTAGTCGACCAGCCTCGGGATGTGGGCCGACCAGTCGACTTCGGCCACCTCGCCGAACACGGGTGCGAGCAGGTCGTCGAAGACGATCTCGCGGTAGAAGCCGACGACGAGGTCGTGCACGTCGCTGCGGCTGGACAGGTCGCTCAGCGTTCGGTGCGCCGGGGCTCCATCCATGCAGTTAGTTCTAGCAGATGATGGAGATAATAGAAATCAAGGGGTGCCCGCCGACGCGCCGGGAGCGCGGTCAGCCCGGTGGCCCCTCGCTCCACGGGACGTCGTAGTGGCGCGCGACGTGGATGGCGACCTGGCACTCGAGGGCACTCGCCGGGTCGTCGAGCACCGGGCCGAGGATCGCCTCGATGCGCTCGAGGCGGTTCTTCAGCGTGTTGTAGTGCACGTGCATCCGCCGGGCGGCCTCCGCCCGGTTCCGGGTCTCCAGCCAGACCGCGAGGGTGTCGACGAGCTCGGCGGCGTGGGCGCGGTCGTGGTCGTGCAGGGGACCGATGGCGTGGTGGACGAAGTCGGCGAGCTCGTCCTGCGGCACCGAGGACAGGAGCCGTTCGAGGCCGAGCTCGTCGAACACCTCGGTGACGTGGCGCCCCTTCGCCCACCGACCGACGTCGACCGCCCGGCTGGCCTCGACGAAGCTGGTCGTCAGCGCCGTGGGCTCGGGGACCCGGCGGCCCACGCCGATGCTGACCGTGACCGTGCGGAGCCGGTGGTCGAGCTCGGTGCGCAGCCCTTCCGCGAGCCGCCGGCGCTCGGTGGGGTCGTCCCCCGCCGGGGCCACCAGGGCGGCGATGGTCGCGCTGCGGCGCCACACGATCGCGTCGGGCCCGAGCGTGGCGCGCGCCGACGCCGCGATGGTGGCCAGCGCGGGCACGAGGACGCCCGGCTCGGTGGGCGGGTCGATCGAGGCCAGGAGCACGGCGCGCGGGCGGGTCAGGTCCCAGCCGAAGCTGGCGGCGCGCTCGACGATCTCCGCGGTGCCGCTGGCGTGACCGGACACGAGCTCCTCGAGGGTGATGGCGGCGAAGCGCTCCTCGGCCTCGGCCACCGCGGTGGCGTGGGCCTCCAGCACCTCCTCCAGGTGCCGGCGCTGCGCGTCGAGCAGGGCGTCGAGGATGCCGGAGGCGAGCTCGGGGAGGGCCGCGTCCGGCGGGACCGTGATCAGGGGGAGTCCGAGGCGATCCGCGGCTCGGAGCAGCTCGGACGGGAGGGCGTCGCCGTCGTCGAGGCCCAGCACGAGGGCCGAGACCCGGGCGGCGTCGAGACGGGCCGCGAGGTCGTCCCATGGCTCGCCCGACGCGGCCAGGTTCGCACGGGTCGTGACCACCAGATCGCCGGGCTCGACCCGGCGCAGGTGCTCGGGTGAGGGCGCCAGGCGGGCGTGGCTCACGAGCCGGTCCAGCCCCGGAGCACCCGCGACCACGGTGGCGTCGTCGGAGGAGAGGGCCTCGACGACCGCGCGGACGTCGAAGGATCGCCGCATGGCACCACTCTGTCCCCTCGGGCGGGGCTCGGGCCACCGCGGCGGCGCGGTGGGTCGACTCGGGCCGCCGCCGCCGACCCGGTGTCGAGAACCGACACTCATACACGCGGTTCCTCGTCGAGTTCTGCCAATGCCCGTCCAGCGGAACGTTCGTACGGTTCCCCGGAAGGCTCGACCGACCCCTCGGCGGGCTCCGCACACCCTCGCCGACCCGGCCCCTCGGCCGGCACCGGCGCGGACGGGTCCCGTTGCGACCAGAGGAGGAGAGGACCGACATGACCGAGGCACCGACGGATCTGGCCCGTGGACGTGAGTCCGGGGCCACCCACCTCACCGACGGCCAGCAGGACGCCCTGCGCGCCATGCTCACCGAGGCGCAGGCCGAGCACCGCGGTCACCTCGAGCTGAACGACGCCCTGGTCAACGCGCTGAGCTCGGACACCGACGACAGCGCGGGACGGGACCGGGAGACGGCCCGCCTCGCCGCCGACCGGGCGCGTGAGGCGCTCGCCGACATCGACCACGCCCTCGGTCGCCTCGACGACGCCACCTACGGCACGTGCGAGGCGTGCGAGCGGCCGATCCCGTTCGAGCGCCTCGAGGTGATCCCGGAGGCCCGGCACTGCGTCGCCTGCCCTCCCGCCGCTCCGCTCCGCTGAACGTGGCCCCTCGGCCACCGCGGCCGGGCGGCGTCGCGGCGGCCGGGGCACACGGGGATCACGCGTCCGGTCAGGTCGGCTGGTAGCGCTCGACGCTGACGGCCTCGCCGATGAGCTGCTCGCTGTGCACACGGGCGACGTTGTCGGCGAGCTCGTGCGCCCGTGCCGTGCACGGTCCGACCCAGCCGAGGTCCAGCGTCTCGTGGAACAGCTCGAGCCACCGCTCGAAGTGGGCCGCGGTGAACCGGCGCCGCCCGTGCACGAGCGCGTGAGCACGGAAGGGGTTGCCCACGTAGCCGGGGAGCCCGAGCAGCGCCCGGCACCAGAAGGCGGTGAGCTTGGGCAGGTGCTCGGACCAGTCCACGCGCGCGACGTCGTTGAACATCGGGCCGAGCAGGTCGTCCTGGGCGACGTCGGCGTAGAAGCGCCGCACCATCTCGGCGATCTGCTCGGGGGTGTCGAGGTCGTGGCTCGGGGTCGGTCGCGGCACGTCGCGCATGGGGAGCTCCTCGCGGTCAGAAGTAGCACTTAGTTCTAGTCTATGGTAGAAATATAGACGAACCAGCAGCGAGGGACCGACCGCGAGGGAGACCACATGTCCGACGTCATCGAGGGCCTGGTCGAGCGGGAGTACGCCTACGGCTTCCACACCGACCTCGACACCGAGTACGCCCCGAAGGGCCTCACCGAAGAGGTCGTCCGGTTCATCTCCGCCAAGAAGGACGAGCCCGGGTGGCTGCTGGAGTGGCGCCTCGCGGCGTTCCGCCACTTCCTCACCCTCGACGAGCCCACGTGGCCCAACGTGCACTACCCGTCGATCGACTACCAGGACATGTACTACTGGGCGGCGCCGAAGCCGAAGGGGCCCGCACCGAAGAGCCTCGACGAGGTCGACGTCGAGATCCGCGCCGCGTTCGACAAGCTCGGGATCTCCCTCGCCGAGCAGGAACGGCTGGCCGGCGTCGCCGTCGACGCGGTCATGGACTCGGTGTCGGTGGCCACGACGTTCAAGGCGAAGCTGGCCGAGGCGGGCGTGATCTTCTGCTCCTTCTCCGAGGCCGTGCGCCAACACCCCGAGCTCGTCCGCAGGTATCTCGGGTCGGTCGTCCCCTTCCGCGACAACTTCTTCGCCGCGCTCAACTCGGCGGTGTTCTCCGACGGGTCCTTCTGCTATATCCCCGCCGGCGTCACGTGCCCGATGGAGCTGTCGACGTACTTCCGCATCAACGCGGCCGACACCGGTCAGTTCGAGCGCACCTTGATCGTCGCCGAGGAGGGAGCGAGCGTCAGCTACCTCGAAGGGTGCACCGCGCCGAAGCGGGACGAGAACCAGCTGCACGCCGCGGTGGTCGAGCTCATCGCCCTCGACGACGCGTCGATCAAGTACTCGACCGTGCAGAACTGGTATCC
This sequence comes from Acidimicrobiales bacterium, assembly GCA_041908445.1. Taxonomy (GTDB): domain Bacteria; phylum Actinomycetota; class Acidimicrobiia; order Acidimicrobiales; family DATDAH01; genus JAEUJM01. The sequence continues at coordinate 11,893 of JAYRFK010000097.1, read as the reverse complement.
CGGCGACGCCGAGGGCCGCGGCGGGATCTACAACTTCGTGACCAAGCGGGGTCGCGCCGGAGCGAGGGCGAAGATCTCCTGGACCCAGGTCGAGACCGGCTCCGCGATCACCTGGAAGTACCCGAGCGTGATCCTCCAGGGCGACGACTCCGTCGGCGAGTTCTACTCGGTCGCCGTCACGACCAACCACCAGCAGGCCGACACCGGCACGAAGATGATCCACATCGGTCGCAACACGACCAGCACCATCGTCTCCAAGGGCATCTCCGCAGGGCGGGCGCAGAACACCTACCGGGGCCTGGTGAAGATGCTGCGCGGCGCGACCGGGGCCCGCAACCACACGCGCTGCGACTCGCTGCTCATCGGCCCGGACTGCGGCGCCCACACCTTCCCGTACGTCGAGGTGAAGAACGACACCGCCGAGGTCGAGCACGAGGCCACGACGTCGAAGGTGAGCGACGACCAGCTCTTCTACTGCCGCCAGCGAGGCCTGACCGAGGAGGACGCCACGTCGATGATCGTCAACGGGTTCTGCCGGGAGGTGTTCGACGAGCTGCCCATGGAGTACGCCGTCGAGGCGCACGCCCTCATGCGCCTCAGCCTCGAAGGGGCGGTGGGCTGATGCTGCACATCGAGCACCTCACCGTCACCGTCGACGGCACCGGCATCCTCGACGGCCTCGACCTCGACATCGCCGCCGGTGAGGTCCACGCCATCATGGGGCCCAACGGCGCCGGCAAGTCCACCCTCTCCAACGTGCTCGCCGGGCGTGAGGGCTACGAGGTCACCGGGTCGGTGACCCTCGACGGCGACGACCTCCTCGCGCTCACCCCGGAGCAGCGGGCGGCCAAGGGCGTGTTCCTCGCCTTCCAGTACCCCGTGGAGATCCCCGGGGTCGGGAACCTGCACTTCCTGCACACGGCCGTCAACGCCGTCCGGCGGGAACGGGGCGAGCCGGAGGTCAGCGCCGGCGAGTTCCTCGCGCTCGCCAAGGACCACATGGCCCAGCTCGGCATGGACCCCGCCTTCCTCAGCCGTTCGGTGAACGAGGGCTTCTCCGGTGGGGAGAAGAAGCGCAACGAGATCCTGCAGATGGCCCTGCTCGAACCGCGCCTCGCCATCCTCGACGAGACCGACTCCGGCCTCGACATCGACGCGCTGCGGGTCGTCGCCGAAGGGGTCGAGCGCCTGCGGCGCCCCGACCGGGCGATGCTCGTGATCACCCACTACCCGCGTCTGCTCGAGCACCTGAGCCCCGACCGGGTCCACGTGCTCCAGCACGGCCGGATCGTCCGTTCCGGCGGCCCCGAGCTCGCGGGCGAGCTCGAGGCGAGCGGGTACCAGACCGTCGGGGCGGGCACGTGAGCGCCGTCCCGTCGCTGCTGGACCGGCTCGCGCCCGACCCCTCCGACGGACGCACCGATCGCGTCCGGGACTGGTTCGACGCCCACGGCCTCCCGAGCAACCGTGAGGAGGCGTGGCGGTACACCGCCGTCGACGACATCGCCGCCGCGCTCGGCCGGGCGACCCCCGCGCCGTCCGGCGGGCGCGCCGTCACCCGTGCCGACGTCGACGACCTCGCCGGCGACCACGGCGGACCTCGCGTCGTGTTCGTCAACGGCGCGCTCGACGCCGGCCTCTCCGACACCGGTGGCCTGCCCCGGGGCGTGCGGTTCGGGAGTGGTGCACCCCGCACCTCCGACGACGATCCCCCCGACGGCTTCGACGCGCTCAACCAGCTCGCCGCGACCGACGAGGCGTCGGTGCTCGTCGACGCCGGGGTCCGGGTCGACGAGCCCTTGCACGTGGTCCACCTGGCCGTGCCCGGCGACGGGGTCAGCGCCGTGCACCCCCGCACCGCCGTCCGGGCCGGTCCACGAAGCCGCGTCGCCGTCATCGAGACCTACGTCGGGCTCGGCGGCGACGTGGTCACCAACGCCTCGACACGGATCGAGGCCGGACACGCCGCCGACGTCACCCACCACCGCGTACAGGCCGAACCTCGAGACGCCCTGCACGTCGGCCGCACCCGCGTCGAGCAGGCGGCGGACTCCCACGTGCGCGCCACGTCGGTCATGGTCGGCGCGTCGATCGCCCGCAGCGCCGTCGAGGTGCGCCTCGCCGAGCCCGGGGCACGCGTCGACCTCCGTGGCCTGTACCTGCCGACCGGGCATCAGCGCCACGACAACGTCGTCACCGTCGACCACGCCGCTCCGCACGGCACGAGCACCCAGCTGTACAAGGGCGTCATCGACGACCACGGACGCGGGTCGTTCACCGGCCACGTGATCGTCCGCCCCGGCGCCGACGGCACCGACGCCAGCCAATCCAATCGCAACCTGGTGCTGCGACCGACCGCCCAGGTGGACACCCGGCCCTGGCTCGAGATCCTCGCCGACGACGTCCGCTGCGCCCACGGCGCCACGGTCGGCCGCCTCGACGACGACGCCCTCTTCTACCTCCGCAGCCGTGGCATCCCCCTCGCCCAGAGCCGCGCCCTGCTGGTCGCCGCCTTCGTCGCCGAGCTCACCGACGACATCACCCCGCCGTCGCTGCGCGAGCTCGTCGCCGCGACCTTCGCCGGCCGCCTCGCGGGGCCCACGCCATGAGCTCGCCCACCGCTCCCGTCGCGCTGAGCCGGGCCTGCCGGGCCACCACCGTGCCCGCCGGCGAGGGGATCCTCCTGCCCCAGGGCGCCGAGGTGCGGGTCGTCCAGCAGCTCGGCGGCAGCATCACGGTGCGCACCGGACGCGGCGAGCTCCTGCGCATCGAAGCCGACGACGCCGATGCCCTCGGGCAGCCACCCGCCACCGACGAACCGGCCGCTGGGAGCAGCCGCACCTCGGACGGGCAGCCGGCCGCCGACGTGCCGCAGGCGTTCGACCTGCAGCAGGTCGTCGACGCCCTCGACCAGGTGTACGACCCCGAGATCCCCGTGAGCATCGTCGAGCTCGGCCTCGTCTACCGCTGCGAGGAGGTGGACGGCCCGCTCGGCACGCGCCGCATCGAGGTCGACATGTCGATGACCGCCCCGGGGTGCGGCATGGGCGACGTCCTGCGCGCCGACGCGGCGCGCGCCGTGCTCGGCGTCCCCGGGGTCGACGACGCCGAGGTCAACCTCGTGTGGGACCCGCCGTGGACGATCGACCGGATCTCGGAGGCCGCCCGGCTGGAGCTCGGCCTGCTGTGACCGGCTCCGGGCGCGGCCCGGGGGTGACGCGGCGGGACGACCCCTGATGGTCCCGCCCGCCGCCGACGCCCTGCGGGCGAGTCGGCCCGAGGTCTTCTGGACCGGCGTCGGCTTCGACACCTGACCCGGGTCGGTCACCGTGCTGCTGGTCTGACGGGCGCTCGGGCGGCTGCTCGGGGGGCGGGGTCGGACGATCTCTCGCCCGACCCCGCCGCCCGGCGTAGCCTCGCCTCCGCTGGGCGGCAGCACCCGGGGAGGGGACGGACCGATGGCGATGGCGGTGGGGCCGAGGAACCCGTTCCTCGCCGACTCCGAGTACCCGATCGCCCACGGCCGCTGCGACCAGCAGGACAACACCGCCGTGGCGGGGCCGGTGGGGCCGACGGAGGTGCTCGGGCCCGACGACGTCCAGTACGCCTGGCTCGGGCCGGGTCACTTCGGCGGGATGGTGTCGGGGCCGTACCCCGACGGGCGGCGGGTCATCTGGAGCAACGGGCGCCAGACCATCGCCAAGCTCGACGCCGACACCCTCGAGGTGCTCGCCGTGCTGCCCACGGGCGACGAGCCCGTCACCCCCGTGGCCGTGCTCGAGGAGCAGGTACGGGCCCTCGACGAGCTCCGGGGCCGTGAGGCGGTCGACCACGCGCTCACCATGGCCATGACCTACCTCGTCGGCCTCGACGGCGTGTACGCCCTGGTGGACTGCGACAACACCCTCTTCCTCACCCGCCGCGACTGCGTCGTGGCCTACCGGGAGACCGACCCGACCGACCCGGCGTCGCCCATCGAGGTGGCGGCCCGCTGGGACAAGCCTCCCGAGGTCGAGGGCTCGTTCGTCGGGGTCAACCTCACCTTCGACGGCCGCCTCGTCCTCTCCTCCGACCACGGCTGGCTCGTCTGCCTCACCCGGGACTTCGCCGACCTCGCCACGCTGCAGCTCCCCGGTGCGGCCGAAGAGGCCGCCGCCCAGTGGCAGCGCATGCTCGACTCCGGCCGCAACGCGGGGTACGGCTGGGTGCGCAAGAGCCTCTGCGTCGGCGACGACGGCGGCATCTACGTGACCTCCCCCAACCACCTCCACAAGGTCGTGTGGACCGGCGACCGCCTCTCGACCGACCCCGCCGACGGCGCTTGGCGGGCGCGGTACCGCAACGGCACGGGGTGGGGCTCGGGCTCCACCCCGTCGCTCATGGGCTTCGGTCCCGACGAGGACCGCTTCGTGGTCATCGGCGACGGCGACGAGGTCGTCAACATCACCCTCTTCTGGCGCGACGACATCCCCGACGACTGGGCGCAGCTGCCCGAGGCCCCGTCGCGCCGGATCGCCGGCCTCGGCCGTGCCGACATGGGCGACCCTGGCCTCGCCGCCATCCAGACCGAGCAGTCGTTCACCGTCAGCGGCTACGGGGCCATGACCGTCAACAACCAGCCGCCGACCGTCGTGGAGGGCCTGCCCGAGGCCGCCGCCCGGGCCCTGTGCTTCTACCTCGGCCACGACCCGGCCTTCCGACCGCTCGGCCTGCACAAGTTCGAGTGGGACCCCGCCACCCGTCGGCTCGAGGAGGCGTGGGTCTGCCGGACGGTCTCGTCGCCGAACTCGGTGCCCTACGTCTCCCAGGGGTCCGACCTCGTCTACACGTGCGGCACGCGGGACCGGCAGTGGACGATCGAGGGCGTGGACTGGACCACGGGCGAGCCGGCGTTCCACTACGTGCTCGGCGGCTCGCAGTTCAACACCCTGGGCGCCGGCGTCACCGTGATGGACGACGGCCGCCTGCTCTTCGGCACCATGTTCGGCAAGGCCCGGGTGCTGCGGCCGTGAGCCGAACCGTGACGGGCGCCGCCCACGCACGCCGGCGAGCCGTCGGCCAGACTCGTCCCGAGCGATCGAGCGAGGACCCACGATGACCGAGCCCACCAACGACCCGGCGCCGAAGCTGCTCGCCGGCGGCAACCCGCAGATCCCCAAGGGCGACGGCGACGCCCCGGTGGCGGCGTACCTCGCGGCGATGCCGGGCTGGAAGCAGGACGTGGGCCGGCGCCTCGATGCCCTGGTGGTCGAGGCGGTTCCGGGGGTGAACAAGGCGGTCCGGTGGAACTCGCCGTTCTACGGGACCGACGAGCACGCCTGGTTCCTCAGCTTCCACTGCTTCACGACGTACGTGAAGGTCACGTTCTTCAACGGCGCCCACCTCGACCCGCCGCCGCCCGAGTCCTCGAAGGACCCGGACGCCCGCTACCTGCACGTGACCGAGGACGGCATCGCCGACGAGGCCCAGCTGACGGCGTGGATCCGCCAGGCGGCGAGCCGGCCCGGCTGGGCCGGCTTCTAGCGCCGGCCGAGCGAGTAGCGACACGCCGGACACCGCGCGGACCGGCCCTCGCGGTTCGATCCGGGCGGCGGCGGGGTAAACCGAGCGCATGCGCTCCTTGCTCGTCCTGCCCGCCCTCGCGCTCGTGCTCACCCTGGGCGTCGCCTGTGGCGACGACGACGACGGTGGCGGCGGCGCCGAGGGGACGACGGCCACGGTGGCGGACGACGGTGCGGCGGGGACCGCCCCGGCCTCCGGCGGCTCGTTCTGCGACGCCGCCGAGGCGTTCGCGGTGGCCTCGGCGGGGGCGCCCGACGCCACCACACCCGCCGAGGTGGAGGCGCGGGTGACGGCGATGGCGGATGCCGCCGCGGGGCTGGCCGAGGCTGCGCCCGACGGCGTCGACGCCGAACCCTTCGCCGAGGCGGTCGACGGCCTCCGCCAGTTCGCCGCCGACCGCGACTTCGACGTCGACCTCGGCGCCGCCGCGCCGGAGTACCAGTCGGGTGAGGGCGCCGCCGTCGTCGCCGACATCAACGGCTCGATCGCGGTCGTCGACCAAGCCGTGCAGGACGAGTGCGGGCACTTCATCAACGAGGTGCCGGACGACTGAGCGGGGGCGTCGGCGCGCGGCGGGGTCGGCCGGCGGCGGGGACCGGTAGCTTCGGCGGCCGATGACCCGCCGCCGTCCCTACGAGCCGACCGACGCCGCCGGGGCCCTGGCCCTGAACCAGGCCAACGTGCCCGAAGTGGGCTCGGCGGACGCCGAGCGCTGGGGCTGGCTGGTCGGCCTCGCCGAGCACGTCGAGGTCGTCGAGGCCGGCGGTGAGGTGGTGGCCTTCCTCGTGGGCTTCGCCGAGGGCTCGCCCTACGACAGCCCGAACTACCGGTGGTTCGGCGCCCGTCACGAGCACTTCGCCTACGTCGACCGGGTGGCCGTGGCCGAGGCCCACCGGGGCACCGGGCTCGCCCACGACCTCTACCGCTCGTTCGAGGTGTGGGGTCGCGATCGGGGCGCCGGCGTGCTCTGCGCCGAGGTCAACACGGTGCCGCCCAACCCCCGCTCGCTGCGCTTCCACCAGGGGGTCGGCTTCACGCCGGTGGCCGAGCTCGAGCCGTGGGCCGACGAGCCGGGGCACTTCGTGGCCATGGTCGAGAAGCCGCTGCCGCAGCGGGAGGGCCGTCGGGACCGGGGGAGTCGGGTCGTGATGGCGCCGCCGGACCGGGTCTTCGCCGCGCTCACCGACCCCGCGGCGCTGGCCGCGTGGCTGCCGCCGGCGGGGATGACCGGGCGGTTCGAGCGCTTCGACCTGCGCCCGGGGGGCTCCTACCGCCTCGTGCTGACCTACGACGACGCCACGGACGCCCCCGGCAAGGCCGGCGCCGGCACCGACGTCGTGGAGGCCCGCTTCGTCGAGGTGGTCCCCGATGAGCGGGTCGTGCAGGCGGTCGACTTCGAGTCGGACGACCCCGCCGTCGCCGGCACCATGACCATGACCTGGGCGGTCACCCCGGTCGCCGGCAGGACCCGGGTCGATCTCGTCGCCGACGACGTCCCCGCCGGGATCACCGCCGAGGACCACGCCGTCGGCCTGTGGTCGTCGCTGGTCCAGCTGGCCGCCTTCGTCGAGTAGCCCGCGCCGGCGGCGGGCCGCTCGGCGTCAGCCGGTCGTGGGCTCGAGGTGGGCCCCGCGGCCGTCGCGGTCGAAGACCATGAGGGCCTCGGCGGATCCGTCGAGGGCGGCGACCGCGTGGGGGGTCATGGTGGAGAACTCGGCGGCCTCGCCGGCGGCGACCTCGATGCGGCGGTCGCCGAGCAGCAGCAGGACGCAGCCCTCGAGCACGAAGAGCCAGTCCCGGCCGGGGTGCACCCGCTGCGGGGGCGGCACGGACGTGGCCTCGAGCCGCACCTTGATGGCCGCCAGGGGGCTGGTGGGCCGGGAGAGGGACCACACGGTGCCGCCCTCCCACTTCTCGGGTCGGGGGTGGATCACGACGTCGTCGGCGGTCGTGGTGTCGAGCAGGTCGTCGAGGTCGACGCCGAGTGCCCGGGCGAGGGGGACGAGCACATCGAGGCCGATGGTGCGGTGGCCCGTCTCGATGCGGCTGATGGTCGAGGCGCTGAGGTGGCTACGCCGGGCGACCTCGTCCAGCGACCAGCCGGCGCTGGTGCGGATGGCCCGGAGCCGGGTGCGGACGAGCCCCTCGATGTCGTCGCCGTCGGAGGTGGGCATGCGCCCAGTCTGGCGGGATCTTGCGAATATCGCAATGGACAATGCAGGAACAGGATGACGGCCTAGCGTGCCGGGCATGCCCGAGCACCCGCACGCACACGAGCACCCCGGCGCCGCCGCCGCCGGCGACCGCGACCGGTTCACCCTCGATCGCCAGGCCGCCGACTGGGACGCCCGGTACCGGGAGAAGGACGACGCGATCTGGAGCGGCCGACCCAACGGCCGCCTCGTGACCGAGGTCGGGGCCCTGGCCGCCGGGCGGGCGCTGGACGTCGGCTGCGGTGAGGGCGCCGATGCGATCTGGCTCGCGCAACGGGGCTGGGACGTCACCGCCGTCGACGTGTCGCCGCTGGCCGTCGAGCGGGCACGGGCGGCCGGTCGGCGGGCCGGCGTCGTCGTCGACTGGGTGTGCGGCGACGCCCTGGGGGCACCCTTCCCGGGTCACTCGTTCGACCTCGTGTCGCTGCAGTACCCGGCGCTGCCCAAGGCGGCCGGTGAGGGTGCGTTGCAGGGGCTCCTGGACTCGGTGCGCCCCGGCGGTGTGGTCCTCGCGGTCTACCACGACCTCGATGACGAACACCGCGCCCGCATGGCCGACGGCGGCTTCGACCCGTCGGACTACGTGCTCGACGCCGAGTGGCGGGCCCTGCTCGCCACGAGGGACGACTTCACCGTCGAGCTCGACGTGGTCGAGCCGCGCGTCGACCCGCCCGGCGGCAACCCCCACATCGCCGACGTCGTCGTGCGCGCCCGGCGGCGCTGATCACTCCCGACCGGGTCGGGGCAGACAAACAAACGATGTTGACAACGTGAATACTCTTTCGTAAGATCACCCTCGAAGGGGAGTACCCCGTCGCACCGTGGTCGTCAGCACGGCCGTTGGCCCGGCTCCGGTGGCCTCGCTGTCGCGAGGCGGGGGAGACCTTCGCCAGAGCGCGAACGTCGACCCGAATCGGAGGTCCCCCGTGACCCTGTTCCTCCTCGCCACCTACGTCGTGGCCCTGTGCGCGGCGTGGCTCGCCGCCGGGCCACCCGGCGCCGCCACCGCCGGCCTGGCGGTCCTGCTGGTCGAGGCCACGCCGGCCTCCACCCGGGGGAGGAGGGGCCGCCGTGCTCGCCGCTGACCTCGACCGCCTGCTCGTCCACCGGGGCTACCCCTCGGTCTCCCTCCTCGTGGACCTCGACCCCCGGCTCGGCCCGTGGGCGGACCGCCTGGCCGCCCTCGAGCGCGACGCCGCCGAACGACTCCGTCGGGAGCCTCTGGGCGACCTCGCCGAGGCGACCCTCGCCGCGCTGCGGGCCACCGTGCGCGCCGTCGAACCGACCCGTTGGGCCAAGGCCGTCGCGGTCTACGCCGGCGCCGGCACCGATGTGTCCCTGTCGCTCCCGGTGCGGGTGCGGGACCGGGTCGTGATCGACGAGACCTTCGCGACCAGGGACCTGGTGCACGCCGTCAACCGCTCGCCCGGGTGGTGGCTGCTGGCCGTCGACCTGGCCCGGCCCCGGCTCTGGCGCGGCCTCGGGCCGGACACGGCACCGGTGGCTCTCGCCCTCGAGGACCACGCCGACACCGACGCCGACGGGAACGACCCGAGGGCGGCGGACCGGCGGGAGATCCGCCGCCGGCGTCGGCTCGACGACGTGGTGGGCGCCGTGACGGCCGCGCTGGGGTCGAGCCCGTGGCCGCTGGTGGCCATCGGGCCGTCGCCCACGGTGACGCAGTTCGCGTCCATCGTCGCCCACGACCCGGTCGTCGCGGTGCGAGGGCCGACGCGCGTGCCGGTGTCGGAGCTGGTCGGCCGGGCCGAGCCGGAGCTGCGGCGTCTCGAGGAGCGCCGTTGCGCCGAGGCCCTCGAGCAGCTCGGGCGCCACCTCGCCTCCGGGCGCTGCGCGGCCGGCATCGACGCGGCCTGGACCCAGGCCGAGCGCACGGGTGGTGCCACCCTCATCGTCGAGACCGGGATCGAGTACCCGGCACGGCTGACCGCCGACGGCCGGCTCGTCGCCGCCGAAGACCGCGACGCCCCCGGGGTCATCGACGACGCCGTGGACGAGCTCATCGAGGCCGTCCTCGCCCGCGGCGGTACGGCCCAGCTCGTCCCGGACGGCACCCTCGACGACGTCGGCCGGGTGGCGCTGCTCACCCGCCACCCCGTGGTCACCGCCTGATCGTCCGAGCGGCCAGGGCGCCCCCTCCCCGCCCCGGCCACCTGGCGGCGCCCGCCCTCCCGGGAGGATTCCCGGGAGGGCGGGACGGACGCTCGTCGCGAGGACCGTCCGCCGGTCAGCGGCCGCGGCGCTCGGCGCCTCCACCAGTGACGATGGCGGGAGCGATGCGACCGCGACGCCACCGCTACCCCTAGGGGGTATATGCTGGTCGCGTGAGCACCGGTTCCATCCCGCGGCGAGCCGCGAGGATCGCGCGCCCGGTCGGTTCCGTCGGTGGGGTCCTCGGCGCCGTGGGCCTGCTCCTGCTCACCCTCGGCCTGCTGGTGATGCACGGCCTCGACCCGTCGGCGCACCCCGTCGAGTCGGTGGGGGTGTCCGCCGCCGCGGGGCCGCACGCCGACCCGGTCCACGACGACCATGGCCACGCCGACCCGGTCCACGACGACCAGGGTTGCCCGGACTGCGCCGCCCACGGCCACCTCGTCGCGGTGTGCGTCGCGGTGCTGGCCACCGTCGTCGGCGTCGGCGCGTACCGGCTGCTGCGGGGCGGGTGGCGCACGCCCCACATCGGGCCGCCCGCCCTCCGCATCGTCGCCGTCGGTCTCCGCGCGACGCGCGCCCGGGCGCCGGATCCGGCGTGGGTTCGGCTCGGGGTGATGCGCTGCTGATCGGTCCGGTGTGCCCGCGCGCCCGTCGGGCGCGCGCATCCCGTTGACCGATCCGAAAGGAGCGCACCTGTGCGCCGAACCACCTTCTTCCTCGCGGCGATCGTCCTCGCCGCGCTCCTGCTCGCGGCCTGTGGCAGCGACGACGGCGGCCATGGCGACATGCCCATGGGCGATTCGTCCGCGACCTCCATGGGCATGGGCGGCATGGGCTCGATGGGCGGCATGGACCACGGCGACAACACGCCCGTGGTCGAGGGCGCCCGCCGCATCGAGGTGACCGCCTCGTCGTTCGCCTTCGACCCGGCGGAGATCACCGTCCAGGCCGGTGAGGACGTCGCCATCGTGCTCACCAGCGACGACGTGGTCCACGACTTCACCGTCGACGAGCTCGACACCCACGTCGCGGCGCCTGCCGGCGGCACCGCCGAAGGCGGGCTGCGGGCCGACGAGCCCGGCCGTTACACCTTCTACTGCACCGTCTCGGGTCACCGGGCCGCCGGCATGGAGGGGACCCTGATCGTCGAGTAGTCGGCGCGGGGGCGCCCACGATCCGTCGGGGTCGGGGCGCCCCCGTCGGCGCCGGCGCGCCGTGCCGCCGATCGGCGGGCGGCCCGGGAGGATTCCCGGGAGGGCGGGACGGGCGCCCGATGCGCCCGGGACGCCGGGCGGCGGACCCTGCCTCCACACACCCGTGAGAGGAAGGGACGACCATGACCACACCCAAGACCCTGGCCGCGCTGCTCGCCGCCGGCGCACTCGTGCTGGCGCTCGGCGCCTGCAGCAGCGACGACGACGGTGGCGGTGACCGCGCCGCCGCCGAGACCACGACGAGCGCGGCGGCACCCGTCGACCTCGCCACCTACTGCACGGAGATCCAGGACGCCGCCGGCGGTGGCGACCCCGGCTTCGACCAGTTCTTCACCGACCACCCCGACCCGACCCTCGAGGACTGGGCGGCGTTCCTGCCCGACACCGTCGACGCGATGGAGCAGAGCATCAGCGCCATCGAGGCGGTCGAGCCGGCCGCCGAGGCCGCCGACGCCCACGCCGAGGTCATGGCCGCGATGACGACGGTGAAGGACAGCTTCGCCGCTTCCCTCGCCGATGCCGAGGCCGGCGACCAGGAGGCGTTCGACGCCGAGGAGGCCACCAACCAGGACGAGAACGTGCCGGCCATGGAGGCGGCCTTCACCACGGTCAAGGACCTCTGCGGCATCGACGACACCGAGGGCTGACGGCCGGCCCGGCCGGCCGGCGGCCCCCCGCCGGGCGCCGCGCCGCGCCGCCGGGGGGGGGCGGGGGGGGGGGCCCGGGCGCCGC
>JAYRFK010000096.1:0-2086 GCA_041908445.1 Acidimicrobiales bacterium | reverse complement strand
GGCCGGGGTGCCCGCCCCCGCCCTGGTGACCGGCCACGCCCTCCGCCACTCCGCCGCCACCTACGCCATCCTCGGCGGCGCCACCGAGGACGACGTGCGGCGCTTGCTCCGCCACGCCCACGTCGCCACCACCCGCCGCTACATCGCCCGCCTGGACCCGTGGGTCGGGGCCGGTGAGGCGAGGCGGGTGCTGGTCGGCGACCACCCTGACGGGCTCGAGGCCCTCGGCGTCGAACGGCGGGCCGCCCGCCGCCCGGCGGGCCCGGTGCAGCTGGGACGGCGGGCCGACCGGCTGGCTGAGGCCGCCGACCTCGCCGCCGCCGGCCCCATGGCCCCCGGCACCCGCCGGGGCGTCGATGACGAGCTGCGCCTGTGGGACACCGAGTTCTGTCCGGCGTTCGGGGTGGACCCGGCGGCGCCGACGCCGACCGACGTGCGCCTGTGGTTCGGGTGGCGGATGCGGCGAGCCCAGGCCACCGCCAACCCGCTGAAGGCGGCGGGGGTGCCGATGAAGGCCAGCTCGGCGAAGCGGACGCTGTGGCGCTTGGAGCGGGGCCTGGCCGCCCGTGGCGTCCCGTCCGGGACGGTCACCGGCGAGGCATGGGCCTGCTGCCGGGGCTACGCCCGTCAGGTCGCCGGCCTGGTCGACCCGCCCCAGTCGGCGACCGAGTACGGCCTGGGGGAGCTGGCGGCGCTCGCCGAGACCGCCGGCACGTTCGACCCCGACGACGAACATCGGTGGGCGGTCGGACTGGCCGCCCTCGCCCTCCACCCCCTCGACGCCGGCCGCCCAGGCGGCACCAACGGAGGGTTCGTGGCGGTGCCGCCGTCGGCGGTGACCGACCCCGGCGACGGCACCCGCATCGTCACCGTCCCCGGTCATCCGCCGGTGGTGGTGCAGCCCGGACCGAAGCCGCCGCTCGACCCGGTCGCCGCCCTCGACCACCTCACCGCGGTCACCCCCACCGACGCCCCCACCATCCTCGAACCCACTGTCCTCGCCCGGGCCAAGGGGGTGCTCCGGTGGGAGGGGTCGAAGTCGGCGGCCCGGGTCGTCGACACCGGCCCGGAGGTGGTTGAGCGGGCGATGTGGCGGCTCGCCGCCCCCTTGGTCGCCTGTGTGCAGGACCAGGCGGCCGTCGCGTTCCTGACCGCCGGGGCGTTGCGCTACGACGACCTGCGTCGCCTCCGCCGGGACACCAGCCCGGAGTGGCGGGCGTGGGCGTCAGGGTCGTCGTGGGCGTCACGGCTGGCCGGCTCCAAGGGCCAGCCCGCCGAAGGCGAGACCGTTTTGCTCGACGGCGACCTCGTCGCCGACCACCCTGCCCTCGACCCTGCCGCCAACCTGGCCCGGCTGGTGGCGTGGACGCCGTGGGCGACCGGACCCGCCGTCACCGCCGGCATCAAGGCACAGGCGATCGTCGCGCTGCTCGACCCGACCACCCCGCCCCGCCCGATGCCCTACCGGACGCTGCTCGCCCGGCTGGTGGCGGTGGCAGAACGGGCCGGGCTATGCGCCGGGTTGTCGCTGCACTCGTTCCGGCAGTCGGCGGCGACGGCCGCCTGGTGGCACAACAAGCACCGGGGCATGTCCGACGCCGACAACTTCCGGGACCTGATGCGCCGCCTGCGCCACGACGACCCGACCTCGACCCTCGCCTACGTGACCGCCGCCGACCCGGGCGTGTCGATCACCGCCGACGTCCACCTCGACCTCGACGCTCTGGAGGTTCCTGATGCCGCTCCCCCGCCGCGAACGCGCCGGCCGGTCACGGCCGCAGCCTGACCGGCCCGCCCGCGCCGCCGAGCCGGCGGGGGAGGCGGCGGAGGAGGCCGCCATCCGGGCCTCCCTTGAGGCAGAAATCCGCGAACCCAACAACACAGAAACCATTGGATCAGTGTCACACCCGGGCGGTACTGTTGAGGGCATGGGAGAGAGCGGAGAGAACGAGGAAGCGGTTGATGGGCGGGTGCTGACGGGGCGGGAGCGGGCCGACCTCGAGATCGAGCGGATCATCGCCAAGCGGGGCCTGACCGGCGAGAAGGCCGACGAGCTGCGGGAGCTGCACGCCGCCACCGCCGACTT
>JAYRFK010000095.1:0-78508 GCA_041908445.1 Acidimicrobiales bacterium | reverse complement strand
CTGCTTTGCAAGCAGGGGGTCGTGGGTTCGAGTCCCATCAGCTCCACGCACCACGCCGCCGCAGGCGCCGATCGAATCCGGGCTTGTCTACCTGACAGGTGGTGAATATAGACTTGGTGGTCATGAACGACCTCCTGCTCGTGGCGATGGCCGGGTTCGCCGCCTCACTGGTCGACGGGGCGCTCGGCATGGGCTTCGGTCCCACGAGCTCGAGCATCCTCCTCGGCACCGGGCTGTCCCCCGCCTCGGTCTCGACCACCGTCAACCTGGCCAAGGTCGCGACCGGCATCGCCGCGGCCATCTCGCACTGGCGGTTCCGCAACATCGACCACAAGCTCGTGCTGAAGCTGGCCCTCCCCGGGGCCGCCGGGGCGCTCGTCGGGGTGACCATCCTCTCGAACGTCGACGGCGACGTGATCAAGCCGGCACTCGCCGTGCTGCTGATCGTCATCGGCCTGCGCATCCTGTGGCGCTTCAGCCGCCCGGTGGCGGTGCAGCCCGAGGAGTTCGAGGACCTGGCCGGCGACCCCGACAAGATGCCCCCGTTCAACGACCGGGGCGTCGAGGTCGTGGCCACCGCCGGCGGCATCACCAACGGCATGATCGGTGCCTGGGGCCCCGTGGTCACCCCCTTCCTGATGGGCCGGCAGCTCGCCCCGCGGTTCGCGGTCGGCTCGGTGAACACCGCCGAGGTCGCGGTCGCCGCCGTCTCGGTGACCTCGCTCTTCGCCGCCGTCGGCAAGGGCGACCTCGACATCGGCGTCATCGCCGCCATGCTCCTCGGCGGCATGCTGGCCGCCCCGGTCGCCGCCTGGTCCATCCGCCACATCCCCCCTCGCCCCATGGGCGTCGCCGTCGGCGCCCTCCTCCTGCTCACCAACGCCCGGGAGCTGAGCAGCAGCGGCGAGCTCGGCCCCGAGCGCTGGCTCGCCTACGCGCTGGTCGTCCTCCTGGTGGCGCTCGCCGCCCTCCGCCCCCGCCTCCAGCCGTCCACCCAGCCCGCCACCGCCTGAGCCCGATCCACCAACCGGCATCAGGCCGTCCGGCGACGCTGCGGTCCGGTACGGTGCGCGCCATGGGGGTCGCTGAGGTCGAGGTGCCGGTCGTGCTGGGGTTCACGCCGCCGTCGGTGGTGATCCCCGACGAGGACCACCCGGGGTTCTTCCGCGCCGGGGTCCGGGGCGGGCCGTATTCGGACGAGACCATCGAGCGGCACCGGTGCGCCGCCACCGACCTCTCGGCACCGGGTGCCGTGGCTCCCGACCTGCTCGACGACGGCGTCGACACCGTCGACCTGTCCGGGTTCGCCGACCTGCAGGCGACCCTCGCCCACGTCCTCGCCGGCGGGCGCATCGACGACGCCGACGCCGCCGTGATCCGCTCGACCCTCGACGGCGCCACGTTGCCGCTGCTGTCGGGGGCGACGGTCACCGTCATGCACGTCGCGGACGAGGGCCTGATCATGCGCAGCGGCGGCCCCAACGGGCGGTCGGTGGTCGGGACCCGCACGGTCGGCATGAACGGGCACGGCATCGCCACCTCGGTCCACGCCGACCAGGACGTCTTCGGCACGCCGCTCACCCAGGTGATGGACGGCCGGGCGCCCGAGCTGTTCCGCCACCGCTCCCCAGAGGGCCGGAACCTCGACGCCGGCCTCATGCTCGTCAACCTCTGGATCCCGCTGCGCCAGCCGGTCCAGCCCCTCGTCCTCGGCGACGGCGCCAGCCTCGACCGGCCCCGCCACCAGCTCCGCTACGGCCTGCCCACCACCTCGTTCCTCGAGCGCGACGAGGACATGGTCGTCAACGACATCTGGTTGTTCCTCCACGACGACGCCCAGCGCTGGTGGTTCCGCTCGGACCTCGACCACCGCCACGCCTGGCTGTTCGACACGCTGAGCATCCCGCACGGGGCGGGGATCCTCCCCGGCGAGGACGTGGCCGAGCAGTGGTTCGCGATCCTCGAAGCGGCCGAAGCCGCCGTCGAGGCGGGCGATGCCGCTGCGCTCACCGAGGCGCTGGAGTCGGCCCCATCCGCCACCGCGCCCCTGCCTCAGGGCACGCCGCCCGGGCTCCGCGCCGCAATCGCCACCCTGGCCGAGGTCGCCGACCAGGCCCGCCGCGACCCCGCCGCGGTGTGCGGCGACGGCGCCGCGGCGTGGACCGAGGCGGCGCAGGCCGCCCGCGAGGGCGTCGTCCGCCGGAGCGTCGAGCTCCGCATGGTCGTCGCCCTCGACCCCCGCTGAACGCCCACGCCCCCGTGTCCGGGGGTTGCCGGCGGAGACCGTGAATGGCATAGTCATGCCATGGCTCGCACACGCGTGAGCACGACCGTCGACGGCGCGCTGCTCGAGCAGGCGCGCACTGCGACGGGAGCCGTCACGGACGCCGCCCTCTTCGACCAGGCGCTCGACGCGCTGCTGCGACAGCACCGACGCGCCGAGGTCGACGCGTCCTACGCCGCCTACGACGACGTTCCGTTGAACGCACCCGACGAGTGGGGCGACCTGGCGTCGTTCCGCGACGCCGCCACGGCCTCGTGAGCGACCAACCTCGTCGGGGCGAGGTGTGGTGGTGCGAGCTGCCGCAGATCCGTCGGCGCCCGGTCGTCGTGCTCAGCCGGGACGCGGCCATCCCCCGCCTACGGCGAGCCCTCGTCGCACCCTGCACGACGAACGTGCGGGGGCTGGCGAGCGAGGTGCGGCTCGAGCCCGGCGACGACCCCGTCCCCCGGCCGAGCGCCGTGAACCTCGACTCGGTCGAGAGCGTCTCTGTCGCCGCGCTGGTCGATCGCCTGGGCCGGCTGAGCGGCGATCGCATGCGGGAGGTCTGTGCCGCGCTGTCGGTCGCGGTCGACTGCCGTTGAGCCCCGGCTGGCACGGCATCGAGATCCACGCCGCCCGGACGTCAGCGCAGCAGGGGGAGAGCCTCCCGACCGCCCGTCAGGTGCGCGCCGGGTGGTCCCGCCTCGGGCCGGATGGCCGCGACCCGTGCTCGGCCCGAGTCGGGCCCGAGGTTCAGCCGGTGAAGCGGGGGGCGATCTGGACCGGCTCGGCCGGTACCACCGGGGGCGGGGCGCAGTCGCCGCCGGCCGCGTAGGTAAGGGTCACGATGCCGTCGCCGGCGATCACGCCGGTGGCGAAGACCGCGCCAGCCGGACCGGCGCTGGAGCCACCCCCGCCGCCGCCGGCGCTGGACTCACCGCCGCCACCGCCCCCGCCACCGCCCAGGACGCCGGCACCGCCGCCACCGCCACTGCCCAGGCTGCCACCGCCGTCCCCGCCCTGGCCGGGTGCTCCGTCCGTGGCCTCACCGAAGGCGCCGGTTCCCGCGGTGCCGCCGTTGCCACCCGAGAAGCCACCCTGGGCGCCGCTGTCGCCGGCCCCGGTGCCACCGTTCGTGCCGTCCTCGCCACCGTCACCGCCGGCGCCGCCGCCGTCGATGCCGTCACCACCGCCGCCGCCACCACCGGCCACGACGAGCGCCTCGGTGCCGCGGAGGACCTCGGACATGCCGCCGCCCCCACCACCGCCGAACGAGCCCTGGAGCTCACCGCCGGACCCACCGCCGTTGACACCACCGGCCCCGCCGTTGCCGCTGCTGTCGCCGCCGGCGCCGCCGACCACCACGGTGAGCGTCTCACCTGGCGTCACGGCGAGCTCGGCGGTGACCTGGCCGCCGAGGCCACCCGGCCGCTCGCCGCCGGGGAGCCCGCTCGTCTCACCGGACGACGCCCCGCCGGCGGCGCCGCCGACCTCGGCGGTCACCGTGCAGACACCGTCGGGGACGACGAACGCGTCCTCCCCCGGCGTGTCGAAGGTCGCCGACGCCGCCTCCGGCGCGGCGGGTGCGTCCTGCGCGGTGGCGGGACCGCCGGCGAGGACCAGCCCGCCGACGCCCGCTGCGAGGAGGAGCGCCGCCGCCGCCGAAGTGCGATTCATCGCGCCAACGTAGCCCCTGGCCGCGTGACGACCCACGGTCACCGATCCTGCGGCGGCTCCACGTCCTCACGCAGGCGCCGAGCCGCGGCCAAGAGCCTCGGCACGTCCTTGTCGACGGTCGCCTGCACGATCGAATGCGCCGTGTCGAAGTAGCGGTGAGCGAGGTGGTCGCGCATGCCGGCGACATCGGCCCATGGGATCTCCGGCTCACGGGCCAGCAGTGCGGGGGCGATGTCCTTGACCGCCTCGCCGATCTCGATGAGGCGGACCCGCACGGCGTCGAAGACCAGACCGTCGTCGAGGCCACCCCGCTCCAGGTGAGTGGAGATTGCCCCGGCCGCCGCGATGACATCCTCGAGGCGCTCGTCGTCCCGCCGGCTCACAGCGGGATCGCCTCCCGCAGGACCTCATCGCGCAGCCGCGGCTTCAGGGCGTCGGCCGGCACGACATCGACGGCCACCCCGAGCAGGTCGGTCAGCTCCCGGCGCAGACCCGCCAGGTCGACCAGGCCGGCGCCGCCCTCGAGGTCGACCAGGAGGTCGATGTCACTGGTCGACCCGTCATCACCCCGGGCCGTGCTGCCGAACACCCGGAGGTTGTGGGCCCGGCGGCGGGCGGCCGCTTCGAGCACCGCCTTCCGGCGCTGGCGCAGGCGCCGGCCGCGCGGTGTGTCGGGCAGTCCCACGGCCCGATCGGGTGACGGAACGAGGTCGATCTCGAGCTCGTGACCGGTGGCGGCAACGAGGCGGGTCAACATCGGGAGGCTGGGCTCCCGGCGCCCTGACTCGTAGGCGCTGATGACGGACTGGGCGACACCGGCTCGGCGGGCGAGCTCCGTCTGCGACAGGTGCGACCGCTGGCGTGCCGATCGCAGCAGGGCGGCGGCGCTCGACGGCATGGAACCGAGCCTATGACGGATCGTCTATGGGCACAACGGGCCGCGACGCATCGCCGGTCCCGCCGACCTGCACGCGGCCCGGCTCAGCGGGCGGCGGCGAGGAGGTCGGCGCAGCGCTCGCCGATCATGATCACGGGGGCGTGGATGTTGTTGCTGGTGATGCGGGGCATCACCGAGGCGTCGGCGATGCGCAGGCCGTCGAGGCCCCGCACCCGCAGCTGCGGGTCGACGACCGCCATGGGGTCGCTGTCGGGGCCCATCTTGGCGGTGCCGCACGGGTGGTACTCGGTGTCGGCGTGGTCCCGCAGCATGGCCTCGAGCTGGGCGGGGTCGTCCCGGTCGAAGGGGTAGAGCATCTCGCCGCGGTACGGGTCGAACGGCGGGCTGTTCAGGATGTCGAGGGCGATCTGGGTGCCCTTGACCAGCGTGGCCATGTCGTACGGGTCGCTGAAGTAGCGGGGGTCGATGAGCGGGGCGTCCCGGGTGTCGGGGCTGGCGAGGCGCACGTCGCCCACGCTCTTCGGGCGGGACAGCATCAGGTGGCCCGAGAAGCCGAACCCGGCGTGGAGCTTGCGGCTGTGGTCGTCGCCGATGCCGACGATCAGCTCCATCTCCATGTCGGACACCTCGACGCTCGGGTCGGTCCGGTAGTAGACGCCGGACTCGGCGGCGCAGCTGGTGATGATCCCGGTGCGGTGGCGGGTCCACTCCCACATCCCCGTGAGCAGCTTGGCGGCGCCGCCGGGGGTGAGGCCGACCGTGCCCTCGTAGGGCTTGGAGCGGTAGATGACGACGGCGGAGATGTGGTCCTGCAGGTTCTGGCCGACGCCGGGCACGTCGAGCACCGGCGCGATCCCGAGCTCCTGGAGGTGGGCGCCCGGCCCGACCCCGGACGCGATCAGGAGCTGCGGCGTTCCGAAGGCGCCGGCACTCAGCACGATCTCCCGCCGGGCCCGCACGACCGTCGTGCGGTCGCCGCCCTCGTACTCGACGCCGGTCACCCGCCGCCCGTCGAAGCGGAGTCGGGTGACGTGCACGCCGGTGCGCACGTCGAGGTTCGGCCGGTCGAGGTTCGGGTGGAGGAACGCGGCGGCCACGCTGAGGCGCTCGCCGTCGCGCTGGGTGACCTGCACGTGGTAGCAGCCGTGGTGCTCGGCGCCGTTGTAGTCCGGGTTGAAGGGGATGCCCTGGTGCTGGCACGCGGCCAGGAACACGTTGTTGAGCGGGCTCGGGTTGCGCAGGTTGGTGACGTGCAGCGGCCCGTCGACCCCGTGGAACGGCGAGTCCCGGTGGATGGCGTTGTTCTCGGACTTCTTGAAGTACGGGAGCACGTCGTCGTACCCCCACCCCGGGTTGCCGAGCGCGGCCCAGCCGTCGTAGTCCGCCCGGTGGCCCCGGGCGTAGATCATGGCGTTGATCGTGCTCGAGCCGCCCAGGGCCTTGCCCCGGGGCTGGAAGCCGCGCCGGCCGTTGAGCCCGGGCTGGGGCACGGTCTCGAACCCCCAGCTGCCGATGCCGCGGGGCAGCGCCAGCGCGAACCCGAGCGGCGCCCGGACGAGCACGCCGCGGCCCTCGCCCCCGGCCTCGAGCAGGCAGACCGAGACCGACGGGTCCTCGCTCAGCCGGCTGGCGACCACGCACCCGGCGGAGCCGCCCCCGACGACGACGTAGTCGAACTCGTCCACGGCGACGACGCTAACCGTCCGGTTCCGGTGCCCGATCCGGCCCCCGGCGCCAGGTCTCGCCGGCGCTCCCCCGCCGGCCGGTCAGTGCGGTCCGCGGGGTGGTGCGGCCTCGGCGACGGCGTTCGGGTCGAGGTCCTTGGTGGCGAGGAGCACGGTCTCCACGAGGTGGTTCAGCTCGACGAGCTGGTCCGGGGTGAGCACCTCGAACAGGGCGGTCTGTATGGCGACGGCCTCGGGGAGGTGCCAGTCGACGAGCTCCCGGCCGGCGTCGGTGATGGAGACGAGCACCTTGCGGCGATCGGTGGGGTGGGGCCCCCGGGCCACCAGGCCCCGCTGCTCGAGCCGGTCGAGGAGGCTGGTCACGCTGCCACTCGTGAGGTGCAGGTGGGCGTTGATCTCGTTCGGGGTCAGCGGCCCGTCCACCCCCTCGAGCACCGCCAGCGCCTGCACGGCGGCCAGGTGGAGGTCGCGGGTGCGGAGCCGGGCGTTGATCGCGTCGGCGATCACGTCGGCGAGGCGGATGACGTTGCGGGTCACCTGGTTGGCGTACGGGCTGCCCCCGGGGAACTCCTCCTGGAACCGGTCGACGTCGACGCCGACCGGGGCGCGGCGGAGCGGCTCCCGCAGGGAGCCGCCCCTCCGAGATCGTGTCGCGGGATCCGGGGTCAGTACGCCGCCTCCTCGGTGACGTCGAGGAACTCGAAGACCGGGGCGTTGGTGACGCCGGCGTTGGCCATGGCCTCCTTCAGCGAGGGATCGGCGAGGAAGCCGTCGGCCGCCGAGCGCTCGGGGAACATGATCAGCACGGTGAGGGCGTTGGGGTCGTCGAGGCTCTGCGCGAGGCGGTGGCCGGTGGCGCCGTGCTCCTTGCGAGCGACGGCGTGGTCCTCGAAGGCCGTCTTCCAGGCATCGACGTCGGCGACGGTGTGCTTCACGGACAGGATCATGGCAGAACCCTCTTTGCTTGGGACCGGCTTACTTGGTATCCGGTTACTTGACATCAAGTTACTTGAGGTCGAGCGTTTGGTCAAGGGGTCCCGTCCACGAGACGGCCGCCGCCGTGCCGCCACCGCCGCAGCGGTCGGGCATGATCTCCCGATGCGCTTCCGCTTCACACCGGAGCAGGCGGCCCTCCAGCAGGAGATCCGGGCCTACTTCACCGAGCTGATGACCCCCGAGCTCCGGGAGGAGCTGCGTGGCACCGAGGGCGTCGGCCCCGTGCCACGCAAGGTCGCCCTGAAGATGGGGGCCGACGGGTGGCTCGGCGTCGGCTGGCCCGAGGAGTTCGGCGGCCGCGGTCTCACGCCCGTCGAGCAGTTCATCTTCTTCGACGAGTCGATGGCCTTCGGCGCCCCCGTGCCCGTCCTCAGCGTGAACTCGGTGGCGCCCACGATCATGCAGTTCGGCAGCGAGGAGCAGAAGCAGTTCTTCCTGCCCAAGATCCTCGCCGGCGAGATCCACTTCGCCATCGGCTACACCGAGCCCGACCACGGCACCGACCTGGCCGCGCTCGAGACCCGGGCGGCGCGCGACGGCGACGAGTACGTCATCAACGGCACCAAGATCTTCACGTCGCTGGCCAGCGACGCCGACTACATCTGGCTCGCCTGCCGCACGGACCCCGAGGCCCCGCGCCACAAGGGGATCTCGATGATCATCGTCCCCACCGACACGCCGGGCTTCAGCTACACGCCGATCGACTCCATCGGGTCGTTCAACACCAACTACACGTTCTACGAGGACGTGCGGGTGCCGGCGTCCAACCTGGTCGGGCCCGAGCACGGCGGCTGGGGGCTGATCACCAACCAGCTCAACCACGAGCGGGTGACGATCTGCTCGTCGGGGATCATCGAGCGGCGCTACCGGGACCTGCTGGCGTGGGCCAGGGAGACCACCACCGCCGAGGGCGAGCGCATCATCGACCTCCCGTGGGTGCAGCGGAACCTGGCCCACATCCGGGCCCACCACGAGTTCCTGCGCCTGGCCAACTACGAGATCGCCTTCAAGGCCGAGCGGGGCGACCCGCTGAACCCGGCCGACGCCTCGGTGGTGAAGGTCTACGGCTCCGAGCTCTACATGGAGGCCTACGACCTCATGCTCGAGATCGTGGGCGCGGCCGCCGGCGTGGAGGACGGCTCGCCCGGCGCCGTGCTGCGGGGCCAGCTCCAGGCGGACATCCGCAGCCAGCACGTCCTCACCTTCGGCGGCGGCACGAACGAGATGCAGCGGGGCCTCATCGCGGTGTTCGCCCTCGGCATGCCGGGGAGCCCCCGATGAGCCGCCCCGCCGCAATCGCCCGCCTCCGCACCACGACCGTCGACCCGCGCGAGGAGCGTTGAACATGGACCTCGACCTGACCGAGGAGCAGGAGGCCGTCGTCGCGCTGGCCGAGCAGATCTTCACCGGGGAGGTCACCGGCGAGCGCTGCCGTGCGGTCGAGGACGGCGACACCGGCGTGGACGCCGCGCTCTGGTCGACCCTCGCCGAGGCGGGGCTGCTCGCCCTGTGCGTCCCCGAGTCCGTCGGCGGCACCGGCTACGGCGCGGTCGAGGCGACCCTGCTGCTGCAGGAGCTCGGCCGGGCGACAGCCCTGATCCCGCTGCTGCCGACCCTGATGGGCACGATCCTCGTGGCCGAGCACGCCGACGAGGCGCAGGCCGCGGCGCTGCTCGCCGGCGTGGCCGAGGGCGAGCGGACGTTCGCGCTGGCCCTGGCCGACGACCCCCGCGCCCCGCTGCGGGCGCCGGCGGTCACCCACGACGGCAGCGGCCTCCACGGCACCAAGACCGCGGTCGGGTTCGCCCCCACCGCCGACCTCCTGCTCGTCACCGCGGCCGACGGCGTCTACGCCGTGCCTCCGGACGCCGCCGGCGTGACCATCGAGCCCCAGCTGCTGCAGCAGCGGGTCCGGGCCGGTCGGATCACCTTCAGCGGTGCGCCCGCCGAGCGGATCGCCGGGCCCGAGGGGGTCACGCGCCTCGTCGACCTCGCCACCCTCGGCGTGTGCGCCCTCGTGTTCGGGGCGTGCGACAAGGCGCTGCGGGTCACCGCCGAGTACTCCGGCCAGCGCCACCAGTTCGGCCGCCCCATCGGCAGCTTCCAGGCCGTCGAAACCCGCCTGGCCGACGCCTACATCGCCCTCAACGGGGTGCGGCTGACCACGCTGTCGGCGGCGACGATGCTCGACGAGCAGGCACCCGAGGCCACCGAGTCGGTGGCCATCGCCAAGTACTGGGCGGCCCGGGCGGCGGACATCGTCGGCCACGCCAGCCTCCACGTCCACGGCGGCATCAGCATCGACCGGGACTACCCGGTCCACCGCTACTTCCTCTGGGCCAAGACCCTCGAGCACGAGCTCGGCGGCAAGTCCGACCAGCTCACCACCATCGGCGCCGGCATCGCCGCCGGCTGATCAGGCGTCGCGGCGGGCGAGGCGCTCCTGGAGGGGGACGCGCCACTCGGACGCGAGCGCGGGGTGGTCGGCGAGCGCGGCGACGAGGTCCCGGCGCTCGATGTGGCGGTCGCCCATGGCCTCGTGGGCGTCGCGCACCGACAGTCCGCGGGGATCGGTCTCGACCACCTCGAGGGTCGAGCCGACCGTCACCTCGCCGGGCTCGACCACCCGCAGGTACCAGCCGGTCCGGCCGTTCGAGCGCATCCGGGCCTGGATGTCGGCCCGCTGCCGGTGCAGGGCGAGCTTGAAGCACGGCCAGCGGGGCTGGCAGACCTCGAGCACGGCCCCGTCCCAACGCCACCGGTCGCCGATGTTGACGTCGGCCTCGAGGGCGCCGACGGTCGACACGTTCTCACCGAAGGGCGCGTCGCCGAGGGCCTCGCCCAGGTCGGCCTCCCACGCCGGCAGGTGCTCGGACGGGTAGGCGTAGACCGCCTTGTCCGGGCCGCCGTGCACCGACAGGTCGGCCTGGCCGTCGCCGCTGAGGTTCACCAGCGACAGCCAGAGCACCGTGCCGGGCGGCACCGGGCGCTTGGCGATCCCGCTGTAGACCCGCTGGCCGTCGTCGGTGGCCGCCAGCAGTGCCGGCGTCCCCACGTTCACCGTCGCCACCCCGATCACCGCCGCAACCTACCGGCGCCGCGGCGCTCACGGGTCGGTGGTGGACGGCGGCGCGAGGGCTCGCCGCGCGCTGCGGGCGCCGGCCGTCAACTTCAGCAGAACGTTCTTGTACTGAATACCTGCACGTTCTATAGTGGCGGTGTGCCCACCCAGGCGAGTGCAGCCGAGACGACCCGGCGCTACGAGTCGCCGATGCGGGCCCGGCGCGCCCAGGAGACCCGGGCCGCGGTGATGGCGGCGGCCGCCGAGCTCTTCACCGCCAACGGCTGGGCGGCGACGGGCATGCGCGACGTGGCCAGGGCCGCCGGTGTGGCCACCGAGACCGTCTACTCCCACTTCTCGTCGAAGCGGGTCCTCCTGCAGGCGGTGATCGACGTCGCCGCGGTCGGCGACGAGGAGCAGGTGCCCGTGGCGCAGCGGGACGAGTTCGCGGCGCTGGGCACGGGGCGGCGCACCGAGCGCATCGCGAAGGCGGCGGCGCTGGTGCGCTCGGTCCACGAGCGGACCGCGGCGTACGCCGAGGTGCTGCGCGAGGCGGCGCCGGGCGACGAGCAGATCGCCGAGGCGCTCCAGGCCACCCGGGCCCGCCAGCGCCAGGACGTCGAGGCCGGCGCCGCCCTGCTGATGGGCCGAGCGCCGACCACCGCCGAGGTCGACGAGCTCTGGGCGCTGCTCAGCCCGGAGGTCTACCTCCTGCTCGTGCACGAGACGGGATGGACACCGGACGCCTACGAGCGCTGGGTGGCGACGACCCTCGAGCGGGTCGTCCCCCGCGCCTGAGCGAGGAGCACACACCATGGCCGCCGCCCCGGACGCACCTGCCGACACCCGGATGATGGGCATCGTCCACCGGGCGCTGCGCCGCGACCTCGACCGGGCGATCGCCGCCCTCGGGTCGACGCCACCACCCGACGACGGGCAGCGCCGCGCCATCGCCGACCACCTGGCCTGGGTGCTCGCCTTCCTCCACGCCCACCACGAGTCGGAGGACCGCGGCCTCTACCCCGTCGTCCGCGAGCGCCGGCCGGGCGCCGCCCCGCTGCTCGACGCCATGGATGGCGACCACCGGGTGGTCGCCACGCAGATCGAGGTGGTCGAAGCGGCGGCCGCCGCGTACGGCACGAGCGCCGACCCCGCCGCCCGCGTCCGCCTGGTCGACGAGATCGGCACCCTCCAGGCCGTCCTCCTCCCCCACCTCGACCGGGAGGAGACCGAGGTCATGCCCATCGTCTCGGCGACCGTCACCGAGGCCGAGTGGCAGGCCATCGAGCAGGAGCAGAACCTCGACGGCAAGGGGATGAGGGAGCTGGCCAAGGAGGGCCACTGGCTCATCGACGGGGCGACCCCGGAGGACCGGGCCACCGTGCTCGGGCTGGTCCCCGCGATCCCCCGCTTCGTCATGCTCCACGGCTTCGGTCGCTCCTACCGGCGTGAGCGCGACGCCTGCTGGCGGCCAGGCGCGGCACGACGGCAGGTCCAGAAGCAGGGCGTGACCGAGGTGGTGGTCCCCGCCGGGCCCGACGCCGTGTGGGCGGTCGTGGTCGACGTCACCCGCACCGGCGAGTGGAGCCACGAGTGCATCGGGTGCTCCTGGCTCGACGGCGCCACCCGGGCCGAGCCCGGCGCCCGGTTCCGGGGCCGCAACCGCCAGCGGGTGTTCCGCTGGGGCCGGGTCTGCGAGGTGGTCAGCGCCGACGACCACGAGCTGGTGTGGCGCACGGTCCCCACGACCTTCTACCCCGACAGCACGGAGTGGCGGATCGCCGTCGAGGCGTGCGAGGGCGGCACCAGGATCACGCAGCGCTTCGCGGTCGTGAAGGCGACGAAGCTGCTCGAGCCGGTCTACGCCACCCTGGTCCCGGACCACCGCGACCGTGACGCCGCCCTCCGGGAGGACCTCCGCCGCATCGGGGCGCTGGCGGCGTCCACGTCGCCCGCCGCCTCGACGACCGCCGGCTGATCAGGCTGCGGCGGGGGCGGCGTGACCGCCACCCTTGCCCTTGCCGAAGGGCAGCAGGGCGACGATGCCCACGAGGGCGGAGCCCACGACGAGGCCGACCAGGGCGGAGGCGCCCGTGTTGATCAGCCACTCGAGGACGCCGGCGATCGAGCCCGTGTCCTCGACGGTGTGCTCGAGGTCGTGCACCTTGTCGTAGGGGTCGTGCCAGCCGAGCTCGTCGCTGCCGGCGAGCAGGATGTGGCCGCCGACCCAGAGCATGGCCGCGGTCCCCACGGTGGAGAGCACCTTCAGCACCTTGGGCATGCCCTTCACCAGGAGCAGCCCGGTGCGCTGGGTGCCGGGGGACTCCCGGCGGGTGAGGGCGAGGCCGGCGTCGTCCATCTTCACGATCAGCGCGACCACGCCGTAGACGAGCACGGTGATGAGCACCGCCACGACGACCAGGATCGCCGCCCGCGACAGCAGCGGCTCGTCGATGACCTCCTTCAGCGAGATCACCATGATCTCGGCCGAGAGGATGAAGTCGGTGCGGATCGCGCCCTTGATGGTGGACGACTCGGCGTCGGGGCCCTGCAGGGCGGCGGGCACGTCGTGGTCGTGGTCGTCGCGCTTGATGGCGTGGATCACCTTGTGGGCGCCCTCGTAGCAGAGGTAGGCGCCGCCGGTCATGAGCAGGACTTCGACCAGGGTGGGCGCGACCTCGCTGAGCAGCAGGGCCGCCGGGAGGATGAAGAGCAGCTTGTTACGGATCGACCCGACCGCGATCTTGCGGATGATCGGGATCTCGCGGTTCGTCGCCACGCCGTGGACGTAGGTCGGGGTGACAGCGGCATCGTCGACCACCACGCCGGCGGCCTTCATGCTGGCCCGGCCGGCGGCGGTGCCCACGTCGTCCACCGAGGCGGCCGCCAGCTTGGCCAGCGCCGCCACGTCATCGAACAGCCCGACGAGACCGCCGGCCATCACACCCCTCCTGCGCTTCGACGATTGGTCCGCCGACCGTAGCCGGGACCACCTCGTCGCCGCCGGGTCCGGACCGCCCGACCCCGGTGTCCCCCGCCGGGAAAACCGTACCGCGGGGTGGGGGGCTTGTTTCAAGCGGCCGTTCCGTGGTGACAATGCCCGCTCCGAGCCGGTCGAGGGGCGCCGGCGTGAGCAACCCGAGGTGCGAGTGAGCGGAACCGAGGCAGTGGACCGGGCGGAGCAGGGCGAGGTGGTCGACCTCGCCGACATCGACCGGACGCTGCTCGGCGTCGCCGGCGGCAAGGGCGCCAACCTCGGCGAACTGCTGCGGCTGGAGGGCGTCCGGGTGCCACCCGGGTTCTGCGTGACCACCCGGGCCTTCCGCCGGGTGGTGGCCGCCGCCCCCGAGGTGGTGGCCCTCCTCGACGACCTCGCCGGCGTCGAACCGCACGACCGGGAGGGGCTCGCCGCCCTCGCCGGCGGGCTGCGGGCGGCCGTCGAGTCGCTGGCCGTCCCCGAGGACCTCACCGCAGCGATCGGCGAGGCCCTCGAGCGGCTGGATCACGACACGCCCGTCGCGGTGCGATCGAGCGCCACTGCCGAGGACCTGCCCGCCGCCTCGTTCGCCGGGCAGCAGGACAGCTTCCTGGGGGTGGTCGGCGCCGACGCCGTCGTCGAGCACGTCCGCCGCTGCTGGGCGTCGCTCTTCACCGACCGGGCCGTCGCCTACCGGGCCCACCAGGGCATCGACCACCGCTCGGTGCACATGGCCGTCGTGGTCCAGCGCCAGGTCGGCGCCCAGGCCGCGGGCGTGCTCTTCACCGCCGACCCGCTGACCGGCAACCGCCACGTCGCCGCGGTCGAGGCGGTCCCGGGGCTGGGCGAGGCCCTCGTGGCCGGGCAGGTCAGCCCGGACACCTACCGGGCGCGCGACGGCGTGATCGTCGCGCGGGAGCGGTCCACGGAACGCACCGACGCGGCGATCACCGACGAGCAGGTCCTCGACCTCGTCGCCCTGGGCCGGCGCCTCGAGGCCCACTTCGAGGCACCTCAGGACGTCGAGTGGTGCATCGACGAGGAGGGGCTCGCCGTCGTCCAGAGCCGGCCCATCACCACCCTGTTCCCCGTGCCCGACACGGGCGACGACGCCCCCCACGTGTTCGTCTCGGTGGGGCACCAGCAGATGATGACGGAGCCCATGACGCCGCTCGGCCTCTCGGTCTGGCAGCTCACCGCGATGCGGCCCATGCACACCGCCGGCGGCCGGCTCTTCGTCGACGTGGCCGAGAACCTGGCCTCGCCCGCCATACGCCCGGCCATCATCGGCGGCCTCGGGAAGTCCGACCCGCTGATCGGCGACGCGCTGGCTGCGCTCGTCGAGCGCCCCGGGTTCCTCCCCCCGCCGCCGGCCGACGACGGTGACCCCCTGCCCATCCCGGGCGCCCCCGGTGCCCCGCCGATGATCGACGCCGACCCCGAGCTGGTGGCCCGCCTCATCGAGCGCACCGAGGCGTCGCTGGCGGCGACGGCGGCGGCGCTGGCCACCAAGGAGGGCCCCGACGTCTTCGACTTCATCCTCGAGGACCTGCCCGAGATGCGCAGCCGCCTCACCAACCCCGAGAGCCTGCCGGTGCTCCTCACCGGGATGGAGGCGGCCTTCTGGCTCAACCACCACGTGGAGGAGTGGCTGGGCGAGGCCAACGTGGTCGACGCCCTCTCGCAGTCGGCGCCGGGGAACGTGACCGCCGAGATGGGACTCGCCCTGCTCGACGTGGCCGACGCGGTGCGGCCGCACCCCGAGGTGGTGGCGCGGCTCCGGGAGGTCGCCGCCGACCCGGACGGCGACGCCGGGTTCCTCGACCGGCTGGGCCAGGTCGCCGGCGGCGACGAGGCCGCCGACGCGCTCCGCGGCTACCTCGACCGGTACGGCATGCGCTGCGTCGGCGAGATCGACATCACCCGCACCCGGTGGGCCGAGCAGCCGAGCCTGCTGGTCCCCCTGCTCCTGGCCAACGTCGAACGCTTCGAGCCGGGCGAGCGCGAGCGCCGGGTGGCCGAGGGGCTGCGGGTGGCCGAGGCCACCGAGCGCGAGGTGCTCGAGCGCCTCCGCGCCCTGCCCGACGGTGAGGCCAAGGCCGCCGAGACCACGGCCATGATCGACCGGGTGCGGGTGTTCGCCAGCTATCGGGAGTACCCGAAGTACCGGATGATCAGCCGCTACTGGATCTACAAGCAGGCGCTGCTGCGCGAGGCCGACCGCCTCGTCGCCGCCGGCGTGGTCGACGCCCGCGACGACGTGTACTTCCTCACCTTCGACGAGCTCGCCGAGGCGGCCCGCACGGGCGAGGCCGACCGCGCCCTGATCCGGCAGCGCCGCGACGAGTTCGCCACGTGCGCCGCGCTGACACCGCCGCGGGTGATGACCTCCGAGGGCGAGGTGCTCGACCGGCCCTACCGGCGCGACGACGTGCCCGCCGGCGCCGTGGCCGGCCTGGCCGTGTCATCCGGTGTGGTCGAGGGCCGGGCCCGAATCATCCTCGACGTGGGCGACGCCCACGACCTCGAGCCCGGCGACGTCCTCGTCACCACGGGCACCGACCCGAGCTGGTCGCCCGTCTTCGTCGCCGTGGCCGGCCTGGTCACCGAGGTCGGCGGCCTCATGACCCACGGCGCGGTGATCGCCCGCGAGTACGGCCTGCCCGCCGTGGTCGGCGTGGTGGGCGCCACCCACCTCATCGAGGACGGCCAGCGGATCCGCGTCGACGGCACCCACGGCTGGGTCGAGGTCCTGGACCAGGCCTGACCCCCGGCACCGCCACCGGTCCGACCTCGTCAGAGCAGGTCGGTGAGAGCAGGCTCGAGGCCGACGAGGATGCGGCCGTGGACCTCGGCGGCCCGGTCGGCGTCGAACACGGCGTGGCCGGCACCGGTGTTGAGGTCGCGCTGGAAGCGCTGCAACGGCTGGTCGAGCAGGTGGATGGACCCGCCGGCGGCGTCGCACAGCGACGTGATCGCGGCCTTGGCGGTGTGCACCGCCGTGGTCGTGGCCATGCGCAGGTCCGAGCGCTCGTTCCGGGCCAGGCGCCCCCCGCCGGGCCCGTAGGCGCGGTCGAGGGTGCGGACGCAGTCCTCGAGCAGGAGTCGGGCGGTGCGGACGTCGGTGTCGGCCCGGGCGAGGCGGATCTGCGCCGCCGGCTTCTCCACCTGGCGCTCGCCGAAGCTGTACGCGAGCACCCGTTCGGCCAGCCGCCTTCGGTAGGCCTCGAGGGCCCCGCCGGCGCCGCCCACGAGCGGGGTCGCGGCGGTGAGGCAGAGCACCGGCACCACCGGGTAGCCCGCCATCGGCGTGCCGGCGACCGGCGTCACCTCGCCCTCGGCCAGCCCCCGGAACGGGAGGGTGCGCTCGGCGGGCACGAACACCTCACGGCAGACCACGTCGTTGCTGCCGGTCGCCCGCATGCCGTCGGTGTGCCACACGTCGTCGACCTCGAACTGGTCGGGGTCGAGCAGGACCATGCGCAGGTCCGGGAGGCCGTCGGTGAGGACCACCCCGGTCACCAGGGCGCAGTCGGCGTGCATCACGCCGGTCCCCCAGGACCACCGGCCCGTCACCTCGTACCCGCCGTCGACCGGCGTGGCCGTGCCGGTGGGCGACAGCGCCGCCGGCGCCAGCGCGTAGCCGCGGTCCCCGAACACCTCGTCGACGACGGCGTCGGGGAACATCGACAGCAGCCAGCTGTGCATCACGAGGAAGGTCGTGACCCAGGCCGTGGCGGTGTCGGCCTGCCCGAGGGTCAGCCCCAGCGCGACGACCGAGTCGAGCCCGAGGCCGTGCCCGCCCCGCTCGGGGGAGACGAGCGCGCGGAAGACGTCGGCCTCGCGGAGCGCGGCGAGGGTCTCGTCGGGGAGTCGTCGGAGGCGCTCGCCCTCGGCGGCGCGCTCGGCGATGCCGGGCAGCAGTGGTTCGACCCGCTCGACCAGGGCGGCGGCGTCTCGCATGCCGCGATCCTCCCACGCCCCCGAACTGCCCCGTTCCTCCAGCAGATTCGCGAGGTGGAACCTCGCGAATCTGCTGGAGGTTGGTGGGTCAGGTCGTGATGGCGCCGCCGTTGAGCTCGATGGTCTGCGCCGTCAGCCAGCCGGCCTCGTCGGAGGCCAGCCAGACGCAGGCGGCGCCGACCTCGGCGGGTCGGCCGAGGCGGCCGATGGGGACGGTGCGGCCGAGCTGCTCGTCGTAGCCGGCGTCGCCGGTGCTCATCAGGCCGAGGGCCAGCGAGTTGGCGGTGACGCCGGACCGGGCGACCTCGAGGGCGAGGGTGCGGGTGAAGGCGATCCCACCGCCCTTGCCGGCGGCGTACGGCGAGACACCCATGCGGGTGCCGGCCGTGCCGGCGCCGGAGGAGATGGTGATGATGCGTCCCCAGCCGGCCTCGCACATGGGGTCGATCACCGCCTTGCAGCAGTTCATGACCCCGACGATGTTGGCGCGGAGGTAAGCGTCCCAGTCCGCCGGGTCGAGCTCCCGGAAGGAGGCCACCGCCATGGGGGAGGCGCCGGCCAGGCCGGCGTTGTTGACGAGGATGTCGATCGGGCCGACGGCGCCGACCGCGGCGGTCACGGCGTCGAGGTCGGTCACGTCGAACGGCGCCGCCATCGCCCGACCCGGGTGGGCGGCGTCGATCTCGGCGGCCACCGCTTCGGCCCGGTCGGCGTGCAGGTCGTTGACCGCCACCACCGCGCCCGCCCCAGCCAGCGCCGTGGCGATCCCCGCCCCCACGTTCTGCCCGGCGCCCGTCACCAGCGCCCGCCGCTCCTTCAGATCAAACATCGCATCCTCTTCCATATGCTCGGGTTCGACGAAGGAGGGGTCTCGTGACGGGTGAAGCGCTGCTGCCGACCGAAGCCGCCAAGCGCTTGGGCGTCCCGACCCGCGTCGTCATCCAAGCCATGTACGAGCGGCGGCTGCCTCGTGTCCGCCTCGCCGACGGGACGCTCGGCATCCCGGAAGACGCACTCGAGGCCTTCGAACCCTCCAACTGATCCGCCGCAGCACCGAGCCAGCGCCGACGTCACGGCCGTCAGTCCGCCGCCGGGGACCAGCCGGAGTAGAACTGGCGGAACCAGCGGCGGTACTCGCGCACGGGGCCGTCGACCGCGGTCAGCGGCGGGCGCTCCCGGTAGACCTTGTGCTCCCAGATGGGCACGTCCTGGGTGAACTGGAGGTTGGTGACCTCGTCGTTCAGGGCGGCGATGGCCGCGGTCGCCTCGGGGTCGTCGAGCGCCTTCATGGAGAAGTGGATGGTGATCTCGGTGCGCTCGTCGTCGAGGGGTGTCTGGGTGATGTAGGTGAGCATGTCGAGACCCGACTCCTGCACCTCGATGGCCACGATGCCGGGCCCGTTGGTGACCGTGCGGGAGTGCACCTCGAAGCCCGACGCCGCGACCGCGGTGACCTTGATGCGCTGGTCGACGGTCATGGTGGGTCCGTCGAAGACGACCTCCTGGTGGTCGTCCTCGGGCGCCTCCATGTCGTGGACCGTCCAGAAGTGGGACCGGTCGATGATGTTCTCGGTCAGGTCCTGGACCGCGACCCGCACCCGGTAGGTGTTGACCTGCCAGGGCGTCCACTCGGCGCCGTCGTCGCGGTAGGTGCGGACGGGGAAGGACGGGGGCTCGCCGCCGGCGTGGTGCCAGACGAAGACGCGGCCGTTGGCCTCGCACACCTCCCAGGCCCGGGCCGGGGCCCGCGGCGGCGGGCGATCGAGGCCGGGCACCGCGACGACCGTGCCGTCGCCGGCGAAGGTCCACCCGTGGAACGGGCACACCAGGCTGCCCTCGCACACCGCGCCGCCGTGGCCGAGGTTGGCGCCGAGGTGCGGGCAGTGGGCGTCGAAGACGTGGGCGGCGCCGTCCTCGGTGCGGAAGGCCACGAGCTCGGTGCCGAGCGTCTCGAGGGGGACGACCTCGCCGGCGCCGAGGGCGTCGGACGCGAGGGGGCTGAACCAGCCGTCGGGCACCGCCGGGAAGGGGTAGCGGCCGGCCACGGTGGGTGCCTCAGCCCCGCCCGGGCCCACCGCCCGCGGCGGCGGCCACCGACTCGGCGAAGCGGCCGGCGAAGGAGCGGAGCGGGAGATCGGCGCTGGTGACGATCCCGGGCGGGGCGTCGACCACCGAGCGGATGGCGTTGAGGGCGGGCATGCCGGTGACGGTCATGCCCACGGCGGCGAACGCCTCCACCGAGGAGAAGTCGGTGCCCGGCTTCGGCAGGATCAGGTGCTTCGAGTAGATGCACGGGTCGCCGTCGATCTGGGTGATGTAGCAGGCCTGGATGTCCCAGCGGGGCTCGGTGCGGGGCGTCATCTGCCACTCGAGGTGCATCTCGATCCGGGGCTCGCCGGCGACCATGCCGAGGTACTTCAGGTAGCAACCGCCGAGCGAGCCCTCGGGGAGCTGGTACCAGCCGAGGTCGACGTCCTCGATGCAGGCGCCGAGCTCGTACTCGAAGCGCACCTCGTCGAGCGGCAGGTCGAAGCAGTCGGCCATGAGGCGCACCGCGTCCTCGAACACCCGGGTGTACTTCTCGAGCATCCCGGGGACCTCGGGGTCCTCCACGGACCGGCCGAAGCCGACCTCGTTCCACGTGTCCACCGAGTGGTGGCAGGAGACGTCGACCGACTCCTTGCACAGGACCCGGGTGATCTCGGTGACGTCGGCGGAGTGCGCGATCGTGAGGATCTGGGCCAGGCCCGGGTTCATGCCGGTGCCGTAGAAGGTGGACCCGCCCCGCTCGCAGGCGGCCTGGATGACCTCGCGCTCGGTCTTCCCCGAGGGGTGGGGGTGGTTGGCCACGCGGTGGTGGCCGGTGACCCAGTCGGCGGTGGTCACGACGTCGATGCCGGCCTCGAGCACCCGCTCGTACAGGTCGACGTCGGGGAACACGCCGTGGAAGGTCACGCAGTCGGGCTGCGCGGCGAGGATCTCCTCGACGGTGCCGGTGCCGATCACGCCGACGGGCTCGATGCCCACGATCTCGCCGGCGTCCCGCCCGATCTTGTCGGGCGAGTAGCAGTGCAGGCCGACCAGCTCGAGGTCGGGTTGGTGGCGGATGCGCTTGATCATCTCGCTGCCGACGTTGCCGGTGGCGACCTGGAACACCCGCACCTTCGGGCGCTCGGCACCTGCGCTCATGGCTCCCCCTCGGAGTCGCGGCCCTCGCGGGCCGCCCGCGACCCTAGTCGCGCCGCCACCAGGCTGGACAGGTGTCCAGGTCCGGTGAGGTCAGGTCAGAAGGTGCCATCGGCGAGGAGGCGGCGGACCCGGTCGGCGGCGAAGGCGACCTGGCTGCGATACAGGGAGCCGCCGATGCTGATGCGGCGCACGCCGGCGGCGGCGAGCTCGGCCACGCCGAAGGGTGCCGGGCCGTGGGCGCTGACCTCCGACAGGGGGACGAGGACGTTGACCGGACCGCCCGCCTCGCCGACCACCCGGCGCACCGAGTCGAGGTCGCGGAGGCCGGGAGCGAAGAGGCAGTGGGCGCCGGCGGCGGCGAACCCCTGGAGGCGGGCCACGGCCTCGTCGAGCCCGCCGTCGAGCCCGTAGAGGACGACCTCGGTGCGCCCCGTGATGACGAAGGGGCGGTCGAGCGCGTTCGCGGCCTCGACCGCGGCCTCGATGCGGGCGACGGCGAGGGCCCGGTCGTAGAGGCCGAGGGTGGGGTCGCCCGACCAGTCCTCGATGCCCACGCCAGCGGCGCCCGTTGCCGCGAAGCGGGTGACCGCGGCGGCGACGTCCTCGGGCTCGTGGCCGTACCCGTTCTCCGCGTCGACGTTCAACGGGACGCCGGGGACGGCGGAGGCCAGCACCGCGGCGTGGACGGCATGCTCCTCGAGGGTCACGTCGCCGGCGGCGTCCCGGCGCCCGATGGTGGTGGCGAACCCGCTGCTCGTGGTGGCGACGGCCGCCGCACCGGCGTCGACCACCGCCCGGGCCGTCCCGGCGTCGGCCACGTTCACCATCACAAACGTGCCCGCCTCGTGCAGCTCCCGGAACCGCTCGCCGGCGTCCACGCCCGCGACCGTACCCCCGTCCCCGCGCTCGCCGCCGGGGTGTCCCCTCGCGGCGCGGGCCGTGGTCAGCGGGGGATCTCGCTCCAGGGGAGGTCCTTGTCGACGCGCACGTCGCCGGGGAGGCCGAGGACCCGCTCGCCGAGGATGTTGCGCATGATCTCCGACGTGCCGCCCTCGATGGTGTTGGCCCGCGACCGCAGGAACCGGCCCGTCGGCGTCGACATCGACTCGGAGGTGCGGGCCATCGGGTAGCCCGGCGGGTGGAGCATGCCCTCGGGGCCCAGCAGGTCGACGATGGCCTCGTTGACCGCGATGCTCAGCTCGGCCGACGCCAGCTTGGCCACCGAGCCCTCTGGGCCCGGGTTGCCACCGATGGCGTTCTGCTTGGCCCGCGTGTTGGTCAGGCGGCCGACCTCGGCGTCGATCCAGAGCCCGGCGACCCGGTCCCGCCAGCGGGCACGCTCGTCCTCGTCGAACCGGTCGCGCCGCTCCTCCCACAGCTTCACCAGGCCGGCGATGACGCCCGAGCCCTTGGGCGTCGGGCCGCCGGCGAGCGCCACGCGCTCGTTCATCAACGTGGTGGTGGCGACCCGCCAGCCGTCACCGGTGGCGCCCAGGCGCTGCGAGTCGTGGATGCGGACGTCGGTGAGGAAGACCTCGTTGAACTCGGCCTCACCGGTCATCTGGTAGAGCGGCCGGACGTCGACGCCGGGGGCGTGCATGTCGAGCACGAAGTAGCTGAGGCCCTTGTGCTTGGGGACGTCGGGGTCGGTGCGGGTGAGCAGCATGCCGAAGTTGGACAGGTGGGCGAGGGTGGTCCAGACCTTCTGGCCGTTGACGACCCACTCGTCGCCGTCGCGCACCGCCCGGCTGGGGATGCCGGCCACGTCGGAGCCGTGGGTGGGCTCGGAGAAGAGCTGGCACCAGATGTCCTCCCCGGTGAAGATCCGGCGGAGGTGCTTCTCCTTCAGCTCGTCGCTGCCGTAGGCCAGCACCGTCGGCAACCCCATGCCGATGCCGATGGGGTTGATGCGCAGGTCCTCGTAGGTCACCCCGTTGGCTCGGAGGATCCCGTCGATCACGGCCTGTTGGCCCCGGTTGCCGCCGAGGCCGCCGGAGCCCTCGGGGAGGTGGACGAGGGCGAGGCCGGCGTCGAACTGGGCGCCGCGGAAGCGCACCTGGTCGTCGAGGAAGCCCCGGCAGGCATCGACGAGCTCGTTGGTGCGCTCGGCGAGCTCGGCGTCGGTGGGTGCGCTCATGGGACGAAGACCTCCGGGTGGCTGGCGGGGCCGAGCGTAGAGCGCCGTGGGACGGGCACCGTCAGGCGGCGTCGCCGCGCCAGGTGGGCCAGCCGAGGAGCTGGGGGCGCTCGCTGACCCAGTCGTGGCGATCCTCACCGATCTCGGCGGTGATGAGCGTCTCGAGCTTGGCGCGGTAGATCTCGACCAGGTCCCGGTGGGCGGGGTCGTCGGCCAGGTTGACGGTCTCGCCCGGGTCGGTCTGACGGTCGTAGAGCACGACGTCGTTCTCGGCGTAGAGGGCGTCGAGGTCGACCGGGCGGTTCGGGTCGATGGGTGAGAAGTAGCGGCCGAACGTGTAGCGCTCGTCGGTGAACCCCCGCAGGAAGCCCCGCTTGCGCCAGTCGGGGCGGACCTCGCCGGACAGCACCTTGTCGGCCACGTCGGGATCGCCGAAGTGGTGCCAGAAGTCGGCGTCGAGGTAGGTGACGGCCTCGACCGCGGTGAGCACGCCGTCACGTCCGGAGGCGCCGCCGTCGAGCGCGGACCCCAACGAGTGGCCGTGCAGGGCCGGGTAGCGCTCGGCCACCCTGGCGGCGTCCACGCCGGCGAACTCGAGCAGCGTGGGCGCGAGGTCGACCGCCGACGCGATGGCGTCCGTCGTGGTGCCGCCGGCGAGGTCGGGGTGGTCGATGATCAGCGGGACGTGGAAGTTCTCGTCGTAGACGAGGTTCCCCTTCTGGCGCAGGCCGTGGGAGGCGACGAGGTCGCCGTGGTCAGCGGTGAAGAGCACGACGGTGTCGTCGGCCTGGCCCGAGGCCCCGAGGGCGTCGAGCACGAGGTCGATGCTGCGGTCGACGTCCCGGACGCAGTTGACGTAGAAGCTCACCGCCTCGTGCCAGTTCTCCTCGCCGGCGACCTCACCGAAGACGAGGTCCATCATGTCGGCGTACTCGCGGACCGCCGGCGCCGCGCCCGACAGGTCGTCACCGAGGTTGGCGGGGAGGTCGAGGTCCCACCGCTTCCGGTAGATCGGGACGTCGGCCGGGGGCTTGGCCACCACGGCGTGGGCCAGGTTGGGTGGCAGCTGCACCGGGGAGCTGCCCCCGAAGTCGAAGCTCATGATGTCGTGGGGGTTCACGAAGTTGACCGCCAGGAACCAGGGCTGGTCCTCGGCCACCACGGGCGCCTGCTCGCGCAGCCACTTCACCGCCTGGCCGGCGATCACCGGGTCGACCCGCAGGCCCGCCCAGGCGCCGCCGTCGATGTCCCCCCAGTCGTTCCACTCGGAGAAGCCGTAGGGCTCGAGGGCGTCGACGGTCGACGGGTCGCCGGGCTCCTTGTAGAGCTTCGAGAGGTGCCACTTGCCCTGGTAGCTCGTGTAGTAGCCCGCGTCGCGGAGCATGGTTCCGATGGTGCCGAGCGCCGGGTCGAGCGGGTCGACGTAGGGCATGTTGTCGTTGTCGTGGATCAGGGTCAGCGGCATGTGCTGGCCCGTGTAGATCACCGACCGGGACGAGCTGCACATCGCGGCGGCGGCGTAGTAGTTCGAGAAGCTCGTGCCGGACTCGGCGAGGCGCTCGTGCGCCGGGAGGCTCAGGCCGGCGGGGCGGGGCAGGTGGAAGCGCTCCTCGTCCGTGACGACGAGCAGGATGTTGGGGCGGCGGGACACGGCGCCAGTGTGGCCCAGCGGTGACGCGAGTCGCCTGCGCCCACCCGCTCAGCCCGCAGGGTCGTCGGGCAGGCCCCAGAACGCGCCATGGAGGCCGACGCTGCGGAAGTAGTCGGCCGCCTCGGCGGGCTCCCGCCGCCGGTAGCCGGCCTCGAGGCGACCGTCGTACCAGTGGGCGGCGAACCGCCAGAGGGTCTCGAGATCGAACCGGTAGCCCTCGTCGTGACCGTGGTCGGCGAGCCACTGGTCGATGCACCCGTCGCCGCAGAAGAGCAGCTGGTTGCTGCACGTGTGGACGACGTCGTCCCAGATGTGACTGGCCGGCACGAGGAAGTGGGCCCGCTCGTCGCCGGCCGGCGGCGTCGTGGCGTCGAACCGCCACGCCAGCGCGGTCCCGCACGCCGGGCAGGCCGTCGCCACGACCACCGGCCCGCGCATGGCCGGCC
This sequence comes from Acidimicrobiales bacterium, assembly GCA_041908445.1. Taxonomy (GTDB): domain Bacteria; phylum Actinomycetota; class Acidimicrobiia; order Acidimicrobiales; family DATDAH01; genus JAEUJM01. Next base: position 53,565 of record JAYRFK010000095.1, on the reverse strand, counting down.
TCCTCGGTCCCCTCGGCTCGGCGCACCGTCGGGACGCCTCACCTCGGGAAGTCTGCCGCCCGCACCGTCACCGTGCCCGCTCGGCGTCACCTGTGGCGGAGCGCCGGGCCAGCGCCTCGGGGTCGCGGGGCGGTTGGACGAGCGGCAGCGCGCCGGCGGTCGCCTCCTCCAGGGCCTCGGCCAGGCCCAGGTGCCCGTGCTCGGGCACGACCAGGTCGTCGAAGCCCCGGAGCGAGCGGAGGAACGCCGCGCCCACGGCGACGGCGAGGAGCACGACCGCGACCGTGAGGAAGGTCGTCTGGACGCCGAAGCGGGTCGTGGCCACGCCCACGAGCAGGTAGCCGAGGGGGCCGGCGGCGTACTCGGTCGACGTGATGATGCCGACGATCCGGCCCCGCATGTGCTCGGGGCTGCGGGCCTGCATGGCCAGGTTCACCAGCGGGCCGATCGGGCCGTAGGCGAGGCCGATCAGGAACGAGGCCCCGATCATCACGGGGAACGGCGGCAGGACGGCGAGCACGACGATGAAGGCGGCGGTGAGGAGCAGCGCGCCCCGGAACACCGCGCTGCGGCGGAGGCGGTCGCCCCGCCAGCTGTAGAGCACCGCCCCGACGATGCCGCCGAGGCTCATCGCCATGACGATCGCCCCGAGGCGGCCGGGCTCGTCCAGCGCCTCGAAGTGCACCGGCAGCAGCACCCCCTCGATGGGCATGTAGACCGACACCAGCAGGGCGGACACGATGGTGATGCCGAGCAGGAGCGGGTCGCGGCGCACGAACCCGAGCCCGTCGCGGGTGCCGGCCCACACCCCGGTGGGGCCGCCCTCGTCGTGCACGGGCGCGGCGGCGTGGGGCACCCGCAGCAGCGCCACGAAGAGGGCCGAGAGCCCGAAGCCGATCGTGGTCACCCACACCGCGTCGATGGCGCCGACCCACGCGATCAGGACGCCGCCGACCCCCGGCCCGACGATGAAGGCCACGCCCCAGATCGCCTCGTGCAGGCCGTTCACCCGCTCGAGGGGCCACCCGGCGCGTCCCGCGGCCGCGGGCAGCATCGTCTCGCGGGCGGTCACCCCGGCGGGGTCGAACACCGCGCCGATCACGGCCAGGACGACGAGCCAGCCCAGGTCGAGCCCGACGGTGAGGTCGACGATCGGGATGGCGGCGAGCGACGCGGCCGAGAGCAGGTCGGCGCCGACGGCGGTGCGCTTGCGGCCGATCCGGTCGACGATCGTGCCCGAGAGCAGGCTCGACACGAGGAGGGGCAGCGCCGTCGCCGCTGCGAGCAGGCCGGCGGCGCTGGCCTTGCCGGTGCGCTCCAGCGCGATCCACGGCAGCAGCACCAGCGCGGCGCCGTTGCCCGCCCCCGAGAGGAGCGTGGCCGCCTCCAGCAGCACCAACGGCCGCCGCGTCGTCTTCGGGGGTGCCGCGGCCATCGCCCCAGTCAACCGCCCCACGCCCCGCGGGGCGCGAGATTCCCCGTCAGCCGCCGGCGGGGCGGAGGCGGCTGGCCGAGCGGTTGCCCTCCCAGTGGCTCCGGCGAGCGAAGTGGGGCGGGCGCGACCCGAGCTCGTCGGTCTCCAGCCACAGGCGCTTCAGGTGGCGGACCCGGCCGGTCGGGCGGTCGTCGACGTAGGCGGTGCGGCCGTGGAGGACGTGGAAGTTGTTGATGAACTGGATGTCGCCGGCGCGCAGCTCCATCAGCACGTGGTTGTCCGGCTCCTCGGCCAGCTGCTCGACCGCCTGCAGGGCCTCGCGCTGGAGATCGGTGAGCCGGGGGGCCTCGGCATGGCGCTGCGACGCCCAGATGTAGGGCGGGATGCAGCGCACGAAGAGGCGGCCCTCCCACTCGGTGAACACGGGCAGCGAGTAGAAGCTCGGGCCGCCGGCGGGCTGCTCGCCGCGGAAGTCGTAGGGGTAGGGCTGGTAGAGCGCCTCGGCCAGATCGGGCCGCTCCCGCACGAGGCGGTTGTGGATGCGGACCGAGTTCGAGACCGCCGAGAGCCCGCCGCCCATGCCGTTCTCGAGGCACAGCAGCCCGACGAGGTCGGCGCCATCGCAGTGGAACGGCAGGGCGATGCCGCCGAGCTCGTTCCCCCGGGCGGTCGGGTCGTTCGCAGCCTTGGACTGGTCGGTGACGTCGCCGAGCACGTGACCGTGCTTGTTCTGGGCGAGGGGGATGCCGAGGTGCAGGCCGATGCCCCAGTAGAGGAGCTCCATCTCGTCCTGCGTGTAGGCCGAGCGGTCGATGCCGCGGAGGCGGACGAAGCCGCGCCCGTTGATGAGCTCGCGCTCGACCGCGGCGAGGCGGTGGGCGAGCTCGTCGAGGGGGTAGTCGTCGACGGTGAGGGCGAGCGGGTCGGTCGAGCACCGCATGGCGTGGTGCAGGGCGGCGTCGAGCTCGGCCAGCTCGGCGGGCGTGAGGTGCTCGGTCCAGCCGTCCTCGTCGGCGAGGGCGGCGGACGTCCACTCGCACCGCGGCTCGAGCACCCGCAGCGCGCCCGTCCCGGGCTCGACGAGGGTCACGACGCCACCGCTTCGTCGATCAGCCCGCGACGAGGACCGGCGCGGCCTGGTCGGTGTTGGTGCCGCCGTCGCCGAGCTGGCCGTTGCTGTCGAGGCCCCAGCAGCGCAGGCGACCGAGATCGAGCCGGGCGCAGGTGTGGTACTCGCCGGCGTCGAGCGCGGAGAGCACGCCCACCCCGCCGGACACCGGGACCGGCAGCGGCTGATCGGCCAGCGGCGCGCCGTCGCCGAGCGCGCCGTAGGTGTCGAGGCCCCAGCAGTAGACCTGGTCGCCGAACCCGCGGGCGGCACGACCCGACGCGCACGTGTGGTAGCCGCCGGCGGTGACCGCGCGCCACGGCCCACCGGCGACGGGAACGGGCGACGCCTGATCGGCGTGGGCGGCGTCGTCGCCGAGTTGGCCGGCGTCGTCCCAGCCCCAGCAGGCCAACGCGCCCGACCGCTGGAGGCCACAGGTGTGCGACCGGCCCAGGGCGATCGCGGTCCAGTCGGTGCGACCGCCGGCGACCTCGACCGGGGTGTGCCGCCCGACCAGCGGGGGGCCGTCGCCGAGTTGACCGGCGCTGTCGAGACCCCAGCAGAACAGGCGACCCGAGCGCTTGACCGCGCAGGTGTGGAAGGTGCCCGCGGTCACGGTCCGCCAGTCGGCGGTGGCGCCGGCGACCTCGGTCGGCTCGGTGCGGTCGGCGACGGCGGCGTCGTCCCCGAGACGGCCACTGCCGTCGTTGCCCCAGCACCACAGGCGGCCACCGAGCGTCCGGCCGCACGTGTGCTGGTAGCCGGCGCTCACGTCGGCCCAGGCGCCACCACCGCCGGTCACCTGCACGGGCGCGCCGACGTCGGTGTTGGCCCCGCCGTTGCCGAGCTGGCCCCAGAAGTCCGAGCCCCAGCACCAGAGCTGGCCCCGGACGGTGCGGGCACAGGTGTGGAAGCCGCCTGCGGTGACCTGCACCCAGACCTTGCGGCCGCCCGCGACCTCTACGGGCGCGCCCTGGTCGGTGTTGGTGCCCCCGTCGCCGAGCTGGCCGGCGGCGTCCGAGCCCCAGCAGTACAGGCGCCCGGCGACCGTGATGCCACACGTGTGGCGGTCACCGGCGCTCACCTGGGCCCACACGGACCGTCCGGCCCCGGTGCCCCCGGCGGCGCCCCGCCCCGCTGCGCCGGGCGAGGCCGCGACCGGCGCCACCCCCACGGCGAGCACCAGCCCGAGCACCGCGCCCATCGACATCCAGCCGTTCCGCCAGCGCATGATCGCCCCCGATCGTCGGCGAACCGAGGCTACTCCTCGGCGGCCGGCGCCGCCGGGCGCGGGTACCCCGCGCTACGAGCACGACCTGCTGACCACCGAGGTCGAAGCGCTGCGCCTCGTGCGGGAGCGCACCGACCTCCCCGTCCCCGAGGTGCTGGCATGGGACCGGGCGTGCGACCTGCTGCCGACCCCCTACTTCCTGATGACCGGCGCCTGACCCGCTCGGCGCCGACCCCGACTCGGCGTGGCCGACCGCACCTCGTGCGGCGCGATGCGCCAGCTTCAGGCTCGCGCAGGACCCGCGCCGCGGCGCGATCAGCCAGGCGCGAGCTGGTGGCGGTCGAGGAAGGCGAGGACGGCGTCGGTGAAGGCGTCGTTGCGGTCGCCGGCGACCATGTGGCCGGCGCCCGAGACGTCGACGAACTCGACCGTCGGGAAGCGGCTGAGGAAGTCGTCGGCCTTCTCCTCGCTGACCAGGTCGCTCATGCGGCCCCGGACGAGCAGCACCGGGACGTCGGCGACCATGCGCTCGACGGCGGCGTGGAGGCGGTCGACGTCCATGATCTCCGACGGCGACTTGCCCTCGACGGCCTGCATGAAGCGGGGGTCCCAGTGCCAGTACCAGCGGCCGTCGCGCTCACGCAGGTTCTTGGCCAGGCCGCTCGGGTCGGGCGGGCGCTCGCGGTGGGTGTTGTACCCGGCGACCAGGTCGGCGGCCTCCTCGAGCGAGGCGAAGCCCTCGTTGGCCCGCTCGGCCATGAAGGCCCGGATGCGCTCGGCGCCGGCGGGCTCCATGTCCGGGACGATGTCCACCAGCACCACGGCCCGGGCGACGCCGGGCGAGAGCTCGCCGGTGAGCAGGATCGACGTGAGCCCACCGAGGGAGGCGCCGACGAGCACCGGCCGCTCGCCGAGCTGGCCCACCACGGCCTCGACGTCGCCGGCGAACAGGGCGAGCCGGTAGTCGCCGTCGCCCGCCCAGTCGGAGTCGCCGTGGCCCCGGGCGTCGAGGGTGTAGGCGGTCATCCCGCGGGCCGCGACCTGGCGGGCGGTGCCGCCCCACGAGTGCCGGGTCTGGCCGCCGCCGTGCAGGAACACCACCGGCGGACCCTCCTCGGTCCGCTCGCCGGCGCCCTCGGCCGGGAACCGGTCCCCCGCGAGCCGCAGCCCGTCGACCCCCTTGAACCCCACGGCCGTCACCCCGCCATCATGACCCGCCCCCGAGTCGCTTGAATCCCAGCCGCTACCGAGGTCGAGATCGACCTGGACCAGCTCGACCGCACCATCCCGGGCGAGCTGGCCGACCACGGCGAATCGAGGGACCAGGGAACCCGCCGCCATCAGGACCCGGTAGTCCCGCCGACCTGGGATGTGGGCCGGTAGGTGGTCGAACGACGTCGCGAAGACCTCGACGATCGACAGCAGCTCGTGCACCTCGAAGTCATGCACCGATGGCTCGCCGCCGGGACCCCGCTCATGGCCCAGCTGTCGATCGAGGTCGTCGAAGAACTCTGGTGCGATCCGCACCTGACGGCGCGTCCCGCTCACACGTTCGTAGCAGTGTCCGTGGTGGAGATCCGCTCAGCGGTGCGAGAGCGGACTCGTTCCACGAACTCTGGTGGCACGTCATCAAGGTCGAGGACGAGGTTCTCGTCGAAGATGCGCCGGCGCTCCGCGGCACTGAGCTCGTCGAGCTCCGCCGCGGTCCACACCTTTCGTGCCATCAAGGCGAGGGTACCCCGCAAGGGACCGAGGCGCGACGCCCCCGCGGGCGGGCGGTCAAGCGGGGGTGAGGACGAGGGGGAGGCGCTGGAAGCGGCGGAGGAAGATGCTCGGGCGGCGGGTCGAGGGGTCGCCGGCGACGGGGTTGATCGCCGCCGTCCGGGCCAGAAGGCGCTCAAGCGCGATGCGGGCCTCGAGGCGGGCGATGGGCGCCCCGATGCAGAAGTGCATGCCCTTCCCGAAGGCGTAGTGCGGGGGCTGGGGTCCGTCGGCGGGAACGTCTGGCGCGCCCGGCGCCGGGCGGTTGGCTGCGGCCCACATCATCAGGACCCGGCTGCCTGCGGGGATGGCGACGCCGCCGAGTGAGGTGTCCTGTGGCGCGTACCGGTAGTGGAACTGGAACGGGCCGTCGTCGCGCAGCACGTCCTCGAGGAAGGCGGCCACGCCCTCGGGCTCGGCCCGCAGGCGGGCCTGCAGGGCGTCGTCCCGGCTGAGGAGGTCGAGGGCGGTGGCCAGCAACGTGGCCGTGGTCTCCGAGCCCGCCGACACGAGGATCAGCAGGATGCTCTTCACCTCGTCGAGGGTGATCTCGCCGGCGGCCACGTCGGCGCCGAACACGCCGAACAGGCCCGGGCGCTCCTCCGGGGTGAGGGCCAGCGCGGCGTCGAGCTCCCCGTGGACGATGATCCCCATCTCGAGCGCGGCCACCGAGGCGGCGTCGGTGCCGGCGGCGTCGGTGACCCCGTCGAGCAGCGCCCCCGTACGCATCACGAGGTCGGCCAGCTGGGGCCAGAGCTCGTCGGGCAGGCCGATGAGGCGGCACACCACCCGGGTCGCCACGGCGTCACCGAACGCGCCGACCACGTCGACGGGGCCGGCACCGACGAGCGCATCGAGCTGCTCGTCGACGATGGCCTCGATGTCGGGCGTCAGTGCGGCCACGGCCGCCGGGCTGAGGTGCTGCTGGAGGAGGCGGCGGTGCCGGGTGTGGATCGGTGGGTCGGCCGTGGCCAGCACGTGCATCGGGTCGCCGTAGGGCAGCAGCCCGTACGGCTCGAGGTGACCCTGCCCGTCGTGGCGCACCAGGGTGACCAGGTTGGACGAGAGGTCGTCGGGGCGGCCTACCGCCTCGCGGACCAACGCCGGGTCCGAGACCAGGAAGGTGTCCTGCCCCGGGATCCGCCACACCGGCGCCTCGCGGCGAAGCTGGCCGTAGAGCGGCCGCGGGTCGGCCAGCACCTCCGCCGACAGCAACAGCCCCGGATCGGTCAGGTCGAACTGCACCCGCGCACCCTAGGACTGCGTCGGGTCGACGGTGACGAGGACCTTGCCGCAGTCCTTGGAGCCCTCGAGGGTGGCGAGGGCCTCGTCGATCTCCTCCAGCGCGAACCTGTGGGTGAGCAGCGCCGACAGGTCGCGGCGGGCGAGGAGGTCGATGGCGTCGGCGAATCGGGGCGGGTACTCCATCGAGCCCCGCAGGGTCAGCTCCTTCATGAGGACGAAGAGGAAGCTGGTGGGCACCGGCGAGTAGTGCAGGGCCACCACCGACAGGCGGGCGCCCACGGCGGCGTGGTCGATGACGTCGGTGATCACCCGGTCGACTCCGGACGCCTCGATGAAGGCGGCGGTCGCCGGCGTGGGCCCGAACAGGAACGGGGTGGTCCCGTGGAGTGACGCGAGCTCGCCCCACACGTCGGTCTCCGTGGGGTCGAGCGCGGCCTGGGCCCCGAGGTCGAGGGCGAGCTGCCGGCGGGTGGCGCTCGGCTCGATCGCGACCACCTTTTCGTGGCCCCGGTCGACCAGCGTGGCCAGTGCGGCGAGGCCGATGGGCCCGCAGCCGAACACGGCCACGCCGTCGCCGAGGTGCACGTCGGCCTGGTCGGCGGCGTGCATGCCCACGGCCAGCGGCTCGGCGAAGGCGGCCACGTCGAGGGCGAGGTCGTCGGGCACGGGGTGCAGGAAGCGGTCGGCCTGGGGCACGTGCAGCACCGGCGTGAGCCCGCCCATCGGGGCGCCGCCGCCGATGCGGCCGGCGTCCTCGCTGCCGGGCTGGACGACGACCCGATCGCCCACCCGTGCGCCGGTGACCTCGGCGCCGACCCACTCGACCGTCCCCGCCATCTCGTGGCCGAGGCACAGCGGCTCCGGCCCGGGCCCGGCCAGGCCGCCGAGGCGGATGTAGCTCAGGTCGCTCCCGCAGATCCCGCAGGCCGCGACCCGCACCAGGGCATCGCGGGGCCCGGGGTCGGGCTCGGGGACGTCGTCGAGGCGGACGTCACCCGGACCGTGGACCCGCACCTGTCGCATCGTGGTCTCCTCAGCTCGCCAGGTACCCGCCGTCGACGGCGAGGGTCGTGCCGGTGATGTAGCCCGCGGCGGCGCTGGCCAGGAACAGGATCGCGTCCGCGATCTCCTCGGGTCGGCCCGTGCGCCCCATCGGGATGCGGGCCAGCTCGGCGTCCATGATCTCGGGGAAGGCGGCCATGGGCGCGGTCATCGGCGTGTCGACGAGGCCAGGGGCGACGGCGTTGACCCGCACGCCCCGGCCCGCCCAGCGCCGGGCCAGGTTGGCGGTGAGGGTGACGATGGCGGCCTTGGCCGCGCCGTAGCCGGGGACGATGTCGGTCGAGCGGAAGGCGGTCATCGAGGCCAGGTTCACGACGCTGGCGCCGCCAGGGTGCTCGCTGGCGAACAGGGCCCTGCGCAGCCCGGTGGTGAGTCGCTGGGGGCCGACGAGGTTGAGCTCGACGGCGGCGGCGAAGCCGTCGGGTGTCCACTCGTCGAGGCCGCCGGGCAGGTTGGCGCCGGCGTTGTTGACCAGCACGTCGAGGGGCCCGGCGGCCGCAGGGTCCCCGCGCCCGGCGACGAGGGCGTCGACCGAGGCGGGGTCGGCCACGTCGAGGCGGTGGTACGCGAAGCCGGCGAGGTCGGTGTCGTAGTCGTCGGGCGCCGAGCGGGTGCCGGTGATCGTCACGTCGGCGCCCGCCGCCGCGAAGGAGGTGGCGACGGCGTGGCCGATGCCGCTGGTGCCGCCGGTGACGAGCACCCGGGCGCCGGCGAAGTCGAAGGTGACCGTGCCGGCCATCAGCGGACCAGCTTCTCGATCGAGCGACGCAGCCAGGCCCGCTCCCAGAAGTTCACCGAGGCGTCGAGCAGGGCCTCGTGGGCGGCGAGGGCCGCCGCCTTGGCGCCGGCGTGGCCGCGCTCGACCGCGAGGACCACGTCGGTGAGCTGCAGCGCCTCGACCGGGCGGCCGCCGTCGACGTGGGCCTGCGCCGCTGCGACCAGGGCGTCGGCGCCGGCCGCGGCCACGAGGTCGGGCGCCACCGTCAGCGGGGCCACGCCGTAGAGCTCGGTGGTGGAGCGGTGGTGGAACCAGCCGGCGTAGTTCTCCCAGATGGCCCGCACGTTCCAGGGCGTCGTGCCGTAGCCCTCGCCCACGTCGAGGTGGTCGGGCACTCGCACCGTGCGCATCAGGGTCCACACGTCCTCGCCGGCGTTCATGCCGTCGACGGTGCGGTCGTGCACCCACCGCATGGCCTGCTGCATCGCTTCGATCTCCTCGGCGATGCGGTCGGCGCCTTCGATGGGGTCGAAGTGGCCGGTGAGGAGGCGCTCGGGGCGCAGCTCCTTCACGATCTCCAGCGAGTCGATGTAGGTCAGGGCGTCGCGGTACCGGTCGCCGCGGATGGTGACGAGGTTGGGGACGTGGCCGAACAGCGGGCCGGTGAGGTTGCCCGACAGCAGCGTGCGGGTCTGGGGCAGCCACACGACGAGCGCGTCGAAGGTCTCGCCGCCAGGGGTGGCGATGAGCACGAGCTCGCGGTCGCCGACGGTCAGCTCGAGGCGCTCGTCGAACTGCACGGTGGGCTCGGGCAGCTCGGCCGGCGCCGCCTCCACCCCGAGGGCCCGGGTGTGCTCCATGGCGGCGAGGATGGCGTCGATCCAGGCGAAGGCCGAGTTGCGGCTGCGGAAGGCCTCGAGGCGCAGGTTGTCCTCCCGCCACACGTGGTGGTTGGCCTGGGTGATCAGGTCGGTGCCCTCGTCGACCAGCACCGGCAGGCCGCCGACGTGGTCGTAGTGGCCCTGGGTGAGGATCACCGCCCGGGTCGGCGAGGGGTCGACGGCGTCGTACTTGCGGCGGTGCAGCGGGCCCTCGAAGCCCATGCCGGTGTTGACCACGACCCGCTCTTCGGAGGTGGTGACCAGGTAGCTGTTGGAGAGACCGGGCGACAGCCACACGCCGTCGCCGACGTCGACCGCCGGGTCGTCGGTGGCGGGGGCGATGGCGTCGGCGCCGGGCCGCTCACGGTGGATGCCGGGCATCAGGTCACCTCCGGGGTGATCTGGGGGAAGGCGTCGAAGTAGAAGGCGTAGCGCTCGTAGAGGTCGGCGGGCTCGAGGTGGAAGTCGGCCCGCAGGTCGTAGACCACCCGGCCGGCCTTGCCGCGTGGATTGCCGCCCACGTACGCCGCCAGCTGGGCCCGGGCCTCGTCGGTGACGCCCATGCCGGCCAGTTCGAGGATGCGCTCGGCCATGGCCAGGTCGTCGGCCATGAAGGCGCCGAACTCCACGTCGACCCGCCGGCCCTCGGGGATCAGGTGGGCGTCGCGCACGCCGGCCCGCAGCAACGACTCGATGCGGTCGACCCAGTAGGTGGCGAGCCCGTCGGCCTCCACGGCCACCCGCCGGTTCCGGTCGCCGTAGGCGAGCATCGTGATGGCCGACTGCAGCACGGCCACGGGGTCGCGCAGGGTGAACGCCACGGTGGCGTCGGGGAAGGTGGCCAGCAGCGGGCCGAGGCGCTCGAGGTGCTGGGGGCACTTGAGCACCCAGCGGTTCGGGCCCCGCAGGTACGACAGCACCTGGAGCTCCTTGCGTAGGAAGGCGTAGTGGGCGTGGTGGTCGAGCGTCTCCTGGTGGTCCCGCCACGCCGGCACCCGGGCGTGCCACTCGAGCACGTAGGTGCACAGGTCGAGGTCCAGGAGCTCGCACTCCTCCTCGATGGACCACGGCGGCCGGTCGTGCATGAGCGCGGTGAGCGGCGCCACCGCGGTGGCGGCCTCGTGGTCGGCCAGACAGCGCAGGTAGCGGGGGTCGACGCCGTCCCGGCCGGGCCCGTCGCCGAGGACGGGGATGGGCTCGGCGACCTCCCACCACGGCATCGACCGGAAGCGGGTGTCGGCGGCGAGCACGTTCACGAGGTGGGTGGTACCCGAGCGGGGCAGGCCCATCACGACCACTGGTGGCTCGAGCTCGACCTCGAGGGCCTCGGGGTGGCGGCGGACGAAGTCCTCGAAGCGCAGGCGGGAGGCGAGCAGGCCGACGAGGCGCCGGCGCACGATCAGGCGGCCCAGCCCGGACAGCCCGGCGTCGGCCTCGACCGCGGCCACCTGGGCGTCGAGGCGGTCGAGCAGCGTGGGGTCGCCGAAGTCATCCAGCCCGGTCTTGCCCTCCGCGGCGGCCACCAGCGCCGCCGGCGTCAGGTCCACCTCCATGGCCAGGGCCATGTCGTAGAGGGCCTGGGCGTCGGGGTCGCGCTGCGGCTCGCGCAGGTCCGCGATCCGCACATCCTCCATCACCCGCCCCAGACCACTCGTTCTTCCAGCAGAAACGCGCGGTCCCACCTTCCGTTTCTGCTGGAGGAACGGGAGGAGAGGGTCACGAGGCGTCGTGGAGGCGGGCGGCCTGGGCCTCGGTGACGGCGATCCACTCCTCGACGATGTCGAACACGACGTCGCGGGTGGAGCGCACGGCGTTCATGTTCCCGACGATCTGGCCCACCGGCGAGCCCGACAGCGCCTTGTTCTGGGCCCGGGTGAAGCGGTGGGCGGACTCGGCGTAGATGATCCCCTGCAGCGGCATGGGCAGCGGGCCGGGGCCCTCGGAGGACTCCCACGCCTCGGTCCAGGCGGTGCGCAGCTGTCGGGCGGGCTTGCCGGTCATGGCCCGGGAGCGGACGGTGTCGGTCCACGATGCCGCGAGCAGGTTCTCGACGACCCACGGCCGGGTGTCGGACTCGGCGACCGTCAGCCAGATCGAGCCGGTCCACGCGCCCTGCGCGCCCAGGGCCATGGCCGCGGCCATCTGGCGGCCCCGCCCGATGCCGCCGGCGGCGAGGACGGGTACGTCGGCGGGCACCGCGTCGACCACCTCGGGCACGAGCACCATGGTCGAGATCTCGCCGCAGTGGCCGCCGGCCTCGGTGCCTTGGGCGATGAGGACGTCGACCCCACGCTCGACGTTGCGCTCGGCATGGCGGGGCGAGCCGCACAGCGCGCCGACGAGGACGCCCTTGGAGTGGGCGGCGTCGACCGCGTAGTCGGGCGGCGGGCCGAGGGCGTTGACCAGCATCGACACCGGGTGCTGCAGGGCGGCGTCGACCTGGGCCGGGCCCATCTGGTCGACGCCGAGGCCCGGCGCGATGGTCGGGCCCTCGAGGCCCTCGGGCATGGGCGGCACGTGGTGCTCGGCGAGGATGCGCTCGGCGTACTCGCGGTGCTCCTCGGGGATGAGGGCCTCGAGGTCGGGCAGCTCGAAGTCCTCGCCCTTGCCCACGAACTTCTCGGGCATGGCGAAGTCGACGCCGTAGGGCTTGCCGCCGACGTGCTCGTCGATCCAGGTCAGCTCCTGCTCGAGCTGCTCGGGGCCGAAGGCCAGCGCCCCGAGCACGCCGTAGCCGCCGGCCTTCGAGACGGCGGCGACGACGTCGCGGCAGTGCGAGAAGGCGAAGAGGGGGAACTCGATGCCGAGGCGGTCGCAGATCTCCGTGCGCATGGCCGCAGACCCTACGACGCCCCCGCCGGCGGGGCGTCCGGGACCGACCCGGAGCGCGGGTCAGGCGTCGCGGCGGAGGCCGCGGTAGAGCAGCCGCTGGGTGAAGAGGTCGAAGAGCAGGGGCTGGACCGCCCAGCGGGGGACGCGGAAGGCCTTGCCGTTGGGCTGGAAGACGGTGAGGCCGTCGTCCTGGATGCCGGTGATCGAGCCCCAGCGGTAGCGCGGTGGCTCGAACGCCTTCATCTCGCCCTTCCCGCCGAGGGCGACGCCGACGTTGCGGGTCACGACGCGGTAGCCCCAGTTGCGGGCCGAGCTGCGCTGGGGGTCGGTGGCGGCCACGTCGCCGACCGCGAACACCTCGGGGTGGTCGGGCGCCCGGAGGTGCTCGTCCACCCGGACGAAGCCGTGCTCGTCGAGCAGCTCGGCGGGCAGGAAGCCCGTGTTCGGCCGCACCCGACCGACCGCCCACAGCACCACGTCGGCGACGAACGGCTCCTGGCCGGTCGACCACTCGACCGGCTCGCTCGTCAGCTCGGCGCCGGTGAACCCGTCGGGCAGCGCCGCCCGGTGGCCGGGGTGGAGGCGGACGCCGGCCTTGGCCAGCTGGCGGGCCAGGCGGCCCCGCGTGTCGGGGTGGTAGCCGGGCAGGGGCTCGTCGCCCGAGAAGAAGAGGTCGACCTCCTTGTCGGGGTGGCGGCGGGCCAGGTTGAAGGCGGCGCTGACGCCGGTGGCGCCGCCGCCCACCACGGCGACGGTGGACGCGGCGCCCACCTGGTCGGCCACGCGGTCGAGCCCGGCCTCCACGTCGGCGAGGCCCTCGACCCGGTCGTCGCGCCAGAAGCCGTTGGTGACCCCGGTGGCGATCACCAGCACGTCGTAGGGCACCGTCGTGGCGCCGCCGTCGGCGTCATCGATGTCGACCGTCTGCGCCGGCAGGTCGACGCCGGTCACCTTGCCGTGCAGCACCCGCACCCGGTCGAGGCGGCGGAAGCGGCGCAGCGGGACGAGGTAGTTGCGCCGCCAGCCGGCGGGGTCGGCCACCCGGTTGCCGAGCTCCTGGCCGCTGACCAGCGCCGGCCGGGTGCCGACCGCGGTGACGTCGAGGCCCTTGGGCAGGTTGGCGGCGACGAGCACCCCCGTGTCACCCAGCCCCACGACCACGACCCGCCCGCCGGCGCCCCCCGATGCCATGAGGGCCAAACCTAGGACGCCGCCGGCGCTACAGCGGCTTCCAGACCGGGGGTCGTCCCTCCCGGAAGGCCTCGAAGGCCTCGCTCAGCTCGCCGGTGGCGGTGCACATGATCTGGGTGCGGTTCTCCATGTCGAGGGCGTGGCGCAGCGACGGGGCGTCGATGGTCTGCCACATCGTCTCCTTGGTCATCCACGAGGCCAGCGGCGAGTGGCCGGCGATCTGGCGGGCGGTGACCATGCAGCGGTCGATCAGCGCACCGGGCTCGACCACGTCGAGGACGAGGTCCATCTCCCGCGCCTCGGCGGCGTCGAAGACCCGGCCGGTGAGCATGAGCTCGGCGGCGCGGGAGGCGCCGACGAGCCGCGGCAGGAAGTAGCTCGTCCCCATGTCGCAGGCGGAGACGCCCACGTTGATGAACACCGCGCCGAACTTGGCGGTGGTGGCGGCGTACCGGACGTCGCAGGCCAGCGCGAGAGCGAAGCCGCCGCCCACGGCCGCGCCGTTGACCGCGGCGATCACCGGCTGGCGCAGGCGGTGGATGCGCTCGTGGAGCGAGGCGATGTGCTCCTGGGTGACGAGCAGGCGGGCGGTCTCCCCCATCTCCTCGGTGCCCGGCGCCCCCCGCTCGCCGTCGCCGCCCTTGAGGTCGGCGCCCGAGCAGAACCCCCGGCCGGCACCGGTGAGGACGATGGCCCGCACGTCGCGGTCGACGCCGAGGCGGGCGAAGGTCTCGTGCAGGGCCGCGATGAGCCCCTGGCTCATGGCGTTGAGCCGGTCGGGCCGGTTCATCGTGACCAGCACGATGCCGGGCTCCAGCTCCTCGGTGAGGACGAGATCGTCGGGCATGGGGCGCTCCTTCGGGGCGGCGGCGGTCGCCCGACGCTACGCCCCCGGCCGGCGGTCCACGGCGTGTGCCAGAGTTCGGGGCATGCCGGGGTTCGGGGGGACCGCGAGGGTGGCGGCACGGGCGGTGCGGACCGCGTGGCGCGCACCCGCGGGGCCGCTGCTGGCCGGGGTGGACGCCATCGACGCCGCCTCGCTCACCGCGCTGCTCGGGCGGCCGGTCGACGCGATCGAGGTGCTGGGCACGACGGAGGGGACGACCGATCGGGCCCGCGTCCGCCTCGAGGGCGAGGGCCTCCCCGCCACCGCGTTCGTGAAGCTGCCGCCGGTGAAGCGGCCCACCCGGGTCATGGGCGAGCTCGCCGGCCTCGGGCGCAACGAGGTGCAGTTCTACCGCGACGTCGCCCCGTCGGTGCCGGTGCGCACGCCCACGGCGCTGGCCGCCGCCCACGACCCGGCGTCGGGGCAATGGGCCCTCGTGCTCGAGGACCTCGGCGACCGGGCCACCTTCTTCGACACGACCACCGCGCTGACGGCCGACCAGGCCGCCGCCGTGCTCGACCAGCTCGCCGTGCTGCACGGCCGCGGCACCGAGGCCCTCGCCGGCGGGCTCGACCTGTCGTGGGCGGCGACGGTGGCGACCGACCCGATGCTGCCGCTGGTCCAGCTCTCGCTGCGGGGCATCCGCAGCCGGGTCGAGAAGAAGGCCGGCGGCCGGGACGCGGTCGGCGGCGAGGCCGGCCTGCGGGTCCTGCGCCACTACCGGGCCATCGCGTCCGAGCTGGACGAGGGGCCGCAGACCGTCCTGCACGGCGACTGCCACCCCGGCAACCTCTACCTGGACGGGCCCGACGCGTCGGCGGGCGCCGGCCTGTTCGACTTCCAGGTGCTGCGCCGCGGCAACCCGGTCCGCGACGTCACCTACTTCCTCACCCTCTCGCTGGCACCCGAGGACCGACGGGCGAACGAGCGCGACCTCGTCGAGCACTACCGGGTGGCGCTGGCCGCCCTGGGCGGGCCCGCCCTCGACGCCGACACCGCGTGGCGCTGGCACCGCCGCTCGGTGGCCTACGCGTACGTGGCCGCCTACTTCGTGGCCGGCGTCGACGGCCTCCAGAGCGACGACATCCGCGACTCGGGCCTGGCCCGCGCGGCGGCGGCGCTCACCGACCTCGACACCGTCGGCGCCCTCACCACCCTCCCCGCCTGACCCTCTCCGTCGTTCCGGGTACACACACGAGGCACCCGTGACGCACCCGTGGTCCCAGAACGGTTGATGCGTCGACCGGCTGACGGGCGACGCCGGCAGCGGGAGCAGCGGGCTGCGTCAGCCGGTGGGGTCGATGCGGGTGACGGTGTCGCTCGAGGTGTTCGTCACCCAGACCGCGCCGGCGCCCGCCGTGAGGCCCGTGGGCCGGCTGCCGGCGGTGACCTCGGCCACGATCTCCTCGGTGGCGGGGTCGACCGCCACCACCTTGTCCTCACCGGTGACGGCCACCCAGACGAAGCCGGCCTCGAAGGCGAGGCCCGAGGCCTCCGTGCCGATGTCGATGGTCGAGGTGACCGTGTCGGTCTCCGGGTCGATCCGCGAGACCGTCCCGTCGGACACGTTGCTGACCCAGACCGAACCGGCCGCTATCAGCACGGCCTGGGGTGCGTCGCCCACCGGCACCGTGGCCACGACCGCGTCCGTCTCCGGGTCGACGTGGCTCACGGTGTCGTCGCCGTTGTTCGTGACCCACACCTGGTCGGTGTCCGCCGCGACCTTGAAGGCGTCGGTGCCGACCGGGATCGCCGCGACCAGGGCGTTCGTCGACGGGTCGACGCGTGTCACCAGGTTCGCTGTGTCGTCGGTGGTCCAGATGGCGTCGTCCAGCGCCGCAACGTTCCGCGGCGTCCCGCCGAGGGTGATGGTCTCCGCCACCGTGTCCGTGTCGGGGTCGATGCGCAGCAGGGTGCCGTCGGTGAAGCCGGCGACCCAGACCGCGCCCGCGCCGACGGCGTCACCACGCGGCTCGGTGTTCGTGGCGATCGAGGTCACCACCGAGTTCGTGGCGGGATCGATGCGGCTGACGGTGCCGTTGGCGGTCGAGTGGGCGACCCAGACCGCATCGTCGTCGGCGGCGATGCCGGTGGGGTTGGGGTCGACCGGGATCTCGGTGGCGACCGGGGCGAGGTCGTCGGCGGCGACCTCCGACGAGCCGCTCCCGCTGCTGCTGCCGCCGCTCGAGTTGTCGGCGGTGTCGTCGCCGCCGCGCGTCAGCACGCCGACGACGATGGCGACCAGCGCGATGGCGACCAGCACGAGCAGTACGGCCACCAGCGGGCCCCGCCCCTTGCTCGTCTTCTTCGCCGGCGTCGGCGTCGACGTCGGCGTCGGCGTCGGCGTCGGCGTCGGCGTCGGGGACACCACGGGCGTCTGGGACACCACGGGCTCGGGGGTCGCGGGCTCCGGCGGCGCAGGGTCGGGGGGCGGCGATGGGGGCTCCTCGGCGGTCACCCGTGGCGTCGGGATGGTCGGCGGGGACGCCCCGGCGGCCTCGGGCCCGGCGGCCTCGGGCCCGGTGACCGCCGGCGCCGCGGCGCCGCCCGCGAGCGCCCCGGGGGTGACGGTCTCGGCGGTCACCGCATCGGGCGACGCCGTCGCCGGCGGGCCCGTCGACGACGCTGGGTCCGGAAGCGTCGGCCGCGGGGTCACGAAGGTCGTGGGGGTCGGGTCGGGAGATGCACCACCGGTGGGGCGGTTGAGGGAGGTCGGCGCCAGACGCAGCGGCGTGGGCGGCAGCCCGATGGCCGCCTGGACGAGCTGCAGGCGCTCGCCGAAGGCGGCCGCGGTCTGGGGCCGGGCGTCAGGATCCTTGGCCAGGCCCTCCTGCAGGAGGTCGGCCAGCGCGTCGGGCACGCCCTCGACCCGCGGCGGCGGCATCTGGAGCACCCGGGTGATGAGGGCGGCGATGGGCTCGCCGTCGCCGCCGGCGAAGGGCGGCGCCCCCGTCAGCAGGGTCTGCAGGGTCGACGCCAGGCCGTAGACGTCCGAGCGCTCGTCGGGCTGGCGGCCCTCCAGGATCTCGGGGGCCACGTGGGCGACGGTGTAGGTGGCGAGCCCCGTCGTCGTACCGCCCTTGCCCTCGACCGCGGCGATGCCGAAGTCGCCGAGGCGGACCTCACCGAAGGGACCGTAGAGCAGGTTCTCGGGCTTGAGGTCACGGTGCAGCGTGCCGGCGGCGTGCGAGGCGCCGAGGGCACCGGCGACCTGGATGCCGGCATCGACCACCTCGGTCCACGGGAGCGGGCCCGTGGCCAGGCGGTCGGCCAGCGAGCCCGCCTCGAGGAACTCCATGGCCAGGAACGGGTGGCCGTCGGCGGTCATCCCCGAATCGAGCACCGCCACGACGTTGGGGTGCCAGGACAGCGCCCCCATGGCCCGGCACTCACGGTCGAAGCGCTGGACGTCGCGCTCGGTCAGGTCACCGACCGACAGCACCTTGAGCGCGACGACGCGGTCGAGCCGGTCCTGGCGGGCCCGGTAGATGACCCCGAAGCCGCCGCGGGCCAGCTGCTCGAGCTCGGAGTAGCCCTCGACCTCCGGCGGCGGCACGGTCAGGACACTAGGCCAGCGGTCGTGCCGCCCGCGGGTGAACCCGGCGCGCCTCGCCGGTAATTCATCGTTCGTTGACTTCCTGTCCAGCCAGTCGTACCGTCAGCGCATGCTGGCCATGATCCGCAAGGAGTTCCGCGAGCTGCGGCGCGACCGCCGCACGATGGCGATGCTCATCGCCCTGCCGATCGTCCTGCTCGTCGTGTTCGGCTACGCGGCCAACTTCGATGTCACCGAGATCCGGACGAACCTCTACGGCGAGGGGGCGAGCGTCGCCGCGTCCGTGCTCCACGCGCCGTTCACCGCCGAGGTCGTCGACCCGTCGGGCGGCACCGCCGACGCCGAGGACGCGCTGCAGGCCAACGACGCCGACGTCGCCGTCGTCACCGATCCCGGCCACGAGCCGGTCGCCTACGTCAACGGCTCGGAGCTCTTCACCGCCCAGGCCGCGGTGGCGGCGCTGAACCAGGCCAACGCCAGCGGCGCCCTGCCCGGCGGCGGGGTCCGCGTGAAGGTGCTCTACAACCCCGACCTCGAGACGTCCTGGGTGATGGTCCCCGCGCTGGTCGGGCTCATCCTCGCCTTCATCGGCACGATCATCACGAGCCTCGGCCTGGTGCGCGAGCGCCAGGAGGGCACCCTCGACCAGCTCGCCGTGATGCCGCTGCGCCCGTGGGACGTCGTCGTGGGCAAGATCGCGCCGTACTTCCTGCTCGCCTCGGTCGACATGGCCCTCGTCACCGGCCTCGGCATCGTCCTGTTCGGCGTCCCGTTCAACGGCAGCGTCCCGCTCTTCGTGCTGGGCGCCGGCCTGTTCCTGCTCGTCGTGCTCGGCATCGGCGTCCTGATCTCGACCGCCTCGCAGAACCAGGGCCAGGCCATCCAGACGGCGATGATGATCCTGATGCCCCAGATCCTGCTGTGCGGGATGATCTTCCCGCTCTCGGCCATGCCGTGGGGGGTCCGGTGGATCGGCTACCTGCTGCCCCTCACCTACTTCATCATGATCTCGCAGGGCGTCATGCTGCGCGCCGCCACCCTCGCCGAGCTGTGGCCGGCGTTCCTGATCCTCGCGGTGATGGCCGTCGTGGTCTTTGGCGCCGCCGTCCTGCGCTTCCGCCGGGACCTCGCCCCCAGCCATGGCGGTCGTCGACCCGAGGACGATCCCGGGCCCGAGGGTGCGACCGGGCCCGACGGCGGGCCGGCGACTCGCACCCTCGGGGTGGCGCCGTGACCTTCGGGGCCGAGGGCCTGGTGGTGTCGTTCGGCGGGCGGAGGGCGCTGGCGGGCGTCGACCTCGAGATCGCCGCGGGGCGGGTGGCCGCCGTCGTGGGCGGGGACGGCGCCGGCAAGTCCACCCTCTTCCACTGCCTCGCGGGCACCATCCGCCCTGAGGCGGGCGTCGTGCGCCGTCCCGCCAAGGAGCGGCTCGGCTCGATGCCGTCGCAGTCGGGCACCTGGGCCGACCTCACCGTCGACGAGAACCTCGCCTTCGCGGCGACGGCGTACGGGCTGCGGGGGGCCCGGTTCACCGCCCGGCGCGACGAGCTCGTGGAGCGGGCCGCGCTCGGCCCGGCCCGGGGCCGGCTGGCCCGTGACCTGTCGGGCGGCATGCGGCGCAAGCTCGGCTTCCTCATGGCCATCGTGCACCAGCCGGAGCTCCTGCTCCTCGACGAACCGTCGACGGGGGTCGACCCGGTCAGCCGCGTCGAGCTGTGGCGCATGATCGCCGAGGCCGCGGCGGCCGGCACCGCCGTGGCCATGGCCACCACCTACCTCGACGAGGCGGAGCGGGCCTCGACGGTGCTCGTGCTCGACGACGGGCACACCATCGCCTCGGGTCCCGCCCCCGACGTCGTCGCCGCCGTGCCGGGGACGATCGTCGCCACGTCGTCGCCGACCGTCGCCGAGCGGGCGTGGCGCCGCGGCCGGCGCTTCCACGAGTGGCGGCCGCCCGTGGCCGGCACCGGCGAACCCCCGGCCGGCGACCCGCTCGTGCCCGACCTCGAAGACGCCGTGATCGCCCTGATGATCGCCCGGCGCGAGGCGCTCGCGGCGTGAGCGGGCCCTTGGCCGAGGCTCGACGCGCCACCCGGCGCTTCGGCGACCAACTTGCCGTCGACGACGTCTCGCTGGACGTGCCGCCCGGCACCATCGTCGGCCTCGTCGGCGCGAACGGCGCCGGCAAGACCACGTTGCTGCGCATGCTGCTCGGCCTGCTGCGCCCGAGCGGTGGCCGGGTGGCGCTGTTCGGCTCTTGGCCGGACCGGCGCACCCGCGCCCGGCTCGGCTACGTGCCCCAGGGCCTCGGCCTCTACCGCGACCTCACCGTGGAGGAGAACGCCCGCTTCGTGGCCCGGGCCTACGGGGTGCCGGTGCCCGCCCTCCCCGCCGACCTCGCCGCCGCCCGGGACCGGCTGGTCGGCGAGATCGACCTCGGCCGCCAGCGCCGGCTGGCCTTCACCACGGCCCTCGCCCACCAGCCCGAGCTGGTCGTGCTCGACGAGCCCACCTCCGGGGTCGACCCGCTGGCCCGGGCCCGGCTCTGGGACCTGATCCACGAGCAGGCCGAGCGGGGGGCCGGCGTGCTCGTGACGACCCACTACATGCAGGAGGCGCAGCAGTGCGACCGCCTCACGATCATGGCGTCCGGCCGCGTCGTCGCCGAGGGGACCGCCGCCTCCATCGTCGGTGAGGCCGAGGCGGTGCTGGTCGAGAGCGCCCGGTGGGAGGACGCCTTCGGGGCGCTGGCCGACGCCGGTGAGCCCGTGACCCTCGACGGCCGCCGGGTCCGGGTGGCCGAGGGCGACCCGGCCCGGGTCCGCCGGCTCCTCGACGACGCCGGTCTCGCCGCGACGGTCGACGTGGCGCCGGCGACCCTCGAGGAGATCATGGTCACCATCGACCGCCGCCCGTGACCGGGCCGCGTCCACGGGGACGCCGGCCGGGGGCGCCGGACACCCGCCAGGAGATCCTCGACGCCGCGCTCGAGTGTTTCGCCGAGCTCGGCTACGAGCGCGCGACCGTCCGCGAGATCGCGCGGCGGGCGGGCGTCGACCCCGCCATGGTCCACCACTACTTCGGCACCAAGGAGGCGCTGCTCGACGCCGCCATCGAGCTGCCCATGGACCCCCGGGTCGTCACCGACCACATCGAGTCGGGCACGCTGGCCGAGGCCGAGGCGCTGCTGCGCACGATGATCGAGCTCTGGGAGGTGCCCCGGTTCCGGCGGACGATGCAGGCCCTGATGCGGGTCGCCCTCTCGAACGAGGCGGCGGCGGCCCGCGTCCGCGAGCTCTTCACCGCCCAGATCGCCGACCGGATCGCAGGGGCCATCGGCGGCACGGACGCCGCGCTCCGGGCCGGGCTGGTCGCGTCCCAGGTGGTCGGTCTGGCCTACCTCCGCTTCGTCCTCGAGTCACCCGCACTGGCGGACGCCGAGCCGGACGTGCTCGTCGCGGCGGTGGCGCCCACCGTGCACCGGTACCTCTCCGGCGACCTCGGCCGGCCCACCGGACCCTGAGGGGGCGAGCCCCAGAGTCCACCGGGCCGGCGAGGTCGCCTCACGGTCAGGCGAGGAGGCTGCGGAGCATCCAGGCGGTCTTCTCGTGCACCTGGAGGCGCTGGGTGAGCAGGTCGGCGGTGGGCTCGTCGTGGGCCGCCTCGACCACCGGGTACACCGAGCGGGCGGTGCGGGCCACGGTCTCGTGGGCGGCGACGAGGCGGCGCACCATCTCGGTGGCCTCGGGCCGGTCGTCGTCCTCGGTCACCGACGACAGCGCCGCGAACTCCCGGTAGCTCCCCGGCGCCGGCGCGCCCAGGGCCCGGATGCGCTCGGCGATCTCGTCGACCGCGAGGGCGAGCTCGTTGTACTGCTGCTCGAACATGAGGTGCAGCGTCTGGAACATCGGGCCGGTCACGTTCCAGTGGTAGTTGTGGGTCTTCAGGTAGAGGGTGTAGCTGTCGGCCAGCAGGCGGGACAGGCCCTCGGTGATGGCGGCCCGGTCGTCGGCGTCGATGCCGATGTCGATGCTGGTGTCGATGGTGGACTGGCTCACTGGGGTGGCTCCTTCACTCGGGTGGGTCGGGGTGGGGGGTGGGGTCGGTGACGACGACGGCGCGATCCTCGGAGGTCGCGGCCTCCGCGCAGGTGGCGCAGCGCCCCCAGACGGTGAGCTCGACGGCCTCGGCCACGAAGCCGTCGCCCACGTCGGGCAGCCGGCGGGGCGACCGCGATCCGGGCTCGAGGTCGACGATGGCGCCGCACGACCGGCACACGGCGTGGTCGTGCCCCGTGGTGCGGGCCTCGAACCGGGCGGCGCCGCCAGCGGGCTGCACCCGCCGGGCGAGGCCGGCGTCCTCGAGCGCGTCGAGCACGTCGTAGACCGCCTGCGTCGAGACCCGACCGAGGCGGCCGCGCACGGCGGCGGCGACCTCGTCGACCCGCCAGTGCCCGGGCTCGGCCCGCAGTTCGGACAGCACCGCGACCCGGGGGGCGGTGCAGCGCAGCCCGGCGGCCCGCAGGTCCTGCTCCACGTGCTCGGTCATCGTCGTCACGACCCCTCCAACCCCTCACAGTTTGGATCTATTCCAATCTGAGGAGATCCCGCGGCCGGACCCGCCCGACGGTGGGACCATGGCGCCCGTGGAGACGCCTGCGCAGCTGTTCGACCTGACGGGGAAGGTGGCGGTGGTCACCGGCGGGAGCCGGGGCATCGGCCGGGCGGTCGCCGAGGGGTTCGCGACCGCGGGCGCCGACGTCGTGATCGCCAGCCGCAAGTACGACAACTGCGTGACCGCCGCCGAGGAGATCACGGCGGCGACCGGACGGCGAGCGCTGCCCGTCGCGTGCCACGTCGGCCGCTGGGAGGACGCCGACGCGCTCATCGACGCCGTCTACGGCGAGTTCGGCCGCTGCGACGTGCTCGTCAACAACGCCGGCATGTCCCCCCTCTACCCCGACCTGCCCTCGGTCACCGAGGAGCTCTACGACAAGGTCCACGCGGTCAACGCACGCGGCCCGTTCCGGCTCAGCGCCCTGTTCGGCAGCCGCATGGCCGAGGGGGACGGCGGCTCGATCATCAACGTGTCCACGGCCGGCTCGTACCGGCCCATGCCGTCGGACCTGCCCTACGCCATGGCCAAGGCCAGCCTCAACGCGCTCACCCTCGGGCTGGCCGGCGCCTGGGCGCCGAAGGTGCGGGCCAACCTCGTGCTGCCCGGCGCCTTCGACACCGACATCACCGACGCCTGGTCGCCCGAGATGAAGGCCCAGGCCGGGGCCATGAACCCCATGAAGCGCATCGGGGTGCCTCACGACATGGTCGGCGTCTGCCTCTTCCTGGCCAGCGACGCGTCCGCGTACGTCAACGGCGCCCAACTCCTCGTCGACGGCGGCTTCTTCCGCACCCTCTGAGCGCCGCCACCCGTCGCCCGACCTCGACGGGCCGCCGACGACGCCTCTTCCCGAAGAAGTACGGCGAGCGCCTGGCCGCCACCTTCCCGAACGCCGAACTCACGTGGTTCGAGGACTCGATGACCTTCGCCTTCCTCGACGAGCCCGAGGACGCACAGCGCCGGCTGCGCACCTTTCTCTCGGACCGCGTCCGGTCGGCGACGGGCTGATCAGGGGTCGGGGGTCAGCACCACCATCGGGATGTCGTGGTCGAGCGATTCGCGGTACCCCGCGAAGCGCTTGTTGAGCGATTCGGTCACCCTCCAGAGCTCGAGGCTCTCCTGCTCGTCGGCGAGGTGGGCGGTCGAGCGGAAACGCCGCGCACCAACCTGGACCTCGACGCGTGGGTCGGCTTCGAGGTTGCGGTACCACATCGGCAACCACATCCCTGCGGCCGAGGCGGAGACGACGTAGCTGCCGTCCCGCTCCCAGTAGACGAGCGGCACCGTCCGACGCTGGCCCGTGCGGCGCCCGGTCACGGTGAGCAGCAACACGGGAAGCCCCGCGGTCTTGCCCATGATCCGCCCGTTGGACGCCCGGTACAACGAGCGCTGCAGAGCGCCAAAGCCGCGGTTCATCGCCGCCATGGCCTTGCCCTTGCCCGAGTGTCGATCGACCGCCATCACCGCCCTCCCCGGTCGCCCGGTCCCAACCGGCCGCTGCCGAGAGCGTAGCCAGCGGCGACGGCAGCGTCCCGAGGAGTCGATCGTCTCGAGGAGCCTCGATCAGGGGCGGACGGCCTGGATCCTCGCCGACGGCACCGCCGCGGCCAGGCCGAGGATGTCGTCCTCGTCGGACGTGACCACCAGGCCCCCGCCGTAGGGGACGCAGACGGCGACCACGTGGGCGTCGACCACCCGGGGCGTCGCCGCGCCGGCGGCGTCGAGGATGGCGCCGACCTGGCGGGCCAGCCGGAAGTCGGTGTCGATGAGCCGGACCGCCGGCCGCTCCCCGCGGCCCGCCTGGTGCCGGGAGAGCGCCGCCTCGAGCGAGCGGGTGCGCACCCGGCCCCGGGCGACCTCGGCGCACACCAGGGTGGGGGCCACGACCTCGCGACCACGGCGGGCCGCCTCGGCGAGCAGGGCCCGGAGTCGGTCGGACGGGTGGGCGTCGCTCAGTGCGGTGAGACCGGCCGCGTCGAGCACCACCGGCAAGGCGCCGGTGACGCCGGCCTCGGTCACGCGGCACCGACCTGCGGGGCGCCGCCGGGATCGCCGGCGACGCCGTCGAGCTCGTCGAACACCTCGGCCGCCCAGGCTGCGGCTGCACGGTCGACCGGGCCGAACGCAGCGTCCCACTCGGCGAGGAGGCGGGCCAGTGCGGCCGCACGGGCCCGCCGGTCGACCTCCTGGGCCAGGGCCCGGTTGACCACGGACGACAGCGACTCGGCACCGAGCGCCTGGGCGGTCTCGACGAGCTCCTCGTCGACCGTCACCGTGATCTTCCTCTTTGCCATACTTTGATACTACCGCTGCATCGGGCGGGGCGACCAGTGAGGCGAGGCGGAAGGTCAGCCCTGGCCTGCCTCCGTCAGGGCGTCGCTGCACTCCTGGTAGCGCACCTGCTCCTCGGCGCTCAATCCGGACTGGGCCAGGGTGACGGCCGCCTCGGACAGCGCCGGACCGGACTCGGCGATCTGCGCCTGCAGCTCGGTGTTGGACGGATCGGCCAGCAGGCGGTCCGCCAGCTCGACGTACTGGTCGACCGAGTCACACCAGAGCTCGAGGGTGAGGCTCCCCGAGCCCTCGTCGGCCTCCGACTGCGATGCCGGCTCCGTCGTCGCCGTCGGATCCGAACCGTCGTCCCCGACGGCCGACGTCGTCGTCGTGGGCGCCGCCTCCCCGTCCGACGAGCCGTCGCCGCCACCCAGCACGAGCGCCGCCACGACGGCCACGGCGACGAGGGCGACCGCCCCGGCGATGGCGCCGACCACGACCCCACGCCGCGGGCCCGTGCCGCTCGACGCCGTGTCCCGCGCGGGTGGAGCCGGGGGCGGCACCGGCGGCGCCGACGCCGACTTCGGGACCATGGTCGGCGCCGCGACGGCGACGGTCGCGCCCGACTGGTCGAGGTCGGCGCCGCCGGCCGTGGGGTCGAGGCGCAGCTCGGTCACGGGCACCCCGGCCTCCCGCTGGACCTGCTGCAGCAGCCTGCCCAGGGCGGCGGGGTCCGCCGGGCGTGACTCGGGGTCCTTGGCCATCGCCGCGGTCAGCACGGCCATGAGGCCGATCGGGGCGTCCGGACGGCCGAGGTCGGGAACCGGTTCGTTGACCGTGCGCATGACCGCGGGGACGATCGAGTCCTCGCCCGCCCGCAGGAACGGGGCCCGGCCCGCGACGAGCTCGAAGAGGGTCGAGGCGAGGGAGTACACGTCGGAGCGCGCCGTGGCCCGCTCGCCCTGGAGCACCTCGGGCGCAGCGTGGCCCAGGGTGAAGCTGACCATGCCGGTCGCGGTGTTGCCGGCGTCCTCGGTGCCGACGATGCCGAAGTCGGTGAGCTTCGCCTCGCCGTAGGGCCCCCGCATGATGTTGGCGGGTTTGAGGTCACGGTGGAGCAGACCGGCGTCGTGGGCGACCTGGAGGGCCCCCGCGACCTCGATCACCCGGGCGACGGCCTCGTCCCACGCCAGCGCACCCCGGGCCGCGAGGTCGTCGGCCAGCGAGCCGCCCTCGAGGTACTCCATGGCCAGGTAGGGCTCGCCGTCGCCGGTGCGGCCGGAGTCGTGCACCACGACGATGTGAGGGTGCCAGGACAGCGCGCCCATCGCTCGGCGCTCGCGGTCGAAGCGCACGAGCGCCTCGTCGTCGAGCTCCACCCGCGAGAGCACCTTGACCGCCACGACCCGGCCCAGCTCCACGTCCTCGGCGCGGTAGACGACACCGAAGCCACCCCGCGCGATCTCCTCGAAGCTCCCGTAGCCGGGGATCTCGACCGCCATCGCCGCCCGACCTTACCGACCGGTCACCCCTCGGTGTCGGGGGGCGCGCCCGATCAGGGGAGGCGGAGGCGGCGGCGGAGCACGTCGTACTGCTCGCGGAGCTGGCGCTTCGAGACCTCAGCGAAGGTCGCCGCCACCGAGCCGTGGTACGTCCCGGGGAAGTGGTGGAGCTCGACGGACACGCCGGCCTCCAGGAGGCGCATCGCGTAGACGAGGGCCTCGTCGCGCAGCGGGTCGAACTCCTGGGCGGAGATGTAGGCCGGCGGGAGCCCGGCGAGGTCGCTGGCCCGCGCCGGCGCCGCGTACGGCGACACGCCCTCGCGCACCCCGCCCTCGGGCGGGCCGTCGTCGCCGAGGTAGTACCGCCAGCTCCACTCTGCGTTCGGGCGCCGCCAGAGCGGCGTGTCCACGAAGGTCCGCATGCTGGTCGTCTCGAGCCGGTCGTCGAGCTCGGGGAAGCCGAGGAACTGGAAGCACAGGGCGGGGCCGCCACGGTCGCGGGCCATCAACGCCACCGCGGCCGAGAGGCCGCCGCCGGCCGACGAGCCCATGACCGCGATCCGGGCGCGGTCGATGCCGAGTGCGTCGGCCTCCGCGTGCATCCAGCACAGCGCGTGGTAGCAGTCCTCGGGCGGGGCGGGGAAAGGGTGCTCCGGGGCGAGCCGGTACTCCACCGACACCACCACGACCCCGAGCTCGGTCGCCACCTGGGCGGCCGACAGGTGCTCGGTCTCGATGCTGCCCATCACGAACCCGCCGCCGTGCAGGTAGCAGAGCGCGGCGTGACCACCCTCGGGCCCGTCGCCGAGCGGGGTGTAGACCCGCACCGGGACGTCGGGCTGGTCGCCCGACCCGGGGGCCACGTGGTCGACCACCACGAGGGCCGACGTGTCGGCGGCACCCGCGGCGAACTGGGCGATGAGCCCGTCCATCTGGGCGCGGGCGGCGTGCACGTCGGACAGGTCGCCCTCGGGCAGGTACTCGAGGATCGAGGCGACCTCGGGGTCGAGGGCCCAGGGCAGGCTCGGGGAGTCGGTCATCGGGGCCTCCGGTGAGGACGGTGGGGTTCGGTCAGGTGCCGGCGGCGCGGAAGAGGCCGGCGAGGGCGTCGCGCATGCCGGCGTCGACCACCTCGAGGCGCACATCCAGCTCGCCCCGCTGGTAGGTGAAGGTCACCGGGGCGTCGACTCCGGCGCGGCCGGCCAGCTCGAGCGGGCAGCCGGAGGACGCCAGCCGGGCGGAGTCGCCCGGCAGGTCGTCGCTCCAGAAGCCGAGGTGGTGCAGGTTGGAGTGCTCGTTGCAGACCCAGACCGAGCCCGGCAGCTCCTCGATCAGCTCCAGGTGGGGCGCTTCGACCGAGTAGCACATGGCCGTCGGCAGGGCGATGTCCTCCCCGTCGGCGGTCCGGTACTCGACGGCGTCGAGGCGCAACGTCGGGCCCCAGGTCACGCCGAGCTGCTCGGACAGCTCCGCCTGGGCGGCTTCGAGATCCTTCACCACGATGCCGACGTGGTAGTGCGGGACGAGCGGAGCGGTCACGGCAGGGCCGGGCCGGATCTCAGGCGTCGGCGCCCACGGGCTCGGGGTGCAGGCGCCGGCCCGGCGTGAACTCGACCGGGATGTGCTTGATGCCGCCGATGAAGTTCGACCGCAGGCGCTCGACGTCGCCGGCGATGCGCATGTCCGGCATCCGCTGGGCGATCTGCTCGAACAGCAGGCGCAGTTCGAGGCGGGCCAGGTTGGCGCCGAGGCAGAAGTGGGCGCCGCCGCCACCGAAGGCGATGTGGTCGTTCGGGGCCCGCGTGATGTCGAAGCGGTAGGGGTCCTCGAAGACGTCCTCGTCCCGGTTGCCCGACACGAACCACATGGCCACCTTGTCCCCGGCCTTGATGGTCTTGTCTCGCAGCTCGTAGTCGCGGGTGGCCTGGCGGCGGAAGTAGAGCACCGGCGAGGCCCAACGCAGGATCTCCTCGATCGCCGTCGGCAGCAGCTCGGGCCGCTCGCAGAGCAGGGCGAACTGGTCGGGGTGCGTCATCAGCGCGTGCATGCCGTGGGCGGTGGCGTTGCGGGTCGTCTCGTTGCCGGCCACGGCGAGGAGCAGGATGAACAGCTCGAACTCCTCGGAGCTGAGCTTGTCGCCGTCGATCTCGGCGTTGATGAGCCGGGTGACGATGTCCTCACGGGGGTCGTTGCGACGGGCCTCGCCGAGCGCGGCGGCGTAGAGGTAGAGCTCCGCGGCGGCCCCCTGGGCGCTGGCCCGGTTGTTCTCGTCCTTGTTGTACTCCGGGTCGTCGGCACCGATCATGGCGTTGGTCCAGTCGAAGAGCAGGTGGCGCTCCTCCTGGGGCACGCCCATGATCTCGGCGATGGCCTGGAGGGGCAGCTCGGCGGCGAGGTCGGTGACGAACTCGCAGTGGCCCTGCTCGATCACGGAGTCGACGATCAGCTCGGCCCGGTAGGCGAGGTGGGACTCGAGCATCCCGATCATGCGGGGCGTGAAGCCCTTGTTGACGAGCAACCGGTACCGCGTGTGCCGCGGCGGGTCGGTCATCACCATCATCTTCCCGCGCATGTCGACGCTGCCGGGCTCCACGTCGAACTCGTGCAGGGTGATGCCGCCCTTCTCGGCGCTGAAGGTCTCGTGGTCGCGGTTCACCGCCACGAGGTCGGCGTGCTTGGTGATCGACCAGAAGCCGGGGCCGTCGGGCTCGGGCGTCCAGTGCACCGGGTCCTCGGCCCGCAGGACCTGGAACATCTCGTGGTGCTGGGCGCTGACGAAGCGGTCCAGGTCGCAGAGGTCGACGTCTTCGAGCTTCATGGCGATTGCATCCCCCGGAGGTGGTGGCCCACGGTGCCCGTCGGCCGCCTCCGACCGGATTCCACCGTCGACCAGACGATACCCGCGGCGCCACCGACCCCGATCCGGTTCAATGGCCCGGTGGACGGGACCGATCGGGCACCGATCGACGTGTGCGCCGAGTGCGGCTTCCGGTGGGAGGAGTACGACGACACCACCGCCGTGAACGCGGTCCGCCTCGGTGGCGCCTTCTACCGGGGCATCCTCGGCGGCGTCGACCTCGACCTGGCCAACCGGCGGCCCGACGACGCCACCTGGTCGATCCTCGAGTACGTCGACCACGTCCGCATGGCCTACGCGATCTGGCGGGGTCGCACCGAGGTCCGGCTCGGACGGGCCGGGGTGGGCGTGCCCGCGTACCGCGGGTTCCAGGCCGAGCAGACCCGGTTCGACGACGTCGAGGTCACCGTCGCCGCGATGGACGCCGAGGGCACGTCGTTCTTCGACCTCTACCGGCGCCTCGATCCGGCCGAGTGGGCGCTGACCTCGGAGTCCCGACTCGGCCTGGTCGACGAGCACTGGATCGTCCGCCACCAGCTCCACGAGGTGCTGCACCACGGGCACGACCTGGGCCGCCTGCGCCACCGCCTGGGCGACGGCGTCCCCCACCAGGTCGGCACGATCGCCCAGCTGAGCGTCAGCGGCGGCGGTGTGCCCAAGGCACCGGTCGAGGCGGCCGAGATCGGGTTCCGTGGCCTGGTCGGCGACACGCAGACCGACCGGGTCCACCACGGCCGCCCCTTCCAGGCGGTGTGCCTCTACGGGCTCGACGTGATCGAGGCCCTCCAGGCCGAGGGCCACCCCATCGCCCCCGGCTCGGCGGGCGAGAACGTCACCGTCGCCGGGCTCGACTGGGCGACGCTGCGGCCCGGTGCGCTGGTGGCCGTCGGCGACGAGGTGCTGCTCGAGCTGTCGTCCTACGCGACGCCGTGCGCCAAGAACGCCGGCTGGTTCGCCGGGGGCGACTTCCGGCGCATGGACCAGGACCGCCACCCCGGCTGGAGCCGCCTCTACGGCACCGTCCTGCGCCCCGGCACCGTCCGCGCCGGCGACCCCGTCGTCGTCGAGCCCGCCTGACCGGACGCGCCCGCCGGCGCCAGGCGCCAGCAGTCCGGGTCCTCGTAGACGGCGACGTCGTAGCTCGGGTCGCCCCGAGCACGCAATGCGTTCCGGGCGAGCCTCCGCGCCCGGTCACAGCGGTGCACGGTCACGACGACCTTCTCGCCGTTCGGATGCTCGGCGTCGTACGGCACCTCGACGAGTCGCTCGGAGGTGACGTCGTCCATGGTCGCGACGTGGTGCAGCACGTTGCTCGACACCGGGGTCGTGATGCGGCACAGGTGCTGCACGACCACCTCGCTGGCACCGGTCGCGGCGCCGAGGATCAGATCGCCGTAGTCGCCGAACCGGGCGGCGGCCTCGTCGCGGGTCATCGTCGGGGGTTTCCCCGAGAACAGCTCGTCGAGTTCGCGGCGAAGGTCGTCGGAGGTCGTCATCTCGCGCCCGCCGGTCGCCCGGGTGACAAGAGGACGGCCGTGCTCCAGGGCCGTCGGCCTCGGAGCACCCGGACCGTCGCGGCACGGCCGACGGCGGCCCGGGTCCGGCGCCGCAGCTCCGAGCCGTCCGTCACCGCCGCGCCGTCGAGGTGGGTGAGCAGGTCACCGGCCTGGAGTCCCGCCTCGTCGGCCGGTGAGTCGGGCTCCACCGCGGCGATGAGGACGCCGGGCTCGCCCGCCGGCGCCGTGTCGATCTCGACGCCCAACTCGTCGACCACCCGTGCCTGGGCCGCCGCTCGGCGAGCGGCGGTGGCTTCCACGCGCTGTCGGCGGCCGCGCGCCACCGTCCGGTCGGCGCGCCAGGAGCGGATCAGCCCGAGGGCGGTCCCCAGCACCAGGAAGGCCCCCACCACGCCGAGGAGGATCCAGAGCCCGTTGCCTTCGAGGCTGTTCGGGTTGTGGTACACCTGCGCGAATTCCAGAGCCCAGCACATGGCGCCGGTCCTCCTCTCGCCCACCTCCGACCGTCGCGCCGCCGGCGGCCGACACCCAGGGCCCAAGGTCCTGACGTGCGCCTCGACCCGCGCTGCCGTGCGGCGGCGGCTCCTCGAACCGCCCGCGCACCCGGCGGCTGGGCCTCCTCGGGCCGGCGGGCCCGCGAGCGCGGGGCTCGCCCCTGCCGTCAGCCCTGGAGGCGCTCGAGGGTGGCGGCCATCTGCTGGTGGACGGCGTTGACCGCCTGGAGGGGGCGGATCATCACCCGGAACTCGACGATCTTGCCGTCGGCGTCGCAGCGGATGATGTCGACGCCGTTGACGTACTTGCCCTCGACGGTCGTCTCGAACTCGAGCACGGCGGTGTCGCCGCTCAGCACCTTCTTCGTGTAGCGGAAGGCACCGGCCGGACGCTCGTCGGCGCCCTCCCCGGAGACCGAGCCGCCGTCGACCGTGCCGCCGCCCTCGCCGGGCAGAGCCTGGCCTGCGGCCTGGAGGTAGAGCGCCGTGATCGCCTTGCCCTCCTGCGGCGTGAACACGATCGGCGAGTAGAAGACGACGTCGTCGTGCAGCAGCTCGTCGAGCCCGCCCGGCAGCTCGCCCCGCAGGTGCGCGTGCCAGCGCTCGATCACCCCGACGATGGGCTCGGTCTCGCTCATGGCCGCGACGGTAGCGGCAGGAAACCGGGGGCTCGCCACCCGGCCGCCTGCGACGATGGCGACATGGGGGACTTCGGGGAGCAGACCGCGGTCGAGCGGGTCGGGGAGGGGCGCTACCGGGCGGTCCTGCACCGGGACTGGGAGATCTGGGGGCCGATGGGCGGCTACGTCGCCGCCGTCGCGGCGCGGGCGGCGGGCGCCGAGGCCACCCACCCCCGACCCGCGAGCTTCTTCTGCCACTACCTGGGCGTGGCCCGCTTCGAGCCGGTCGACCTGCACGTCGACGTGGTCCGCCGCGGCCGCTCGGCAGAGACGCTGCGCGTGACCATGATCCAGGGCGACCGCCCGGTCCTCGACGCCACCGTCTCCGTCGTCGCCACGGACGAGGGGCTCGAGCACGACGAGGCCGAGGCCCCCGACGTGGCCGGGCCCCACGACGTGCCCACCCGTGACGAGCAGTACGCCCCTCGCAGGCGTGACGCCCCCACCGACCTTCCCGTTCTGGTCCAACTTCGACGGCCGGAGCCTGGACCTCCACCCCGCCTGGCCGCCCGACGGCCCGCTCGACCCGCGCTGGCGCAGTTGGCTGCGGTTCGAGCCCCGCTCGACCTTCGACGACCCGTGGACCGACGTCGGCCGCTACCTGGTGCTCACCGACCTGCCGAGCTGGCCGGCCGCCATCCGGCGCCACGCCCACGAGTGGCCGGAGGGGCAACCGCCGTGGGTCGCCCCGAGCCTCGACCTCTACGTGGCGTTCCACCGCCTGGTCCCCGCCGAGCCGTGGTTGCTGGTCGTCGGCGAGGCCCCCCTCGCCACCGACGGGCTCCTCCCGTTGCGCTCGACCCTCTGGTCCGAGGACCGCCACCTCGTGGCGTCGGGCACCGGACAGTGTCTGTTCCGCCGAATCCCCGCCGGCTGACGCAGGACACCCACGAGCACGCGCCCGCCGGCGGGCGTACCGTTCACCTGTCGACGGCGCCGCCGACGCGCAGGGCGGCAGGGGGCGAGGTCATGGGCGACGACCGCACACCGCACGTGGTGGACACGGGGGCCTTCGCGGGGGATCCGCTGGGGCGCATGGCCGCGGTGGCCGAGGCTCGGGCCGGCGGCCCGGCACGCCCACGAGGCGGCAGGCGGTGCGGGCGACGAGCGGGAAGGCGTAGGCGTCCCACAGGTCCACCGTCCCCTCGTCCGGCCACGTCGCGAGCAGCTCGGCGCTGTCGGCCTCTGCTCCGGGGCGCAGCGCCCCGACCGCCTTGGGTGTGAGGCGGCGGTTGACCGTCCGCCGCAGCCGCTGGTGGTCCTGGCCGTCCTTCCCGAACATCAGCACCGACCAGAGGTCGTGCAGCGGGCTGTCGTGGACACCGGACAGGGCGAGCACGGCCATGGCGACCGCGCTGCCGATGGCGGGCGAGGTGAGCAGCTCCTCGGCGTCGTCGGCGGCGAGGAACCAGAGGACCTGCCCGTTGGGATCGGTGAGCACGTCGTGACCTCCCCACGGCCCAGCCGGGTCTGCGCCTCGCGGTCCCCGCCGGCGACGTGACATGGACGGAGGACCCTTTCCGCGGCGTGGTCTCGCTGCCGCTGACCCTCGGCTGACCGGTCGCCGGCGTGACCCGGCGGCTGTCGAGAATGTGACGGAAGTCCCGGGTCGCGCCGCCGGTCGGCCCTAGGCGTCGCGAATTTCCGCCTG
Organism: Acidimicrobiales bacterium; assembly: GCA_041908445.1. Classification (GTDB taxonomy): domain Bacteria; phylum Actinomycetota; class Acidimicrobiia; order Acidimicrobiales; family DATDAH01; genus JAEUJM01. The sequence goes on along the minus strand of JAYRFK010000095.1, from coordinate 20,067 downwards.
CATCGTGGGCCGGCACGCCAACACGCGGAAGGACGAGTGACCCGAATGAGCGAGAACGAGAACGAACGGGAGCCGGAAGGGGTCGACCGCCGGGTCTTCCTGGGCCTGGTCGCCGGCGGCATCGGCGGCGCGGCCCTGGTCGGCGCCACCGCCGCGGCCGCCTGGCCCGAGACCATCGGCACCAGTTCGTCCAGCGGTTCATCCGGCTCGTCGGACATGGCCGACATGTCCCATTCGGGCTCGGCGTCGAGCGCGACGATGACGAACGACGAGATGGACGCCTCGTCCGAGGAGAAGGTCAACCAGTTCCTCGCCAACGCCGAGTCCCCGATCACCGAGGGCGTCGGCGCCACCGACCTCGAGTACCGCATGGTGGACGGCGTGCGGGTCTTCGAGCTCACCTGCAAGAACGTGCAGTGGCAGGTGACGCCCGACCAGACCCTCGAGGCCTTCACCTACAACGGCATCGTCCCCGGCCCGACCATCCGCGTCGTCGAGGGCGAGCCGGTGCGCATCAAGGTCAAGAACGAGCTCGAGCAGAGCACGTCCGTCCACTGGCACGGCCAGAACGTGCCCAACGACCAGGACGGCGTCGCCTACGTGACCCAGCCCCCGATCAAGCCGGGCGAGGAGTTCACCTACGAGTTCACGCCCGGGCCGTTCGGCTCGCACATGTACCACTCGCACCACATGGCCGCCGAGCAGGTCGGCAAGGGGATGCTCGGCGCGTTCATCGTGGAGCCCGCCAACCGCAGCGACGAGCCCGACTACGACCACGACTACCTCTACATCCTGAACGACGTGCTCGGCGGCTTCACCATCAACGGCAAGGGCTTCCCGGCCACGTCGGCGTACGTCGCCGCCCCGGGCGATCGGGTCCGCTTCCGGTTCATGAACGAGGGCCTGATGGGCCACCCGATCCACCTGCACGGCATGCCCTTCGAGGTCTTCGCCAAGGACGGCTACCCCCTGCCGCAGCCCTACAAGTGCGACACCGTCTGGGTCGCCCCCGGAGATCGCTGGGACGTCATCGTCACGGCCGACAACCCCGGCGTGTGGGCCTTCCACTGCCACATCCTCAGCCACGCCGAGGCGCCCGAGGGCATGTTCGGCATGGTCACCGCCTTCATCGTCCAGTAGGAGCCCACATGACCACCACCGAAGCACCCTCCACCGACGGCGCCTCCGCGGACGCCGCCCCCACCGACGCCACCACGTCGACGACGGCCGCGGACCGGCGGCCCGCGAAGAAGAACCCCGGGCTCAACGCCGAGACGCTGGCGCTCGGCGCGATCGTCGTGGCCGCGCTCGCCTTCGCCACCGCGGTGTTCGCGGTCGGTCTCGCCGCCCGCGCGGTCAGCGAGAACGACGGCGGGGGCGGCGGTGCCGCCGCCACCGCCAGCGCCGCCGGCGCCTCGGTCGACCTCACCGAGTTCGCGATCGAGCCGAGTGACCTCACGCTGCCTGCGGGCGGCGGGGTCGTGACCATCACCAACGCGGGCACCGTCGACCACAACCTGAGCGTCGACGGCCAGACGTCCGAGATGATCCCCGCCGGCGGCACCGCGGAGCTCGACCTCACCGGACTCGCCGACGGGTCCTACGAGATGACCTGCCAGGTCGCCGGCCACGCCGACGCCGGCATGAAGGGCACGCTCACCGTCGGCTGAGCGCCCGCTCGGCCGCCACAGCGGGAACTGGCTCCCGATTCGATCGCCCTGGCGATCGAATCGGGAGCCAGAACCGCGGAACGGGGGTGGGCGCCGCCGGATTACCGTCGCCGCCGTGCGCAATCCCCACGCCGGCCTCCCCTTCACCGCCGAGGACGTGAGCGACGACGAGCTCGCCGCGCTCCTCGAGGACGTCTCGGTCCCGACCCTGCTGCTCTCGTGCATCCACATGAGCGGCGACGCCTCGATCCTCGACGGGCCGCTGCGCCCCCAGGGCCTGTTCCTCAACGAGTACCAGGGCTACATGAGCGAGGAGGACCAGGCCGCGGCCCGGGCCCTCGCCCTCGACGTCATCCGCGACTGGCGGGACCGGGGCTGTCCCGAGCCCGAGCCGCCCAGTCGGGAGCTCGTCCACCGGATGATGGACTGGCTCGTCTGCGAGGAGGTGCCCGACGAGTACGTCGAGATGCTCCTCGAGGAGATGGAGCTCGACGGCGGCGACGCCCGCGCCACCGAGCCGCCCGACCCGGAGGCCGCCGCCACGCTGCCGGTCGTGATCATCGGCTGCGGCATGTCCGGCCTGCTCGCCGCCATCCGGCTGCAGGAGGCGGGCTTCCCCTACGTCGTGGTCGAGAAGAACGAGGGCGTCGGCGGCACCTGGTGGGAGAACCGCTACCCCGGCGCGCGCGTCGACGTGGGCAACCACTTCTACTGCTACAGCTTCGAGCCCGCCGACCACTGGACCGAGTTCTTCGCCCAGCAGCCCGAGCTGCAGGCCTACTTCCAGCGGGTCATGGAGCGCCACGGCGTCGACCAGCACGTGCGCTGGGGCACCGAGGTCACCGGCGCCACGTGGGACGAGGGCACCGCGACCTGGACGGTCGAGCTCGACAGCGGCGAGACCCTCGCCGCCCGCGCCGTCATCAGCGCCGTGGGCCAGCTGAACCGACCCAACCTGCCCGACGTGCCCGGCACGTTCGACGGCCCGTCCTTCCACACCGCCCGCTGGGACGAGACGGTCGACCTCACCGGCAAGCGGGTCGTCGTGGTGGGCGCCGGCGCCACCGGCTTCCAGCTGGTCCCGGCCATCGCCGACCAGGTCGCCCACCTGACGGTGATCCAGCGCACCGCCCAGTGGATGTTCCCGAACCCGAACTACCACGAGCCGGCCGGCCCGGGCGTGCAGTGGGCGGTGCGGCACCTGCCCTTCTACGGCCGTTGGTTCCGCTTCCTCATCTTCTGGCCGGGCTGCGACAAGGGCCTGCTCACCGCACAGGTCGACCCCACCTGGGAGCACCAGGAGACCGCGGTCAGCGAGATCAACGACCTCACCCGGGTGATGTTCACCGACTGGATCACGAGCCAGCTCGAGGGCCGGCCCGACCTCGTCGAGAAGTGCGTCCCCGACTACCCGCCCACCGGCAAGCGCACCCTGCAGGACAACGGCAGCTGGCTCAAGGCGCTGTGCAAGCCGAACGTCGAGCTCGTCCGCGCCGGCGTCGACCACCTCGAGGCCGACGGCGTCGTGGACAGCGACGCGGTGTTGCACGAGGCCGACGTGATCGTCTGGGCGACGGGGTTCCGGGCCAACGACATGCTCCTGCCGATGCACATCGTCGGCCGCGGCGGCGCCGACCTCCGCGAGCGCTGGGGCATCCGGCCACGCGCGTACCTGGGCATGACCGTGCCCGACTTCCCCAACTTCTTCCTCTGCTACGGCCCGGGCACGAACCTGGCCAGCGGCGGCAGCCTGATCTTCCACTCGGAGTGCGAGGTCCGCTACATCCTCCAGTGCCTCGAGGAGCTCGCCGAGCGCGGGCCGGCGGCGGCCATGGAGCCTCGCCGCGACAAGGAGGAGGAGTGGTATGAGCGCTGCCAGGCGGCGCTGCGCATGACCGTCTGGGCCTCGCCGCACATCGAGCACAACTTCTACAAGAACGCAGAAGGCGAGGTGCACGGCCTCAGCCCCTGGCGCCTCGTCGACTTCTGGCGCTGGACCCGCCACCTCGACCCCGACGACTACGTCTTCACCTGAACCGCGGCCGACCCCCGGAGCAGCCCGACCCGGCAACGGGTAGAACGGGCCGATGGAGCAGGCGGACGCCCCCGACGAGCACGGCGTCACCGTCGACCCCCGCCCGTTCAGCGAGCAGCTGAAGGACTGGCTCGAGGCCGACAGCCCCAAGACGCTCGGCGCCCTCGACGCCACCTTCGGCGAGCGCAGCTTCGCCGTGGCGGTGCTGCTCCTCATGTTCCTGCCCGCGCTCCCGCTCCCGACGGGCGGCATCACCCACGTGTTCGAGGCGATCACCGTGATCATCGCCGTCCAGCTGGTGATCGGTCGGCGCAGCCTCTGGCTCCCCGAGAGGTGGAAGCACCGCGAGCTCGGCGGCGTGACCACCGACAAGGCACTGCCGTGGATGATGCGGCGCATCCGGTGGTTCGAGAAGTTCTCCCGCAACCGGGGCGACGGCCTGTTCGACCACGTGTGGGTCCGCCGCCTGCTGGGCCTGATCTTCATCGTGTTCGCCGTCGGCGCCGCCTTCGCCCCGCCCTTCTCGGGCCTCGACACCCTGCCGGCCTTGGGGGCGGTCGGCGTCGCCCTCGGCGTGATCCTCGGCGACGTCGTGGTCCTCGCCATCGGGTTCGCCATCGGCGTCGGCGGGATCACCCTCATCGTCACGCTCGGCGCCGCCATCGCCAAGTTCTTCCAGTCCCTGTTCTGAGACGGGCCGCCGCCGGGCCCACGACGCGACCGCGACCGTGCTAGGAAGCGGCACGGCACGGGGGGAGCGTGGTGGGGACGAGGCACGGATCGAAGGGTGGTCGCCCACTGCGGCGCGGCAACGGGGCCCTGGTCCGCCTCGTGGGCGCACACCTGTTGGTCGTCATCACCGAGTGGGCGTCGGTCATCGCCGTGCTCGTGTACGCCTTCGAGCGATCGGGCGCCAGGGCGACGGGTCTCGCCTCGCTCGCGCTCCTGGCGCCGCAGCTCGTCGGCGCGCCGGTGGCCGCCGCGCTCGCCGGCCTCTGGCCCCCACGTCGCCTTCGTGCCGCCGGTCTCGCCGTCCAGGTCGTCGGGTTCGCCGGCGCGGCATGGCTCGCGTCCGTGGATGCACCGGTGGGTGCGGTGGTGGCGGCGACCGTCGTGTCGTTGGTCGCGCTCGGCACCCTGCGGCCGACCGGCGCCGTCCTGCTGCCAGGAGTCGTGCACACGACCGCCGAGCTGACCCGGGGCAACCTGTGGATGTCCCAGGCGGAGGGGATCAGCGCGCTCGCCGGCCCCCTGGTGGCCGCCGGCCTGCTCGCGCTGGGCGGTGAGGCCGGAGCGCTGGCCGGGTGCGCGGCGCTGGTTGCCGTCGCGCTCGCGCTGAGCCTCGCCGCGGGCGGAGCCGTGCGATCGACGACCTTCCACGAAGCATCGTGGCGGCCCGGCCCGGTGCTGGCCGGCGCCATGGAGACCCTGCGCACCCGTCCCCGCACCATCGCCGTCCTCGCGGTGGTGGCCGCACGGAGTGCCGTGATCGGCTTCCTCGACGTCGCGCTCGTGGTGCTCGCGTTCGAAGAGCTCGGGCTCGGCGCGAGCGCGCCGGGCCTCCTCGGCTCGCTCGTCGGCGCCGGCGCCCTCGTCAGCGCGACCGTCGCCGCGCTCCTCGTGCGCCGTGGCCGACTGGCTCCCTGGCTGGCCATCGGCCTCGCCCTGTCCGCGGCCCTGTGTCTGCTGCTGGCGATGGCCACCACCCTGCCGATCGCCATCGCCGTCCTGCCCGTCCTCGGCCTGCTCGCCGCCCTGCTCTACGGCCTCGGCACCATCCTCCTCCAGCGCTCCGCCGACCCCCGAGTGCTCGGGTCGCTCTTCGCGATGGTCGAGCTCGTGGGCGGTGCGGGACTGCTGGCCGGCAGCGGCATCGCCCAGGTGCTCATCGTCATCGACGGCGTGACGCTCGCCCTCGTCGGCCTCGCCGGCGTCCTCCTCACGGTCCTCGCGGTGGTCGGCCGCCCGGTGTGGCAGGCCGACGGTGACGCCGACGTCCCGGTCGTCGAGATGACCGTGCTGCACGAGCTCACGATGTTTGCGCCCCTGCCACCCCTCGAGCTGGAGTCGGTCGCCCGCGTCGCCGAGCCCGTCACCGTGGCCGCGGGCGACCTGGTCATCCGGCAGGGGGAGCCCGGTGACCGCTTCTACGCGGTCGTGGACGGGGCGTTCGACATCACGATGGACGGTGAGCACGTCCGGGTGGCGCGGCGGGGGAGCTGCTTCGGCGAGGTGGCACTGCTGGCGTCGGTGCCCCGGACCGCCACCGTCACCGCACTCGAAGGCGGCCGGCTGCTCGCCGTCGACCGGACCCCCTTCCTGGTGGCCCTGACCGGCCGGGATGCGGCGCTGGCGGCGGCGTGGTCCCTGGTCCAGGACATGCCCGTCGCTCCTCGCCTCCCCGAGGACCCCGTCATCGCCCTCGACGTCGGCGCGACCGAGCAGGCGCCGGACCTCGAGCCGGGCTGAGCCGGTCGCGCCACGAGCCGGCGGACCGACCCGGTCAGGTCTCGCCGTCGGCCGTCGGCCCGAGCAGGTCGGCCTCGCCGTCGAACCCGTGCCGACGAGCGTCGGCCAACGCCCCGGCGATCACGGGTGCCGCGTCGGCGTTCCGGCCCGCCGACCGGAGCGCCGTGGCCAACAGGCGCCGTGCCCGCACCGACTCGTACGGGGCGCCCATCTCCTCGGCCCGGGACACCGCGTCGCTCAAGAGCTCGATGGCCTCCTCGGTGCGCTCACGGGCCAAGGCGAGTTGGCCGAGGGTCGTGGCCACGAGCCCGTAGCAGAGCGATCCGGACGCCGTGACCCCCAGCTGGTCGCGGAACGGCGACAACGCCTCGACGCAACGCTCCTGCCAGACGTCGTCGGCCACGCCCACGGCGAGCTCGGCGATGGTCTGCATCGTGGTCAGCCAGAAGTAGTCGAGCGGTGGCATTTCGAGCGCCCCGAGCACGGCCGCCGCCTCCTCCATCTCGCCCGCGGCCATCAGGGCCATGCCGAACGGAGCCGCCCAGTTCGTCCCGACCCGGGAGCGGGCGCTGATCATCGCCCGCAGCGTCGGCACCAACGAGGCGAACCCGCCCTCGTGGAGGGCGAGCATCCCGCTCTGGACGGCCCACGTCCCGGCGGTGTCGGCGTGGGTCGGCTCGTAGCGCTTCAGGAGGTCGTCCACCTTCTCCTGGACCCCCGCTTCGCACACGGTGATCGCGATCGAGACGAGGAGCCGCTCCACGAGGAAGCCGAAGTACGGGTTCTGGCTGGCCCGGATCACGTCGCCGAGGCCCTCCAAGAAGCCCCGGGCCACGGTCAACTGCCCTCGCTCGGTCGCAGAGATCGCCGCGAAGAAGCCGCCGAAGAACTCCAACTCGGTGCTGCCCGACGCTCGTGCCATCCGACCGACCTCGACCGCGATCGTCTGGCGGCGCTCGAAGGTGGTCGGGTCCCAGAGCGAGAGGTGCTCGGCCACCAGCACCGTGCCGATCAGCTCGGGGTCGCCGATGTGACGGGCCTGTTCCTCCGCCTCGGACAGCAAGGCGACCCGCCGGGGTCGGTCCGGGTCGAACGTGAGGTGAGATGCGAGGGTCGCCAGCACGCGCACCCGACGCTGGTCGTCCGACGGCAGCAGCCCGAGCGCGTCCTCGCACAGCTCCACCAGGTCCGAGGGCACCTCGCCGGCGATGTGGAAGAACGTCCCCGGCCACACGCTGGCGGCGGCCGCATCGGCCACGATGTCGACGTCGCGGAGGCGGCGGCCGAGCCGGGCGGCGTGCTCGACGTCCTCGAGGTACTCCGGGTCGGCCAGCGCCCGGCGGGCGAGCCCGCGGCCGAGCAGCGCTCGGGCCAGGGCGGCCGGGTCCTGTTCCGGGAGCGAGCCGTGGGCCTCGACGAGGTACCGGTACCGGTCCCGAGCCGACTCGTAGGCCAGGGCCTCGAGGTCGCGTCGCGCCGCCATCTCGAGGCTCTCGTCGGCCCGGTCCTCGACCCCCGCCTCCCGCCAGTGGTGCGCCAGCTCGTCGTGGTCCTGGCGGCCGAGGTGGACGATCGCTTCGGCCACCCGCCGGTGGGTGAGGGCCCGCCGGCTGGCGCTGAGCGAATCGAAGAGCGTGGCCCGCACGATGGCGTGGGCGAAGGCGAACCGGGCGATCCCCAGTTCCCGCACGAGGTCGAGGCGGGCGACCTCCTCGCTCACCCCGAGCACGTCGGCCTCGGGACGGCCGGTCACCTCGGCGAGGAGCGCCAGGTCGAACGACATGCCGATCACGGCGGCGATCTCCAGGAGCTCGGACGTTGCCGCGGGGAGGCGCGCCAGGCGTTGGGCGACGACCGCACGGACCGAGTCCGGGATGGGGAGGTCGGCGGCCGCGCCGTCCTCGACCAGCCGCTCGAGCTCGCCGGTGGCCGAGAGGTGCTGCAACAGCTCGCAGGTGAAGAAGGGGCTGCCCCCGCTCTCGTCCAACAACCGGTCGGCGAGCGTGTCCACCTGGGGGCCGGGAGCGAACGGCACGCGCGCCATGACCAGATCGCTGATGTCACCCCGCTGCAGCGGGGTCAGTGCGAGGGTCGTGGCGCGAGGGTGCGCGCGCAGCTCGGCGAGGAGCTCGGCGAGGGGGTGGCCGGGAACGACCTCGTCCGAGCGCACCGTGGCCAGAACCAGGAGCGCGTCGTGTCGGGTGCGCCCGAGGAGGTGGCGCAGGAGCTGGATCGAGGGCTGGTCCGCCCACTGGAGGTCGTCGACCACCAGCACGACCGGCTGCGCACGAGCCAGCCGATCGACGAGGTCGGCCACCGCCTCGAAGAGCTCGAAACGGGCGGAGGGCGCGGCGTCATCGGGACTGGCGGGTCGTCGGGAGGGGAACAGCCGCCCCAGCGCCCCGGCACCGTCGACGACCGCGCCCGCCAGTTCCTCGTCCACCGACGCCGCCTCGCCGAACGCCGCCGCGAACGGGTGGTAGGGCACCGCGAGATCGCTGTCGCAGCCGCCGGCGAGGACCAGCGCTCCGTCACCGTGGGCCCGATCGGCGACCTGGGCGACGATGCGGGACTTCCCCATGCCGGGTGGTCCGGCGACGACCACCGTGGCCGCCGCCCCCGACCGGCACTCCTGCCAACGGGTCATGGCCCGGGCGAGCTCCTCGCCCCGACCGACGAGCGGGAACCGGCGGTCGAGGGTGATCGCCGCCGGGAGGGGTCGGCGCGCCGAAGGGAGCACGTCGATCACCCGCACGACGGACACCGGGTCGTCCAACCCCTTCAGGACGAACGAGCCCACGTCCTCGAACTGCGCGTCCGTGCGTCGCTGGCCGAGGCGCCGCACCAGGTCGGTGGCGAGGATGTCCCCAGGTCGGGCCATCGGCTCGAGTCGCGCCGCTTCGATGGCGGCGATCCCGTGGGCCTCGTTGCCCTCGACGACGACCTCGCCGACGCTGACGCCGATGCGGATCCGGAAGGGGCTCACCGAGCCCGGTCGCTCGCCGTAGGCCGCGACCTCCCGCTGCATCTCGATCGCGGCGGCCAAGGCCGCGGAGGCCGTGGCGAAGTCGGCCTTGACCCCGTCACCGGTCCAACGCAGGACCCGTCCGCCATGGGCGGCCACCGCCGAGCCGACGAGCGCATTGTGGTCGCGGCGCAACGCGTCGGCACGGTCGTCGCCCAGACGTTGGCGCAGCCCGGTCGAGTCGACCACGTCACTGAACAGGACGCCCCGCAGGGCGGCGTGACGGCCCTCGTCCATCGGCGGACGCTAGCGCCTCCCCCAGCTCGCCACCCTCGGACGAGCAGCACGCGCGCCGGCCGCCCGTCCGGCCGGCGGGCGGGCACGACAGACTGCGGCCATGACCCCGCCAGACGCCGCCGTCCACGGCACCGTCGCCCCGGGCTTCGAGCCGGTGCGGGACGCCTTCGTCGCCAACTTCGCCGAGCGGGGCGAGGTGGGCGCCGCCGTCTGCGTGCGGGTGCGGGGCGAGGTGGTGGTCGACCTGTGGGGCGGGTGGGCGGACGAGGCCCGCACCCAGCCGTGGCGGGACGACACCCTCGTCAACGTGTACTCGGTGGGCAAGGCCGTCGCCGCCGCCCTCGTGCTGCAGCTCGTCGACGAGGGCCGGCTCGCCCTGGACCAGCCCGTGGCCGACGTCTGGCCCGAGTTCGGCGCCCGCGGGAAGGCCGGCGCCACCGTCGCCCACGCGCTTTCCCACCAGGCCGGGGTGCCGGCGATCCGCGAGCCGCTGACGAACGAGGACCTCTGGGACTGGGACCGCATGACCGCCGCGCTCGCCGCCACCGAGGCCTGGTACGAGCCCGGGAGCCGGCTGATCTACCACACCAACACCTACGGCCACCTCGTGGGCGGGCTCATCCACCGGGTGACCGGGCGGCGACCCGGCGAGCACCTGCGAGCCGTCATGGACGGACAGGGCCACGACCGCCCGGTCGCCTACTGGATCGGCGTGCCCGACGCCGAGCTCGACCGCTGCGCCGACGTCGTCTGGGCGCCTCGGGGCTCGACCGGCGAGGGCCTCGCCGCCGCCGACGGCGACCCGTCGACCCTCGACGGTGACGGCCGGCTCCGGTGGCTCGCCTACTTCAACCCGCCGGGCTACTCGTCGGTCGACGTGGTGAACACCCGGGCCTGGCGTCAGACCCAGGTCCCTTCCACCAACTCCCACGCCTCCGCCCGTGGTGTCTGCGACCTCTACGCCGCGATCCTCGGCGATCTCGGGACCGACCCCCTCGTCTCCCCCGCCCTGCTGGCCGACGCCACCCGTCCCTGGGTGTCCGGCGAGTGCCCGGTCCTCGGGGAGGTCGGGACGTTCGGCCTCGGCTTCATCCCGACCAATCCGCGGCGCTCGTTCTTCCCGAACCCCCGCAGCTTCGGCCACTTCGGCACCGGCGGCGCGGTCGGGTGCGCCGACCCCGACGCCGGCATCGCCTTCGGGTACGTCATGAACCACGTCATCCCCCGCTGGCAGAGCAGCCGCAACCGCGCCCTCCTCGACACCCTCGCCGCCTGCCTGTGACCGGGGCGCCTCAGGCGCCGGTGTCGGCGCGGCGGAGGCGGTCGCTCAGGGTGGCGGCCACGTGGCGCACCACGACGGGGTGGTGCACGAAGGTGCGGTGGCTCTCGGGACCGGCCACGAGCACGTGGAGGTTCGTGGTCGCGGTCACCGTCGTGGCGTGGGGCAGGTGCTCACGGACGGCGAGGTCACCGAGCACGTCTCCGGGGCCGACCACGCCGACGACGCGGCCGCCGACCGACACCTCGGCGGTGCCCTCGAGCACCAGCACCACCTCGTGGCACAGGTCGCCCTCGTGGACCACGACGACGCCGGCCCGCACGCACAGGTCCTCCACCAGCGGGGCCACCGAGGCGAGGTCCCGCCGGCGCACGGCGGCCAGGCTGGGCAGGCGGCGCAGCAGGTCCACCTTGGGGTCGAGCACCTTCATCGGGTTCCCTCCTTGTTCCCGTCGACCACCAGGCAGGTGGTCGTCGCCGTGGCGATGAGGCGGTCACGCTCGTCCACGAGGCGACCCTCGGCGGTGGCGACCGTGCGGCCCCGGTGGACGAGGTCGCCGACCGCCCAGATGCGGGTGCCGTCGAGCGCCGCCGGCCGCAGGTAGCGGACCGACAGGTCGAGGGTGGTGGCGGCCACGCCGGCGGGCAGGGCACTCATCACCGCACAGGTCATGGCCGAGTCGAGCAGCGTGGCGGTGATGCCGCCGTGCAGCGTGCCGAGCGGGTTTCCGAACGCCGGCCGGGTCGTGGCGGTGAAGACCACGTGGCCGACGGTCAGGTCGTCGATCTCCATGTCGAGCAGGCCGGCCACACCGACCGCCGACGGGCCCCGCTCCCGGATGGCGGCGAGCTGGTCGTAGCCGGTGGGCGCCACCATCGCGGCCGCCGCGCCCCCGTCGCCCGTCCCCCTGATCTCCGTCCCCGTGAGTGAGTTCATGTTCAGAACGTAGTACGTTTTGAAAACGAACTCACTATGACTAGAGTCACACCGTGCGTTGGAGCGAGATCGGTGAGCAGCCCTGCCCGGTGGCGAAGGCGCTGTCCGTGCTCGGCGACCGGTGGACGATGCTCGTGCTGCGCGAGGCGTTCTGGCGGGCACGCCGCTTCGAGGACTTCCAGGCCCGCACCGGCGCGCCCCGGCCGGTGCTGGCCGAGCGCCTGAAGATGCTGGTCGACCAGGGCGTGTTCGAGCGCCGGCAGTACTCCGAGCGCCCGGCCCGCTACGAGTACCGGCTCACCGAGAAGGGCGTCGACCTCTACCCGGTCGTCATCTCCCTGCTCGAGTGGGGCGAGCGCTGGATGACCGATCCCGCCGAGCCCCCGGTGATCGAGCTCCACCACCGAGGCTGCGGGCACACCACCCACCCGCAGCTCGCCTGCTCGGAGTGCGGCGAGTTCCTCACCGCCCGAGACGTCGAGGCCCGCGACCGCCGGCCCGACGTCCCGTCGCTCAGCGCCTGAACCGGCCCGGCCCGTCGCACGCCGGCCTGGCACACTGTCGCCGTGGCCGCCGTCGACATCGACGCCTACCTGGCCGACGTGCCCGAGCCGGGGCGCGCCACCCTGGAGGAGGTGCGCCGGCGCATCCTCGCCGTGGTCCCCGACGCGGAGCAGTGCATCTCCTACCAGATGCCGGCGTTCCGGATGCACGGCAAGGTCGTCGCCGGCTTCGCCGCCTTCGCGAAGCACCTGAGCTACCTCCCTCACAGCGGCACCATCCTGCCGACGCTGGCCGACGAGCTCACCGGCTACCAGCGCACGAAGAGCTCGCTGCACTTCGCCGTCGACCAGCCGCTGCCCGAGGCGCTCGTGCGGCTCCTGGTCGAGACCCGCCTCGACGAGATCGCGACCACCGGCCACTGACGGTCTGCGACCGGCGCCGCCGCGGTCAGTCGGGGTCGGTCCCGACCACCGGCCCCACGACCAGGCTCGCGGCGTAGCGAGCCACGAGCTCTCGGCCGATGTCGGCCAGGCGGGACCGCACGTCGTCGGGTGCGGTGATCTCGAGTGCGGCCCCGAACCCGGCGAGCTCGCCGGCCAGCGCCCGTTCCGAGTGGCCGCGCACCTGGACCTCGATGCGCCCGTCGGGCACGGGGCCGCCCACCGTCAACCGCCGGCCGAGCACCCACTGGAGCAGCGGGACGACCTCGACGGTGGCGAGGCCCTGGACCACGGTCGGCAGGCGCAGGTCCTCGACCCGATCGCGCACCTGGGCCCAGGCCGCGCCGAGATCGAAGTCCGCCGGCCGCTCGGCGGGCTCGCCGGTGCGCCTGGCCGCGGCGATGCGGTCGACCCGGAACGTCCGCTGCCCGTCCGCCGTCGCGGCCACCAGGTACCAGCGCTCGCCCTTCGCCGCCACGCCGAGCGGGGAGATCACCCGGGTCGTGGCCGCTCCCGTCCGGTCGGTGTAGGCGATCTCCAGCGCGGCCCCGTCGATCACCGCCTGCTGGACGTCACCCAGCGCCGGCGGGTCGGGCGCGCCGGTGGGCGAGCGGTCCCCCCACCCGATCGGGTCGACGACGAGCGACGTCGCGGCCGCCTCGGCCCGGTCGCGCAACGGCTCGGGCAGGGCACGGACCAGCTTCCGCAGCGCGGCCCGCACCTCCGGCGAGGCCGAGCTCGGCCCGGCGACCAGGAAGAGCGCCCGCACCTCCGGCGCCGAGAGCCCGGACAGGTCGAGGGAGCCGCCACCCGCCAGGCGCCAGCCCCCGCCCCGCCCCGGGCTCGAGTAGACGGGGATGCCGGCCATGCCCAGGGCCTCGAGGTCCCGGCGGGCGGTGCGCTCGGAGACCTCCAGCTCGGCCGCCACCTCGGCCGCGGTCACCTGCCCCTTGCGTTGGAGCATGAGGAGGATGGCGACGAGGCGATCGGCCCGCACCCCGCGATCTTCTCATTGAAACTGGTCAGAAGATGGCCACTTCTCTTTGCGAAGGTGCCCCCATGACCATCACCGAGAACACCCTGTCCCTCCCCTTCGCCGCCGACGACCCCCGTGGCGTCTTCCTGCGGGCGTGGGCCGTCGCCACCGAGGTGGCCGGCGCCGTCCGGCCCGACCAGGGGGGCCACCCGTCGCCCTGCGAGGAGTTCGACGCCGCCACGGTCCGGGCCCACCTGCTGTCCGTCGGCGACCGGGTCGCCGCCCTCGGTCGCGGGGAGGACCCCTTCTCGGTCGGCGAGGGTGTCGACGTGGTGCCCGGCGACGACTGGCACACCGCCTTCGCCGCCGCCGGCACCGACGTGGCCGCCGCGTGGGCCGACGCCGCGCTGCTCGAGCGCACCTTCACGCTGCCGTGGGCCGAGGCCCCCGGGGCGGGCATCCTCGCCATGTACGTCAGCGAGGTCGTGGTGCACGCCTGGGACCTCGCCCGAGCGACCGACCAGGAGCCGACCTGGGACGACGACGTCGTCGCCGCCGGCTTCGCCGCCCTCCAGATCGGCCTCCCCGACGAGGGGCGCATCGAGGCCTTCGAGGCGGCGCGGGCCAACATGCCCGCAGGCACCGAGGACTTCGTCTACCCCTTCGCTGCGGCGCTCCCGGTCGACGACGACGCCACCCCGATCGACCGCCTCGTGGCCTGGAGCGGCCGCGACCCGCACTGGTCGCCGTCGGCCTGACGGAACGAGCCGCGGGCGCACCGGGCAGATCCCGCCGGTGCGCCCGCGGCCTCAGTCGCGGTCCGGCTTCGGGTGCAGGCCGGCGACGGGGAGGACGACCCAGGCGAGCAGGCCGAAGGCGCCGACCGCGCCGCTGACCGCCACCGAGACGCCGCGGTCGAACAGCACGCCGAGGACCACGAACAGCGCGGCCTCGAACGCGACCGCCATGAACACGAGGCCGGCCCGCAGCATCCGGATCGACCACTCGAGCCGACGCGACCGGGACTGGCGCCACCCGACTCGGTGGAAGGCGGTCGGCGCCACGAAGCAGACGACCGCGAGCACGCCGCTCACGAGCGCGACCGCGTAGACGTCAGTCTCGAGGTCGTCGAGGTCGGCGAAGCGCTGGGCGAACGGTGCCGTCAGGAGGAAGGCGACGAGCACCTGCACCCCGGGGAGCAGCACCCGGAGCTCCTGGAGCAGGCCGTAGTAGCGCCGGCGCAGCTCCTGACGGTCGTCCTGGTCGTCGAGCTCGCCGGGCGGGCGGTCGTCCCAGGTGTCCGGGTCCTCGTCGCCGGCGTCGTAGGTGTCCCAGCGGCCACCTCCGTCGCCCACCTCGTGGTCGGTCGGGTGGCCGCCCGCGTCGCGGTCGCGCGCCGTCGTGCTCTGGCTCATGGTCCGTTCCCCTTGCGTCGGTGGCGGACCCCTACCCCACGGTCAGGTGGTGATCACCCGGCACCCCCGCAGTGCAGGCCCAGCGTGATCCGCGTGTTCTACGTCGGCTCTCCGGCCTCGGGGTGCTCGCGCAACCCGACCACGGGGAGCACGACCCAGACGGCGAGCCCGACCACACCGACGAGGGCGGTGACCGACACCGAGACCCACCGGCTGAACAGCTCACCGAGGACCACGAACAGGGCGGTCTCGAAGGCGAGCGCCATGAACACCAGCCCGGCCCGCATCATCCGGATGGACCAGACCAGGCGCTTCGCTCGGGACTGGCGCCGGCCGAGGCGGTGGAACGCGGTCGGCGCGACGAAGAAGACGATCGCCAGCATGCCGCTCAGGAGGGCGACGCAGTAGGCGCGCTTCTCGAGGGCGTCCAGCCCGTCGAAGCCGGACGCGAACGGCGCGGTCAACAGGAAGGCGACCAACACCTGGACGCCGGGCAACAGCACACGCAGTTCCTGGAGGAGGCCGTAGTAGCGGCGGCGCAGCTCCGGTCGGTCGGCCTCGTCGTCGAGCTCCTCGGGCGGGCGGTCGTCCCAGGTGACCGGGTCCTCGTCGCCCGCCTCGTACGCGTCGTAGGCCTCCACCGGCCCTCCCTCGCTGCGGCCCGAACTCGGTCTCCGAATCTCGCGCCCGGACCTTAGTGGTAAATCTTTGCGCTCGCGTCGCTCGACCGGGCACCGCTGGGTGAACAGTGTTAACCTGCGGGCCCATGACGCCGCGCACCGTGTCCCCTCGCCGCCTCACCGCCGCCGTCGCGACCCTCGCGCTCGTCGCCGCCCTGCTGGTCTCGATCGTCGGCGCCACACCGGCGTCGGCCGCCACGACGGTGAAGGTGACGAACAACACCACCATCCGGTGTGCCTTCGCGAACTACTCGACACCCACCGACTGGTACTTCCCGGCCACCGGCACGCCGCGAGGCCTGATCTGGCTCCAGCACGGGTTCAGCGAGAACAAGGGCCACTGGTCGACCTACGCCCCCAAGCTGGCGGCCGCCGGCTACGTCGTGTTCGCGACCACGCTGCCCACGGCCGACATCTTCGGCTGCACGGTGCAGAACGTCGGCAACAACCGGGGCTACCTCAACAACATCGCCTCGATGTTCGGCTCGGCCGCCGGCGGGTCGGGTGCGCTGGTGTCGAGCTTCAACAACGCCGCCGGTCGGGCCGGCCGCAGCGGCCTCACCCTGCCGCGCCGGTGGGCGTTCGTCGGCCACAGCGCGGGCGGCGAGGCCGTCGCCTACGTGACGAACCGGATCCGCACCAACCACGCCGGCGCCTACGCCCGCCTCGGCGGCATCGTGCTGGAGGACCCGGTCAACTCGTTCATCGGGTCGAACCTGTCCGACGCCCTCGGCGGCCTCGCCACCTCCAACCTCTCGGTGCTGACGCTGGCCTCGCCCCCGAACTCCTGCAACAACAACCAGTCGGGCATCGCGCTGGTCACCCAGAAGCTCGCCAACCGGTCGTTCCGGGGCGCCCAGGTGACCACGGGCACGCACATCGACGTGTTCGGCGCCGGCGCCGGGCCGCTCCTGCGCACGGCCTGCGGTACCCCCCAGACCAAGAACGTGAACGCCGTGCAGACGCTCACCACGGCCTGGCTGTCCGACCAGATCGCCGGCACCCGCCGGGCGGCCTTCTACCCCGGCGGTGCGACCTATGACGGTCTGGTCGCCGCCGGCACCATCGCGACGCTGCCCTAGCGGCGTCGACGAGCCCGGCCCCGATGGGCGGGGGCGGCGCCTCCCGGGGCGCCGCCCGGCCGGCGCGCCCGCGCGGGCGGACGAGGGTGCCGCCCCCGTGCGCTAGAACACGTTCCATGAGTGACGACGCCACGGGGGGCGGCGCCGAGCCCTCCTTCGCCGAGCGGCTGGCCGACCTGGTCGGCGCGCCGATGGGCACGCACACCCCGTCCGAGGGGCCCGACCCGGTCAACCAGCCGATGATGCGGCACTGGGCAGCGGCCTTCGAGGACCACAACCCGGTCTACGTCGACCCCGAGTTCGCCGCCGGCACCCGCTTCGGCGGGGTCGTGGCGCCGCCCCTGATGCTGCAGACCTGGACGATGGCGACGCCCAAGATCACGGGCATCCGGGAGCGGGGCGGGTCGCCGGTGGAGCGTGACGACGGCGGGCCGCTGGCGGTCTTCGACGACGCCGGGTTCACCGCGACGCTGGCCTCCAACTCGGAGTTCGAGATCGTGCGCTACCTGTGCCCGGGCGACACCGTGTCGAGCCAGACCGTCGTCGAGTCGATCTCCGACGAGAAGCAGACCCGCCTCGGCACCGGCTACTTCGTCACCTGGCTGACCACCTACACCGACCAGGACGGCGAGGTCGTGGGCCGCCAGCGGTTCCGCATCCTGAAGTTCCGCCCGCCGGCCGCCGAGCCGTCCGAGACCGCCGAGGGCGACGGCTGATGGCCTCCCGGCTGGCCCCGACGATCACGCCCGACACCGCCTTCTTCTGGGACGGGCTGAAGGAGCACAAGCTGCTCATCCAGCGCTGCGCCGCCTGCGGCGTGCTCCGCCACCCGCCCCGCCCCATGTGCCCGCGGTGCAACTCGCTCGACTGGAACACGGTGGCGGCATCGGGCCGCGGCGAGCTCTACAGCTTCGTGCAGCCCCAGCACCCGCCCCTGCCGTGGTTCGAGCCCGGCTACATCGTGGCCCTCGTCGAGCTCGAGGAGGGCACCCGCCTGGTGTCGAACCTGATCGACGTCGACCCCGCCGACGCGGAGATCGGCATGGCGGTCGACGTGGTCTTCGAGACCTTCGACGACGGGCTCGTCCTGCCCCTGTTCCGCCCCGCCGCCGAGGAGGCCTCCGCATGACCCGGCCGCCCACCGAGACCCTCGCCTTCGAGGACGTGGCCGCCGGCGACGTCCTGCCCAGCATGGTGATCGACATGGACGCCACCCGGATCGTGGCCGGCGCCATCGCCAGCCGGGACTTCATGCCCGTGCACCACGACCGGGACTACGCCAACCACCAGGGCGCCCCCGACATCTTCATGAACATCCTCTCGGACACCGGCTACTCGAGCCGGTTCCTCACGGACTGGGCGGGACCCGAGGCGATGGTCAAGCACCTGGCCATCCGCCTCGGCGTGCCGGTCTTCCCAGGGCACACCCTCACCTACGAGGGGTCGGTCACCGGCACCCGGGTGGAGGACGGCGCCGGCCTCGTCGACGTCGAGTTCCGCGCCGTGGGCGACCTCGGCGACCACGTCACCGGCACCGCCGTGGTCGACCTCCCCCGCCGCGAGGGCGACGGGTGAGCAGCCCGCTGAAGGACCGGGCCGCGATCGTCGGCATCGGCCAGACCGAGTTCTCCAAGGAGTCCGGGCGCACCGAGCTGCAGCTCGCCTGCGAGGCGGTCAAGGCCGCCCTCGACGACGCCGGCCTCACCGCCGCCGACGTCGACGGCCTGATCACCTTCACCATGGACACGAGCGACGAGACCGAGGTGGCCCGCAACCTCGGCATCCCGGCGCTGTCGGTGTTCGCCCAGGTCCCCTACGGCGGCGGCGCCGCCTGCGGCACGGTGCTCCAGGCCGCCATGGCCGTCGCCACCGGCACCGCCGACGTGGTCGTCTGCTACCGGGCCTTCAACGAGCGCTCGGGGATGCGCTTCGGTGGGGCGGCCGGCCTCGGCGGCGGGGGGCTGCCCCCGTGGCTCTCCTGGTACGCGCCCTTCGGGCTCATGACGCCGGCGTCCTGGGTGGCCCTGCACTCCCGCCGCTACATGCACCGCTACGGCGTCACCAACGCGGACTTCGGCGTGATCTCGGTGGTGGACCGCCACCACGCCGCCACCAACCCCGACGCCTGGTTCTACGAGAAGCCGATCACCCTCGAGGACCACCAGGCGTCGCGCTGGATCATCGAGCCGGTGCTGCGCCTGCTCGACTGCTGCCAGGAGAGCGACGGCGGCGTCGCCCTCGTCGTCACCTCGGCAGAGCGGGCGCGCGATCTTCGTCAGACCCCGGCGGTGATCCGTGCGGCGGTGCAGGGCGCCGCCTACGACGCCGAGACCACCACCGCCTACTACCGCGACGACCTCACCGGCCTGTCCGACATGGCGGTCGCCGCCGAGCGGCTGTGGGCGGCGGCCGACCTCACGCCCGACGACATCGACACCGCCTTCCTCTACGACCACTTCACCCCCCTGGTCTTCCTGCAACTCGAGGAGCTGGGGTTCTGCGGGCGAGGCGAGGCCAAGGACTTCGCCACGTTCGAGAACCTGACCCTCGGTGGGCGCCTGCCCATCAACACCAACGGCGGCCTGCTCGGCGAGGCCTACATCCACGGCATGAACGGCATCACCGAGTCCGTGCGCCAGATCCGGGGCACGGCGGTCAACCAGGTGCCCGACGCCGAGCACGTCCTGGTGACCGCCGGCACCGGCGTCCCCACCAGCGCCCTCATCCTCGGTCGCCCCTAGGACTGCCCGACCGACCCGGCCGCTCCCACTTCCCCCTGGACTGGAAGGGTCGAGGGCGCGGGGCGCCGGCCGCGGTGATACTCGTGTCGTGCCCGAGGATCTGCCGGCGGTGCCGGCGCCTGTCACCGGTGTGTCCCACCTCCAGCTCGCCGTCGCCGACGTCGCCGCCTGCCGGGCGTGGTGGACCAGCGTGCTGGGCCTCGAGGTGCTCTACGAGGACGGCGACTCGGTGGTCGCCCTGCGCCACCGGCCCGCTCGCTTCGTCATCGTCCTCTCCGCCCGTCCCGAGGGTGGGGCCGCCGGCGACCGGCTCGACCACGTGGCCTTCGCGGTGCCCGACCGGGCCACCCTCGACACCTGGGTCGCCCGGCTCGACGAGCTGGGGATCGGGCACCCCGGCGTGGGGGGGGCGGGGGGGCCCCCCACCCGCCCCGCCGGCCGGCCCCCCCCCCCCCCCGGGCGCGCCCGGCCCGCCGCGGGGGCGCGGGGCCCCCCCGGCGGGGACGCCGCGCCCGCCAACCCCCCGCGCCCGCCCGCCGCCCCCGACGGCACCCAGGTCGAGCTCGTCGCGCCCCCCG
>JAYRFK010000094.1:0-5308 GCA_041908445.1 Acidimicrobiales bacterium | reverse complement strand
GGGCGGGTGGCGAAGGACTCGCCCCAGCCCGTCGCCTACGGGGAGGTGGACGAGGCCCAGGCGGTGCTCGGCATGGCCCGCGCCGAGTCCGAGCCCGGCGGCGAGCTGGACGGACTGCTCATCGAGCTCGAACGCGACCTCTACGTGCTCATGGCCGAGCTGGCCACCAGCACGGACCACCGCGACCGCCTCACGCCGGGCACCAACCTCGTCACCGAGGAGATGGTGACGGCCCTCGAGCGCCACATCGACGACGTGTCGGAGCGCTTCGCCATGCCCACCGAGTTCGTGGTGCCGGGGGAGAACCGCATCGCCGCCACCCTCGACCTCGCACGCACGGTCGTGCGCCGCGCTGAGCGCCACGCCCTGTCGGCGGCGGCGCCCGGCTCCCACGTCGTGCCCTACCTCAACCGGCTCAGCGACCTGCTGTGGGCGCTCGCCCGCTGGCAGGGCGGTGGGTCCCTCACCAGCCGGGAGGCTTCGTCGTGACCATCCGCTTCCGCCCCGTCGACGCGGCCCCGGGTGACGCCGACGTCCTCGCCGTGCTCGTCGCCGAGGGCGCCACCGACCACCCGGGCGTGGACTGGGCCCTCGCCGGTCGTCTGGGCTTCGAGGGCAAGGCCGGGAGCACCCAGCTGCTGGCCGGCGACGGCCGCCTCGTGGCCGTCGTGGGCCTCGGCGCCGCGGACGCGGTCGACACCGACGGGGTGCGCCGGGCCGGGGCCGTCCTCGCCAAGGCCGTGCGCAAGCAGGCGGCGGTGGCGGTCGAGCTCGGTGACGCCTCGGGCCTCGACCCGCGGGGCACGGCCCAGGCGCTGGCGGAGGGCCTCGCCCTCGCCTCGTACTCCTACGACCGCTTCAAGTCGGAGCCGGAGCCGTCGGCGCTGGCCACCGTCGACGTGGTGACGCCCGCCGGCGCCGCCGACGCGGTCGCCGAGGGCCTGGCCCGAGCCGAGCGGCTCGTCGAGGCCGTGGCCTGGGCCCGGGACCTCGTCAACGCTCCCGGCGGCACCCTCGTCCCGGCGGAGCTGGCCGACGCCGCGGCCGCCATGGCCGAGCGCGAGGGCCTCGAGGCCCGCATCCTCGGCCGTGACGAGATCGTGGCCGCGGAGCTGGGCGGCCTGCTCGGCGTGAACCGCGGCTCGACCCAGGAGCCCCGCTTCATCGAGCTGCGCCACGTCCCCGAGGGTCCGGCCCGCGGTCGGGTCGCCCTGGTGGGCAAGGGCATCACCTTCGACTCGGGCGGCCTGTCCATCAAGCCCGCCGACTCCATGGTGGGCATGAACGGCGACATGGGCGGTGGCGCCGCGGTGCTCGGCGCCATGTCGGTGGTGCGCACCTTCGCCCCCGACCTCGAGGTGCGGGCCTACGTCCCGGCCACCGACAACATGTTGGGCGGCGACGCCACCCGGCCGGGCGACGTCCTGACCATCCGCGGTGGCACCACGGTCGAGGTGCTCAACACCGACGCCGAGGGGCGCCTGATCCTCGCCGACGCCCTCGCCGTGGCCGCCGAGGCCGAGCCGGACGCCGTCGTCGACCTGGCCACGCTCACCGGCGCCTGCATGGTCGCCCTGGGCGGCAGGATCGCCGGCGTCATGGGGAACGACGAGGCCTGGGTCGACCAGGTCTGCGCCGCCGCGGGCCGGGCGGGGGAGCGGGTCTGGCCCCTGCCGCTGCCGGCGGACTACCGCCGCCACCTCGATTCGCCGGTCGCGGACCTGAAGAACGTCGGCCCCCGCTGGGGCGGGGCGCTCACCGCGGGCCTGTTCCTGCAGGAGTTCGTGCCCGACGGCCTCCCGTGGGCCCACGTCGACATCGCCGGGCCGGCGTGGCTCGACGACGCCGACGACTTCGGCCCGAAGGGCGGCACCGGCTTCGGCGTGCGCACCCTGGTGGCCCTGCTCGAGGGCTTCGAGGCGCCGGCGGCCGGCTAGCCGGCGTCGGTGCCCGCAGCGCGCTCGGTCGAGCCCGGCCCGGGGCGGCGGCCGAAGCGCCGCCAGTGCTCGACCGCGTGGGCGAGGCCGGCCAGGCCCGTGCGCAGCAGCGGCACCCGGGAGATCTCGTCGCCGTAGTGCGTGGGGATGGCCACCTCGGCGATGCGGTCGCCGTTCTCGAGCAGCCGCA
Source organism: Acidimicrobiales bacterium (assembly GCA_041908445.1). Taxonomy (GTDB): domain Bacteria; phylum Actinomycetota; class Acidimicrobiia; order Acidimicrobiales; family DATDAH01; genus JAEUJM01. Next base: position 3,181 of record JAYRFK010000094.1, on the reverse strand, counting down.
GGGTGATGGCGGTGTCGAAGTCGAAGCCGTCGGGCAGGCGGTGCAGGTCGGGGATGGCCATGAGGCGGTCGATCCGGTAGGCCCGGAAGCCGCTGAACCACTCCGAGAGGTGGGCGCCGCTCAGCCCGTTGAAGGTGCGGCTCAGCACCCGGTTCCCGATGCGGCGGTCGATGGGCATGCGCCCCCGCTTGGCGCCGCCCGGCAGGATCATGCGCGAGCCGTGGACGGCCTCGGCGTCACGGGCCAGCAGTGGTCCCACGAGGTCGTCGGCCATCTCGGGCGGGTACTGCCCGTCGCCGTGCACGAGGATGGCGATGTCGGCGCCCCGGTCGTGGGCCCACTGGTAGAGGGCCTTCTGGTTGCCGCCGTAGCCGAGGTTCACCGGCTGGTGGGTGACCTCGACCTCGAAGTGCGGGTTGCGGGCCGCCCACTTCTCGGCGAGCTCGGCGGTGTCGTCCGAGCTGGCGTCGTCCGAGATGAGGACCCAGGGGACCTGCCCGCAGATCGTCGCCGGGATGCGGTCGAGGACGCCCTCGATGGTGTCGGTCGCCTCGTAGGCGACGACGGTCACGGCGATCTGCACGGTCTGGTCCTGTCGCTGGTTCTCGCCCGGGGTCGCCCGCGTCAGCTCGACGGGGCGAGCGCGGGCTCCGCGGCGGGGTCGGCCGCACCGCTGCCGGCCGCGCCCTCGGCGCGACGGCGGGCCTCGGCCCGGGCCTTCTCGCCCTTGCGGAGCGCCGCCTCGCTGCGCTTGTTGTTCTCCTCGCGCAGCGACAGGTTCTTGCGCTTCGTGCGCACCATCTGGTCGAGGTAGGTGTCCTCGGCGCCGGTGATCTGGTGCTTGAAGAAGCGGAACGCCCGCTGGGGGCGGCGGAGCCAGCTCGTGATGTAGAACGCCGAGATCATGAAGAGCTGCATGAGGCGCAGCTCCTTGGCGCTGAGCCGCGGGTTCCAGCTCTTGTGCTCGGCCGAGCCGCGGGACAGCCCGACGTAGTAGGCGGCGTCGTCGAGGACGTGCTCGCCCGAGGCGACCAGGTCGTCGAAGTCCCGGCTGCCCGGGTAGGGGCAGAACATCATCACGGCCACGTCGGAGCAGCCCATCCAGGCGCTCTTGAGCATGAAGCGCACCGACTGCCAGAGGTCGCGCCGGGTCTCGTGCGGGTGGCCGATGAGGATGTTGATCATGGTGTGGAGGCCGATGTCCTCGCCGTCCACGATGGCCTGCTGGACCTTCTCCAGGCTCACCCGCTTGTCCATGATCTCGAGCATCCGCTGCGAGCCGCTCTCGGGGGCGAAGGTGATGTTGCGGCAGCGGGTGTCGTAGATCCGCTGGAGCACCTCGCGGTCGATGGCCTCGATGCGGGTGCCGACCGGGAGCTGCCAGTCGACGTCGAGGTCGGCCTTCTCGAGGGCGTCGCACAGGCCGAGGGTCCACTTGCGGTTGGTGGCCGCGGTGAGGTCGACGAAGTTGACGTTGCCGATGCCGTACTTGTCGACGTAGCTGGCGATCTCGTCGACGACGTCCTCGGGCTCGCGCACCACGTACTTGGTGGTCCACATCTGGGGCGAGGAGCAGAACGAGCACTTGTAGGGGCAGCCGCGGGTGCCGAGCACCTGGATCGACCGACCCCGGTCGACGCCGAAGAACGGGTAGTGCTTGAAGTACTCGTCGAGGGGCACGAGATCCCAGGCCGGGCGCGGGATCTGGGTGTTGACCTCTTTCTTGGTGAGGCGGACGGCGAGGCCGGCGTCGAGGATCTCGGGGCTCTCGGGGGCCTCGCGCATCGCGATGCCGGTCATGCCCGCGAGCGAGCGGCCGGCGGCCAGGCGGTCGCAGAGCTCGACCATCGTGGCCTCGCCCTCGCCGAGGACGCAGCAGTCGAGGTGGGGCTGCTGCTCGAGCATCTTGGTGTGGAACGCCGTGGCGTTCTCGCCGCCGATGACGATGAAGACCTCGGGGCGCCGCAGCGCGATCACGTCGATCAGGTCGCGGATCGTGGGCCACTCGTGCAGGAACATCGTGGTGATGCCGATCACGGTGGTCGAGGGGTCGATGCGCTCGACGATCTCGTCGAGCGAGAGCCCGATCTGGTGGAGCGGCCCCACCGGTGAGTCGATCTCGATCCACTGGTCGATGGCCTCGCCGGCGCCGTCGATGAGCTGGACCGAGTGCCCCGCGTCCCGCAGGGCGGCGGCCACGTAGGCGGCGCCGATGGGCGGGGTGGGGCCGTGGGTCGCCAGTGCCCCCGGCATGACGACGACCGGGGCCCGCAGGATGGTGACGCTGGACTTGGGCGCGCCGTTGCTCGACGAGGCCACGTCGCCACCCGGGCCGGGATCGTTGGAATCGAGCATTCGGAATCCTTTGCGTCGATGAGCCGAATCCGCCCCGGCGATTCTAGGCCGGGGGGTGATCGCCGTGCCGAACGGTACGACGTGGGTTGTGGGGGCGTTCCCGGGTCCGGTGCCGTCGTCAGCGGCCCGTGGCACGGGCCTTCAGTCGGGCCAGGCGGGCGTGCTGGCGCCCCCGCCAGGTGCGTTCGAAGTGGTGTTGGGCCACCAGGGCCTCGGCGGTGGTGGGGGCGGCGGCCCGCTCGACGACGTCGACGACCGGGTACCCCGAGGGGAGGTGCTGGCGCAGCGAGCCCGGGCTGTTCTCGCAGAAGAAGGCCTCGTCGACCTCCCACACCTCGACGCGGTCGTCCTCGACGCCGACCGCGTGGACGAGGGTGGCGTCCCACGGTGCGGCGACCCCGGCGATCGCGCCGCGCGGCTCGGCGGCCAGGTTCGGGGGCGAGCCGTGCAGGACCCGACTGTCCATGATCAAGACGTCGCCGGCGGCCACGTCGAGGGGGACGGCGAGGTCCCACAGGGTCTCGAGGCCGGTGAGGTAGCTCGGGTCGGTGCGGGTGCCGCGCCACTCCAGGCCGCAGCGCTGGCTCCCCGGCAGGACGTGGAGCGGGCCGTTGCCGAGCTCGCGGGTGATGTCGTCGAGGGCCATCCAGATCGTGACGCTGCGGTGGTGGCGCTCGTCGACGACGGTCGGGTCCTGGTGGATGGGGAGGAACGAGTCGGGGCCCGGGTGCTTGGTGAGGAATGAGTTGATGATCACCCGGTGGCCGGTGAGCAGCGGCATCGCGACGCGTTCCCTGACGGGCGCCATCGCCTCCTTGATGAGGAG
>JAYRFK010000093.1:0-2887 GCA_041908445.1 Acidimicrobiales bacterium | reverse complement strand
GATCTACTGGCCAGGGCCTGTAGATCAGGCGCCAGTTCGTGCCTCCCCGGCGGCGAGCGCGGCGTAGGTTGCGGCCATGCGCCTGAACCTCACCGCCGACGAGCTCCTCACGACCACCCGCTCGGTGCGCAAGCGCCTCGACCTCGAGCGGCCGGTCGAGCGCGAGGTGATCGTCGAGTGCATCGACATCGCCCAGCAGGCCCCGACCGGGTCGAACCGCCAGGGGTGGCAGTGGGTGGTGGTGACCGACCCCGCCAAGAAGCAGGGCCTCGCCGACCTCTACGCCCAGGGCTTCGACCCCTACATCAAGGTCGACGGCCCCGCCTACGGCGACGACGACCCCCGCACCCACCGCAAGGACGCGGTGAAGGGCTCCGCCACCTACCTGCGCGAGCACTTCCACGAGGTCCCGGCCATGGTGATCCCGCTGCAGGCGGGCCGGGCCGACGGCGCCGAGGCCTTCGGCGCCGCCTCCTACTGGGGCTCGATCCTGCCGGCGGTGTGGAGCTTCATGCTGGCGCTGCGCGAGCGGGGCCTCGGCAGCGCCTGGACGACGCTGCACCTGCCCAAGGAGCGCGAGGCGGCCGAGCTGCTCGGCATCCCCTACGACGAGTACACCCAGGCCGGCCTCTTCCCCGTCGCCTACACCAAGGGCACCGACTTCAAGCCGGCGTCGCGCATCCCGGCCGAGCAGCTCATCCACTGGGACGAGTGGTAGGCGCCGCCGCGCGTACGTTGGCGGGGTGACCCTCGACCTCACCCTCGACGAGCTCCTCACCACCACACGCGCGGTGCGCAAGCGCCTCGACCTCGACCGCCCGGTGGAGCGCGCGGTGCTCGAGGAGTGCATCGAGATCGGCATGCAGGCGCCGTCGGCGTCGAACACCCAGGACTGGAACTGGATGGTCGTCACCGACCCCGAGCGCAAGCAGGGCCTGGCCGACCTCTACCGCGACATCTTCGAGCAGTTCTACGTGCCCCTCGGGATCCAGCCCTTCGAGCCGGGCGACCCACGGGGCTCGCGCCAGGAGGCGGTGCGGTCGTCGGCGATGTACCTGAGCGACCACTTCCACGAGGTGCCGGCGCTCGTGATCCCGTTGCACAAGGGACGGGCCGACGGCCTCGACGCCGCCTCGGCCGCCGCGTTCTGGGGCTCGATCCTGCCGGCGGTCTGGAACTTCATGCTCGCCCTGCGGGCCCGCGGCCTCGGCAGCGCCTGGACGACGATGCACCTCTACCACGAGCGCGAGGCCGCCGAGCTGCTCGGCATCCCCTACGACGGCTGGACCCAGGCGGGCCTCTTCCCCGTCGCCTACACCAAGGGCACCGACTTCAAGCCCGCCCCCCGGATCTCCCTCGACGAGGTCGTCCACTGGGACGAGTGGTAGCCCGACCGATCCGAACTGGCTCCTGATTTCGGTGCCAGAGCACCGAATTCGGGAGCCAGAAGCGCCGCGCCGCAGCGTCTGGCGCCCGGACGGCGTAGCAACGATTGCTCAGTCGACGAGGCGGAGGCCGCTGGGACCGATGGACGCCTCGGGATGGGGCAGGTCGACCACGAACTCGGTGCGGTGCGCCGGGAAGACGTGCTCGGCGAGGAGCACCGGGTGGCCGTCGGCGTCCTCGGTGAGGCGCTCGCAGACGAGCACCGGTGAGCCGGCGGGGATCTCGAGCGCGTCGGCGTCGGCGTCCGAGGCCGCCCCCGCGCCGATGGTCTGGGTGGCGCCGCCGAGCTCCACGTCGAGCAGGTCGTAGAACGACGACGCGGCCACCTGGTCGCGCGACAGGCCCGACCCCAGCGCCTCGGGGCACCACACCGTCACCCGGGCGAAGGGCTCGCCGTCGGCCAGGTTGACCCGCCGCACCCGCAGCACGGTGTCGACGCCGAGCGCGGCCCGCACCCGGGCCGGGGCCCTCACGAAGCCGAAGTCGAGGATGCGCCGCTCGGACGGGACCCCGGACGCGGCCAACTGGCCCTCGATGGTGCCGAGGCGACCGAGGGTCTGGCGCAGCGGGTCGGCGGCCACGAACCACCCGAAGCCCTGCCGGGACTCGACCAGCCCGTCGGTCCGCAGCGCCTCCAGCGCCTTGCGGACCGTGACACGGCTGGCCTTGTACTGTCCGGACAGGGTGGCCTCGCTGGGTAGGAGGCGCCCGGCCGCGAACTCACCCGCTTCGACCCGCCGTCCGAGGTCGTCGGCGATCTGCTGATACCGATGTGCGCGCACTTGTCTTCTACTTGTATCATGTCGGACGAGCACCGACACGAGAGGATCCCCACCATGGCCGCTGATCGCACGGAGACCACCGTCACTCCCACCACCCCGGTCGAGCTCGTGGAGGGCGTCTACGCCACCCTGGCGGAGCGCGTGGCCGTCGGCCGCCGGCGCCTCGGCCGCCCACTGACGCTCGCCGAGAAGATCCTCATCAACCACCTGCGCGACCCCGAGGGCCAGGAGCTCGAGCGGGGCCGCAGCTACGCCGACCTCCAGCCCGACCGCGTGGCCATGCAGGACGCCACCGCCCAGATGGCGCTGCTCCAGTTCATGACCGCCGGCCTCCCGCAGGCCGCCGTGCCCTCCACCGTCCACTGCGACCACCTCATCCAGGCCCACGAGGAGGGTCGGGTCGACCTGCTGGCCGCGCTCGACAACAACGCCGAGGTCTACGACTTCCTCGAGTCGGTCTCGGCCAAGTACGGCATCGGGTTCTGGAAGCCGGGCTCGGGCATCATCCACCAGGTCGTGCTCGAGCAGTACGCCTTCCCCGGCGGGATGATGATCGGCACCGACAGCCACACCCCCAACGCCGGCGGCCTCGGCATGATCGCCATCGGCGTGGGCGGCGCCGACGCCGTCGACGTGATGACCGGCTACCCGTTCAACGT
>JAYRFK010000092.1:0-28131 GCA_041908445.1 Acidimicrobiales bacterium | reverse complement strand
GGGGCGCGGCTCGCGGCCTTCGCCGCCCAGCTCGCCGAGCGCCTCGGCCTGCCCTTCGTCGAGTCGCTTCAGCTGACCCGGGCCATCGAGCCCCAGGGCCGCATGCACAACAGCGCCCAGCAGGTGGCCAACCTCTGGGGTGCCTACGCCGCGGTGACGGAGGTTCCCTCGGGGCCCGTGCTCCTGGTGGACGACGTGGTCGACTCCCGGTGGACCCTCACCGTCGCGGGCGCCGCCCTCCTCGAGGCAGGGTCGGGGCCCGTGTACCCGTTCGCGCTGGCCAAAGCGGGCGGCGACGGATGACCCGGATCACCGCCACGGGCGGACCGGTCGGCGTGAGCGCCCGGTGCCGCCCTGCGACCTGCGCCGAGTCCCAGCGCGGACGGCGAGGCCGGCCGTGAGCCGGCTCGACGACGCCACCCTGGCGACCCTGCTCCTCACCAGCCGGCTCGTGGCCGAGGGCCCCCCGCCCCTCAAGGCCCGCGAGTTCTGGCGCCTGGTCGACCAGGTCGGGGGCGACCCGGCCACCCTGCTCACCGACGTGCCGGCCGACCAGCCCGAGGCCGACCGGGTCCGCAGCCTGCTCGACCGCGCCACCGCGTTCGCCTTCGCCCTCGAGGACGTCGAGCGCTCCGGCCTCACCCTTCTCTCGGCCTTCGACCACCGCTACCCCGCCCACCTGCGCGGGCGCCTCGCCGACCAGGCCCCACCCGTCCTGCACGCCGCCGGCCCGGTCGAACTGCTGAACGAGCCCGCCGTCGCCGTCGTGGCCGAGCGCGACGCCGGCGAAGCGGTGCTGGCCGAAGCCCGCGCCCTCGCCGCCGAGGCCGCGGCCGACGGCGCGACCGTGCTCACCGCCGGCACCGGGGCCGGCGTCGACGCCGCCGCCACGGAAGCGACCCTCGAGGCGGGCGGCGCGGTGATCGGCCTCCTGGCCGAGGCCCTCGTCCCCCAGCTCCGCCGTCCCGAGGCGCGGCGGGCCATCCACGCCGGCCACCTGTGCCTGGTCACGCCGTACCCGCCGACGGCGCCCTGGTCCGAGGCCGCCGAACGCGGTCGCCTGCTCATCGCCACCGCCCTGGCCGAGCGCACCGTTGCCCTCGACCCGGCCCCCGGCGGCCTTCTCGCCGCCGCGCTGGCCGACGCCGACGCGCGCGGGCTCGACGTCGAGGTCATTCGGAGCGATCTCCCCCTCGACGGCTGAGTCGGGGCGGACGCTCCTACACGCGCTCGACGATGATGGCGGGGGCCATGCCGCCGCCGGCGCACATGGTCACCAGGCCGACCTGCTGATCCCGGCGCTCGAGCTCGTCGAGCACCGTGCCGATGAGGATGGCGCCGGTGGCGCCGATCGGGTGGCCGAGGGCCATCGCGCCGCCGTTGACGTTCACCTTCTCGCGGTCGACGTCGAGGTCGCGGAGGAACTTCTCGACCACCACGGCGAAGGCCTCGTTGACCTCGAGCAGGTCGATGTCGTCGAGGGTCATGCCCGCCTTGGCCAGCACCTTGCGGGCGGCGGGCACCGGGGCGTTGAGCATCAGGGTCGGGTCGTCGCCCATGTTGGCGGTGGCCACGACGCGCGCCCGCGGGGTGAGGCCGTGGGCCTTGGCGTAGCCGTCGCTGGCGATGAGCAGCGCAGCGGCGCCGTCGACCACGCCCGACGAGTTGCCGGCGTGGTGGACGTGCTCGATCACGAGGTCGGGGTACTGCTGGTTGATCAACTCCCGGAAGGTGAGGCTGTCCTCGGTGTGGCGGTAGTCGGCCACGGCCGGGAAGCTGGGCGGGAGCTGCGCGAGGGACTCGACGGTGGTCTGGGGCCGGGGGAACTCCTCGTGGTCAAGGGCCACGGTGCCGTCGAGGTTCAGGACCGGGACGAGGCTCTTGTCGAAGCGACCCTCGGCGATGGCCACGGCGGCCCGACGCTGCGACTCCGCGGCGAGGGCGTCGAGCGCCTCGCGCGGGATGCCCTCCTGGCTGGCGATGGCGTCGGCGCACACGCCCTGGTGGGACTGCGGGTGGATCGCCTGGAGGTGCATGTTGTTGGCGCCCATGGGCAGCAGCCCCTTCTTGGGCAGCGACATCATCTCGGTGCCGCCGGTGACCACGAGGTCCTCCATGCCGGCCATCACCGCGTGGGCGCCGTAGTTGGCGCTGGTGATGCCCGAGCCGCAGAAGCGGTCGAGGGTGGCCCCGCTGGCGGTGATGTCGTAGCCCGCGTCGAGGGCGGCCATGCGCCCGAGGTCGCCCGACTGCTCGCACACCTGCGAGCTGGTGCCCCAGATGACGTCGTCGACGTCGGCGGTATCGAACCCGTTGCGGTCGACCAGCGCCTCGAGCACGGTCCGGGCCAGGTGCTGCGGGTGGAGGTGGGCCAGCGAGCCCTTGCCCTGCTTGCCGATCCCCCGCGGGGTCCGGGCTGCGTCGATGATCAGCGCCTCGGCCACGTTCGTCCTCTTCCTGTCGCGGCGGCGTGCGTCGCCCCCTTCGGGCCCTGACGCTACGCCCCCGCCGGGCGGTCCCCGCAAGGCGAGAGGCCGGGACCACGCCGCTCGCGGAGGACCCGGGCGGCGCCGACGCGTCTCGCCCCGCCGCCGGCCGGGTAGGTCGCGTGCGGTCCGAGACGAAGGGGGACTCCCATGGACGAGACCGTTGCGATCGTGATCGTCATCGCCGTTGCGGTGGTGGTGCTGGGGGTGGCGCTGGCCGTGTACGCCGCGACCCGCCAGCGCTCCCGGCAGCTCCAGCAGCGCTTCGGGCCGGAGTACGACCGCACGGTGGGCGAGACCGACGACCGCCGCGCCGCCGAGCGGGAGCTGCGCGAGCGCGAGCAGCGCCGGCACGAGCTCCGGATCGTCCCGCTCGACCCCACCGCCCGGTCGCTCTACGCCGAGGAGTGGCGGGGCATCCAGGAGCGCTTCGTGGACACCCCCGCCGCCAGTGTCGCCGAGGCCGACGTCCTCGTCATGCGGGTGATGCGAGATCGGGGCTACCCGATGGAGGACTTCGACCAGCGGGCCGCCGACATCTCCGTCGACCACCCCGACCTGGTCGAGCACTTCCGGGCCGCCCACGAGATCGCCGAGCGCAGCCACTGGCAGCGCTGCGACACCGAGGAGCTCCGTGAGGCCGTCGTCCACTACCGCTCCCTGTTCGAGGCCCTCCTCGACGACGGCACCACCATCGACCTCACGAGCCGCGACGCCGCACCGGCAGGCGCGGTTCCGCCGCCTCCGCCCCCGGCGCCTGCCCGCCGGTTCTGACGGGACCATCGGGACCCGTCCCCGCCGGGTCCCGATGGGGCAGGCTCGGGGGATGAGCGACGACGTCGACGCCCTCTTCCAGCGAGCCGCGGCGGTCGCCGCCGACTACCGCCGCACCGTCGGCGATCTGCCGGTCACTGCCCCCGCCACCCTCGACGAGCTGCGGGCCACGTTCGCGGTCCCGCTCCCCGAGGCCACCCTGCCCGCCGGCCAGGTGCTCGACGAGCTCGTCGCCACCGCCACCCCCGGCCTCGTCCACACCGCGGGCGGGCGCTTCTTCGGGTTCGTCATCGGCGGGTCGTTCCCGATGGGCGTCGCCGCCGACATGGTGGTCGCCGGCTGGGACCAGTGCGCCTACAACGGCGTGCTCACGCCCGCCGGCCAGGCCGCCGAGGAGGTCGCCGGCGGCTGGTTGAAGGACCTGCTGGGCCTGCCCGCGACCGCGTCGGTCGGCTTCGTCACCGGCGGCCAGGAGGCCAACACCGTCGGGCTCGCCGCCGGCCGCCACCAGGTGCTCGCCGAAGCGGGATGGGACGTCGAGGCCGACGGCCTGGCCGGCGCGCCCCGGGTGCGCATCGTCGCCGGCGCCGAGCGCCACGCCACCATCGACCGCGCCCTGCGCCTGCTCGGCTTCGGGACGAACGCCCTGGAGCCGGTCGCCGTCGACGCCAACGGGGCGGTCCGCCCGGACGCCCTCGCCGCCACCCTCGCCACGCAGCCCGCGGGGCCGACCATCGTCTGCCTGCAGGCGGGCAACGTGAACACCGGCGCGTGCGACCCGCTGCGCGCCGCCATCGCCGTCGCCCGCGAGCACGGCGCCTGGGTGCACGTCGACGGCGCCTTCGGGCTCTGGGCGGCGGCCAGCCCTCGGACCCGGCCCCTCGTCGACGGGATCGAGCTGGCCGACTCGTGGGGGTGCGACGGCCACAAGTGGCTGAACGTCCCGTACGACTCGGGCTTCGCCATCTGCGCCCACCCCGAGGTCCATGCCGCGGCGGTGCGCTACTCGGCGCCCTACCTCACGGGCTCGGGCACCACGGCCCTCGGGATGTCCGACTTCACCCTCGAATCGTCCCGGCGGGCCAAGGGCCTGACCGTGTGGGCGCTGCTCCGCCACCTCGGCCGTGAGGGCGTGGCCGGCGTGGTCGACCACCTGTGCGCCATGGCGCAGCGCTTCGCCGACCAGCTCGCCGCCGGCGGCGCCCGCATCGCCAACGACGTCGTGCTGAACATGGTGCTGGTCGACTTCGGCGACGACGACCGCAACGCCGCCATCGCCGCCGCGGTCCAGGCCGAGGGCGCGGCGTGGCTGGCCACCACCGACTGGCAGGGCCGGCGCCTGCTGCGCCTGTCGCTGTCGAGCCAGGCCACCACCGAGGCCGACGTCGACGCCGCCGTCGCGTCGATCCTGCGCCACGCCGCGGCCACGGCCCCGGCCTGATCCTCCGGGCGACGCCGCGAAACTTCGCGCCGCAAGGAATACCCGCGGCGGCTCGCAGGTTCACGTTCGTCGTCCTGCCCGCCGACGGGTCGATCCCCCCACGACCCGGGGCGGGCGGGACCGTCTCTCCGTCCGCGGCGACCGGCACCCGTCCGTCGCCGAACCCATCACCACGAGGTCAACCGATGAACGACTGGAACGCGCAGATCATCGAGGAGTTCCGCGCCAACGGCGGCCACTGCGGCGGCAACTTCGAGGGCGCCCCGATGCTCATCCTCCACAGCACCGGCGCCAAGACCGGCCAGGAGCGCCTCGCCCCGATGATGTACCAGGAGGCCGACGGCGGCCTGGCCGTGTTCGCCTCCAAGGCCGGCGCCCCCGACAACCCGGACTGGTACCACAACCTCGTGGCCAACCCCGGCGCCTCCATCGAGATCGCCGGCGAGTCCGGCGTCGAGACCCGCGCCGTCACCGCCGAGGTGCTGCAGGGCGAGGCCCGCGACGCCATCTGGGAGATCCAGAAGGAGCGCTACCCCGGCTTCGCCGAGTACGAGGAGAAGACCGACCGGGTCATCCCGGTGGTGCTCCTCCGCCCCGCCGGCTGATCCCCGGCCGCTGATCTCCACCCGCTGACGACCTCGCCGGCCCCCGGTCGGCGACGACCAGGTCCGCTCGAGCGCGCCGGACGGTGACCCGTCCGGCCGCGCGAGACTCGGGTCGTGCCGCACCGCCCATCGCCCGGTCCCGCCCGGGCGGCGCGGTGGGCCCCTCGCCGGCGGGAACCGGTGGCGTGATCATCTTCGGGTTCGGGGGCGGCCGCCCCAAGGACCGGGGCCCGGTGATCCCGGCCCGATGCCCGAACTGCGGGAACGAGAACTACCTGCGCCACGTCTCGTCGACCCGCTGGTTCTCGCTGTTCTTCATCCCCCTGGTCCCCTACTCCACCAAGCACTTCCTGCTCTGCCCGGTGTGCACCCAGGGCCGGCCCCTCACCCGCGACCAGGCGGCCCGGGCCGAGGCGATGGCCGGGTGGACGCAGCGCTACCGCGCCGGCGAGGTGTCCCACGAGGAGTACGCCGCCCGGGCGGCCGAGTTCTCGTCCTTCCTGCGGCCCCTCGACGTGGCCGACCGCGGTCCGGGGATCCCGGCACCGCCGGCCGCCCAGCCCGTGCACCCCTCGCTCGGCCCGCTGCCCGACCGTGACCTGCCCACCGGCCCGCCACCCGACCGCCTGCCCATCGCGGCCTGCGACGACTGCGGCTGCCCGCTGCCCACCCACGCCCACTTCTGCCCCAACTGCGGCGCCCGTATGGGCTGACCGCCTCCCGGACCGGCACCCCGCCGGCGGGGGCTACCGTCGTCGCCGCCGGGCCCGGGGGGCGTCCCGGTCGCAGGGCGCGCTGGCCGGCCCGCCCCCGCCGGCAGGAGGCGTGAGGCCATGACGCTGCGGACCTACCCCGAGGGCGGCGAGCACCCGGGCCCGATCGGGCGGACGGTGGCCGAATCCGAGCCGGCCTGGCCGGTACCGACGGGCCCGCCCGAGGGCGCCCCCAACGTCCTCGTCGTGCTCTTCGACGACCTCGGCTTCGCCCAGCTCGGCTGCTTCGGCGGCCTCGGCGCGCGGATCCGCACCCCCAACCTCGACCGCCTCGCCGAGCGGGGCCTGCGCTACCAGAACTTCCACACCACCGCCCTCTGCAGCCCGAGCCGGGCCGCCCTGCTGAGCGGGCGCAACCACCACAGCGTCGGCGTGGCCACGATCATGGAACGGGCCACCGGCTACCCCGGCTACAACGGCCGCATCCCGAAGGACTCCGCCCTGCTGCCGGCGGTGCTCCGCGAGCACGGCTACGCCACCATGGCCATCGGCAAGTGGCACCTCACCCCCGACGAGCACGTCTCGCCCGCCGGCCCCTTCGACCGCTTCCCGCTCGGCCAGGGCTTCGATCGCTACTACGGCTTCCTCGGGGGCGAGACCTCGCAGTGGGAGCCCGACCTGTGGGAGGACAACCACCGCGTCGACGCCCCCGGCCGCCCCGAGGACGGCTACCACCTGAGCGCCGACCTCGTGGACCACGCCATCGAGTGGATCACCGGCCTGAAGGCCGTGGCGCCCAGCCGCCCGTTCTTCACGTACCTCGCCTTCGGTGCCACCCACGCACCGCACCACGCGCCCGCCGAGCACATCGAGGCCTACCGGGGCGCCTTCGACGACGGTTGGGACGCCATCCGGGCCGAGACCCTCGCCACCCAGATCGAGCTCGGCATCGTGCCCGAGGGCACGACCCTGCCCGGCCTCAACCCCGGGGTGACCGCCTGGGCCGACCTGAGCGCCGACGAGCAGCGCCTCTTCGCCCGCCAGATGGAGGTGTACGCGGCCATGGTCACCCACACCGACGAGCAGATCGGCCGCCTGCTCGACTATCTCGACCGCGCCGGGCTGCGCGACGACACCCTCGTGATGGTGCTGAGCGACAACGGGGCCAGCGCCGAGGGCGCCCAGCAGGGCCGGCTCGACTCGTTCGGCTACGTCAACGGCGTGCCCGACTCGCTCGAGCGCATGCTCGAGCACCTCGACGACTGGGGCGCGCCCCACACCCACCCGCACTACGCCTCGGGCTGGGCCATGGCCGGCAACACCCCGAACCGCATGTACAAGGCCTTCGTCCACGAGGGCGGCACCCGGGACCCACTCATCGTGTCGTGGCCGGGCCACGTGGCTGGCGAGGGCGCGGTGCGCACCCAGTTCCACCACATCTGCGACCTCGCCCCCACCATCCTCGAGGCCATCGGCCTGGACTGGCCCGACCAGGTGAACGGCCACGCCCAGCGGCCCGTCGAGGGGACGAGCCTGCTCTACTCGCTGACGGACGGCGACGCCGCGACCGCGAAGACGTCGCAGTACTTCGAGATGTTCGCCCACCGGGCCATCTGGTCCGGCGGCTGGAAGGCGGTGGCCCTGCACTGGTCGAACGCGCTGATCATGCGCCTCGGGCAGGTCGACCACGAGCTGCACGACGGGGACCACGACGCCGACGTGTGGGAGCTGTACCACCTCGACGAGGACCCCTCCGAGATGCACGACCTCGCCGCCGAGCACCCGGAGAAGCTCGCCGAGCTCATCGACCTCTGGTGGGCCGAGGCCGAGCGCTACCAGGTGCTGCCCCTCGACGACACGCTGCTGGCCCGTCTCCTGGTGGAGCGGCCGCGGATGTTCGAGCCCCGCGACACCTACATCTACGCCGGCCGGGTGCGGCTCCCCCGCCAGGGCTCGCCGGCGCTGCGGGACTGCACCTACGACCTGCACGCCGAGGTCGACATCCCCGAGGGGGGCGAGGGCGTGATCGTCTCCTACGGCGGCACCGACGGCGGCATCTCGCTGTGCCTGCTCGACGGCCACGTCCACTTCGTCAGCAACTTCCTCGGCCGCGAGCACACCGTCGTCTCGTCGCGGACGCCGGTGGGCCCGGGGCCTCTCATCGTCGACGTGGCCTTCGAGCGCACCGAGCCCAACGCCGGGCACGTCCGGCTGTCGCTCGACGGCGAGCTGCACGCCGAAGCCGACGTGGCCCGCACCAACCCCATCGCCTTCTCCTCGTCGGAGGGCCTCGAGGTCGGCACCGACGGCGTGTCACCGGTCTGGCCGCGCTACCGCCCGCCGTTCCGGTTCAACGGCGCCATCCACCGGGTCGTGCTCTCGACGCCGCGACCCGAGGTGCGCCTCACCCCCGAGCAGGCCGCCGCCGAGGACCGCGAGGCCATGCTCCGCCAGTAGCCGTCCCGGCCGGCACCCGGCGCCGCGCCCACGCCACCTTCGTCGTTCTGGGACCACGCTGGCGGCCTCCACGACGCCCCCCTGGACCCAGAACCGACGGACCCCCATTCCGGGACCACACTGGCGGCCTCCACGACGCCCCCGTGGACCCAGAACCGGGGTGCCGGGCCTCATCGGGGGCGCCGACGGTCGGGCGCCCGCCTTCAGTCGGCGGCGGGGGCGACCTCGACGGGGACGCCGTTGAGGTGGGGGTTGCCCGAGAGCGGGTCGACGTGCTCGTTGGCGGCGAGGCGGTTGACGTTCACCCCGGGCCGGGTGGCGGCGACCGAGAGGCGGGTGCCGGCGAGGTCGTGGCCCCACCCGTGGGGCAGGCTCACCACCCCGGGCATGACCGCGTCGGTGGTCTCGACGGTGACGGTCAGCGTGGCCCGGTCGGTGGTGACCGTGGCGCGGTCGCCGTCGGCCAGGCCCCGCTCGCGGGCGTCGTCGGGGTGGACCGCCAGCACGCAGCGGTCCCTGCCCTTCATCAGGGTGGGCACGTTGTGCTGCCACGAGTTGTTCGAGCGCAGATGGCGCCGGCCCACGAGGACGAGCGGCGGGCGGGGCTCGTCGAGCCGGGCGCGCAGGCGGTCGAGGTCGGCGACGAACCCGGGGGTG
The DNA here is from genome assembly GCA_041908445.1 of Acidimicrobiales bacterium. GTDB lineage: Bacteria > Actinomycetota > Acidimicrobiia > Acidimicrobiales > DATDAH01 > JAEUJM01. The sequence goes on along the minus strand of JAYRFK010000092.1, from coordinate 18,998 downwards.
GCGAGGTCGATGCGGCCGGTGGGCGTGCGCAGCATCTCGGGGATCCGGGGCTCGAGCGGGCCGAGGTCGATCCCGTGGGGGTGCTCGAGGAGCCGGTCGAGTGACAGGCCGGGCCCGTCGCCAGTAGCGCGGGTGCCGAAGCCGTCGCCGTAGGGGCCGATGCGCAGGTTGAGGTCGAGGATGCGCTCGGGCCCGGTGCGGGGCGCCAGGGCGGCGAGCACCTCGGCGGGGTCCCAACCGTGGACCGGGCTGTAGGGGTCGGCGGTGGCGAGCAGCGCCAGCAGGCCGGCCAGGTCGTCGTCCATGGCGGCCACGTCGGGGGCGGGGCCACGGCCCTGGAGCACGCCGGTGAGGCGGACGAGGGTCTGCCATTCGGGCGGCAGGTCGTCGGGCCGCGGCAGCACCGGCGGCGAGTAGTTGGCCACGTTGCGGATCGAGAATTGGTAGAAGGCCACGTCGTAGTGGCTGCGCTCGAGGTGCGACGGCACCGGCAGGATCACGTCGGCGTGGCGGGTGGTCTCGTTCAGGTAGAGGTCGACCGAGACCATGAGGTCGAGCTGGTCGAGGGCGCGGGCGAGCCGGTCGCTGTCGGGCGTCGACAGCACGGGGTTGCCGGCGATGGTGACGAGGGCCCGCACCTGGCCCGGCCCCGGCGTCTCGATCTCCTCGGCCAGGCACACCGCGGGCAACTGGTCGAACGCACCGGGCAGGCCCCGGACCCGGCTGCGCACCCGGCCGTAGTCGGAGCCGGTGCCGACGCCGGGCTTCCCGGTGGTGTTGAAGCCGAGGGCCGCCGGCCGGGAGAACATCACGCCCCCGGGTCGGTCGAGGTTGCCCGCGGCGATGTTGACGACGTCGAGCAGCCACGAGCTGAGGGTGGCGAGGTCCTGCAGGCACGTGCCGAGGCGGCCGTGGAGGGCGGCTCGCTCGGTGGTGGCGAGGTCGCGGGCCAGAGACCGGATCCGGTCGGCGGGGATGCCGCAGCACGCCGCCACCGCCTCCGGGGTGAACGGGGCCAGCGCGTCGCGGACGGTGTCGAGCCCGTCGATCCACTCCCCCACCGGGCCGGGCCGCACCAGCCCCTCGGCGAACAGGGTGTGGGCGAGGCCGGCGAGCAGCGCGGCGTCGGTGCCGGGGACGATGGGCAGGTGCTCGTCGGCCGCCTCGGCGGTCTTCGAGCGGCGCGGGTCGATCACGACCAGGTAGCCACCCCGGGCCCGGATGGCGGCGAGGCGGCCGGGCCAGTCCGGGGCGGTGGCGAGGCTGCCGTTGGACTCGAGGGGGTCGCTCCCGAGCAGGACGAGCAGGTCGGTGCGGTCGAGGTCGGGCACCGGGAAGGCGGTGCGCACGCCGAAGTGGACGCTCGACACGATCTCGCGGGGGCGCTGGTCCACCGAGGCGGCGGCGAAGCGGTTGGGACCGACCGCCCCGTAGAGCGACGGGGTGTAGACGATGGTCTCGTAGTTGTGGGACCACGGGTTGCCGCTGTAGAGCGCCACCGCGTCCTTGCCGTGCTCGTCGAGGATGGGGCGGACCCGGGCGTCGATGAGGGCCCAGGCCTCCTCCCATGTTGCGGGTCGGTGCTCGCCGCTGGGGCCACCCTCGCGGATCATCGGGGTGGTGAGCCGGTCGGGGTCGAGGTGGAGGTGGGTGAGGCTCGACCCCTTCGGGCAGAGGAAGCCGTGGGAGAAGACGTCGTCACGGTCACCCCGGATGCGCCGGACGGCGCCGCCCTCGACCTCCACGGCCAGGCCGCAGGTCGCCTCGCACAGCGGACAGGTGCGCAGGTGGGTCCCGTCGGCCCCCGGGGCGGGCACGGCGCTCACCGGCTCACCCGTCTGCGACGGCCGGGTCGGCGCCCGCGGCCGCCTCGTTGGCCCGCTCGAGCTCGTCGGCGCCGTCGAGGTACAGGCTCTGGGTCACGTAGGACGGGTTCCCCAGCGCGGCCTGGCGGCACAGTTCGGCCTTGAGGGTGCGGGCCTCGACCACGACCGGCTCGTCACCGGCGCCGAGGGCCAGCAGGTCGACCACGTGCAGGGCGAGGCGCACATCGCCGGCCGCGCCGAGGGCGCGGGCCCGGTCGAGCACGGCCGCAGGATCCGTGATGGCCGCCCGCAGCTCGCGGGCCACGTCCGCGGGGTGGGCGGGGTGCAGCGACGTGGGGTTGAGGTCCTCCCACCACCCGAACTGGCTGCGGTAGACGTCCCGGAAGACGTGCTCGATCGAGGTGTAGCCCTCCTGCAGCCAGGGCCGGTCGAACAGCTCCGCGGGCGGCTCGAGCAGGTTCACGATCTCCGCCACGTTGTGGCCCTCGTTCATCAGGGCGACGACCGCGTCGTGGCACCAGCGCAGCGCCGCCGCGGTGGTGGCGAGGAAGTCGGCCACGGTGTCGGCGCCCTCGAGGGGCGGGCCGAACTCGCAGATGAGCACGTCGGCGCCGAACCGCCCGAGGCGGTCGAGGGTGTCGGCCCAACGCACCGGGTCGCGGAGCGGGCGCTGGGGGCTACCCACGTTCGGGAAGAACGGGATGCAGGCAGGCCCGCCGTAGAGGATGCGGTCCTCGGGGAGCCAGGCGGCGATGGCGTCGTCGGTCTCGGACGGCGCCCAGTGCACCTCGACGGTGCGGCCCGGCGTCTCGATGACGAAGCGGTCGGTGAAGAGGTGGGTCGGGCGGGTGAACGGGAAGACCCGACCCTCGAGCGAGCCCGGCGGGTAGCGGAACTGGCGCTCGAGGAGGCGGTTCTGCAGCCCGTTCGACTCGAGGTAGCGCCGCTGCCGGCGGACCACGTTCTCGTGGGCGACGACCGCCGGGATCCGCCCGGTCTCCTGCACGCAGGCGACGACCCAGTCCCGACAGGCCAGGTTGTAGCGCTGGTGGCCGTGGCTGAACACCAGGTGGGTGAAGGGGGCGTCGGTGCGGCTGCGGATCGCGGCGAGCGAGGCCGGCGCCTGGTCGCCGGTGTCGATCTGGACGAGGCCGTCGGCGGTCTGAATGGTCACGAGCCAGCCCGCCTGCTCCTGGCCGAAGATGCCCGGCCCGAGGTCGACGACGTGGTGGCTCCCGGCCAGCGCGTCGTCCTGGCGGTCGAGGCCGCTCAACTCCTCGTTGCTGTCCGCCACGTCGGCGGTCGTCGCTTCGTCGCTCACATCCGGTCCCCCCGACCTGCTCGCTGGCTGCGTCGCCATCCCGCCCCGGGGGTGGCCCCGGCCACCGTACCCAAGCCGCCCCGGCCGGTCGTCCGCCGGCACCACGGCCCGGCCGACGCGCACACAGGGGGCGTCCGGCCCTGGCCGTTCGGCGGGAGCCGTCCTACCGTTCAGCCGTGACCTTCCTCGGGATGGTTGCCAAGAACCTGCTGCGCCAACCGGTGCGGGCCGCGCTGACCCTCGTCGGCATCTCGCTCGGCATCGCCACGGTCGTCGCCCTCGGCGTCATCGCCGCCGGCCTGGGCCAGACCGCCTCCGACCTGGTGCGCTCCGGTGGGGCCGACTTCATGGTGGCGCAGGAGGGCGCCGCCGACCTTTCGTTCAGCGTGCTGCCCGAGGGCAGGGTCGACGAGGTGGCCGCCCGCCCCGACGTGAGCGACGCCCGAGGGGTGCTCTTCTACATCACCCGCGTCGGCTCGAACCCCTTCTTCTTCCTCAGCGGCACGAGCGCCGACGACCTCGCCGCCGCGGAGCTGGAACTGGTCGCGGGCGGGCGCTTCGGCGCCGACGACGGGGACGTCGTGCTGCTCGGCTCACGCGCCGCCGAGGATCTCGACGCCACGGTCGGTGACACGGTCGAGATCCACGGGCGTCGGCTCACGGTGGTGGGGATCTACCGGTCGGACTCGCTGTGGGAGGACTCCGGCGCGGTGGCGCCCCTCGCCGTCACCCAGGACCTGGCCAGCGCCCCCGACACCGTGTCCGTCGTCTTCGTCACCGTCGCCGACGGGGCCGAGCCCGCGGCGGTGATCGACGACATCACCACCGAGGTCGACGGTGTGGTCGCCATCACCGGCGCGGGTGACTACAACCAGGTCGACCAGGGGTTTGAGATCGTGGACGCCGCCAACGTGGTCATCTCCCTGCTGGCGGTGGTCATCGGCGGCATCGGCGTCATGAACACGATGATCATGTCGGTGTTCGAGCGCACGCGCGAGATCGGGATCCTCCGGGCCGTGGGCTGGAGCGGCGGCCGGGTGATGCGCATGATCATGGTCGAGTCCCTGCTGCTGTGCCTCGTCGGAGCGGTGCTGGGCGTCGGCCTCGGTCTCGGCGTGACCCAGCTCGCCCTCCAGGCTCCGGCGGCGCAGGGCTTCCTCGCGCCCGCGTTCGAGCCGGTGATCTTCGTGCGGGCACTCGCCGTCGGCGTGGTGGTCGCGCTGCTCGGTGCGTCCTACCCGGCGTTCCGGGCCACGCGGCTCACCCCGATGGAGGCGCTGCGCTATGAGTGAGCCGACGCACGCCATCGTCGAGGTGATCGACGTGGTGAAGACCTTCGAGGACGGGCGGGTGCGCGCGCTCGACGGGGTGAGCCTGACCGTCCGAGCGGGTGAGTTCGTCGCCATCGTGGGGCCCTCGGGGTGCGGGAAGTCCACCCTGTTGAACCTCATCGGCGCCCTCGACCTGCCCGAGTCGGGCGACCTGCACGTCGCCGGTCACGACCTCGACGAGCGCGAGGACCTGAACGGGTTCCGGTCGCGCAAGATCGGCCTGGTGTTCCAGCTCGACAACCTGCTCCCCGGCCTCACCGCCGTCGAGAACGTCGAGGCCCCGATGTTCGGGGTCGTGCACGGTCGCCGCCACCGGCGTGACCGGGCCACCGAGTTGTTGGAGCTCGTCGGGATCGCCGACCGGGCTGGCACCCGCCCACCGCTGCTGAGCGGTGGCGAGCGCCAGCGCGTGGCCATCGCCCGCGCGCTGGCCAACCACCCGCTGGTGCTGCTCGCCGACGAGCCCACCGGCCGGCTCGACTCGGCCACGAGTGAGCGGGTCATGGACCTGCTCGAGGGCCTGCGACGGGAGACGGGCGTGACCCTCATCGTCGTGAGTCACGACCCGCAGGTCGCGGCGCGCGCCGACCGGGTCGTCCACATGCTCGACGGCCGCGTCGTCGAGGAGGGGTCTGCGCCCCTCAGCGAGGGGTGACGCGCACGGGCACGGCCTGGTAGCCGCGCAGGGTCATCCGGTTCCGGCGCACCAGGGGGCCGTCGAGCTCGATGGTGCGGCAGCGCTCGACCAGGGAGGCGAAGACCTCCTGGCCCTCGGCCCGCGAGAGGTTGGCGCCCAGGCAGTAGTGGATGCCCGAGGCGAAGCTCATGGGCGGCCCCTCGTCGCGGCCCACGTCGAACCGGTCCGGGTCGGAGAAGTGGTCGGGATCCCGGTTGGCGGCGCCGAGCAGGGTGACGACGCTCTGGCCCTCGGGCACCGGCTCGCCGGCGACCTCGGCCGGCTCGAGCGCGGTGCGCACGTCGAGCTGGACCGGCGAGTCCCAGCGCAGCATCTCCTCGACGGCAGTGGGCATGAGCGACGGCTCGTCCCAGAGGCGGGCCATCTCCGCGGGGTTGCGCAGCAGCGCCCCCAAGCCGTTGCCGATCAGGTTCGTGGTCGTCTCGAAGCCGGCCGCGAACAGCAGCATGGCCACGACGATGACCTCGGGCTCGCTGAGGCGGTCGCCGGCATCGTTCACTGCGAGGAGATCGGTGAGCAGGTCGTCGCGGGGCTGGGTGCGGCGCTCGGCCACGAGATCCTGGAAGTAGCCGTAGACCTGGGCGTTGGCGGCCTCGGCGGCCTTGAGCTCGTCGACGCTGGCGCCGGCCTCGATGCCCGCCGCGGCGGCGGTGATCAGGCTGCGGAACTGGGGCCAGTCCGCTTCGGGGACGCCGACCATGGCGCCGATCACCGCCACGGGCAGGGGGAAGCCGATGGCCTCGAGCACGTCGCCGCCGCCCTGCTCGACGAAGCGGTCGACCACCCCGTCGGCCAGCGTGCGGATGCGGGCCCGCATCTCCTCGACCCGCTTGGGCGTGAAGGCCCGGGACACCAGGCCCCGCTGGCGGGTGTGGGCCGGCGGGTTGAGGAACAGCATCGACATCGGGCGGTCGGGGCCGCGGCGCCGGAGCAGGTCCTTGCGGAACTCGGCGGCGGCCGGGTCACTGCTCGGGATGAGGCTGTCGCCCTCGCGGTTGGACTTGCCGAGGCGGTTGTCCCGCAGCACCTCTCGGCAGTCCTCGTAGCGGGTGAGGAAGATCGCCCCGGTGCCGCTGTGGTGCACGGGGGCGGTCTCGCGCAGGTGGTGGTAGTAGGGCACCGGGTCGTCGAGGCCGACGTCGGTGAAGAAGATGGCGGCCAGTGCCTCGTCGGGCGTCATCCCCGCCGCCGGCGACCCGGTCGTCCTTGCGTCCACGCTCACGTACGCACGGTAGGCGCGCCCGGGGGTGCCGCCACCCCGAGCCGGGCCGGAGCCGGGCGCGGGCATGGTTCCCGGGACGGGGTCAGGCGGCCGGGACGGGGCGGACCTTGTAGACGAGGCGGCCGTTGGCCACGACCCGGGCGTCGTCGGCGGCCCGCACCTCGGCCTCGGCGAACACGATCGAGTTGCCCCGCTGGGTGATCCACCCCTCGGCCACGGCGTCGGCCTCGATCAGGGCGGCGCGGTACTCGACGTTCATGGTCAGGGTGAGCATCTGGGGGACCGCCGGGAACGGCCAGCCCACCGCCGGCACGACGACGGTGTCGATGAGCGAGGCGATGGCGCCACCGTGCACCGGGCCGGCCGGCTGCTCGAGCTCCGGGCGGTACGGCAGGCGGAGCCGGCAGTAGTCCCGGCGCAGCTCCTCCACCCGGAACCCGAGGAACTTCGGGAAGAAGGTCCGGTCGGGCCACACGCAGAAGTTCCGCCAGAGCGCGGCGGCGTCGGCGGGCAGCGGCTCGTGGTCGACGGCGCGAGCAGCGACGGGATCGGCGGCGGGGTCCATCGCCTGGGCAGGTCAGTCCTTGGTGGCGACGTGGTTCGGTGTCACGTTGATCTTGGTCTCGTAGAGCACCTTCTCGACGACCCGCTTCTCGCCGCCGAGGTTCGACCGCAGGTCGTCGCGGCAGGCGTCGCACGGCCCGTAGAACCGGGCCGCCACCGCCTCGTGGCACCGCGGGCACTCGAACTCGTGCAGCTCCGAGAGGTCGCTCGTCACCATCGTCACCCGGCCATCATCGCGGACCCGACGCCCCCCGGCGGCGATGTGGTTGGCTGGACGGGCGGCGCACCGGGGCGAGGCCGCGTCGACCGAACCGCCCTCGGGAGGACGACGATGGCCACGACGATGCACCGGGGCGGCAGCGGCTCGGGCAACCCGGCGCTGAGCGAGAAGGTCGTCGACCAGTACCTGGTGCCGGTCGCCGACACCCGGTCGATGACGGTCGCCGGCACCGCGGTGAAGACCCTCGTCCTGCTCGTCGTCCTGGTGCTCGCCGGCGCGTACGGCTGGTCGGCGGCGACCACCGGCACGGCCACCGACGCCGGCGGCGGCTATGCGGCCACGACGGTGACCTTCCCGCCGGGGCTGTGGCTCGCCTCGCTGGGCGCGCTCTGCGTCGGCATCGCCTGCTCGTTCAACCCGCGTCGGGCGGCGGTCCTCGGCCTCGTCTACGCCGCGCTGGAGGGCTACGTGCTCGGCGCGGTGTCGGCCGCCTTCGACGCCCAGACCGACGGCATCGTCGGCGCCGCGGTGATCTCGACCGTCTGCGTCTTCGTCGCCGCCCTGTTCCTCTACGTGACCCGCATCGTGAAGCCCACCGCCCGCCTGGCCTTCGGCGTGGCCGCGGGCATGGGTGGCCTGCTCCTGCTCTACCTGTTCGTGTGGGTGCTGGCCATCTTCGACTGGTCGTGGCTCTACAGCGACGAGTTCCGCACCATCGGCATCGGCGTGAGCCTGCTCGCCATCGTGCTCGCCGCGCTGAGCCTGACCCTCGACTTCGGCGCCATCGAGGGCGGCGTCCAGGTCGGTGCTCCCCGGTACATGGAGTGGTACCTGGCCTTCAGCCTGACCGTCACCCTCGTCTGGCTCTACGTGACGATCCTGCGCCTCCTCGCCCTCCTCAACCGCTCGTAGCCGAGCCGGCGCCGCCCCCGGTCAGCGCGGTTCGAGGCCGACGAGGTCGGCGAGCTGCTCCATGGAGCGGAGCCAGGCGTCGAGGTCGTTGCGCCACGGGGCGGCGACCACGTAGCTGATGCCCGCGGCCTCGTAGCGCTCGCGCTCGTCGCGGATGCGGTCGTGCTCCATGCCCTGGGGGTCCCAGCCGGTGCGCAGCGAGATCCGGAACTCGGGCTCGGGGCGCTCAGCCCGCAGCGCCTCGATGGGGACCCGCACCTCGTCGGGGTCGAGGCCGATGAGGTGGAAGCCGTCGCCCTTCTCGACCGCCCGGCGGCGGGCCCGGGGCCCCGAGCCGCCCACCCAGATGGGGATGTCGTGCGCCGGCGGGGGCAGGACGCGCAGGTCGTCGAAGCTGCTGAAGCGGCCGTGGAACGTCGCCGGGTCGTCCCGCCACACGACCCGCCAGAGGTCGAGCAGCTCGTCGAGACGGTCGCCTCGGTCGCCGAAGTCGTAGCCGAGGGCGGCGTACTCCCCCGCCGACCAGCCCACCCCCACGCCGACGGTCAGCCGCCCGCCCGACAGCTGGTCGAGGCTGGCGAGCTGGTTGGCCAGCTCCAGGGGGTTGTGCTGGGGCGCCACCAGCACGCTGGTGCCGAGGCCGATCGTCGACGTCTGCGCCGCCGCCCAGGTCAGCGTGATCATCGGGTCGAACAGGTAGGGCGACGGGTACCCCTGGTCGGCGGGCTGGACCAGGTGGTCGCTCACCCAGAGGCCGGCGAACCCGCGCTCCTCGGCGAACCGGGCCGCCCGCCCGATGGCGTCGGCGCCGGCGACCCGGCCGTACTGCGGCAGGTGGATCCCGACCTCGAGCATCCCCCCGTCCTACCAGCCCCGCGCCTGCGCCCGCGGCGCCGCCGTAGTGCCAGCAGATCCGTGACGCCTGGCGTCACGCTCCTGCTGGCAGAACGATCAGGACGAACGCTCAGCGGCGGGTGGCGCGGGCGCGGACCACGTCGACGAGCGTCGGCGTCGCCGAGGACGACACGGTGAGGTCGACCTTGCGGGACGAGCCGACCACCGAGCGGCCGCCGGCGGTGACCCGCACCTGCACGGTCACGGTGGCGCCGGGGGCGAGGTCCTCGATCACGTAGGTGCCGGCGAGGACGGCGGCGGTGATGTCCTGGCCGGCCCGGTGGACGGCGACGGTGAACCGGGACGCCCCGGAGGTGACGCCGCCGAGGCGGACGTCGGCCGCCACCTCGCCGTCGTTGCCGATGCGCACCGGGAACACGGCGGTCTGCCGCGCCCCCACCCGGGCCGCGCCGAGCTGCGCGCCACCCGGGATGTTGCGGTACACGCCGTCGCCCACGAAGGGCGCGGTGCGAGAGGCGGCGATCTCGGCGTCGGGCCGGCACGGCACCACCGCGACCGCCACGGCGGACGGGGCGCCCTCCCCCACCGAGTTGCGCGCCGCCACCCGGTACTCGTGGCGCCCGCAGTCCACGGGCGTGTCCGTGACCGTGCGAGCGGCGGCACCCACCGTGGCGACGGCGGCGTTGTCCCTGAGCACCCGGTAGCCGCTCACCGCTCGTCCCCCGTTCTGCGCCGGTGCCGTCCAGGCGACCTGCACCTGGCCGACCCCGGCCGTCGCGGTCGCCGACGGGGCGCCGGGCGGGTTCGGCACGTCGGCGGCGAGCGCGGTCGGTGCCGCCACCGGCACCCCGTCGCTCCACGTGCCGAGGTCGAAGGCCACGGTGCGCTGGCCGTCGAGGTTCGCGTCGAGCGCGGCCCAGTAGTAGCGCCAGTCCATGGCGTCCTGCTCGGCGTCGCCCCCGAAGAACTGCAGGAGGAGGTTGGGGATCGAACCGCTGCTCTGGATGGGCGACATGTGGTCGGCATCGAGGGCCGGGCTGCCGTGGCCATCGGTGTGGGCCTGGTAGACGACCCGGGACGCGGCGTTCGGCATGGCCAGGGAGAGCGCGAGCGATTCGGAGGACGCGGCGATGGTGTCGCCGTCGCCGGTGAGGATCATGGTGCGGGCGGTGGTGGCCGGCGCCAACGCAGCCCAGTCGATGGGCGTGATGCTCACGAACGCGGGTGCGCCGCCGCCGGTGGACGGGTTGGCCAGCGTGGCGCTCTCGACCGCGGGCCCGCCGCCGCCCATCCAGGTGGCACCGAGCAGGCCGCCGAGCGAGTGGCCGAACACGTGCAGCGGGCCCGCCTGGCTCCCCAGCGCGGTCAGCGCCGTGTTCGTGGCGGCGACGGCCCGGCTGAGCATCGTGTTCTGGTCGGTGTCGCCGAAGATGCTCGAGAGGTTGAACTGCGGGTACACCACAATGTAGCCCTGCTGGGTCAGGTGGTCGATGTGGGCCTGGTACGGCGCGGGGTCGGTCAGCGAGAACCCGTGCAGGTAGACGACGACGGGCGCCGAATCGCCGTCACGCAGCGTCGACGGCACCCACCACCACACCCGGCTCCCGTCGCTGGCGCTGCCCGCCTCGAACCGGGTGGCGCCGGCGCTGACGTAGCCGGCGGTCGAGCCGTATCCGTTCGTCTGGCGGGACGGCGGTGTCGCCGCCCAGGCGGGGGTGGCGGACGCGAGGAGGACGGCGGCGGCGAGCGCGCCGGCCGCCGTCGTCCGGGCGATGGTGCGGGAGCCGAACACGACCGGTGACGCTAGTGAGCGGGCCCGCCGTCACGGGGGTCGGGCGGCGGGTCCGCTTCGCGGTCGCCCCGGCCACCGCCGCCAGGCAGCCGGTCGACGCCGAGCGCCGTGGACACGCGCGTGGCGACCGGGTGGGGCAGCCGGGCGTGGAGGTCATCGAGGTCGGCCTGCATGCGCTCGACGGTCTCGTCGTAGCAGGCCTGCACCACGGTCGGGTCCTCCGCCGAGCCCGGGCCGAGGTGGGTCCAGTCCAGGGGCTCGCCCACCCGGGCGGTCACCTTCGCCGGCAGCGGCCAGGTGGGCAGCTGGACGGGGGCGATGCCCCACGGGGGCCCCGCCACCACCGGCATGACGTTGATGCGCAGGCGGTCGAAGCCGAGCCGCTTGGCGAGGGTCTCCCCGCGCGTGAGCACGACGATCGAGTCGTGGCTGCCGTGGGCCACGAGCGGGACGACCGGCACCCGGTGGCGGAGCGCGAGGCGCACGAACCCCGTGCGACCCTGCAGCTCGATGCGGTGGCGCTCGGTCCACGGCCGGTAGTCCTCGGCGTCGCCGCCGGGGTAGACGATCACGGGATGGCCGCGTTCGAGCAGCCGGTCGGCGTTGTGGTGGCTCGCCGGCACCGAGCCCAGCTTGCGGGCGAGCGTCGCCGCCCCCGGAATCCCGAAGAGGAAGTCGAAGGCCATGCTGTACAGCGGCGCGTCGGCGCCCCGCTCGGCGACCCACCGGTGCAGGAAGGCCCAGTAGTCCGGCATGTAGAGGCCGCCGGAGTGGTTGCCGACCACGAGGAAGGGCCCCTCGGCCGGCACGTTCTCGAACTGCAGGACCTCGGGGTCGAACCACCGCAGCCACGCCCCGATCAGGGGCTGGAGGCCGGCGATGGTCTCCGGGTCGCGCTGGTCGATGTCGGCGTGCAGCTCGTGGTCGACCCGCCGGCGCAGCAGGTCCCACGGCGACCACGGTCGTCCGGCACGCGCCCCGGGCTCCGTGGTCGGTTCCCCCATGGGTCGATCGCGCCACTGCCGTGGCGGCGGCGGAAGGGGCCAAGGTCCCGAAGCCGCCGGGGCCACCGTGGCCGCGACCTACGCTCGGGTCCTCCGACCCCGGGCCCAGGATGGACACGTCGATGCGCAGACCCTGCGGCACCAGCCCGAGGCCCCGGGCGGCCGCCCGGCGCTGAGACCCGGCCGGCTCCCCCGAACCAGCGACGAGTCGCGCCACCTCCACGCCACGCTCGGCACCGCCACGCTCACGCTGCTCGTGGTGGGCGACATCCTCGGCGCCGGCATCTACGTGCTGGTGGGCGAGGTGGCCGACGATCTCGGCGGGCTCCTCTGGGCGCCGTTCCTCATCGCCTTCGCCATGGCCTCGCTGACCGCGCTCTCGTACGCCGAGCTGGTGTGCGCGCACCCCCACGCCGGCGGCTCCGCCCACTACGTGGAGCTGGCCTTCGGCCGTCCCGCCCTGACCTTCCTGGTCGGCTTCGTGGTCACCGCCTCGGCGATCTCGACCGCCGCCGCCGTCTCGCTCGCCGTGGGCACGGAGTACCTCGGCGAGTACGTCGACGTGCCCGCGCCCGCGATCGCGGTCGCCCTCGTCGTGGTCCTGTCCGTGGTCATCTGGGTCGGCGTCCGCGAGTCGGCGATCGCGACCGTCACCATGACCGCCGTCGAGGTGACGGGCCTCCTGCTCGTGATCGCGGCCGGCGTCGTCGGGGTCGCTGGCGGCGACGGGAACCTGGGCAACCTGACCGAGGCGGGCGGCGACTGGGGTGCCACCGCGTTGCTGGGCGCGGCCGCGCTCGCCTTCTTCGCGTACCTCGGCTTCGAGGATCTCGTGCACCTGTCCGAGGAGGTGCGCGACCCGCGCCGATCGTTCCCGATCGCCCTCCTGGGTGGCCTCGCACTGGTGGGCGCCCTCTACCTGGGCGTCACCCTGTCGGTGGGCCTGCTGGTGGAGCCGGGCCGGCTGCGGGGGTCGGTCAACCCCCTGCTCGACGTGCTCGAGTACGGCCCGGTGCCCCGAGGGCTGTTCTCCGCCATCGCCGTGTTCGCGGTGACCAACACCGCGCTCATCGCGCTCACCACGGCGTCCCGCCAGGTCTACGGGCTGGCCGAGGACGGGTCCGTCCCCCGGCGCCTCGGGCACGTCAGCCGGCGGGGGACCCCCGATCTGGCCATCGTCGGGGTCGCCGGCGTGGTCGCCGTGCTCGCCGCCACCGGCGGGGTCCGGGTGCTCGCGGGGACGACGGTGGTGCTCCTGCTCGGCGTGTTCACCACGGTCAACGTGGTCGTGCTCGTGCTCCGCCGGAAGCCGGGCACGGCCGGCGGCGACGTCGATCCCGGGGGTCGCCGTCCGTTCCGCACCCCCACGCCGCTGCCCGTGCTCGGCGCCCTGGGGTGCGGGGCGCTGTGGGTCGACGCCCTGGTGCGCGGTGGCGGACCGCTGCTGGTGCGCCTGACCGCCCTGCTCGGCCTCGGCGCGGCCCTCTACGGCCTGGCCCGGTGGCGGGGAGGGTCGCAGACGCCGACGGCGTGAGTGCACGACGCGCCGACCGACGGTGATCCCGCCCCCGACGCCGACCCGCCGACCCGCCGACCCGCCGACCTATCGACGGAGCGACCGGCGACGGATCGACCGGCCGATTCACGAGCCGTTCACCGTCCGGCGGCCCACCCGCCGATCTGACCGGGCAAGCTGGAGGCGATCGACGACAGGGGTGCACTCGCCATGACCAACGACGCCAAGCTCGGGATCCTCGTCGGGGGTGGCCCGGCGCCGGGGATCAACAGCGTGATCGGCGCGGCCACCATCCGCGCCGAGCTGGCGGGCGTCCCCATCATCGGCATCCGCGACGGCTTCGAGCACCTCATGGCCGGCGACACCGACCAGGTCATGGAGCTCACCTCCGACTCGGTGAGCCGCATCCACTTCCGGGGCGGGTCGATCCTCGGCACCGCCCGGGCCAACCCCACCAAGGACCCGGCGCTCCTCGACGCCTGCATCGAGTCGCTCGGGCGCCTCGGCGTCACCCACCTCATCACCATCGGGGGCGACGACACCGCCTACTCGGCCATGCGCCTCGCCGAGCGGTCCGAGGGGCGCCTCCAGGTCGTCCACGCCCCCAAGACCATCGACAACGACCTCGACCTGCCGCCGTGGGTCGACACCTTCGGCTTCCAGACCGCTCGCCACCAGGGCGTCGGGATCGTCTCGAACCTGATGACCGACGCCAAGACCACCGGCCGCTGGTACTTCGTCATCGCCATGGGGCGGAAGGCCGGCCACCTCGCCCTCGGCATCGGCAAGGCCGCGGGGGCGACGATCACCTTGATCCCCGAGGAGTTCGGCGACCACATCCGGCTGTCCGAGCTGGTCGACACGCTCGTCGGAAGCATCATCAAGCGGCGCTGCGCCGGACGCCGTGACGGGGTGGCGGTGATCGCCGAGGGCGTGGTGCTCAGCCTGGATCCCGCCGAGCTCGAGGAGCTCGAGGACGTGGAGCGCGACGAGCACGGCCACGTCCGCATCGCCGAGATCGACATCGGCCAGATCCTGAAGGAGAAGGTGCGCGAGCGCCTCGCCGAGCTCAGCATCAAGACCACGATCGTGGCCAAGGACGTCGGCTACGAGCTGCGCTGCGCCGACCCCATCCCGGTCGACATGGAGTACACGCGGGACCTGGGCTACTGCGCCGCCAAGTACCTCATCTCGGGCGGCAGCGGCGTGATGATCACGATGCAGGCGGGCCACTTCGTGCCGGTGCCGTTCGCCGACATGCTCGACCCCGCCACCGGGCGCACCGCCGTGCGCGTGGTCGACATCCACTCCACCCGCTACGCCATCGCCCGCCGCTACATGCTGCGCGTGCGCCGCGACGACTTCGACGACCCCGACGAGCTGGCGGCCCTGGCCGCCGCCGCCAACCTGTCGATCGACGAGTTCCGGGCCATCTTCGAGCCCATCGTGGCCAAGGAGCCGCCGGCGCTCGACCTCCACGTCGCCACCGCGGCGGCGCCGGCCGACGACTGACGCGGCGCTGAGTTCGATCCAGCGCAGCCAACCGCACCAGGTGCAGCGCGATGCGCCGAGATCAACCCAGCGCAGCGCGCGGCGACCAGCCGACGGGGCAGGGCACGGAGGCGCCACCTGCAGCGCTGACCTCAACCCGGCACAACCAACCGCAACCCGTACGGCGCGATGCGCCGGATTCAACCCAGCGCAGCGCCGCCCCTCTGAGCGGCCCGGCGACCGCCGCCGGCTCAGACCCGGTAGACGCGCCTGGCGGTGCCGGCGAAGAGCTGGGCCTGCTCGTCGGGGGTGTACGACTCGGCGAGGCGCTCGAACGCCGCCCACACGACGGCGTAGTCGACGCTGATCTTGTCGACCGGGAAGTTCGACTCGAACATGCACCGGTCGGGCCCGAAGCACTCGATGGCGTGGCGGTACCAGCGCTCCTGCACGGCGAGGAAGCCGTCGACGTCGGGGCGCTCGCCACCGAGGGGCCAGAAGCCGTTGTCGGGCATGGCCATCCCCCCGAGCTTGGCCACCACGTTGGGGCAGGCGGCGAGCGCGGCGAGCTGCGGGCGCCACGCCTCGAAGATCTCGTCGTGGCGGCCGGCCCACTCGCCGACGCCGAGCGGCGTGGAGAAGTGGTCCATCACGATGGTCGTGCCGGGCACCGCCCGAGCCAGGTCGACGAGATCGCCGAGCTGCACGTGGTACTGCCAGGTGTCGTACGTGAGGCCCCGCTCGCCGAGATGGGCGACGCCCCGGCGGAAGTCGGGGTCGGCGGCGCGGTCAGGGTCGGCGCCGCCGGGGATCATGAGGGTCATGCCCGGCGGGACGCTGGCCAGCGCGTCCCGGATGCCCCGGAACCGCCCGCCGGCGGCGGCCTCGTGGGCGTCGAGCACCTCGTCGAGCCGGTCGATGGGGAGGCGGAGATCGGCGTGGCCGACGATCCCCACGATGGTGGCGCCCGGCGTGCGCTCGCTCTCGTCGGCGAGGGCGGCGACGTACTCGGTCTCCCCCACCGGGCGCAGGTGCTCGGGCCCGTCGTGACGGTACGAGCAGTGGCACTCCATGAAGATCGTGGCCACGACGCCGGGCACCGTGTCCGTGTCCGCCCGGAGCTCGTCGAGGGCGTAGGCCCCCAGGGCCCCGCCGGCGAAGTCCGCCGGCCAGAGGTGGTGGTGCGGGTCGACGATCTCGCGCGTGGTGTCCCCCATGGCCGCGGAGCCTACGACGCGCTCGGGACAGCGGCGGCCGGCGGCGAAGACACTCGGCCGTGGGGCCGCAGTGGACCGCCGACGCGATCAGGCGTCAGTTGGGGCGCCCCTCGAGTGTGCCTGCGGATCTGGCTCCCGATTCGATCGTCCTGGCGGTCGAATCGGGAGCCAGAACGGACGAGGTCCAGGGTCAGGCGGCGGACTTGTGGGCGACGACGACCATGAGGCCCTCCATGTTCTCCTCGTCGCCGAACGACCGACGGACGTCGACCTCGAGCCCCTCGGCTTCGAGCAGGGGACGGACGACGCCCTCGACGTCGACCAGCACGTTGTCGTGGCGCTCGAAGCCACGCTCGTACGTGCCGTCGGGACGCCGCATGAAGGTCGTCATCAGGCGGGCGAAGTGGTCGGGGGCGTCGCTGGCGCGCTCGGTGATCAGTGCCCAGTCGTCGCCGAGCCAGGGGGTGGGCGGCCGGGCCATTTGGGCGTCGCGGGTGCTGAGGTCCTCGAGGTCGAGGGCGAGGACGCCGCCGGGCCGCAGCGCCCTGGCGCAGGCGACGAGCGCCGCTTCCAGCGTCGACCGGTCGGGCAGGTAGCTCAGCGCGTGCCCGGTGGAGACGAGGGCGTCGCACTCGGGCAGCGGGTCGTCGGGCAGGGCGAGGACCCGGTGCTCGACCGCGTCCGGCGCGTGGGAGCGGGCGAGGTCGAGCATCGCCGGCGAGGCGTCGGTGGCGATCACCCGCAGGCCGGCCTCGGTGAGGTGGCGGGTCAGCAGTCCCGTGCCGCAGCCCACCTCGAGGACGAGGCCGTCCCGCCGGCGCACGTCGTCGAGCAGGGCCAGGATCCCCGGCGCACAGGCGTCGGCGTGGAACCCGAACCCCTCGTGGTGGATGCGCGCCAGCGCCGGCCGGTAGTAGGGGTCGGCGCTGCTCACCAGACGTGGTTCGCAGTCAGGATGCCGGCGATGGCCACGAGGGTGCCGGCGAGCGCCCAGAACTGGCGGATCATCTCCCGGTGGAACGCCGCCATGAGGCGAGCCTCGAGGGTGTCCACGACGTAGGTGATGCGCTCGTCCAAGCGGGCCTCCAGGCGCGCCTCGAGGCGGGCCGTGTCCGAACGGACGCTGGCGATTTCCCGACCCAGTTCGTCACGAACGCCGGCGATCTCCCGACCCAGGTCGTCGCGAACGCGCGCCACGTCGTCGCGGACCACGTCGAGGTCGTGCTTGGTGGCCACGTCGGCCCAGCCCGTCGGCGGCAGCAGGCTCATGAGCGAATCGGCTCTCGTTTCACCGAGCACCTCTCGGAGTCCCTCGTGCAGCTCGAAGCGAGCGGTTTCGTCGATTGCCATCGGGCAACCCCTTCCCATGGTGCGATCTCGAGAGGGGGAAGTCGGACAGCAGGGCGAACGTACCGTCAGCGGTCCACCGCCACAAGGGTGTTGGTGGACCGCCCCACACCGGCGTCAGCCGTACTGCTCGCGCAGCTGGTACTTGAGGATCTTGTTGAGGGTCTGGTTGCGGGGCAGCGCCTCCACGACCTCGAGCCGCTCGGGGATCTTCTGGGTCATCAGCCCGGCGTCACGGCACAGCGCCACCATCTCGTCGAAGGTGAGCGGCTCGGCGTCGGCGGCGGACTCGACCACGGCGAGCACCATCTCGCCCCGCTCTCGGTCGGGCACGCCGATGACCGCCACGTCGCCCACCTTGGGGTGGGTGTAGAGGACGTCCTCGATCTCCTTGGCGCTGATGTTCTCGCCCTTGCGGATGATGATGTCCTTGAGGCGACCGGTGAGGACGATGTGGCCGTCCTCGCGGAGGTGGCCGACGTCGCCGGTGCGGAAGTAGCCGTTCTCGTCGAAGGCGTCGGCGTTCAGGGACTCGTCGGTGTAGCCCTTGAAGACCATGGGGCCCTTGAGGCGGACCTCGCCGTCCTCGCCGGCGGCGCACACCTGGCCGTCCTCGCCGACGATGCGGACGTCGCAGCCCACGACCGGCTTGCCCTCGGTGTTCGCGAGCTGGTCCTCGCTGTCGCTGGGCGAGCCCTGGGCGATCATCGGGCACTCGGTCATGCCGTAGCCGTGGAGGGTGCCGAGCTCGCAGAGCTCCCGCTTGACCTCGTAGTAGAGCTCGGGCGGCTTGGGCGCACCGCCGCCGGCGAGCAGGCGCAGCGACGGCAGCAGCGGGGTGGACGGGTCCTTGCGCTGCTCGGCGAGGAACATCAGGTAGTGGGCGGTGGACCCGCCGGCGGAGGTCACCCCGTACTTGCGGAAGACCTCGACGATGGCCTCCATGTTGAAGCTCTCGACGATCACCGCGCCGACGCCGGTGCAGAGCATCAGCACCAGGTAGTCGGGGCCGGCGATGTGGGCGAAGGGGAAGGCGATCGAGCCGAGGTCGACGTCGGGGTCCCACTCGATGGCGTGGGCGAGGCCGTAGCCGCCGGCGATGAGGGTCTTGTCGGTGTGCTGGACGCCCTTCGGGTCCGACGTGGTGCCCGACGTGTAGTAGATCCAGCGGACCGCGTCGCCGCTCTCGGGCGGCGCCGGCAGGGTCGACGGGTCGCCCTCGGGGAGGTCGACGTAGCCGTTCAGGATCTGGACCGGCGGGTCGACGTCGGCGCCGAGGCGCTCGGCCCGCTCGAGGTAGTCGACGCCGAAGAGCTCGCCTGGGCCCACGTAGAGCTTGGGGGCGAACTGGTGCAGAGCGAAGTCGACCTCCTTCTCCCCGTAGATGTGCAGGATCGGGTTCTGCACGACGCCGAGGCGGGCGAGGGCGACCGAGAGCACGACGGTCTCGATGCGGCTGGGGAGCTGCCAGGTGACCTTGTCGCCTGGGTCGATGCCCATGGCCAGCAGGCCGGCGGCGACCCGCTCGGCGCGGTCGCGCAGCTCGCCGAAGGTGAGGGTGCGGTCCTCGGCGTCGACGAGCACCCGGGCGTCGGGGGTCAGCGCCGCCCGGCGCTCGACCAGCTCCCACATCGTCGCCGAGTCCTGCAGCGGACGGTCGTCGGCCATCGGTGCTCCCCCTTC
>JAYRFK010000091.1:0-28929 GCA_041908445.1 Acidimicrobiales bacterium | reverse complement strand
TGGACGATGCCGGTCGCCAAGCCCCCGGCCGCCCCGCCGTCGGCCGCCCGTCCGGCGACCACCCCGCCCGACGCGCCCCCGCCGTCCCCGCCGGCGGCGCCGCCGGCCCCACCCGTCGCGCCGGCGCCCGCCGAGCCGCCCGACGGCGGGTTCGCCCCGCCCAGCTGAGGCCCCGGCTCGTAGCCTGACGGGGTGGCCACCCCGCCCTCCGCCTACCTCGACCATGCCGCCAGCACGCCCCTGCGCCCCGAGGCGCTCGAGGCCCTGGTCGAGGTGTCGCGCTCGTCGTTCGCCAACCCGTCCGGCTCCCATCGGGCCGCCCGGGCCGCCCGCCAGCTGATCGACGAGGCCCGCGACCGCGTGGCCGAGGCCCTCGGGGCCCGCCCCGGTGAGGTCGTGTTCACCAGCGGGGGCACGGAGGCGGACAACCTCGCCGTGCTCGGCGCCCACGCCCGCCGCCCTGGGCTGGTCGTGGCCAGTGCCGTCGAGCACCCTGCCGTCGCCGAGCCCGTCGCCGCCCTGGGTGGCGCCACCGTCCCGGTCGACGAGCGGGGGGTGGTCGACGTCGACGCCCTGGCCGACCGGCTGGTCGCCCTGCGGGCCGCCGGCGAGGAGGTGGCGCTCGTCTCGGTCATGGCCGTGAACAACGAGGTCGGGACCATCCAGCCCGTCGAGGCGGTCGCCGCGGCGGTGCACGAGCACGCCGCCGGGGCGCTGCTCCACACCGATGCCGTCCAGGCGGCGCCGTGGGTCGACGTCGCCGCCCGTGGAGCCGCCTACGACCTGATCGCGGTGAGCGCCCACAAGTTCGGCGGGCCCAAGGGCGTCGGCGCCCTGGTGGTGCGCGAGGGCGTCGCCGTGGCGCCCCGGCTCCTCGGCGGGGGCCAGGAGCGCGAGCGCCGCAGCGGCACGCCGAACGTCGCCGGCATCGTGGCCGCCGCCGTGGCCCTCGAGCTCGCCGTCGGCGAGCGCAAGACGGTGGCCGACCGGGTGGGCGCCCTTCGGGACCGGCTCGCCGACGGCCTCGTCGACGCCGTGCCCGGCCTGCGCGAGACGGGGGTGCCGACTGGCCCCGACGGGCGACCCGACCGCAGCCACAAGGTCGCCGGCAACTGCCACGTCTGCATCGCCGGCGTCGAGAGCGAGTCGCTGCTGTTCCTGCTCGAGGAGGCCGGGGTCGAGGCGTCGGCGGCCTCCTCGTGCGCGAGCGGGGCGATGGCGCCGTCGCCGGTCCTCGCGGCGATGGGCGTCGGCCGGGACGAGGCCCGCGGGGCGCTGCGGCTCTCCCTCGGCTCCACCACGACCGACGCCGACGTCGACGCCGCCCTCGCGGCGGTACCCGCCGCGGTCGAGCGCCTGCGGCGGTTCGCGTGAAGGTCCTGGCCGCCCTGTCGGGCGGGGTGGACTCGTCGGTGGCCGCGGCCCTGCTGCTCGACGCCGGCCACGAGGTCACCGGCGTCACCATGCGGCTCTGGGGCGGCCCGTCGGACACCGGCTGCTGCTCGGTGGCCGACGTGGACGACGCCCGCCGCGTCGCCCAGCAGCTCGGCATCGCCCACCACGTCTTCAACTTCAGCGACGAGTTCGACGCGCTGGTGATGGCGCCCTACGTCGCCGACCACGCCGCCGGGCGCACGCCGAACCCGTGCGTCGAGTGCAACCGCCACCTGAAGTTCGACCACCTGCTGCGCCGGGCCGAGGCCCTCGGGTTCGACGCCGTGGCGACGGGCCACCACGCCCGGGTCGTCACCGGCCCGGACGGCCGTCGCCGGGTGGCGCGCGGCGCCGACGCCGCCAAGGACCAGAGCTACGTGCTGCACATGCTCGGTGCCGACGTGCTCGACCGGGTGCTGTTCCCCGTCGGCGACCTGGACAAGGCCGCCGTACGGGCCGAGGCCGAGCGCCTCGGCCTGCGCACCGCCGACAAGCCCGACAGCCAGGACGTCTGCTTCATCTCCGCCACCGCGGGCCGCGAGCGCTTCCTCGGCGACCGGATCCCCCTGCGGCCGGCGCGGATCGTCGACACCGCCGGCACCGAGGTCGGCACCGCACCGGCGGTCGAGCTCGTCACCATCGGCCAGCGCAAGGGACTCGGCCTCGCCGGCGGGGCCGCCCCGCGCTACGTCGTGGCGGTCGACCCCGGCGGCCCCGACCACGAGCCGGTGGTCACCGTCGGCGCTCGGGCCGACCTGCTCACCGACCACCTGCGCCTCACCGGCCTGCGGTGGTCCGCCGACCCGGTGCCTGGCCCCGTCGCCGCCCAGTGCTCGGCCCACGGCCCCGCCCTCGCCGCCACCCTCACGAGCGACGGAGAGGGCGACGGGGCCGCGCTGCGCTGGGACGAGCCCCAGCGGCGGGTCGCCCCCGGCCAGAGCGTCGTGCTCTACGCCGGCGACGTGGTCGTGGCCGGCGCCACCGCCGCCCCCTGAATCCGCACGCAGTCGCTCCTCCAGCAGAAACGGAAGGTGGTGCCTCGCGTTCCTGCTGGAGGTTCGGGTCAGGCGACGGGGAGGCGGCGCTCCTCGGCGGTGTCGAGCACCTCGGCGGGCAGCGTCGGCGTGAACAGCAGGCGCTCGACGGCGGCCGTCTCGGGCGTGCGGGACCGGGGCCGGTAGACCGAGATCGGCAGGGTGTCCGTGAGGTCCACCTGCAGCGCGAGGCCGGCGGCGCCGCGCGTGAGGTCGTAGGCGTCGGTGCCCGCCGGCGCCGGGCCGACGTGGGCGACCATGTTCCGGGGCATGAGCACCGACTCCGTCACCGAGAGCGGGTCGTGGATCACCATGCCGCCGGGCACGAAGACGAGCCAGCGCGTGCTGAGCGCGTGCAACGAGCGCCACGAGAGCCAGGCCAGCGGCAGGCCGACCACCAGGGCCGCGGCGCCCGCGACCCACTGCTCGCCCGCCACGAGGAGCGGGCCGGTCACGGCGCCGCCGACGGCGAAGAGCCACGACAGCTCGACCGGCCCGAACAGCACGGGGGCGGGCACCCGGAGGGCGAAGCGGCGCTCGGGGCCGTAGGAGGAGCCGTCCACGAACTGGTCGCCCAGCCGGGGGGCCATGACCACGACCGCGGCGGCGGTGGCGACGAGTAGGGCGATGACGTCGAGCGCCGTGACCTCGCCGAGCTCGCCGCCGGCCTCGACGGCGACGCCCCCCACGGTGGCGACGGCCGCGGCGGGTGCCAGCACCCGGCAGGCGGTGAGGCTCACGGTGCTGGGGACGAGCGCGGCCACGAGGACCCCGGCCCACGCCCCCCACGCCAGCACGGCGCCGACGGGGCCGACGGAGCCCGACCGGTCGTCGAGGGCGGCGGCGAGGGCGGGTCCCGTGACCAGTGGGAGCACGACCCACAGCACACGGAAGACCCACGTGGAACTGACGCGCACGTCAGGAGATTTGCGCGTGCGTCAGGGCCGTGGCTATTCCTGACCCTGGGGGAGGGTCGCAGGACCCGTCATTTGGACACTTCTCTTCGGGGGAAACAGACCGTGCAGCGACCGAGCCGACGCCGATGAAGGCCATCGACCTCCCCGTCGGCGCGGCCACGTCCATCGGCAGCCTGCCCCACGAGGCGCCCGACCAGGCCGTCGCCCTGGTGCTCGACGAGCACCCGTGGCTGCCGGCGGCGCCATCGCTGCCGCGCCGGTCGCCCCTCGAGGGGATGATCGCCCAGGCCGCCTGGGGCATGCCCGGGGTCACGGTGCTCGACGACGGCTCGCTCGACCTCGTGCTCGACGCCATCGACCCCGAGGCGCCCCCCGCCGACCCGGACCTCGCCGGCGAGCCGTTCCTCGGCCTGCGGGTCTTCCTCGACTCGATCGCCGGCCGCACCGGCTGGGTGAAGCTCCAGCTCACCGGCCCGGTCACCCTCGGCCTGGCGCTGCACGCCGCCGGCCTCGACCCCGAGCGGGCCTTCCTGGCCGCCGGCACCGCCGTGCGGACCCGGGCCGAGGCCCTCCTGCGCCTCGCCCACCGCAAGGTCCCCGGCGCGCCGCTGCTCGTGTTCGTCGACGAGCCCGGCCTGGCCGCCTGCATGCACCCCGGCTTCCCGCTCGGGCCCGACCACGCCGTCGACCTCGTGTCGGGCGCCCTCGCCGCCATCGAGCCCCACGCCGTCACCGGCCTGCACTGCTGCGGCGCGGCCGACTGGCGCCTCGTGCTCCAGGCCGGCCCCCAGGTGCTGTCGGCGCCCGTCGACGCCGGCCTCGAGGACGCGGCGGGCACGCTCGGGGCGTTCCTCGACCGGGGCGGCTGGGTGGCCTGGGGCGCGGTGCCCACCGACGGGCCGCTCGGCACCACCGCCGACCGCCTCTGGCGCCACCTGAGCGAGCTGTGGTGCGAGATGGTCCGCGCCGGCTGCGACCCGGTCCGCCTGCGCACCCAGGCGATCATCACGCCGGCCTGCGGCCTCGCGCTCCACGGCCAGACCCAGGCGGCGCACGTGCTGTCGCTGAGCCGCACCGTCGCCCAGCGCCTGCACGACCAGGCGATGGGCGTCCGGCTCTCCGCCGGCGCCTGAGCCCGGCCGCGGCCGGGCCCGCGCCGACGATCGCCCACCCGCGCCTGGCCGGGCGCCGCGCTCTACCCTGACCGCCGATGCCCGAGCTCGACGAGGTGAGCCGGCGGGTCGACGACCTGCGCGCGCGGATCCAGCACCACAACCAGCGCTACCACGAGCTCGACGATCCCGAGATCTCCGACGCGGACTACGACGCGCTGGTCCGCGAGCTGCGGGGCCTGGAGGAGGAGTTCCCGGAGCTGGTCACCCCGGACTCACCCACCCAGCAGGTCGGCAGCGCGCCGTCGGGGCTCTTCGCGCCGGTCGCCCACCGCATCCCGATGATGTCGCTCGACAACGCCTTCTCGGACGAGGAGCTCGAGGCCTGGGGTGCCCGGTTGGAGCGCCGCCTCGCCGCCGAGCGGGGGGACGACCCGGACGACCCGGACGACGCCGGCGAGGGCGCCATGGCCATCGGCTACGTCTGCGAGCTGAAGATCGACGGCCTGGCGATGTCGATCCGCTACGAGGGCGGGCGCTACGTGCAGGCCGCCACCCGCGGGGACGGCCGCCTGGGTGAGGACGTCACCGCCAACGTGGCCACCCTCGCCACGGTCCCCGCCGAGCTGCCCGCCGGCGCCCCGTCGGTGGTCGAGGTGCGGGGCGAGGTCTACATGCCCGTGGCCGCCTTCGAGGCCCTCAACGCCCGCCAGGCCGAGGCGGGTGCCCGCCTGTTCGTGAACCCTCGCAACTCGGCGGCGGGGTCGCTGCGCCAGAAGGACCCCGCCGTGACCGCCAGCCGCGAGCTGTCCTGGTGGTCGTACCAGCTCGGCGAGGTCGAGGGCGGCCCCGCGTTCGCACGCCACAGCGAGACCCTCGCCTGGCTCGCCGAACTGGGCCTCCCGGTCAACCCCGAGATCCGGGTCCTCGCCACCCTCGACGAGGTCCAGGCGTTCTGCCGGCAGTGGGAGGCGAACCGCCACGACCTGCCCTACGAGATCGACGGCGTCGTCGTGAAGGTCGACGATCTCGCCACCCGGGACCTCCTCGGCGCCACGAGCAAGGCCCCGCGGTGGGCCATCGCGTACAAGTTCCCGCCCGAGGAGCGCACGACCAAGCTGCTCAACATCGCGGTCTCCATCGGCCGCACGGGCAAGGCCACCCCCTTCGCCGAGCTCGAGCCGGTCTTCGTGGGGGGCTCCACCGTCGGCCTGGCCACGCTGCACAACCAGGACCAGGTCAAGGCGAAGGACGTGCGCCCCGGCGACACCGTCGTGGTGCGCAAGGCGGGCGACGTGATCCCCGAGGTGGTGCGCCCGGTGCTGGCCGAGCGCCCTGCCGGCCTGCCCGAGTGGACCTTCCCCACCGAGTGCCCGGTGTGCGGCGAGCCCCTCCAGCGCCTGGACGGCGAGGCCGCCACGTACTGCATCAACCTGGGCTGTCCCGCCCGCCGGGCCACGGCGATCGAGCACTTCGCGTCCCGTGGCGCCATGGACATCGAGGGGTTCGGCGAGCAGACGGTGCGGCTGTTCCTGGAGCAGGGCCTGCTCTCGGACATCGCGGACATCTACTCGCTCGACCTCGACGCCATCCGGGGCCTCGAGGGCTTCGGGGAGACCTCGGTGAACAACCTGGCCGCCGCCATCGAGGCGTCCAAGCAGCGCCCGCTGGGCAACCTCCTGGTGGGGCTCAACATCGGCCACCTCGGCGGCGCCGGCAGCCAGGTGCTGGCGCGCCACTTCGGCCACCTCGACGCCCTGCTGGTCGCGTCCGAGGAGGACATCGCCGGCGTGCCCGGCATCGGGCCGATCATCGCCCAGAGCGTCCACGGCTTCTTCGCCGACGAGGAGAACCGGGCCCTCGTCGAGCGCCTGCGGGCCGCGGGGGTGAACTTCCAGGGGTCCGAGGCGCCGAGCGTGCCGCAGACCCTCGCCGGGCTCACCGTGGTCGTGACGGGCACGCTCGAGGGCTTCAGCCGCGACGGCGCCGAGGAGGCCATCACGTCGCGGGGCGGCAAGTCGCCGGGCAGCGTGTCCAAGAAGACCACCGCCGTGGTGGTGGGCGAGTCGCCGGGCGCCTCGAAGCTGACCAAGGCCGAGGAGCTCGGCATCCCGGTGCTCGACGAGGCCGGGTTCGTCGCCCTGCTGGAGACCGGCGAGCTGCCGGGCTGACCCGGGAGCGCCGCGGTGCGGCAACCCCGAGGGATCAGCGGGTCAGGTGACCTCGAAGCACCACTCGACGGCGCGGCCGCTCTCGGGCGACTCCGACGACCGCCAGATGGTGGCGGTGACGCAGTTGCGGCCCGAGTCGAGGCCGTCGGGTGGGCGGTAGAGGAGCTGGTTCAGGGCGTCCACCCGCTGCACGTCGTCGATGGGCACGCCGTTGAGGGCGAGGTCGCCCGTCCAGCCGTCGGCCAGGTCGATCCCGATCTCGCTCTGGCTCAGCGTCTCGGCGTTGCGCCCGGGGATCAGGGCCTCCACGGCGTCGTCGCCGCCGCTGATGGTGACGTCGTCGGCGCCGCCGTTGCGCTGGGTGCGGGTGCCGGCGAGCACGAACGCGCCCACGCCGGCGAGCAGCAGCAGGACGATCACGACACGGCGGAGCACGGTCACCCGCCCATTGTGGGTCCCCGGGAGCGGGAAACCCACTCGGTAGCCTTGCCCCGATGTCCTTGTCCCAGATGACCGACCAGATCGGTCGGGTCCTGGGCTCCCGGTACCGCCTCACCGCCCCCCTCGGTTCCGGCACGGCGGCCCAGGTGTACCTGGCCGACGACGTGCGCCTCCACCGCCAGGTCGCGGTCAAGGTCCTGCACCCCGGCCTGGCCGACGACCAGACCTTCCTGCGTCGGTTCCGGGCCGAGGCCCTGGCGTCGGCGAAGCTGAACCACAGCCACATCGTCAAGCTCCTCGACCAGGGCGACGACGGCGGCCCCTACCTGGTCACGGAATACCTCGAGGGGGGCAGCCTGCGGGCGTTGCTCGACCAGGGGCATCGGCTGAGCGTCGCCCAGGCCGCCCAGGTCGGCCTCCAAGCGGCGAAGGGGCTCGACGTGGCCCACCGCCAGGGCTTCGTCCACCGTGACATCAAGCCCGCGAACCTCCTCTTCGGCGCCGACGGCCGGCTCCGCATCGCCGACTTCGGCGTGGCGCGCGCCCTCGCCGAGGCGGCGTGGACCGAGCCGTCGGGGGCGGTCCTCGGCACCGTCCGCTACGCCTCGCCCGAGCAGGCCAACGGCGAACCGGCCACGGGCAAGAGCGACGTCTACGCGCTGGCCCTCGTGCTCATCGAGTGCGTCACGGGCGCGGTGCCCTTCGCCACCGACACCACCGCCAGCACGCTCCGGGCCCGGGTCGACGCGGTCCTCGAGGTCGGCCCCGAGCTCGGTCCGCTCGCGGAGGCGCTCGAGTGGGCGGGTCGTCCCGACCCGTCGGAGCGTCCCGACGCCGCCCAGCTCCGCGACGCCCTGGCGGACGTGGTCGCGGCGTTGGACCCGCCCGAGCCGCTGCCCCTGGCGGGCGCCCTCCCGACCGAGGACTCGGTCGTCTTCGTCGACCCCGACCCCACCCACCTCCCGCCGGCGGGCGACGACCTGGTCGTGCTGCCCGACGAGGCGGCCGCGCCCGTCGCCCCGCGCACCGGCCTCGTCGTGCGGGCCAAGGGTGCCCTCGAGGGACGGCGCCGCAGCGCCGAGTCGGGGGCCCGCCGGGAGGCCGACGGCGACGGGGCCCACGCCGGCACGACGACGGCCGGCACGGCGACGGCCCACGCCGCGGGTGCTGCGGCGGCGACCGGCGAGGCCCCTGCGGTCGAGGCCGGCGCTTCGGCCGGCGCCCGTCGCTCCCGGCGGTCGACCGCGCTCCTCGTCGCCGGCGGCCTGGCGGTGGCCGTGGTCGCGGTGTTCGGGGTGCTGGCCCTGCGGGAGTTGCTGCGGCCGCGCCACGAGGTGCCCGAGCTGGTGGGCCAGGACGTCGCCGAGCTCGCCGCCGCGGTCGAGGGCAACGGCTGGGACGTCGAGCGGGTCCAGGTCCGCCAGGACGGCACCCGTGAGGGCGAGATCGTCGCCCAGGACCCGGCCCCCGGTGAGCAGCTCCGCGAGGGCCACACCCTCACCGTGACCGTCTCCCGCGGCGCCGAGCTCGTACCGGTGCCCACCAACCTCGCCGGCCTCGAGCAGGACGAGGCCGCCGCCGCCCTCGCGGCAGTGGGCCTCCAGCCGGGCGCCCTGAGCGAGAAGTGGGGCGAGCTGGTGCCGGCCGGCGTCGTCCTCGGTGACTCCCTGCTCTACGACGAGGTCCCCGCGGGCTCGCGGGTGCCGCTGGTCGTGTCGAAGGGCCCCCGGCCCCGGACCATCCCCGAGGGCCTGGCCGCGGCCGGGTTTGTCGTACGAGGACGTGGCCGCGCGCCTCCGCGAGGTCCAGCCCGTGCCCGTCGCCGGCGAGGACTACAGCGAGACGGTCCCCGAGGGCGAGGTCATCGGCACCAGCCCTGCGGGCGGCAGCCAGGTGCCACGCGACAGCGAGGTCGTGGTGCTCGTGTCGCTCGGCCCGCAGCCGATCGTGATCCCCGACGTCTCGGGCGACTCGGTCGCGGCGGCGCAGAGCGCCCTCGAGGCCGCCGGCCTCGTCGTCGACGGGGTCCAGGGCCCGCCCAACGGCGTCGTCACCGGCACCGACCCCGCCGCCGGCCTCACCGTCGACCGGGGCACCAGCATCGTGCTGATCACCCAGCGGCGCGGCAGCACCAACGGCAACGGACAGGACTGACCTGAGCGTCACCTGCCCGCTACGGTCGCGGCCGGTGAGGGGGGTGAGGGCGTACGTGAGGTCGCGGCTGGCGCCGGTGATCGACCAGCGGCTGCGGTGGGACCTCGGCGCCGCCAGCCGCATCACCCCGCTCGACCCGGCGTCGGACGTGCTGGTGACGCCCTCACCGGAACCGCTCGACGTCGACCACCCGCTGGCGTTCCCCCTGCCGCCGCCCGACCTGCGGGCCGGCATCCCCGACTACCTCGAGCTCGCCGAGGGCCACGTCGAGGCCGTTCGGGACTCGGCGCGCCGGGCCGGGGCGTCCTCGCTCGGCCGGGTGCTGGACTTCGGCTGCGGCACCGGCCGGATGACCCGGTGGCTCCTCCCGGAGGCTCGCCAGGAGGAGGTCTGGGGCGTGGACTTCGACGCCCGGTGCGTGCAGTGGGCCCAGACCCACCTGACCCCGCCGTTCCACTTCCTCGTGTGCAGCTCCCTGCCCTCGCTGCCCTTCGAGGACGGCTACTTCGACCTGGTCGTGGGCGGCTCGGTGTTCACCCACATCTCCGAGATGGCCGACGGCTGGCTGCTCGAACTGCGCCGCGTGACCCGCCCCGGCGGCCTGCTCTACCTCACCATCCAGGATGCGAACTTCATCGAGGTCGTCCAGCGCGACAACCCCGAGCTCTGGATCTCGCGACTGATCGACGAGCACCGCGGCGAGCTCGACCGGCTGGGCCGGGGGGCCGACGTCGTGTCCGTCGGCCGCCGGGGCAACGACGCCATGGTGTTCCACGACCGCGACGCCCTCGTGCGTCGGTGGTCGGCGCACCTCGACCTCGTCGAGGTCGTCGAGGGCGCCTACTTCGCCCAGACCGCCCTGGTCCTGCGCAAGCGGTCGGCCTGAGCGCCCGGGGGTCGGCCCGCTCCGGTCGGTAACGTGGGCGGCCATGGCACGCGGCGTGCGGGGGCTCCCGGTGAAGGTGCGTGGTGCGGTCCGCCGCCGCGTCCCGGCCGTCGAGCGCCCGTACTCGGCCTGCTACGCGCCGTCGGTGCTGCTCTACTTCCAGCCGGACGGTGACGTGCGGGCGTGCTGCCGCAACCAGAGCTACCCCCTCGGCAACGTGCGCGACCAGCGCCTGCTCGACATCTGGAACGGGCCCCGGCGCGCGGAGCTCGTCGCCCGGCTCGCCGCCGACGACTTCACCCACGGCTGCCAGGGCTGCCAGTGGGAGATCGAGACCGAGGGGCGCGACGGCTCGTACCCGCAGAGCTTCGAGGCCAAGGCCGCCCACCTGGGGAAGGATCCCGCCAGTGGTGCGTGGCCCCGGCACATGGAGTTCAACCTGTCGAACTCGTGCAACCTCCAGTGCATCCAGTGCAACGGCGACCTCTCGTCGTCGATCCGCCTGCACCGCGAGGGTCGGCCGCCGCTGCCGAAGGTCTACGGCGACGAGTTCTTCGAGGACCTCGCCCACTTCCTGCCCCACCTCGACGTCGTGCAGTTCGCCGGCGGCGAGCCCTTCATGGCCACCGAGAACTACCGGGCGTGGGAGCTCATCGCCGAGGTCGCCCCGGACCTCCCGGTGCAGGTCGTGACCAACGCGACCCAGTGGAACAAGCGGGTCGAGGCCATCCTCGAGAAGGTGCGGATCGCCCCCACGTTCTCGATCGACGGCATCACCGCCGAGACCTACGAGGCCGTCCGACTCGGCGCCGACCACGACGCCGTGCTCGCCAACATCGACCGCTTCTGCGCCTACGCGGCCCGGGTGGGCACCACCCCCACCATCAACTTCTGCCTGATGGCCCAGAACTTCCACGAGTTCGGCCCGCTCCTGCTCTTCGCCGAGGAGCGGGGCATCCCGGTCAACGTCAGCGTCGTGCACTACCCCGAGGAGTGCGCCATCGCCCGCCTCGCCCCCGATCGCATCGCCGCCATCCACGCCCACCTCCTCGCCGAGGAGCCGGCGGTCCTGCCCCAGCTCCAGCTCAACGCCCGCACCTGGTCCGTCGAGGTCGCCCGGGTGGGCTCGTGGCTGGAGGCCCAGGACCAGGGTGCCGACCACGACGCGCTGTGGGGCAAGGTCGAGCAGGCCCCCTTCGCCTTCGCCCGCTGGGCCGACCGTCGCCAGGACGACGACGAGGCCCGCGCCACCCTCGAGGAGTTCGCCCCCGGCGCCGTGCACCACGTCGACGTCGGTCCCGGCGACGTGGTGGTCGTCTGCCCGCCCGACGCCGCCACCGCCCTCGGCGTCGACCCGGACGACGTCGTGGGTGCTCCCGTGTCGGTGATCCAGGAGCTGGTCGAGCGGGCCCACGGCGCCCTCGCCGACCAGCAGGTGCTCACCGAGGCGGAGGACCGCATCGACGTGCTGTCGTCGTTCGGCGACGTCGAGGTGCGCACGTCGATCGTCGCCCTGCGCGACGCCACCGGCTTCGCCGAGCGGGCCCGCCTCCTCTTCGCCATCCGCGGCCGACTCGCCCCACTCGGATGAGACCGGCGGGCGGGCCCGGGAGCGCGTCTCGCTCGCCGGTCCCGGTCGCCGTCCGCCAGGCCGCCGCCCGCGTGCGCGGCCACCTGCACGCCCGCCCCCACTCGGGCTGCTACGCGCCCTCGGTCCAGCTCTACTTCTTCCCCGACGGCGACGTCCGACCCTGCTGCATCAACTCGACGTACCCGCTCGGCAACGTGGGCGAGCAGCGCCTGCTCGAGATCTGGCACGGCGCCCGGCGTCGCGCGCTGGTCGACCGGCTCGCCGAGGACGACTTCTCGCTGGGCTGCAGCACGTGCGCCTGGGAGATCGAGGTGGAGGGCCGGGACCGCTCGCTGGCGGGCCACTTCGACCACAAGGCGACCCACCTGACCTCGCGACCGTCCAGCGGGGCGTGGCCCCGCTGGATGGAGTTCAACCTCTCGAACGCCTGCAACCTGCAGTGCATCCAGTGCAACGGCGACCTCTCGTCCTCCATCCGCATCCACCGGGAGCGACGTCCGCCGCTGCCGAAGGTCTACGGCGACGAGTTCTTCGCCGACCTCCGCCACTTCCTCCCGCACCTGGCCGACGCCCAGTTCGCCGGCGGCGAGCCCTTCCTGGCCGCCGAGAACTTCCGGGTCTGGGACCTCATCGCCGACGAGTCGCCGCAGGTGCGCTGCCGCGTGGTGACCAACGCGACCCAGTGGAACAAACGGGTCGAGCGGGTGCCGATGGGGTTCTGCTTCTCGATCGACGGCGTCACGAGGGAGACCTACGAAGCCGTCCGGGAGGGCGCGGACTTCGACGAGGTGATGTCCAACCTCGACCGGTTCTGCGAGTACGCCCGGGCCGTCGGCACCCCGCTGGGCTGGAACTTCTGCCTCATGGTCCAGAACGTCCACGAGTTCGGTGCCGTGCTCCGGGCCGCGGACGAGCGGGGCATCGACGTCAACGTGCAGGTGGTCCACGTGCCGGCCTCCGCCAGCCTCGCCGCGCTGGCGCCGGAAGACCTCCGGGAGATCCACCGGTCCCTGGTCGCCGAGTCGCCCCACGTGCTGCCGTTCCTGCGCCGCAACGCGTGGGTCTGGACGACCGAGCTCGGTCGGATCGCGTCGTGGCTCGCGGAGGCCGATCCGGAACGGCACCGGGCGACCTGGGAGCGGCCGCTCCCGGCGGCCCCGGTCCCACCGCCGCCCGTGGTGACGCCCGAGCCGATCCTCGGCCTGCCCCGGCAGGGCCGAGGCCCCGTCGACGTGTCGGCGGCGGTGGCGGCCGCGGAGGCCTTCGGCGCCGACGGGCGAGCCCACCAGCTCGCCGTGGGGCCCGGCGACGTGATCGTGGCGTGCCCGCCCTCCACGGCGATGGCACTGGGCTGCGAGGTCGGCGACCTGATCGGCCGGACGGCGGACGCCCTCCAGCGGGTCACCGAGGCGGCCCACGGGCCGCTCTCCTCCTACGACGTGCGGTCGCGGACCGACGACCAGATCGACGCGGTCTCGCGTTACGGGGACCGGGAGTTCCGCGTGGCGATCGTCGCGCTCCGCGACGTCGACGGTGCGGCCGACCGGGCCGCCGTCGTCTTCGCGTCGCGTCCCGTCGGCTGACGGCCGGCCTCCCGGGCGGGGCCCGGCCACCGGCCCGGAACGGACGGCGCCCGACGGCTCCTAGCCTGGGCGGGCCATGACCACGACCGACCCGCGGGGCGACCACGACGCCGACCTCGTCGTCGAGGCTCCCGGCACCGACGAGATCGTCTCGGTGCCGTGGCCGCTCCTGCTGCGCCACCGGGTGCAGGGTCGCATCGAGGGCCACGACCGCGGTCCCTGGATCGTGCTGGCCACGGCCCTGTTCGGCCTGCTGTCGGTCAGCAGCACCATCACCATCCTCGCGGTCTCCATCCCGACCATCGCCGACGACTTCGGCGCCTCGGAGACCACCCTCACCTGGCTGATCACCGGCCCGGTGCTCGCCTTCGCCGTGCTCGGCCCGTCGGTGGGCAAGCTCGGCGACCTCTGGGGCTACCGGCGGATCTTCCTGCTGGGCCTCGGCGGTTCGACGCTGTTCGCCGCCCTCACCGCGGTGTCGTGGGACGTCGGCTCGCTCATCGCCTTCCGGATCCTCGCCGCCGGCATCGGCGCCGCCACCGGCCCGGCCTCGATGGCGATGATCAACCGCTCGTTCCCGCCCGAGCGGCGGGTGCAGGCCCTCGGCTACTGGTCCCTGGTGATGGCCGGCGGCCCGGTGCTGGGCGTCGTCATCGGCGGCCCCCTCGTCGAGGCCTTCTCGTGGCGGATGATCTTCGTCCTGCAGGTGCCGCTGATGCTGGTGGCCCTGGCCGTCGCGGCAGCGGTGCTCCCCGACACCCAGCGGGGCGACGAGCGCCACGGCTTCGACCTGGCCGGCTCGGTGCTGCTGGCCGCCGGCGTCACGTCGCTGCTGTTCGCCATCAACCGGGGACCGGTGTCCGGCTGGACCAGCACCCCGGTGCTCGTGGCCTTCGTGGTCGCGCCGGTGATCCTCGCCTTGTTCGTGCGCGTCGAGCGCCGGGCGGCCCACCCGCTGATCCCGTTGGAGTACTTCCGCCGCCGCAACTTCGCCTTCCCGATCGGCGTGCAGGTCTTCATCAACGCCGCCTACATGGGCGGGTTCATCCTCACCCCGCTGCTCCTGCAGAACGTGCTCGGCTACGGCGAGACCCGCACCGGCCTCATCTCCATCGCCCGGCCGCTGGCCTTCGCCATCGCCGGCCCGCTCTTTGGCTACCTGACCGTGCGGGTGGGGGAGCGCACCTCGGCCATGACCGGCGCCGCGCTGGTGGGGGCCTCGATGGTCGGCCTCGCCGCGGTGGGCGCCGGCACGCGGGACGTGTTCATCATGGGCGTGCTGGCGCTGTCCGGGGTGGGGGCGGGCGCGGCCCTGCCCGCCACGGCCGCCACCATCGCCAACTCGGTCGACGAGCGCGATCTGGGCGTGGTCGGCGCGGCCCAGCAGATGATGACCGAGGTCGGCCTGCTGGCCGGCGTGCAGCTCATGCAGACGGTGCAGGTGTCCCGCGCCGACGTGGTGGGTGAGGCCGCGTCCTACAGCGACGCCTACCTCGTCGGCGCGGGCGCGGCCGTGCTGGCCCTCGTCTGCGCGTCGTTCGTCCGCAGCACGCCGCGGGACGGCGCGCCGGCGGGCGGGGTGGAGCCGAGCGCTACTCGGTGATCTCCTTGATGCGCTCGGCGACCTGCTGGGCGACCGGGTCGGGCGCCTGGGACTGCATGGCCATGAGCTTGGTCATGTCGCCGGTGACCTTGATCTTGCCGGCCATGAACGCCTGCATGCCCGCCTGCGGGTTCTGCTCGACGAAGATCGCCTTGGCGGTCTCGTAGTCCACGGTGACGGTGAGGTCGGGGTTCTCGAGCTCACCGAGGTCGAGCTCGAGCTCGCCCTCGCTCGTGTCCATGAAGGCCTTGATGGGCCCGCCGTCGCCGAAGGGGACGTCGGTGATGATCTGGTTCATGCGCACCACGTGGGCCGGAGCGGACACCTGACCGTGGAACTCCTCACGGATCTTGTGCGCCTCCTCCATCCACTCCTCGCTCAGGAAGGGGTACTTGGCCACGGTTGCTCTCCTCGACGGTCCGGGGGTTCGGATCGGGCGCGACGCTACCGCACTTGACCGTCCGGTCAAGGCCCGCCCCGGGGGCGCCACTACGCTGGGGCCGTGGCCGCGTCGACCCGCGAGGAGCGCCTCGCCAGCCGGGAGCGCAACCCCAAGTGGCGCCCCGCGCCCCTGCGCATCGACATGTCGATCTGCATCAACTGCGACGCCTGCCTGCGCCACTGCCCGCCGCAGTTCGGCGCGATCTTCAACCACGACGCCGACGTGATCATCATCCCCGAGCTGTGCTCGGGCTGCGGCAAGTGCCTCGACCCGTGCCCGGTGAACTGCATCCTCGACGACCCCGACTGGGAGTCTGCCCCCGAGGACTGGTGGGAGGCGCCCGCGTTCGAGGACCCCTACGCGTGACGCCGCTCTACGATCCCCACCCGACGACGACCCTGGCGGGAGGACCCCAGTGACCGCACCCATCATCCCCGGCGCCGAGCCCTGGTCCGCTGACGGCACCAACGGCCACGGCGCGCTCGTGCTGCACGGCTTCACCGGCAACTGCAACTCGATGCGGGGCGTCGCCGAGGCCCTCCACCGGGCCGGCTACGCGGTCGAGCTGCCGCTGCTGCCCGGTCACGGCACCAGCGTGGAGGACATGCTCGGCACCCACTGGGGCGACTGGTCCTCGGCGGTCGAGGCGGTCTACGAGTCGCTGGCCTCGCGCTGCGACAAGGTGGTCGTGGTGGGCCTGTCCATGGGCGGCTCGCTGACCTGCTGGCTGGCGACCCGCCACCCCGAGATCGCCGGCATCGTGTGCATCAACCCCGCCACCCAGGTGTCGCCGGAGATGCGCGAGCTCGTCGAGCAGATGGTGGTGGCCGGCGAGGAGGTCATGCCCGGCATCGGCTCGGACATCGCCGATCCCGACGCCACCGAGTCGGCCTACGAGGGCACGCCCATCAAGCCGCTGCTCAGCCTGTTCAACGCCGCCGAGGAGTTCGGCAGCCACCTCGACCGCATCACCTGCCCCCTGCTGCTGTTCACCAGCCCGCAGGACCACGTGGTGCCGCCGGCGGACAGCGACCACCTCGCCGCCCACGTCACCGGGCCGGTCGAGCGGGTGACCTGCGAGCGCAGCTACCACGTCGCGACCCTCGACTACGACAAGGGCCTCATCGAGGAGGGCACCGTCGCCTTCGCCGACAAGGTGACCGCTTCCTGACCCACGCGGCCGCCGCCGCATCGCCCGATCGGGGCGCACCCCTCTAGATTCGGACGGTGCCCCAGAAGATCACCCGTGACGATGTCGCCCACGTCGCCGACCTCGCGCGCCTCGCCCTGAGCGACGACGAGCTGGACCGCTTCACCGAGCAGCTCGCCGCCGTGCTCGACCACGCCGCCGACGTCGAGGCCCTCGACGTGGCCGACGTACCCCCCACCTCGCACCCGGTGCCGCTCGAGAACGTGCTGCGCGACGACGTCGTCAGGCCCACGCTCGACCGGGCGGAGGTGCTCGCCCAGGCGCCGGCGGTCGAGGACGACCGCTTCCGGGTGCCGCCGTCGCTGGGCCAGGAGCCCTGATGGCCGACCTGACCCCCACAACCCCCGACACCGCGGTCGCCATCGCCGAGGCCGTGCGTGCCGGCGAGCGCTCGGCCCGTGAGGTGCTCGACGCCCACCTCGCCGCCATCGAGGCCCACGAGGGCGAGATCCACGCCTTCAACCTCGTGCTCGCTGATCAGGCCCGGGCCGCGGCCGACGAGGTCGACCGCCGGGTCGCCGCCGGCGAGGACCCGGGCCCGCTGGCCGGCGTACCCGTCGCGCTCAAGGACAACCTCTGCACCCGCGGCGTGGCCACCACCTGCTCGTCGAAGATCCTCGAGGGCTGGGAGCCGCCCTACGACGCCACGGTGGTCACCCGCCTGGCGGACGCCGGTGCCGTGATCGTGGGCAAGGCCAACCTCGACGAGTTCGCCATGGGCAGCTCGACCGAGAACTCCGCCTTCGGCCCCACCCGCAACCCCCGGGACACCGACAAGGTGCCGGGCGGGTCCAGCGGGGGCAGCACCGCGGCGGTGGCCGCCGGCTTCGCCGCCGTGGGCCTGGGCAGCGACACCGGCGGCTCCATCCGCCAGCCTGCCGCCCTCTGCGGCGTGGTGGGCATGAAGCCCACCTACGGCCGGGTCTCCCGCTACGGCCTGGTGGCCTTCGCCTCCTCGCTCGACCAGATCGGCCCCCTCACCCACACCGTGGCCGACACCGCCCGGGTGCTCGAGGTGATCGGCGGCCACGACCCCGCCGACACCACGTCGATCCCCGAGCCGCTGCCGGCGCTCGAGTCGGTGCTCGGCGAGGGCGTGCAGGGCCTCCGGGTCGGCCTGGTGAGCGAGCTCATGGGCGAGGGCATCGCCCCTGACGTCGCCGCGCGGGTCCGCCAGGCCGCCGAGGCGCTCGCCGCCGCCGGCGCCACCGTCGACGAGGCCTCGGTCCCCGCGGTCACCTACGGCCTCTCCGCCTACTACCTGATCGCACCCGCCGAGGCGTCGAGCAACCTCTCCCGCTACGACGGCGTTCGCTATGGCCTGCGGGTCGACGCCCCCACCACGCCCGAGATGAACCTGGCCAGCCGCACCGCCGGCTTCGGCGCCGAGGTCAAGCGCCGCATCATGCTCGGCACCTACGCCCTATCGGCGGGCTACTACGACGCCTACTACGGCAAGGCCCAGAAGGTCCGCACGCTGATCATCCGGGACTTCGCTGCCGCCTACGAGCAGTTCGACCTGCTCCTGTCGCCCACCTCGCCGACCACGGCCTTCCCGCTCGGCGCCAAGGTGAGCGATCCGCTGACCATGTACCTGAACGACATCTGCACCATCCCGTCGAACCTGGCGGGCCAGCCGGCGATCTCGGTGCCGTTCGGCACGGGCGACGACGGCCTGCCCGTCGGCGTGCAGCTGCTGGCGCCGGCGCTGGCGGAGGCGCCGCTCCTGCGAGCCGCCGCCGTCCTCGAGGAGGGAGCCCCCCGATGAGCGACACCATGACCCTTCCGGACGGGTGGGAGCTGGTGGTGGGCCTCGAGGTCCACTGCGAGCTGGCCACTGCCACCAAGCTCTTCTGCGGCTGCCCGAACCAGTTCGGCTCCGACCCCAACACCAACGTCTGCCCGGTGTGCCTCGGCCTGCCCGGCTCGCTGCCGGTGCTCAACCGCCAGGCCGTCGAGTTCGCCATGCGCCTCGGCCGGGCCCTGCACTGCACCGTCGAGCCCTCGACCTTCGCCCGGAAGAACTACTTCTACCCGGACATGCCGAAGGACTACCAGGTCAGCCAGTACGACCAGCCCATCAACGCCGAGGGCTGGCTGGAGCTGCCGTCGGGCCTGCGCATCGGGATCGAGCGGGCCCACCTCGAGGAGGACACCGGCAAGTCGACCCACGTCGGCGGCGGCGGGCGCATCCACGAGGCCGGCCACTCCCTCGTCGACTACAACCGCGCCGGCGTGCCCCTGGTGGAGATCGTGGGCCGCCCCGACCTGCGCACCAGCGAGGACGCCAAGGCCTACGTGGCCGAGCTGCGGGCCGTCCTGCTCGCCACCGAGGTGTCCGACGCCAAGATGGAGGAGGGCTCGATGCGGGTCGACGCCAACGTGTCGGTCCGCCACCCGGGTGACGAGTTCGGCACCCGCTGCGAGATCAAGAACCTCAACTCGCTGCGCTCGCTCGGCCGGGCCATCGACTACGAGGCGCGCCGCCAGGTCGACCTCATCGAGGCGGGGGAGCGGGTGATCCAGCAGACCCGCCACTGGGACGAGGCCGACGGCCGCACCCACACCCTCCGCTCCAAGGAGGAGGCCTACGACTACCGCTACTTCCCCGAGCCCGACCTCGTGCCTGTGGTGCCGAGTGCCGAGTGGCTCGCCGAGGTGGAGGCCAGCGTCCCCGTGCTGCCCGCGGCCCGGCGAGCCGCCGTCGCCGAGGCCGCCGGCGTGGCCCCCGCCGACGCCGCCCTCGTGGTGGAGCGGGGCCTCGACGACCTGGTGCTGGCCGCCATCGCGGCCGGCGCCGACCCGCTCCGGGTGCTCACCCACGCCGACCACAACCTGGCGGTGGAGGGCGCCGAGGCCCTCGACCCCCTGGCCCTCGCCGAGCTCGTCACCATGGAGGCCGACGGCGCCCTGACCGCGACCCAGGCCAAGACGGTCCTGGCCGAGATGGTCGCCGGCGGCGGCTCGGCCGCCGAGATCGCCCAGGCCAAGGGCTTCGAGGCGGTGTCGGCCGATGCCCTCGGCGACACCGTCGATGGCATCATCGCCGCGAACCCCGACGAATGGGACCGGTACGTGAACGGTGACGACAAGACGCGCGGCAAGCTCACCGGCTTCTTCGTGGGCCAGGTGATGCGGGCCACCCAGGGCAACGCCGACGGCAAGGCCGTCACCGCCCTGCTCGAGCAGCGGCGGAACAGCTAGCCCGTGGCCGCCTCCCGCTCGAATCACCACCCGGTGGTGCGCTGGGCCGCCATCGGCCTCGTGGCCCTGCTGGTCGTGGGCCTCGTCGCGGGGGTGGCGGCGAGCATCGGCGGCGGTGGGGACGACTCCTCGCCCACCACCACCGAGTCGGCCAGCGGCACGGGCACCGACAGCACCGTGGCCCGGGACGGCGACCCCGCCTTCTGCGGCTCGATCGTGGGCTTCCAGGACGCGTACCTGGCCGTGGCCGAGCCCGACCCGGCCCTCAGCGCCGCCGAGGTCGAGGCCCAGTGGGACGCGCTCGCGGCGGCGTCGGCGACGATGCTCGAGGCCGCCCCGCAGAACATGGCCGCCTTCGCCCAGCCCGTGGTGAGCGCCTTCGACACCCTCCGCCAGGACGCCCAGGCGGCCGGCTTCGAGTACACGACCCTCGACGACCTCGAGTCCTCGGCGACCCTCGACCCCGACGGCACCATCGCCCAGTCCGCCTACGCGCTCTTCAGCTACGGCGAGGACCGCTGCCCCCTCCCCGCCGGCGGCGACCCCGCAGGCACCACCACCACGGCCGCCGCCGGCTGATCGCCGGCTGATCGCCGGGTCGCAACGCCCCCGGGGGCACCTTCCCACCCGTTCTGGCGTCGGTCCCGGTGCCAGGGCACCGAAATCCGGTGCCGGTTCGCAGGGGTCGTGGCAGGGTGGGGCGTGGCCGTCGAGATCCGCACCGTCGCCGAGGAGGAGGCGCCTGCCTACTTCCGCACCATCTCCGCAGGGTTCGGGTCGCCGAGCGGGTCCGACGACGACCTCGCCGAGTGGCAGACCGTCGCCGAATACGACCAGTGCCTCGGCGCGTTGGACGGTGACCGCTTCGTGGGCGGCGCCAGCGCCTACTCGTTCGAGATGACCCTGCCCGGGGGCTCGCTCACGACCATCGGCGGCGTGAGCAACGTGGCCGTGCTGCCGACCCACCGCCGCCAGGGGGTGCTCACCGGCCTGCTGGCCCGCCAGTTGGACGACCTGGCCGAGCGGGGCCGGCCCCTCGCCGCCCTCAACGCCTCGGAGAGCCGGATCTACCGCCGCTTCGGCTACGGGCTGGCCACCAGCGCCGTGTCGGTGGAGATCGACACCCGCCACACCGAGTACCTGAGCGAGCTCCCGCCGGGGCGACTGCACCTCGTCACCGTCGAGGAGGCCCGACAGCGCTTCCCGGCGTTCTACGAGCGGTGGCGCCGCACCCGCACCGGCTCGCTGTCACGGTCCGACGCCTGGTGGGACATCATGCTCGGCCCCCGCGAGGGGTGGAAGGGGGGTGGCGAGGCCTTCCACCTCGTCCACGAGGACGCCGCCGGCGAGGTCGACGGCTACGCCAGCTACCAGTCCCAGTCCAAGACGGAGCACGGCAACTTCCAGAGCGTGGTCCGGGTGCGCGAGCTCATCGGTGCCGACGGGGGGGTGGAGGCCGCGCTGTGGCGGTTCTGCTTCGACCTCGACCTGGTGCGGCGGGCCCGCTCGGACATGCGCCCGGTCGACGACCCGCTGCGCTGGTGGCTGGTCGAGCCCCGCCAGCTCGCGGTGACCTCGCTCACCGACGTGCTCTGGGTCCGGGTGATCGATGTGGCCGCGGCCTTGTCGGCCCGGGGCTACGCCGAGGCCGGCGGGCTCACCCTCGAGGTGATCGACCCCTTCCGGCCCGCGGGCTCGGGTGCCTACCGCCTCGACGCCGGCGTCGACGGCGCCGAGTGCACGCGCGTCGGCGGCCCCGGCACGGACGCTGACCTGCGCCTCGACGTGGCCGACCTCGGCGCCGCCTACCTCGGCGGCGTCTCGTTCGCCCTGCTCGCCGCCGGCGGCCGGGTGGAGGAGTGCACCCCGGGGGCCGCCGCCCGCGCCGACGCCCTGTTCCGCACCGACCGCGCCCCCTACTGCGCCACGACGTTCTGACGGGGACGACCGCCGGCGCTCCCGGGTTGCGGGTTCGCGCGCCGACGTCGGCCCGTGCCCACGAACCCCTCGTTCCTCCAGCAGAAGCGCGCGGCACCACCTTCCGTTTCTGCTGGAAGAACGAGGATTCAGCGGGCGGTGGTGCGACCGAGGACGACCCAGGCGTCGCCGTGGAAGCGCCACGCCAGGGGCACGAGGCGGGCGACCATGAACAGCGAGATCGCCACCCAGAGCCACCCGATGCCGAGGTCGAGCACCAGCACGGCGGCGGCCGCCGGTACGAACACGCACATGCTCCCGACCATGGCCTTGGCGAGGAAGCGCAGGTCGCCGGCGCCGATGAGCAGGCCGTCGAGCACGAACACCGCGCCGTTCACCGGCTGGAGCGCGGCCACGAACCACAGGAGGAACGCAGCGAGGGCGATCACCGCGGGATCGTCGGTGAACAGGTCGGGTAGGACGGTCCGCGTCGCGGCGATCGCGAGGCCGGCGACGATCCCCGCCACCACGCCCCACTCGAGCATGCGCCGGCCCGCGGCCTTGGCGCCCGGGCCGTCGCCGGCGCCGAGGCGCAGCCCCGTGATCGACTGGCCGGCGATGGCGATGGCGTCGAGGGCCAGGGCGAGGAACGACCAGATCTCGAAGGCGATCTGGTGGGCGGCCAGGTCGACGGTCCCGATGCGGGCGGCCACTGCGGTGGCGACGGTGAGCGAGCCCCGCAGGGCGACGGTGCGGAAGAACAGGTCCCGGCCGACGACGAGCAGCGAGCGGAGCGTGCGGGCGTGCGGGCGCAGCACCACCGAGTGGGCGCCCACCGCCCGGTGGACCCACCACACGTAGACCAGCGCGGCGCCCCACTCGGCCACCACGGTGGACGCCGCCGACGCCCCGATCCCGAACCCGAGGCCGTAGATCAGCAGCACCTCGAAGGCGAGGTTGAACAGCGCCGAGCCGATGGCCACGACGAGCGGGCCCTTGGTGTTCTGCAGGCCCCGCAGGTAGCCCGTGCCGGCGAACGTGAGCAGGGTGGCGGGGACGCCCAGGAGGCTGACGCGCAGGTACACGAGGGCGTTGGCCTCGACCGCGCCCTCGGCCCCGAGGAGGCGGACGAGGGGCACGGCGAAGACCTCGCCGACGAGGGCGAGGACCACGCCGAGGCCCACGGCGAGCCACATGCCCTGGACGGCCTGGTGGGCGGCCTCGCGGTGGTCGCCGGCGCCGATGAGGCGGGCGACGGCCGAGGTGGTGCCGTAGGCGAGGAAGATGAAGACCGCGTAGAGCGTGGCCAGCACGGTGTTGGCGATGGCGAGGCCGGCCAACTCGGGCGTGCCGAGGTGGCCGACCACGGCGGTGTCGGCCAG
The DNA here is from genome assembly GCA_041908445.1 of Acidimicrobiales bacterium. Taxonomy (GTDB): domain Bacteria; phylum Actinomycetota; class Acidimicrobiia; order Acidimicrobiales; family DATDAH01; genus JAEUJM01. The sequence continues at coordinate 5,848 of JAYRFK010000091.1, read as the reverse complement.
GACGTAGAGGGGCTGGGCGATGAGCGCTCCGAAGGCGGGCACCGCCAGGCGGACGATCTCCCGGTCGGCCGCCGTCCAGCGGGCGCGGTCGCACATCCGCCCGGTCACCGCGCGCTCGGGAGGGCGGTGCTCAGGAGGGCGGCGCTCAGGTGAGGCTGATGGGGTGCAGCACCGGGTCGTCGGGGGAGCCCGTGACCGAGTAGAGCTCGATGAGGTTGGCGCCGTCGAGGAAGAACCATTCGGGGACCATCGTGTACCAGTCGGGCGCGCCGACGGTGCCCGCGTGCAGGTGCGACCAGCCCGCCACCGTGCCGTTGACCGTCACGAGCACGGTCGAGACGTCGCTCTCGCTGGTGCGCACGGTGCCCGAGACGTAGGCGGGCACCTCGCCGGTCGACCGGTCCACCGCCTGGTAGGCGCCGGACCGGTCCAGGCTGCCGCTGTGGTCGGCTCCCCGTTCGACGGTGAGGTCGTCGACGTTGCGGCCCACGAGGGGGCCCCACTCGCCGAAGCGGTAGAAGCGCAGGTCGCGGCGCCTGCCCTCACCGGGCGGTGGCTCGTCGAGCATCCGCTGGAACCCCGTCGGCCCGTCGACCTCGACGTAGGGGCCGTCGGTGGGTTGCAGGGCGTTGAGGGTCCACTCGAAGAACTTGCGCTGGCCGTCCTCGCGGGGCTCGCCGTACGCCGAGCGGCCGTCCACGTCCCACGGCAGGTCGACGTCGAGCAGGTCGGCGATGGTGGGCAGGACGTCGACCGCCGACAGGGGCCGGTCGTCGACGGTGCCCTCGGTCTGGCGGGGCTCCTTGACGAGCAGCGGCGTCCACATGATCTGGTGGTAGTTCTCCGACGAGACGCCACGGATCGGGTGGCCGGCGGCGAAGGAGACGCCGTGGTCGGCGGTCAGCACCACGAGGCTCTCGTCGTAGGTGCCGAGCTCCTCCATGCGGTCGAGGATCCGTCCCACCATGGCGTCGGCGTGCTGGAGCTGGAGGAGGTGGCGCTGGCGGCCGGCGTCGGCGACGGCCTGGTCCTTCCACCGGTAGGACGAGTCGAGGCCCTCGGCCACGAAGGGGGCGTCGTAGACGGCACCGGTCGGCGTGTGGAACCACGGCTGGTGTGGGTACAGCACGTGCAGGAAGTCGAGGCGGGGGACGTCGCCGCTCGGCGCCATCGAGTCGACGAAGTCCTGGATGGTGAGCGGGGCGTTGGGGTTCGACTGGCGGACCTGGAACGTGACCTGGCCGGCCTCGCGGTCGAGCGAGACGTGGCGCTGCCACACGTCGGCGGCGTCGTCGAGCAGGCCCTCGAGGGTGCCGCTGCCCTCCCCGTTGCGCTCCGGGCAGACGTCGGTGGGGCACAGCTGGGTGACGCCCTCCCAGACGTTCTCGCGGTAGGTGGCGCCGAGCAGGGTGAACAGGTTGTCCGGGTACTCGCTGGCGTCGGGCAGGGCGTCGGGGTCGGTCGGGTAGGTGCCGGTGAGGATGGCCGGGACCGCCTCGGGGGTGGAGGGGGCCACGCTGGACTCGTTGCGGAACCAGGTGGCGTCGCCGGCCAGCCGGGCCAGGTTCGGGAACTGGGCGGCGTTGATGTCGTTCTCCTCGTCGAGGAGCGAGACCGAGGGGAGCTCGTCGAGCACGATCATCACCACGGGTGCGGGCCGGCCCACCGCCACGCTGTCGGCCGCGGCCGCGGCGCCGTCGCGGCCCAGGACGATGTCGGTGACGGGCGAGGCGAAGAGGAACCCCAGGCCGAGCAGGACGGGGAAGGCGGCCAGGTAGCGGAGCCAGAGCCGCACGGCGGGCCAGCGCACGACCGACACCGCCACGAGGACCACGCCGGCGACGGCGCCCAGCACCAGCAGGGTCGGCCCCCAGCCCGTGCGGTCGCGCAGGGTGCCGAGCACGACCATGCCGCCGGCGCCGGCCAGCAGGATCACGTGCACGACGCGGCGCACCGAGCGCCCGAGGATCGAGAACAGGCTCTCGAACAGCAGCAGCACGAGGGCCGGTCCCAGCACGACGGCGGCCACGAAGCCCACGACATCGGTCGCGCCGGCGTGGCGCAGGACGAAGACGTCGGCGCCCTTGCGGAACGACGAGAGGACGGGCTCGGCCACGGCCAGGCCGGTGATCCCGAGGAACTCGAGGAACGACCGCCCGGTCTCCCGCCACCACGACGGCGGGCGCGTCGGGTCGGCGTCGTTCGTCGGCATGGCGCCGTCAGCGTAAGTCGATGGCGGACGACTCCCAGCGCGGGGTTACCGTTGGCCCGTCAGGCGACGCGGTGCAGCGGCGACGTTGCGCGGTGGAGCGGAGCAGCACGGTCGGCGCACCGGATTCCGAAGGGGCGCCGACGAAGGAGGCACAAGGCCAGCATGAGCGACATGAAGCCGCGGTCCCGAGAGGTCACGGACGGGTTCGAGCGGGCACCGGCGCGGGCCATGCTGCGGGCCGTCGGCATGACCGACGACGACTGGGACAAGCCCCAGATCGGTGTGGCCTCGTCGTGGAACGAGGTCACCCCCTGCAACCTTCCCCTCGACCGCCTGGCCAAGCGGGCCAAGGAGGGCGTGAAGGCCGCCGGCGGCTTCCCCCTGGAGTTCACGACCATCGCGGTGAGCGACGGCATCTCCATGGGCCACGAGGGCATGCGGGCCTCGCTCGTCAGCCGTGAGGTCATCGCCGACTCCGTCGAGACCGTCATGCACGCCGAGCGCCTCGACGCCATGGTCACCTTCGCCGGCTGCGACAAGTCCCTGCCCGGCATGCTCATGGCTGCGGCCCGGCTCAATCTGCCGTCGGTGTTCCTCTACGGCGGGTCGATCCTGCCGGGCCATCGCAACGGCGAGGCCCTCGACATCGTGAGCGTGTTCGAGGCCGTCGGGGCCTGCGCTGCCGGCACCCTCACCGAGAACGAACTCGGCGAGATCGAGATGCAGGCGTGCCCCACCGAGGGCAGCTGCGCCGGCATGTTCACCGCCAACACCATGGCGTCGGTGGCCGAGGCCATCGGCATGTCGCTGCCCGGCAGCTCGGCCGCGCCCGCCGTGGACCGCCGCCGCGACGACTTCGCCTACGCCAGCGGCCAGGCCGTCATCGGCCTGCTGGAGAAGGGCATCCGCCCCCGCCAGATCATGACCAAGGAGGCCTTCGAGAACGCCATCGCCGTGGTGATGGCCCTCGGCGGCTCCACCAACGCCGTCCTGCACCTGCTCGCCATCGCCTACGAGGCCGAGGTCGAGCTCGCGCTGGAGGACTTCAACAAGGTCGCGGCGCGCGTCCCCCACATCGCCGACACGAAGCCGCACGGCAAGTACCACATGAGCGACGTCGACCGCATCGGCGGCGTGCCCGTGGTCATGCGCGAGCTGCTCGAGGCCGGCCTGCTCCACGGCGACTGCATGACGGTCACCGGCAAGACCGTGGCCGAGAACCTCGCTGACATCGACCCGCCCCAGCCCGACGGCTCGGTGGTCCACCCGCTGAGCGACCCGATCCACGACATCGGCGGGATCGCCGTGCTCCGGGGCTCGATGGCCCCCAACGGCGCCGTGCTGAAGGTGGCCGGCATCGACTTCGACCACTTCGAGGGCCCCGCCCGCGTGTTCGACGGCGAGGAGGCGGCGATGGAGTGCATCCTCGCCGGCGGCATCAACCCCGGCGACATCGTGGTCATCCGCTACGAGGGCCCCAAGGGCGGCCCGGGCATGCGCGAGATGCTGGCGGTCACCGGCGCCATGAAGGGCGCCGGCCGCGGTGGCGACTGCGCCCTCATCACCGACGGGCGCTTCTCCGGCGGCACCCACGGCTTCTGCATCGGCCACGTGGCCCCCGAGGCGGTCGACGGCGGCCCCATCGCCTTCGTGGCCGAGGGCGACCGCATCACCATCGACGTCGAGAACCACACCATCGAGCTCGACGTCGACGAGGCCACCCTCGCCGCCCGCAGGGCCGAGTGGAAGCTCCCCGAGCCCCGCTACACCAAGGGCGTGCTGGCGAAGTACGCCAGGCTCGCCCAGGGCGCCGAGAAGGGCGCCATCACGGAGGCGTAGGGCCCTCCTCCGTCGGGCCGCCTCCGGCATACGGTTCGCGTCACGACCGCCGCGCGCACCAGGCGTCGTAGCGGGCGGGGTCGGTCCAGGCGCCCGTCTCGGCGTCGAACGAGGCCGCCTCAGGGGCCATCCACTCATGGCGGCCGGCGCGGACGTCGCTCGACGAGACGGGGTGGTGGTCGGGGTGCACGTCGAGGCGGAGCTCGGGCGGCGCGAGCAGCGGTGGGCGGTCGACGACGGCGACGCGGGGGAGCGCGGCCACCGCGGTGTCCCGGGCGGTGGCCGAGCCCCCGTAGAAGACCGGGTCCTCGACCTGCGCCCACTTGTCGGCGCCCATCACGACCACGTCGTAGCCCCGGGCCAGGTCGACGATCAGCTGCTCGTCACGGACGGCCACGCCGAGCCACGGACGTGACGAGGCCGCCCGCTCGAGCACGTGGACCCGGTCCTCCAGTCGCGGCCGCTCGACCGCGCCCTTCACCAGCGCCACCCTGGACACGACCAGGTCGACCCGGTCGAGCCCGTGCGCGGCGACGGCGGCCTCGGCGACCGCGAGGTGGGCGACGGTCAGCGGGTTGAACGAACCCGGGTAGCAGCCCCTCGGCACCGCCTCAGCTCGACGGCGTCGGCAGCTGCGGGATCAGCCAGTTGACGAAGTCGATGGTGCTCCGGGTCTGGAGGTAGATGCGGCCCGGGCCGGTGAGCGTGCAGACGAGCCCCTCGCCGCCGAGCAGCGTCTGCTTCCAGCCGCCGCCCGCCTTGTTGACCTGGGTGGCGACGCCCTCCGACCAGCCGACCAGGTGGCCGGTGTCGACGACGTAGCTCTGGCCGGGTGCGAGATCGATGGCGTGGATGGCGCCGTAGGCCGAGACCAGCAGGTCGCCGGTGCCCGACACCTTCAACACGATGAGGCTGCCGGCACCGAAGAAGCCCTTCGACCCGCCCCAGGAGCTGTCGACGTCGATGCCGAGGCCGGAGGCCAGGTAGGCGCCCGACTGGAGGTAGACGGTCTGGCCCGTCAGCGGCCAGTGGGCGATGTCGCCCGGGAGCGGCGACGCCAGGCCGATCTGGTCGCCGGGCTGGGTGGCGGTGAACGTGTTCATGAAGAACGACTCGCCGCCGACCGCCCGCTTCAGGCCCTTCATGAACCCGCCCTGGGTCGAGGTCTGCATCTGCAGGCCGGCGCTGTGGCTGACCATGGCGCCCGACTCGGCGCGGATGCCCTCGCCCTGGTCGAGGGTCACGAAGGCGATGGCGAAGGCGGGGTCGTACTTGATCTCGACCTGCACGGGAGGCTCCTCACGAGGCGGCGGACGGGCCGACTGTACGTCCGCCGACCCCTCGTCGTGGGCCGTCGCCGGTGACCATGCGGCGCGGCGGCGGCCTCGCTGCGCGCGCTGCGCCCCACCCCCAAGGTGAGGTAGGCGGTTCGACACGTGTGTCTATTGACGGCAGAAGGACGCAATGAAACGGTGCGTCATTCGAGGCTCACAGCGTCTCGGTATCGGTGAGATTCGACTCGAGCAGCCGGTGACCATGGGGAATCCAGTGGTGCGATGGTGGCCGCGGCTGCTCGCGATGTTGATCGTTGTTGCCGCCGTGGCAGTGGTGGCACCTCCTGGTGCCAGGCCGGCATCAGGCGAATCGGGGGGCGTACCGCCGCGGGAGGTCGGCGAGATCGTCGTGTCCGACGATGGTGGGGTCGTCCGGGGTGACGAGTTGGTCGACGAGCGGACCGAGTACTCACGAACGTTCGAGACCAGCCTCCCCGGGGTCTTCGCCACGGACGTGTCGACC
>JAYRFK010000090.1:0-90564 GCA_041908445.1 Acidimicrobiales bacterium | reverse complement strand
TTGCGGGCGGGGCGGAAGTCGCGCTCGACGCCGACGTGCAGCTCCTGGGCGCCGGCCTGGAACCAGCACCCGCCCCGGGCGGCCAGCACCGGCGGCTTGGTCAGCTCGGGCATCCCGAGCAGCTCGCCGTAGAACCGGCGGCCTCCTTGGGTGATCCGATCGAGCGTGTCCGTGGTAGTTGTGAGCTCCTCGGCGATCCGCCGGTCGCCGACCTGCAGTGTGAGCAGCCCGACCAGGCTCGGGTACTCGTCGGCGCAGAAGGCCGCGAAGGCCGGATCGCTTGCTCCCTGTTCGGCGATGACGGCCCTCCCGGCTCCGGTTTGACCCTCTCTCGCACGAGCAGGGCGAAAGGTTCTGTCCCCGGACGCGAACCGGCTCCCGATTTCGGTGCCAGGGCACCGAAATCGGGAGCCAGAACAGCCGGAACGGAAGGGGTCAGCCGCCGGCGGTGCTGAAGTCGCCGGTCAGGTCGACCACGGCCTCGTCGCCGCCGCAGTAGAAGCCCTCGTCGGGGGCGTGGCGGACGAACTCGCCGTCCTGCACCTGGACGAGCATCACGCACTCGACGGCGCTGTTGGTCGACGGGTCGGACGGGGCGTGCAGGCCGCCGGCGTCCCACTCGGTGACCGAGCCGGCGGTCTCGAGCACGCAGGAGCGGGTCAGCGTCCCGGCCTCGTCGCACTCCTTGACCGACTGGGCGAACAGCAGCCAGCCCGAGACGCTCTGGGCGCCGAGCAGGGCGACCTTGCCGCCCACCGCGTCGACCATGTCGATGTAGTCCTGGGTGGCGGGGTTGTCGGCCGCCTCCTCGAAGGGCGTGAAGGCCAGGCGGATGAAGGTGCCGTTGGCGGCGTCGCCGGCGGCGTCGAGGTAGGCCGGGTCGTAGAAGTTCGACTCGAAGAAGGTCACGTCGGGCTGGTAGTCGACCTCGACCAGTGCCTGCTGGAGCTGACCGGTGCCCTCGCCCGAGCCGACCACGACGAGCCACTCGACGCCGGCCTCCTTGATGGCTTGGGCGAACGGGGCCCAGTTGGCCTCGCCGAGGATGTTGCTGGCCCGGTCGAGCACCACGGTGCCGCCCTGGGACTCGACCGCCTCGGTGATCTTGTCCTTCTGCTCCCGGGTGGTGGCGATGTCGCCGTAGATGATGCCGACGTGGTCGATGGCCCCGGGGAACTCCTCGTTCAGCAGCTGGATGGCGCCGACCGGGTACTGGTCGGACGGGTTGGGCAGCGGCTGCACGGCCCGGGTCTCCTGCCAGACGTCCTCACCGTGGGTGCCGGCCTTCTCGGCGGTGACCGAGAAGCCGGCGATGTCGATGAGGCCGCACTCGGCGCCGATGCTCGCCCAGAGGTTGTCCTGCACCGCGCCGTCGCCGACGATGGCGAACTCCTGGCCGCACGCCGCCTCCATCTGCGACTGGTAGTCGGAGATGGCGGCGTCGTACTTGGTCAGCTCGATCTGGCGCCCGTTGATGCCGCCCTGGTCGTTGCACCACTGCGCGAAGGCGTCGCCGGCGTCGAAGATCTCCTGGTTCAGGCCGGGCGCCCCCGAGAAGCCCGGGTCGGCGATGGTGCCGACCTGGATGGCGTCGGCGCTGATGCCCTGCGTCTCGCCGGGGTCGCCCGACGCGGCGGCGGTTGTCGCCGACGTGTCCTCCGCGGCGGGCCCGCACGGCGAGGCCATGTCGCCGAAGGTCTCGCCGGCGGCGTCACTGCCCTCGCCGTCGGTGGCCGCGGTCGTGTCCGTGGTGCCCGAGCCCCCGGCGTCGTCCTCACCGCGTGACGAACAGGCACCGGCCAGCAAGGCCAGGCACGCCCCCACGACCAGCAGTCGTCGTAGCCTCATCGCTTCCCCCTGGTTGTCCGCGGTGCCCCCCGGCACCGGCGGGCGCACCCTAGCCCCGCCCTCCGGCCCCCGTGGCTCGGGAGCGGCCGAGGCCGGCTCGGCGCTGTGGGCGGAGCCGCGACGGCGCCCGGGACGGGTCCCGCTAGAAGGTCGTGGAGGCCCGGACCGCCGCGAGGGCGTCGCCGACCGCGGCCAGCGCCGGCGCCGCGGCGAGCAGGGCGCCGGCGTCGCCCGACATCGTGATGCGCCCCGTCATGAACGCCTCCTGGGCGCTCACCTCCCCGCTCGCGACCGCGGCGGCGGTGGCGTAGTCCTGCGAGAACGCCACCGTCGGCGACGGGTGGGGGCCGGCGTGGATCGAGCGGGCCTCGCCGGCGACCACCACGTGCCACACCACGGGGCCCACCGCGCCGTCCGGGCCGGGGACGCCGTCGAGCACCCGCTGCTCGACGACGAGCACCTCGACCGACTCGTCCGCGGCCACCGTCCCCGCCCCGGCCTCGGGTGCCGGCCCCAGCGCCGCGGCGGCGGCGGCGAACCACTCGTCGGACAGGTACCTGGCCATGCCCCGAGCTTGGCACGGTTACCATCGGCGCCCGTGCCGGAGATCGGGCGAGGGGAAGCGGTGTTCGACCACGAGCCGGTGACGGGGGAGTGGCGCCTGCTCGGCGGCCCCGACGACGTGCTCGACCTGATGGACACGGGGGCTGAGGGCATCGTCGCGGTGGTGCGCGACGCCGGCGCGACGTTCCTGGCGCCGCTGTACCACGAGCTCACCGGGATCATCTGCACCGGGGGCACGGTGCGCAGCCACATCGGGATCGTGAGCCGCGAGTTCCAGGTGCCGTGCGTGATGGGGGCGTCGTTCCCCGACGGCGAGCCCGCCGACGGCGACCAGGTCACCATCGACAACGGCGTCGTCCGGGCCTGACCCCGTGAGCGACGACCCGCATGAGATCGACGAGGCCGCCCGCAAGGCCAAGGCCAACGAGCTCATCGCCTACCACGCGCCGATCTCCCGCCAGCTGACCGAGGAGCGCACCTCGCTCGAGTCGGCGCTGATCCCCGTGACCGCCTACATCGTGGTCGCCTGCGTCGAGTCCTGGTACCGCTACCCCGAGATGATGCGGACCATCGACGCGGCGATGCCGGCCGAGGAGATCGGCCGGGCAGGCCGGCGCCCGGGCACCCAGGTCAACACGGTCTACCTCTGGTCGATCTCGAACTTCTGGCTGCTCGGCCGCAAGGTCATGGCCATGATCGACCCCGCCGCGGCCGATGCCGTCGACCCCGCCTTCACGGTGCTCGACTTCTGGGAGCGGGCGGCCATGGGCTTCCGGGGTGACGACGGCACCCGCCAGGCCGCCGACGCCGGCGGCGTGGTGCGCCCCTACGACGACGCCGTGGTGGCCGCCCTGCTCGCCGGCGCCACCCCGGTGGACGACGAGCGCCGGGCCACGATCAAGCGCTTCAACGCCACCCTCATCAACTACCTGTTCCTGCTCTACTTCGACACCCGGGTGGGCTCGGGCGACACCGGGCCGTACGAGCTCCCCGACGGGCGGACCCTGATCGTGCGGGACTACTACCGCCTGGGCCAGAGCGACTTCTGGTGGTCCGACGTCGCCGCCGACGTGCCCTACCAGAACCTCACCGCCGCCCTCGTCCTCGACGACGTGGCCGTGCGCATCACCGACTTCGGCACCGCCAACACGACCCCCGAGGACTACCTCGACCGGCTGGTGTCGTTCGGCCTGTTCACCACCGACGGGTCGGACGACGGCACCCTCCGACCCGTGCCCGACGACGAGATCCCCGGGCTGCTCGCCGCGGTGCGCAAGGCCCAGGCCCAGCACTACCGCAACATCGCGGCGATGACCCGCGACGAGAAGATCCGCTGCGGGGCCTACGTGTACTTCTCGTTCCTCAAGCCCTTCGCCGATGCCGCCGGCGTGGGCGACCAGCTCGACTGGACGGTGCCCCGGGACGTCCCCGAGCCGCTCTACCAGCTGCTGTCGGCCATGGAGGGCGAGAACGCCGGCGTGGGTGACGAAGAGGCGTACTACTCGCTGCTGCCTTGAGGCCCGCCGGGGGCGGAGGGGTGGGGATGCGCCGGCACCGGTGACCGTGGCGGCACCGAGGGCACGGCGGACAGGACCCGGCCACCGGGGTCTGGCCCTTCGTGGGGCGCCCGTGGTCGGAACCAGAACGCCGCCTCGATCTCGACCGAGATGGTGAGGATGTCGCCGGACAGGTCGAGGTGGGGCGCGGCCTCGATGGCGCCGCCCCGCTCGAGCGACTGGGCCACGATCGTGCGGGCACCTGCGTTGAAGAAGTCGGTGCGGGTGGGCTCCCGCGCCCAGGCGAGCTCGGTGATGCACGCACCGGCGCCGTTGGCGAAGGCGACCGCCCGCCGGTGGGCGTCCTCGGCGGCGCGTTGGCAGGCGTCGAGGGCGGCGGGGTTGGCGTCGTCGACCCGGTGGCCGACGAGCTGCACCTCGGCGCCGGCCTCCTCCACCGCCCGGGCGACGAGCTCGGGGAAGGCCACGATCTCACGCACCTCGCACTGGACGGTCTGCTCGGCCACGAAGCCGCCGGTGCCCCGCCCGGGGTTGGCGGGCATCATCCGCACCGCGGTGGTGACCCGGGTGCCGATGGCGCCGTTGAAGTCGTCGAGCACCTGGCGCAGCGCTTCGGCCCGGCGCCCGATCTCCTCGGCGAGGTCGACCCGGCGTCGCCGCTCGGCCCGCACCCGCAGCAGCACGTCGACCACGTCCGGTGCCACCTGTGCGGTGGCGCGCCCGACCACGGTGATGGCGTGTTGGGTGAACGGGACCTCGTGCACGGCGGCGTGAGGTTACCCCTGTTCAGGGAGGCGAAAAGTCCTGGAACGCGGGCCGTGCCGCGGCGCCCGGCGTCCGACCGCCGGCGGCGCGCCTACGCTCCGCGCATGGCCGAGCTCACCGACGACCCCGCGAACGAGGGGCGCCACGCGCCCGGTGACGAGCGGTACTGGAACGAGTCCTGGTACCTCGACTTCGTCAGCGACGACGGCCGCCTCGGCGGCTACGTACGCACGGGGCTCTACCCGAACCTCGGCGTGTGCTGGTACTGGGCCTGCGTGGTCGGTGAGGGCCGGCCCCTCGTCACCCTGCTGGACCACGAGGTCGCCATCCCCGCCGACGGCGTGGCGGTCCGTGGCGACGGCCTGTGGACCGACTACGCGGTCGAGACGCCGTGGGAGCACGTCTCGTTGGGCCTCGAGGGCTTCGGCGTGACGGTCGACGACTCGGCCGCCCCCCTGCGGGTGACCGACCCCCGCGACCTGCGGGGCGAGCGCACCGCGATCGGCCTCGAGCTCGACTGGGAGACCGAGGGCTCGGCCTACCCGTTCCCGTTCGGGATCACCCGCTACGAGGTGCCGTGCCGGGTGCACGGCGAGGTCCTCGTGGGCGAGGAGCGCATCGAGTTCTCGGGCTCGGGCCAGCGCGACCACTCGTGGGGGGTGCGGGACTGGTGGGCCATGTCGCACAACTGGTGCGAGGGGGCCCTGGCCGACGGCACCCGCTTCCACGGCACCCACGCCCTGCCGGGCTGGGGCGACTGGTCCATCGGCTACATCCAGGCGCCCGGCGGCGCACCCGTGGGCGAGCTGAACACCTACCGCACCGAGCCCGAGCTCGACGCCGACCAGCAGCCCGCCCGCGCGCACATGGCCTTCTCGGCGCCTGAGCCGGGGCTCGACCTGGAGGTCGAGGTGGTGGCCCACTCGCCGGTCCTGCTGGTGTCGCCGGCGGGCGACATCTCGCGCTTCCCGCGGTCGATGGTGCGCTACCGCGAGGCCGACGGCCGCACGGGCGTCGGCTGGATCGAGTACGGCCTCCCGCAGCCCCCGCTGGCGCCGCCGACGGTCTGAGGGGGGGTTGACACCTAGCATCACATAGCTTTGTATAGCTAGGTATGAAGGCTCAGGAACTGAAGGGTCACCTCGACCTGATGCTGCTCGCGGTGATCGAGGACGGCCCGCTGCACGGCTACGCCGTGATCGAGGAGCTGCGCCGGCGCAGCGACGACGCCCTCGACCTCCCGGAGGGCACGGTCTACCCGGCACTCCACCGCCTCGAGCGAGCCGGCCTGCTGGAGTCCACCTGGGTGGTGGCGGCCGGACGTCGTCGGCGCTGCTACTCGCTGACGACCAACGGTCGCGGCGCGGTCGTCGAGCGACGGCGCGACTGGCGGGCCTTCACCCAGACCGTCGAGGCGGTGCTCGGGCCCGGGGCGACGTCATGGCCGAGCCCGGCATGATCGCCGCCTACCTGGCCCGGTTGCGCCGGGCCACCTCCGGGCTCGAGGACGGGGACGACATCGTGGCCGAGGCCGAGGACCACCTCGTGTCGGCGGTCGAGGCGGGGATCGCCCGCGGCCTCGGGCGGGAGGAGGCGGAGGCCGAGGCCCTCCGGCGCTACGGGGACGCCGCCGCGGTCGGGCAGTCGTTCGTCGAGGAGGCCAAGCGGGGCGGCGCGGTGTCCACGACCCTCACCCGGGCGGCCGGCGCCGCGGCGATGGTCGCCGTGCCGGCGGGCGCGCTCGCCGCGCTCGGCGTGGCCGTGACCAGCGGCGCCCTCCAGGACGGTCTGTTGGTCCTGCTGGGCGCCGCGTTCGCGGCGTTGGGATTCGGGCTCTGGGGCGCGCGGGTGCGCCACAGCGGCCTGGGTTGGTGGGGTCGAGCGGCGTCCGTCGTCTTCGTGGCCGCTCCCTTCGTGGCGTTCGCCGGCCCCTGGCGGACGGCGCCGGCCCTGGCCGTGCTGCTGTCGGTCGCGGCCGTCCTCGCCGGGGTGGGCATGCTGCGGGCCGCCATCCTCCCGAGGGCCGCGCTCTGGGCCTTCACGCTCGCACCGCCCGTCACCGTCGCGGCGGCCCTCGCCTGGGACCTCACGGCCGGGCCCGGCGCCGGCCGTGACCTCGGGTGGCTGGTGACGAGTCCCGGCTCGCCCGAGATCCGGGCGGTGGTGCTGGTCGGGCTCGCCACGGTGGGCGCCGCCACGTTCTGGATGGGCTGGGCGATGTGGCGGGAGCCGGCGCTCGACGCCCGCCGATCCCGACGGGGGCAGGCCGCGCTCGACCGGTCGTGAGTGCGCACGGGGGTGGCGTCCACCCCCGGTGGCTCAGTCCGTGGGGACCTCGGGGCCGAAGATCTCGCGCTCGTGCTCCTCGAGCTCCTCGGGGGCCGGGGTGGGGATCCGCCGGGCTCGGATGACCTCGATGATGATGGGCACGAGGGAGAGGCCGACGATGCCGAGGATGGCCAGCTCGAGGTTCTCCTCGACCCACGGGACCCGGTCGCCCAGGACGTAGCCGAGGCTGGTGATGCCCACGGCCCAGAGGAGCCCGCCGATCACGTTGTAGGTGACGAAGGTGCGGTACCGCATGCGCCCGACGCCGGCCACGATGGGGGCGAAGGTGCGCACGATGGGCACGAAGCGGGCCAGCACGATGGTCTTCGAGCCGTGGCGGTCGAAGAACCCCTGGGCCTTCTCCACGTACTCCTGCTTGAAGATCCGGGAGTCGGGCCGGCGGAACAGCGCGGGGCCGACCTTGCGGCCGAACACGTAGCCGACCTGGTCGCCGGCCACGGCGGCGAGGAAGCACCCCGCCAGCAGGATGGGCAGCGCCGGCATCTTGTCCTGCGACGAGAGCAGGCCGGCGGTGAACAGCAGCGAGTCGCCGGGCAGGAAGAAGCCAAAGAACAGCCCCGACTCGGCGAAGATGATGAGGAAGAGCCCGAGCGCCCCGAAGGTCTGGAGCAGGTGCTCGGGGTCGAGGCCCCCCGCGGCGATCACGGTGGAGAACATCTCAGATCGTCTCGTCGTGATCGCCGCGGGTGCCCGTCATGATCAGGCGGTGACTTCCTCGGGGTGGTGCCCCTCGGGGTCGAGGGGGGCGTCCATGCCCTCGGCGTCACGCTTGGAGAAGCTGATGGCACCGAGGAGCACCACCAGGGACACGCCGGCGATGGCGAACCGGGCGGCGTCGTTGTCCTGCAGGGTGATGATGGCCGGCAGGATCAGCAGCGACACCAGGTTGATCACCTTGATGAGCGGGTTCAGCGCGGGGCCGGCGGTGTCCTTGAAGGGGTCGCCGACGGTGTCGCCGATGACGGCGGCCTTGTGGGCCTCCGAGCCCTTGCCACCCTCGTTACCGTCCTCGATGTACTTCTTGGCGTTGTCCCACGCCCCACCAGCGTTGTTCTGGTAGTTGGCCATGAGCTGGCCGGTGAGGATGGTCGCGGCCAGGAAGGCACCGAGGGCCAGGTAGTTGATGCCGAAGCCGATGATGGCCGGGGTCAGCACCGCGAGCAGGGCCGGGGTGGCCAGCTCCCGCAGCGAGGCGGTGGTGCAGATGTCGATGACCGGCCCGTAGTCGGGGCGCTTGGTGCCCGCCATGATCTTGCCGTCGGCGAACTGGCGACGGACCTCCTGCACCACGGTGCCGGCGGTGCGGCCGACGGCGCGGATGGCGAGGGAGCTGAACATGAAGGCGATCGACCCGCCGATGAGCAGGCCGATGAAGACCTTCGGATCGGCCACGTTGATGGGCAGCGCCTCGAACAACCGGTTCCCGGTCTCCTCCAAGCCGATCTCGTCGGCGATGACCTCGATGAACGAGGCGAACAGGGCCACGGCGGCGATGACCGCGGAGCCGATGGCGAAGCCCTTGGTGACGGCCTTGGTGGTGTTGCCCACCGCGTCGAGGCTGACCATGATGCGCTCGGCTTCGCCCTCGAACTCGCCCGACATCTCGGCGATGCCCGCGGCGTTGTCGGCCACGGGGCCGAAGGTGTCCTCGGACACCACCACGCCGGTGGTGCTGAGCATGCCCATGCCGGCGAGGGCGACCAGGTAGAAGATGAACTGGATGTTGCCGCCGCCGAGGGCGATGGCGGCACCGAGGGCGCCGGCGATGGCCACGATGGCCCACACCGAGGACTCGAGGCCCGAGCTGATGCCCGAGAGCACGGTGGTGGCCGGGCCGGTGCGGGCGGCGACGGCGATGTCCTGGACCGGCTTGTGCTCGGTCGAGGTGTAGTACTCGGTGAGGCGGCTGACGACCTGGGCCAGCACGAGGCCGGCCACGACGGCGCCGAGCATGCGCAGGCCGGCGTTGCTGACGTAGCCCTCCACCGGCACGCCGTCGATGACCTTGCGGCCGGCGTCGCCGATGTAGAGGACGGCGACGAGGCCGGTGCCGATCACGGTGAGGATGCTGGCGAGGGCGAAGCCGCGGTTGATGGGGGCCATGGCCGACTTGTCCTTCTCGGTGGCCCGCACGGCGAACACGCCGACGATGGAGGCGAGCACGCCGATGGCCCGGGCGGCCACGGGGAAGATGAGGCCCAGCGCCGGGTTGGCGCCGATCGAGTCGAACGCGGCCACGCCCAGGATGATGGAGGCGACGAGGGTGACCTCGTAGCTCTCGAAGAGGTCGGCGGCCATGCCGGCGCAGTCACCCACGTTGTCGCCGACGTTGTCGGCGATGGTGGCGGGGTTGCGGGGGTCGTCCTCGGGGATGCCCGCCTCGACCTTGCCGACGAGGTCGGCGCCGACGTCGGCGGCCTTGGTGAAGATGCCGCCGCCGACCCGCAGGAACAGGGCGAGCAGGGAGCCACCGAAGCCGAAGCCGATGAGGATGGCCGACGCCGTGTTCTGGAAGATCATGATGATCAACGTCGCGCCGAGCAGGCCCAGGCCCACCGTGAACATGCCGGCCACGCCGCCGGTGCGGAAGGCGACCTGGAGGGCGGCGGGCATCGAGCCCGACTTCGCCGCGGCCGCGGTGCGCACGTTGCCGCGCACGGCCAGGCTCATACCGATGAAGCCGGTGAGACCGGAGAGGACGCAGCCGGCGACGAAGGCCAGGGTGCGGAAGAGGCCGGACTGGAAGAAGCTCAGGGCCACGGCGCCGTCGGGCTTCAGCACCTCGGTCGAGGTGACGAACACGATGACGGCGACGGGGACGACGATGATGCCGATCGTGCGGAACTGCCGCTTGAGGTAGGCCATGGCCCCCTCCTGGATCGCGGCGGCGATCTCGCGCATCTTGTCGGTCCCGGTGTCGGCGTCGAGCACCGATCGCACCAGGAACGCGCCGACGGCGAGGGCCAGGAGAGCCGTGACTGCGGAGAAGATCAGCCAGAACCACTCGGAGCTACCGAGGGTGAACTCCTGGTACCCGCCTTCAGCGGCGAGGACGTTGAGTAGGGGCAAGGGGTTTCCTTTGGTCGCAGGCGGCCCGTTGCTGCCTGTGGGACGGGGGATGTGGGCGCGATGGTCTGTCAGACCGCCGTCATGCCCGCCAAAGAATTGCCCAGGGACCCCGCCCGAGGCCAATTCACGAGTTCACGAGCACGCGACCGCGGCCACCCTGGAGGGTGGCCGCTGTCGCTTCGTCGGGTCGGGGCCGCACGCGGGCGGCGCCTGATCGGGTCAGACCCGGTCGTAGAGGATGGCCCGCTTGACCTCTTCGATGGCCTGGGTGACCTTGATGTCGCGGGGGCACGCCTCCGAGCAGTTGAAGGCGGTGCGGCAGCGCCACACGCCCGACTTCTCGTTGAGGATGTCGAGGCGGGCGGCGGCGCCCTCGTCACGCGAGTCGAAGATGAAGCGGTGGGCGTTGACGATGGCGGCCGGGCCCACGTACGACGAGTTGCCCCAGTAGATCGGGCACGACGTCGTGCAGCAGGCGCAGAGGATGCACTTGGTCGTGTCGTCGAAGCGCTCGCGCTCCTCGGCGGTCTGGTGGCGCTCGGTGTAGCCCGGGTCGCCCTCGTTGATGAGGAACGGCAGCACCGAGCGGTACTGGGCGAAGAACGGCTCCATGTCGACGACGAGGTCCTTGATCACCGGGAGGCCGCGGATGGGCTCGACCGTGACGATCTTGCCGGCGTCCTTGATGAGCATGGTGCAGGCGAGGGCGTTGGCCCCGTTGATGACCATGGCGTCGGACCCGCACACGCCGTGGGCGCAGGAGCGCCGCAGCGACAGGGTGCCGTCGTGGTGGTACTTCACCTCGTGGAGGGCGTCGAGCACGCGGTCGGTGCCCTCCATCTCGACGTGGTACGTCTCCCAGTGGGGCTTGGTGTCGCGCTCCGGGTCGTAGCGCTTGATGCGCAGCTCGACCTGGAACAGCTCGACGGCGGGGGCGGCGGCGCCCGCCGACTCGGACGGGGCCTCGGCGGTGGTGGTGTCAGCCATCAGTACTTGCGCTCCATGGGCTCGTAGCGGCCGCCGATCACCGGCTTGTAGTCGAGGGTGATCGAGCCGTCGTCGTTCAGGGTGGCGAGCGTGTGCTTCATCCACTCACCGTCGTCGCGGTTCGGGAAGTCGTCTCGGGCGTGGGCGCCGCGGCTCTCGGTGCGGGCCCGGGCGCTCTTGACCGTGACGTCGGCGAGGTCGAGCAGGTAGCCGACCTCGAGGGCCTCGGTCAGGTCGTAGTTGAAGGTGTCGCCCTTGTCGGTGATCGAGACCTTCTCGTAGGCGTCCTTCAGCGAGGCGACGGTGGCCTCGGCCTTGCCCAGCGACTCGTCGGTGCGGAACACGGTGGCGTACTTGGTCATGTCGTCCTGGAGGGTGTCGCGGATCACCGCGTAGTTCTCCCCGCCGGTGGCGTTCTTCAGCTTCTCGATGCGGTCGGCCACGTCCCGCTCGGCGCCGGGCGCCAGCTCCGGCATGCCCACGCTGTTCACGTAGCGGGCCATGTCCTTGCCGCCGCGACGGCCGAACACGACGATGTCGAGCAGCGAGTTGGTGCCGAGGCGGTTGGCGCCGTGCACCGAGACGCAGGCGCACTCGCCGGCGGCGTACAGGCCCGGCAGCACCGTGTTGTCGGCGTCGATCACGGCCTGGCCGTCGACGTTGGTGGGGATGCCGCCCATGGCGTAGTGGGCCGTGGGCTGGATCGGGATCGGGTCCTTCTTGGGCTCGATGCCCTGGTAGGTCCGCACGAAGTCCGAGATGTCGGGGAGCTTCGCGTCGATCTGCTCGGGGGGCAGGTGGGTGAGGTCCAGGTGGACGTAGTCCCCGTTGATGCCGCAGCCCCGGCCCTCGAGGATCTCGGTCATGATCGACCGGGAGACCATGTCGCGGGGGGCGAGGTCCTTCACGGTCGGGGCGTAGCGCTCCATGAAGCGCTCGCCGTCCTTGTTGCGCAGGATGCCGCCCTCGCCGCGGGCCGCCTCCGACAGCAGGATGCCGAGCTTGTAGATGCCGGTCGGGTGGAACTGGAAGAACTCCATGTCCTGCATGGGGATGCCTCGGCGCAGGAGCAGGCCGGGGCCGTCGCCGGTGAGGCTCACCGCGTTGGAGGACACCTTGAACATGCGCCCGAAGCCGCCGGAGGCGAACAGCACGCCCTTGGTCTGGAAGACGTGGAGGTCGCCCGTGGCCATCTCGTAGGCCACCACCGCCGAGACCCGCTTGCCGGCGTCGCTGTCGGGATCCTCGGTGAAGGCGATGTCGAGGACCTGGAACTCGTTGAAGAAGTTCACGCCCCGCTTCACGCACTGCTGGAAGAGGGTCTGCAGGATCATGTGGCCCGTGCGGTCGGCCGAGTAGCAGGCCCGGCGCACGGGCGCCTCGCCGTGGTTGCGGGTGTGCCCGCCGAAGCGGCGCTGGTCGATCTTGCCCTCGGGCGTGCGGTTGAACGGCAGGCCGAAGTGCTCGAGCTCGATGACCGCGTCGATCGCCTCCCGGCACATCACGTCGATGGCGGGCTGGTCACCGAGGTAGTCCGCGCCCTTCACCGTGTCGAACGCGTGCCACTCCCACGAGTCGTCCTCGACGTTGGCGAGGGCCGCGCACATGCCGCCCTGGGCGGCGCCGGTGTGCGAGCGGGTGGGGTAGAGCTTGGTGAGGACCGCCACGTGGCACTGGCCTGCGACCTCGATGGCGGCACGGAGGCCGGCGCCTCCGGCGCCGACGATCACCGCGTCGTAGCTGTGGTGATGGACTTTCACAACGCCACTTTTCCACGCGTCGCGGGGTGGCACCGCATCGACGGTGCCGGACGGGGGTGGAGGCGCCTCTACACTTCGCTGACGGTGGCGGAGACCAAGACGATGACGAGAGCCGAATCGCAGGAGCGGACGAGGCAGGCGCTGCTCGCCGCGGCTGCCGCGCGCTTCTCCGAGCAGGGCTACCTGGGCACCACCCTCGCCCAGGTGGCGGCGGACGCGGGCCTCACCAAGGGCGCCGTCTACGCCAACTTCACCTCGAAGGCCGACCTCTTCCTCGAGGTCCGCAAGGCGTGGACGTTCAGTGGCCTGCCCGAGGTCGCGGAGCGACTCGAGGGCGTCACCGACATCGAGACCTGCATGACCGTCGTCGCCGACTGGATCGCCACCTTCGCCGACGAGAGCGCCAACCGGCAGCGGGCCAACCTCGAGTACCTCGTGGAGGCCAACCGCTCGGCGGACACCGCCGCGGCGTTCCGCGATCCGTGGCACGAGACGGGGCAGCTCATCAAGGGCCTCGTGGTGGGCGAGTTCCGGCGCCTCGCCGGCCTGGAGATCGACCCCGACGACCTCGACGACCACGTCGACGTCCTGGTCGCGGCCATCATCGGCCTCGGCATCCTGCGCAGCCTCGACCCCGCCGTGCGCTCGGACGCCTACCGCTTGGCGGTGCGCAACTTCTGCGCCGCCGCGGCCTCGCTGGCCCGCTGAGCCCGGCGCGGCCCGTGCCCGCACCGGGCGGGTGCACGGGGTGACTTGACCCGCCGGTTACACCGTGTCACGGTCTGAGACCGAGGGTATCGGGCCGTTCCGCCGCGAGGCGGTGCCACGCTCGCCGTCACGGTCCCCTTCACCACCGTGACGGACCCTCCCTTGCCTTGGGCGTGCCCGGGAAGGGGCTCGGGGAACCGGTTTCCCCACGGTCGCTTCCCGGGCGGCGGGGCGCCCCGGGTGGACTCGCTCCCGCCGCGGGCCGCCGGCCCGGCCCGGCAGGTGCGCCCCGTCCGGCCGGTGGTCCGAGCCGGCGCCGCCGGCTCAGGCGATGGTGGTGGCGTAGTGGTTGGCGACCCGCTCGACGCGCTCGCCGGCGCCCCCGTCACCCGCACGGCCGGCGAGGCCGGCGCCGACCAACTCGAGGTCGATCGTCACCCGGCCCGGGGCGGCGGGCACCTCGAGGTCGATGGCGCCGATGCGGGTGCACTCGTCGGCGGCGACGTCGCCCTGCCAGGCCCAGGAGCGCTCGCCGCCGGTCCAGCGCACGGTGGCGCCGA
Organism: Acidimicrobiales bacterium; assembly: GCA_041908445.1. Taxonomy (GTDB): domain Bacteria; phylum Actinomycetota; class Acidimicrobiia; order Acidimicrobiales; family DATDAH01; genus JAEUJM01. Next base: position 76,437 of record JAYRFK010000090.1, on the reverse strand, counting down.
CCCGCGCGCCCGCGAGGTCGTGGTGGAGGTCGGAGACCACGTGCACGTCGAGGGCGAGGCGGCTGCCGGGCAGGAGCTCGGCCGGCGGGCGGTCGCACACGACGATGACCGGCCGGCAGGCCTCGACGAGGGCCACGTGGCCGGCCTTCGGCGCGCGGTCGTGGCCGAGCACCGACCAGGTGACCGCCGGGTGGCCGTCGGCGAAGCAGAACTGGGCGAAGCCCCCGGTGGGTCGGTACTTGAGCTTGCGGAGGGCCTCGACGTGGTGCTTGACGACCTCGGCCTGGTACCGCTGCGTGGCGTCGCGCCACTCGTCGAAGGTGGCGAAGTCGGCGGGCGGGACGTAGCGGTCGAACTGGCTCTTCTGCAGGTTGTGGGTTCGGGCCAGACGCGGCCAGTCCAGCTCGGGCCAGCGCTCGGGCTCGCAGAAGGACGCGTCCTCCGGCACCGCCTGCGCGCCGAACTCGGTCACGAACCGGGCGAGGCGGGGGAGCCGGCGCAGGAAGGTGGGGAAGTCCCGCTCGTCGCCGAAGTACCACCCGAAGTAGGCGTGGGTGTCGGTGCCGTCGAGCTGCGGCAGGTGCGGGAACATCCCCGAGTTGGGGATCACCGGTCGTGACGGGTCGGCCTTGCGCAGCGCCCGCTTGATCGAGCGGTCGAGCACCGTGCGGTTCCAGGTGGGCAGCTCCTGGGCGGCGAGTGCCTTCACCGCGAGCTTGCGCACGGCGGCGGGGTCGCCGAGCTGCTCGGCGTCGATGTCGATGGCCATGGGCTCGTTGTGCCCACACCAGATCGCGACCGACGGGTGGTGGCCGAGCAGCTCGACCGCCTTGCGGGCCTGGCGGATGGCCTGCTTGCGGACGCCCCGGGCGTAGCCCCACTGGAGGGGGAGGTCCTGCCAGAGCAGCAGGCCCGCCTCGTCGGCGGCGTCGTAGAGCTCGGGTCGGGTGATGTGGGCGTGCAGGCGCAGGAGGTCGAGGCCCGTGTCCCTGGCGAGGGCGACGTCGCGCCGCAGCTCGTCGGGCGTGGCCTCGGCGAGGGCCTGGCGGGTGGGGCCCTGGTTCGAGCCCTTCAGGAAGAGGCGCTCGCCGTTGATGACGGCGATCCAGTTGCGCAGCTCGACCGTGCGGAAGCCGAGGCGGCGGGTCACGAGGTGGCTCACCTCGCCGCCCTCGGGGGCGACCTCGATGGTCACGTCGTGGAGGGGCTGCCCGCCGAGCGACCACGGCCACCACCGCTCGGGGTCGGCCACCGAGATCGACCACTCCACCCGGTTCGCGCCGGCGGCGAGCGGGTGGTCGGCCACCTGCTCGGCGAGCACCTCGTCCGAGCCGGCGGGCCGGACGGTCGTGCGCACCTGCACGGACCCGGCCTCGAGGGTGTCGACCACGGCGGCCAGGGCGACCGTGGCCGAGGTCTCGGACGCCTCGGTGCAGATCATCGACGGTCGGCGGAACCGGACCGGCCCCGTCTCCTCGAGGCGTACGGGCCGCCAGATGCCGCCCGGGTTGCGGTCGCGATCGTGGCAGTCCCAGTGCTGGAACACGCCGGTGAGGTTGCGCTTGGCGGCGCGGTCGAGCTGGGGTGAGCAGATCACCTCGAGGGCGAGGGCGTGCTCGGACCGTGCCCGGAGCGCCTCGGTCACCTCGAAGGTGTGGTGGAAGAAGTAGCCCTCGGTGGCGCCGACGTAGCCCTCGTCGAGCCAGACGTCGCCCTGGTAGAAGACGCCGTCGAGCACGAGCCACGAGCGGCGGTCCTCCGCGGGGGCGTCGGCCTCGAACGCCCGGCGGTAGAGGAGGGGCCCGTCCGCCTCCGCGAACGCCGGCGTGGACTGCCAGTGCCCGGGCACCTCGACGGGCTCCCAGGCGTCGTCGTCGAACCCGTCGGTCGCGTACGAGCGCCGCAGCTCCTCGTCGGCGATCGCCGCACGCCACGTCCCCGACAAGTCGGTGCTCAAGGGGTCCGAGGGTACCGGCGCCCGACGCCCGCGGCGGAAGCGGCCCCCGGTAGGTTGGCGCGCATGTCGTCGCGACCCGCCACCATCGGCCAGCTCCGCGAGTCCGGCTGGGAGTCCGTCCCGGTCAAGGAGGAGGTGCGCCGCAACGCCGTGGCCAAGATCGCGGCCGGCGAGCCGTTGTTCGAGAAGGTGCTCGGCTACGAGGAGACGGTCCTCCCGCAGCTCGAGAACGCCCTCCTCGCGGGCCACGACGTGATCTTCCTGGGCGAGCGGGGCCAGGCCAAGACCCGCATGATCCGCTCGCTCACCGGCCTGCTCGACGAGTGGCTGCCGATCGTCGTGGGCTCGGAGATCAACGACGACCCGTACCACCCCGTCTCCAAGCACGCCCGGGACCTCGTGGCCGAGCACGGCGACGACACGAACATCGAGTGGGTCCACCGCGACCAGCGCTACGGCGAGAAGCTGGCCACCCCCGACACGTCGATCGCCGACCTCATCGGCGAGGTCGACCCCATCAAGGTGGCCGAGGGCCGCTACCTCTCCGACGAGCTGACCCTCCACTACGGCCTCGTCCCCCGCACGAACCGCGGCATCTTCGCCATCAACGAGCTGCCCGACCTCTCCGAGCGCATCCAGGTCGGCCTGCTGAACGTGCTGGAGGAGCGCGACGTGCAGGTGCGGGGCTACAAGATCCGGCTGCCGCTCGACGTGATGCTGTTCGCCTCGGCCAACCCCGAGGACTACACGAACCGCGGGCGCATCATCACCCCGCTGAAGGACCGCTTCGGCGCCCAGATCCGCACCCACTACCCGCTCGATGTCGAGACCGAGGTCGCCATCGCCCGCCAGGAGGCGGCGCCGTTCGACGTCGAGGGCGTGCGGGTGTCGGTGCCCGACTACATGAGCGAGATCGTGGCCACCATCAGCCACCTCGCCCGCCAGAGCCCGCACATCAACCAGGCGTCGGGCGTGTCCGTGCGCCTCACCGTCTCCAACGAGGAGACGCTCGTGGCCAACGCCATCCGGCGGTCGCTGCACCTCGGCGAGCGCGACGTGGTGCCCCGCGTGAGCGACCTCGACGCCCTGGTGTCCTCCACCGCCGGCAAGGTCGAGATCGAGTCGATCGAGGAGGGACGCGACGCCCAGATCGTCGAGCAGATCATGAAGGGCGCCGTCCTCACGGTGTTCAAGGAGTACTTCGAGGTGGGCGACCTGCGGGAGGTCCTCGACGCGTTCGAGGGCGGCACCGTGGTCAACGCCGGCGAGGACGTCACCGCCGACGACTACGTCGCGCTCGTGGCCGACATCCCGGCGCTGCGCGAGGCGGTCCGCAAGCTCACCGACGACGAGTCGCCCGCCGCCGTGGCCGGCGCGGTCGAGCTCGTCCTCGAGGGCCTCCACCTCTCCAAGCGCCTCAACAAGGAGGCCGTGGGGGCCCGCGCCACCTACCGGGGGCGCTGACCGCCCGACCTCGCGGCGCGCGGCGCCGTCGCGGGGCACGATGGTGGCCATGGCCACCGCCAAGGACGCCGCCCGCACCTACCAGGCCGACTACGCCGCCGTGTTCGACGCCGCCGCCCGCGCCGCGGCCCGCTGCGGGATGGGGGTGAAGTCCGCCGATCCCGCCAGCGGGGTGCTCACCCTCTCGACCTCGATGACGTTGATGTCCTGGGGTGAGAACCTCGGGGTGCAGGTGGGCCAGGTCGAGCCCGGTGTGATGCAGGTGTCGATCCGCTCGGACGTGAAGTTCGGCCTCGTCGACTGGGGCAAGAACACCAAGAACATCAACCAGTTCTTCGCTGCCCTCGACGCCGAGCTGGGCCTGACCGGGCCGCTCCCCGGGGTGCCGCCTCAGCAGGTGCCCCAGCAGATGGCGCCCGGTCCGCACGGTGCGCTGTCGCCCCGGCCGGTGTTCACCCCCGGCGTCGGCGTGCCCGGCCCCGGCCCCGTCGGCCCCGCACCGGTGGCTCCCGCGGCGCCCGGGCCGCCGGCGGGCTGGCACCCCGACCCCGCCGGCCGCCACGAGTACCGCTACTGGGACGGCGTGGCCTGGACCGACCAGGTCAGCGACGCCGGCGTGGTGGCCGCCGACCCGCTGACCTAGTCCTCCTTCTGGGGCAGGAGATCGCGCCCCGCCCAGTCGGACGCCAGCGCGGCCGAGCCGCGGGGCTTGCGATCGCGGTCGAAGAGGCCGAACGGCACCGAGTAGCCGTGGAGCCACTCGTAGTTGTCGATCCCCGTCCAGTGGAAGAAGCCCCGGACGTCGACGCCGTCGGCGGCGGCCGACGCCAGCTCCGCGAGCGAGTCGCGCAGGATCTCCTCCCGCCAGTCGTCGTCGGTCGTCCCCACGCCGTGCTCGGCCACCAGCAGCGGCTTGCCGGGGAGCTCGTCGGCGAGGCGGCGCAGCACGATGCCGAGGCCCTCGCTCCACGGGGCGTAGCCGAGCGGGCCGACCCGGGCGTCGGCGGGGTACGGCACGAACGGCCGGTCGGGGTCGTCGGCGATCCCGTAGGCGGAGTAGTAGGAGAAGCCGACGAGGTCGAACGACCCCGCCATGTCGGGGATCTCCACGTCGGCCTTCCCCGGGGTGCGCAGCAGTCCGTCGCGCAGCGCGCTGATCCAGCCCCACAGCGCCTCGTCGATGGTGTCGGCCAGGGCGACGACGTGGGGCTCGGTCGAGCGGGGGATGACGGGCGCCAGGTTGTAGACGGTGGCGACGGGCTGGTCGCCGCCCTTGAGCAGCATCCAGGCCTCGTGGTTGGCCAGGTGGATGGCCCGCAGGGCGTCGGAGAACTTCTCGAGGTCCTTGCGGCCGGGCGGGAAGGTGCCGTCCAGCCAGCCGAGCGAGGCGTAGGCGACGGGCTCGTTGATCGGCTTCCACCCGAACACGAGGTCGCCGAAGGTCTCGGCCACGACGTCGACGTGGCGCACCCAGTGGTAGCGCCGCGCCTTCTCGTCGAGGAACCCGCCGAGGTCGTCGGAGAACCACCCCGGGAGGGTGAAGTGGTGCAGGCACACCCACACCGCGATGCCGGCGTCCCGGGCGGCCTGGAGCATCGAGCGGTAGTGCTCGATGGCGTCGCCGTCCCACTTGCCGGGCTCGGGCTCGATCCGCGCCCACTCGATCGACAGGCGGTGGTGGGTCAGGCCGGCGTCGGCCAGCAGCGCGAAGTCGTCCCGGTAGTTGGTGGCGAACCCGTTGCCGTCCCGCGACGCCGGCGCCCGGCCGAGTTGCTCCCACCGGGCCCAGTCGGCCCGCGGGGCGACGCCCTCGGCCTGGGTGGAGGACGCGGCCGTCCCCCACCAGAAGCGAGCCTGGCTCGTCGGATCCCACGTCACGGGCCCATTGTCGCCCGCCCGGGCGGGGACGGGCCGACCGGGTCTCGGCGGGCCGTCCTCCTAGCCTTGACCCCATGGCCCGGCGGACCCGCAGCCTCGTGTCCCGGCTGGCCCCGACCGCGTTCGGCCTCGTGTGCCTGGTGGCGATCGTGGTGGTCGTGGCCCGGACGATGGCCGACGACCCGGCCGCGTCGTCGGGCGGGGCGGACCCGGGCGCGGCGGCGGTGACGAACGACGCCTTCGGGGTGACGACGACCTCGTCGCCGCTGCCCGAGGGGTGCGAGACCGTCGTGGTGTCGCCGCCCGACGCGGCCGAGGAATTCCTCGGCGACCTGTGCCTCCCGGAGGGCGCGGCGCGGGACTCGGTCATCGTGCTGGTCCACGGTGGCGGCGGGTTCGGGGGCGAGCGCAGCGACATGCGGGCGTGGGCGGCGGTGTACCGCGCCGCCGGGTACCCCACGCTGTCCACGGACTACCTGGTCTTCGACGACACCACCCGGTCGCCGGTGTACCCCGAGCCCGAGCAGGACGTGAAGGCCGCCGTGCAGTGGCTACGGGCCAACGGGGCCGAGCACGGCGTGACCGCCGCGCGGGTCGTCGTCCACGGGATCTCCGCCGGCGCCCGCCTCGGCGGCCAGCTCGAGGTGACCCCCGACGACCCCTACTACCAGGACACCGAGCTGTGGCCGGGCACCTCCGACGCCATCGACGGGTTCATCGGCTTCTACGGCTACTACTCCGGCCTGCAGTTCGACGAGGAGCGGTACTACGGCGGTCCGGAGGACAGCCCCGACCCCCTCGTCCGGGGCCGCTGGCAGCGCGCCGACTCGGTCGCCATGGCGGGCGGCGCGGTCGCCCCGGTGCTGCTGGTCCACGGCGAGGACGACGGTCTCGTCGCCGCCGAGCAGAGCGAGCGCTTCGGCGCCGCCCTCGACGCCGTCGGCGTCGACGTGACCGTCGACGTGCGTCCGGGTGAGGGTCACGCGTTCGACCTCGACGAGGACGGCTCGCTGAGCCCGACGGGCGAGGAACTGGCCCCCGAGGTGCTCGCGTGGCTCGACCAGCACGTCGGCTGACCGGCCGCCCGTCTCGGAGGGGCGAGGGGTAGCCTCGGCCTCGTGCTCCGCCGGCGCAAGGCCTCGACCCCCCGCTTCGCCTACTCGCGCTGGGACGGCACCCAGGTGGGGTTCGAGCTCGGCGCCGACGACGTCTTCTCCGAGATCACCGACGACCTGCTGTACCACGGTGACCTGAACGCCGCGCTGCGGCGGATGATGCAGTCGGGCTTCCAGGATCGCAACGGCGAGCGCATGGAGGGCATCCGCGACATGCTCGAGCGCCTGCGCCGGCGCCGCAAGGAGACCCTCGAGCAGCACGACCTCGGCGGCGTCTACGACGACATCGCCGACGAGCTCCGCGAGGTGGTCGAGCTCGAGCGCCAGGGCATCGAGGAGCTCCAGCGCGAGGCCCGCGAGTCGGGCGACGCCCGCCGCCAGGAGCTCACCGACGAGGTCGCCACCGAGCGCAACCTCGCCCTGGACATGCTCCCGCCCGACCTCGCCGGCCAGGTCCGCGAGCTCCAGCAGTACGACTTCACCTCGTCCGAGGCCCGCGAGCGCTTCGACGAGCTGGTGGACAAGCTCCGCGAGCAGCTCATGCAGAGCTACGTGAACCAGATGGCGGGGGCGATGAGCGACATGTCGCCCGAGGACCTCGCCCGCATGAAGGACATGATGGCCGAGCTCAACCAGATGCTCGAGCAGCGCGAGCGGGGCGAGACGCCCGACTTCGACGGCTTCATGGAGCGCTTCGGCGACTTCTTCCCGGAGAACCCCGAGACCCTCGACGAGCTGCTCGAGGTGATGGCCCAGCGCATGGCCGCCATGCAGGCGATGCTCAATTCGATGACGCCCGAGCAGCGGGCCCAGCTGCAGAGCCTGTCCGAGCAGCTGCTCGAGGACATGGACCTGCGCTGGCAGGCCGACCAGCTCGCCGAGAACCTGCGCAACGCCTTTCCGAACGCCGGCTGGGACCGCCAGTACAACTTCAGCGGCCAGGACCCGCTCGGCTTCGCCGAGGCCGCCCAGATGATGGAGGAGCTGGGCGACATCGACCAGCTCGAGAACCTCATGCGGGGGGCCACCAACCCGGGGGCCCTGGCCGAGGCCGACCTCGACAAGGTGCGCGAGCTGCTCGGCGACCAGTCCGCCGAGAGCCTCCAGCGCATCCAGGAGCTGGCCAGGATGCTCGAGGAGGCGGGCCTCATCGAGAACAAGGAGGGTCGCCTCGAGCTCACGCCCCGTGGCCTTCGTCGCGTCGGCGCCAACGCCCTGAACGACCTGTTCACCCACCTCTCCCGCAGCCAGATGGGCAGCCACGAGCTCGAGCGCAAGGGCACGGGCCACGAGCGCACGTACGACACCAAGCCCTACGAGTTCGGCGACCCCTTCAACCTGAGCATCGAGCGCACGGTCCGCAACGCCATCCGCCGCACCGGCGGCGGCACCCCCGTGCGCCTCACGCCCGAGGACTTCGAGGTGGAGGAGACCGAGCAGCTCGTGCGCACCTCGACGGTGCTCATGATCGACCTGTCGCTCTCCATGCCGATGCGGGACAACTTCCTGGCCGCCAAGAAGGTCGCCATGGCCCTGCACTCGCTGATCTCGACGAACTACCCGCGGGACTACCTGGGCCTGGTCGGCTTCAGCGAGATCGCCCGCGACCTCACCCCCGAGCAGCTCCCCGAGGTGTCGTGGGACTTCGTCTACGGCACGAACATGCAGCACGGCTTCCAGATCGCCCGCCGCAAGCTGGCCCGCCAGACCGGCACGAAGCAGATCATCATGATCACCGACGGCGAGCCCACCGCCCACATCCGGGAGAACGGCGAGGTCTTCTTCAACTACCCGCCGGTCCGCGAGACCGTGGACGCCACCCTCACCGAGGTCGCCCGCCTCACCCGCGAGGGCGTGCGCATCAACACCTTCATGCTCGACGCCGACCGCGGCCTGCGCCACTTCGTCGAGCAGATGACCCGCCTGAACAAGGGCCGGGCCTTCTTCACCAGCCCGGACACGCTCGGCGACTACGTGCTGGTCGACTTCATCGAGCAGCGCCGCGCCCTCGTGCGCGGCCGCGGCGACCGCCGCCGCTCGGCCTGACCGACTCGGTCGTGCCGTTGCGGGCGGTGACGATCAGCGGCGTGCCGCGCGGTCCGTGAGGCTCAGTCGACGCCGAGGCCGTCGACCGTCAGCCGGTAGACACCGCCCGCACCGACGGCGATCAGCTGCGCGGCGGCGATCCATGCAACCCCACCGAGCCACCCCGCTGTCCTCAGGCCGCACAGCATCTCTCCGCTGGATCGTGACCAGATCCGGATGGTCCAGTCCGAGGACACGGAGGCGATGTGGGCCTCGTCGGGTGAGAGGGCGCACGCCACCACGGGCGCGTGATGGGCGCGCAGGATCCTGACGGTCGCTCCCGAGGCCGCGTCCCATATGCGCAGGGTCGAATCGAGCGATGCCGACACGATCTGCCGGCCATCGCTGGTCACGGTGCAGTCCGCCACCGGGCCGTCGTGACCGCTGAGCACCGCCTGCGTGGTCGCGCTCGCCAGCTCCCAGACGCGGAGGGTGGTGTCCTGGCCGCCGGAGACCAGCGAGGAACGGTCAGCGGTGACCGCGCACGAGATCACCGGGCCGTCGTGGCCGGCGAATTCCTGCGCGACTCGGCCCGTTCGCAGGTCCCAACTGCGGAGGGTGCCGTCCGTCGAGGAAGACACGCCGGCGAGGGAGTCGCCTGGCCTCTCCGTCGGTACGAGTGCACATCCGGTGATGGGACCGCCGTGTCCGGTGAGGACGTTGGTGCAGCGGCCGGCCGTGAGATCCCAGACCCGGAGCGTGGCGTCGCGAGAGGCCGACAGGGCGACGGACCCGTCCGACGTGACCGCACACCTGACGACCTTGTCGGTGTGCCCCTCGAGGCGATCGACCTCATCGAGGGACGACGGCCCGATCACTCGCAGCGTGCCGTCCCACCGTGCGGTCACGACGCGAGATCCGTCGCGGGACGCTCCGATCCCCGCGATGGGCCCCAGCGCGCCGAGATCGACGGATCCGCCGGGGGTGTCGGGCGTCCAGACGCGAAGGACGTTGTCCCGCCCCACCGAGGCCACGACGTCGCCTCGGCTCGCGACGGCGAGGCCCTTGACCCCGTCCGTGTGCCCGGTCAGGACGTTGAGGGGTGCCCCGGTCGTCAGATCCCACGTCCGCACGGTCGTATCGAGCGACGAGCTCGCGAGGTATCGGCCGTCGGGAGCGAAGGCCACCCCGGTGACGCCGGCGGCGTGGCCCCGAATGGTGAACAGGTCGGTGCCGGTCTCGACGTCCCAGAGCCGGACCGTGTCGTCCTCCGAGCCGCTGGCCACGAGCGCACCGTCCTCCGAGACGGCAACGGCACGGACGGGGCCCTGATGGCCTTCGAACACGGCCCGGCAGTCACCGGTCGAAAGGTCCCAGATGCGAACCGTCGCGTCCGCTCCCGCCGAGGCGATGAACCTCCCGCCGGGGTCCAGTGCAACGGCAGAGACCCGGCCGACATGGCCCTCCAGGGGTTCGCCCGACGGCCGCCCGTCGGCGGCGTTCCAGCGTCGGATGGTGCCGTCGTTCGATCCCGAGACGATGGTCGAGCAATCGGCGGTGACGGCGACCGAGGTCACTGGCCCTCGGTGGCCTTCCAGCACATGGCGCACCTCGTTCGCCGGCCCGCGTGCACCCCAGTCCCAGACACGCAGGGTGCCGTCGACCGAGGCCGACACGAACCAACGACGGTCAGGCGACACGGCAGTGGCCAGGACGGCGTCGCCATGGCCGGCCAGCGAGCACACCGCCCGTCCGGTGCGAACGTCCCAGACCTTGACGGTGTCGATCCACCGCACCGAGGGGTCCCACATGTGGGAGGACCCGTTCCGGCATCCCGTGACCAGGTAGCGGTCGTCGGGCGACGTCGACAAGCCGCCGACGGTCGTCTTGGGCTCGCCGATCGTGCGGAGGAGCGCAGGTCGGGCGTGCTCGGGTAGTGGGACGGTGCGCTTCAAGCTGACCGGGCCGATCAGGTCGGTCAGCGCCGCGGATCCTCGCGCGAGCGCCGGCTCGCCGGTCGCCAAGGCCCGCAGCGTCGAGGCGCAGTCCGCGACCGGCAGGTTCTCGGCGATGAACCCCATCCGAGCCACCAGGCGGGCCATGGCTTCGATCTCTGGGGTCCGTGTCCGGGTGCGGGCCAGTTCCAGATCGGCGACGACGCCGGACATGCCGCGGTGAGAGAGGCGCGTCGCCACGTACCGGAGGTCACCGAGGGTGCGCTCGAGCTCGTCGACGAGGTTGGCGGCCGAGAGGTGGTGGACCAGGCGGTCGGCAAAGGGGCCGTGTTCGTCGGGGAGCGTCCACCACGCCTCGGTCGATCGGAGGAAACCCCGGTGAGCGTCGATGACGGCGGCGTGGTCCTGCGCAAGGTCGTCGCTCAGGAGCACCAGCAGATCTCTCTGCAGGTCGTGGAGGTGGATCTCGTCCCCCTGTCGGGACAGGAGGCCTCGCTCGCCCAGCTCGTGGAGGACGACGCCCGCCTCGCGCGCGGAGCACCCTGCGGTGGCAGACCACAGCACCTCGACCTCGGCGACCGGTATGGCGGTGTCCTCGGGGTACGGGGCGAGCTCCTGGTAGCGCGCGGCTGTCGAGGGGTCGAGTGCTTGCACCGCGGTGAGGAGCGCGCCGAGTTGACTGCTCTGGGGATGTGGGCCGAAGGCGCCCCGTCCCTCGCGGAGGCGGTCGATCAGGTCGGTCCAGGGCACGCCGAAACGGACCTGGGCGCCGGCAGCCGCGAGCCCCAAGGGCAATCCGTCGGTGGCCTCGATCACCTCGTCGGCCTCTTTGGGCAGCGTGGCGATGTCGTCGACGTGGGCGTGATCGGCGAGCACTTGGCGTGCGGCGTCGCCGACAAGAGAATCCAACTCGATGGCGGTGGCCTCGATGGCCGAGAGGTTGGCGGCTCGGCGTGTGGTCATGATGATCCGCCCACGCGGTCCCATCACGTCGAAGGCCTCGAGCGCCAGGCGGTCCCAGACGTCGTCGAGCACCAGGAGCGCCTGCCGTTCCGCCATCTCGGAGCGCAGCAGTCGTCGGCCCTCGTCGAGGGTCAGGTCGGGCTCGAGATCGCGCACGCTGAGCCCCTCGAGGAGCGTGCGCTGCAGACCGCGGAGGGACGGGTCTTGGCCGACGGTCAGCCACCACACGCCGTCGGGAAACAGCCGCCGGACGCGCTCGTCCGACACCATCTTCGCCACCAGGGCGGTCTTGCCGAGACCGCCCCGTCCGTGAACGCCCACGGTGGGGCTGGTGGAGGTGATGCCGATCGAGCCGCTCCCAGCGGCGCGTAGGGCCCCTTCGACGTGCGCCTGGTCGCTTCGTCGTCCTCGGAACCGCCGCTCGGCGTCGGGCGCGCCCCAGACGCGGCCGGCGGCGTCGCCAGGCTCGATCGGCTCCGCCGGGACGCGATCGAGCGTCGGCTCGGCCTCGTCGACCCGGGGGCTGATCGATTCGACGAGCTGGGCCAGCTGCTGGACGAGCTCGCCGAGGGCCCGGTCCCGACGCGCCGTCGGCCGAAGGGCGTCGAGGGGCTGGTCGGGTGGCTGGGGCCATTGCAGCGCCCCCAGCCCGTGGCGCTCGTAGGCCTGGGCCGCTCGCACCGGGATCAGGAACGCGGTGATGTCCTCGCGCTCGCGGATCGGCTTGAGCTCGTACTCACGGATGTAGTCCGACGCGAGGAAGTCCACCGAGACGAGGCAGACCCCGATGCGAGCGGCGTCGAGCGCGTCACCGATCTCGCGGTGCCAATCGTCTCCGACGCGGATGTACGGGTCGGCCCACACATCGAGATCCCACGATTTGGCGTGAACCAGGAACCGATCGCGCCACCGATCGTCGGCATGCGAGTAGCTCAGGAACACCCGCTGCTTCCCGCCGCCATCGGGCGCCATTGCCGGAGATTACCTCTCCGCCCAACGGCGGTCATTCTGTTGATGACGGGTATGCCCTAGGCTCGTGGCCCGGCGAGGAGGAGACGATGGGCAACGGGGGGGCGTCGTCGACGGGCGGGACGACTGGGGGCATCGAGCTCGTCATGCGCTGGCTGCGGCGCCACCAGTGGCTGATCCTCGGGGGCCTCGTCGTGGTCGGCGCGGCGCTGGGCCTGATCGGCTGGTCCAAGCAGGAGCCGGACTACGGGTGGGTCGACCTGCTCTACGCGGACCTGGGGCTCGTCACCGTCTGGGGCGGTCCGTCCACCACGAACAACAACTACCTCGGGGTCGCACGCTTCCTGCTGCCGCTCGCGCTCGGCTTCACCGCGTTCGTCGGCCTCCTTGCGGTGCTCGGTGACCGGGTGCGTGCCGCCCGCACGGGCTTCCTGAAGGGACACACCGTGGTGGCCGGCGGAGGGGAGAAGGGTCTGGCCTTCGCCGAGTCGTCCCGTTCGCGCGGCAAGGACGTGGTCGTGATCGACGTCGAGCCGACGGAGCACGCCCGCCGTCAGTGCCGACGTGGCGGCATGCACCTCATCGCCGGTGACGCCCGCGACCCCGACGTGCTCGCGGCGGCGGGTGTCGACCGGGCCCGTCGCCTGGTGGTCGTCAGCCCGACGGACGAGGTCAACGCCGAGGTCGCGCTGCGCGCCGGCGAGCTGTCGGGGAATCGGCCGGCGGCCGCGCTGCACTGCCTGTTGCACATCGGCGACCCCGACCTCGCCAAGCTGTTGCGCATCCGCCAGGTCCGCCAGGTCTCCCCGTCCTCGGTGAGGCTCGACTTCTTCTCCCTGGCGGGCAGCGGTGCGGCCCTGCTCCTGCAGCGGTTCCCGCCCGTCTACGAAGCTGACCACCCGAGGACGATCTGGCTGGTCGGGGCCGACGATCTGTGGGACGCCTTCCTCGGGCTGATCGCGGCCGCCGACGCCGACCTCGGCGCGCCGCCGGGACGGACCACCGTGGTGCTCATCCGACCCGATGCACGGCGCGAGGTGGAGAGCCAGACCTGGAAGCTCGGCGCGCTCGGGGCGCAGTTGTCCCTCCAGGCGGTCGACGTCGAGCCCGGCGAGGTCACGCGGGCGCTCGTCGGTGGGCCCGACCCGGACGCCGTGTACGTCCGGCACCAGGAGGACGACGAGACGCTCGGCGTGGCGCTCGCCCTCGAGGCCGACCTGCCCACGACGCTTCCCATCCGCGCCTGCCTCACGCGGGCGGGGTCCGTGGCCGGCCTCGTCGCCACGGCCGGCGCCGCCGCCCGCCTGGAGATGGTGTCGCTGATCCCAGAGCTCTGCCGCGACGGCGGGATCCGTGATGTCGAGCTCGAGACCATGGCGAGGGCGTTCCACGGTCACTACGTGGCCCAGCGGCGGGCCGGTGGCCAGACCGTCGCCACCAACCCGTCGATGGTCCCCTGGGAGGCGCTCACCCCGGATCTCAAGCAGTCGAACCTCGACCTCGCCCGGGACATCGGCCGCAAGCTCGACCTCACCGGCTGCGAGCTCGTGCCCGGACGGGTCGGCGACGCGGGGGGCTTCGAGTTCGCCCCCGACGAGGTCGACGCCCTCGCTCCCGTGGAGCACGACCGGTGGGCCCGGGAGATGACCCGCCTCGGCTGGACCTACGCCCCGGGGGACAAGGACGAGGTCGCCAAGACCTCGCCCTACCTGGTGCCGTGGGCCAGCGTGCCGCCGGACATCCAGGAGTACGACCGAGAGGCGATCCGATCCATTCCCGCGGTGCTCGCCCGGGTCGGCCTGCGCATCGTCCGGGCGGGATGAGGGCCGACGACACGGGGGGAGGCGACCGTTGACGTACCGCCGACGCATCGATGCGCCGGGACCGAAGCGGCTGCTCGCGCTCGACGGGGGTGGCATCCGAGGGATCATCAGCCTCGAGATCCTGGCCAAGCTCGAACGTGACCTCCGGTCGGCCACCGGGCGTGACGACCTCGTCCTGGCCGACGTGTTCGACTACATCGGGGGCACGAGCACCGGCGCCATCATCGCCACGGGCCTCGCCATGGGGTTCGACACCGACCACCTCCTCACGCTCTACCGGGAGCGGGGGGCGGAGATGTTCGACCGGGCCCGCCTGCTCGACCGCATGCGCCACCTCTACGACGACGATGCGCTGGCGGCCATCCTCCAGGAGGAGCTCGGCGCCGACACGACCTTCGGCAGCGAGCGCTTGCGGACCCTGCTACTCGTGGTGCTCCGCAACGCCACCACCGACTCGCCGTGGCCGCTCAGCAACAACCCCGCGGCGATGTTCAACGACCCCGCGCTGCCCGACTGCAACCTCGGCCTGCCCCTGTGGCAGCTCGTGCGGGCCAGCACGGCGGCCCCGATCTACTTCCCGCCCGAGACCGTGCGCCTCGGCGACAACGAGTTCGTGTTCGTCGACGGCGCCATCACTCCCTTCAACAACCCGGCCCTGCAACTGTTCGTGATGGCGACCGCGCCCGCCTACCGGCTCGGTTGGCCGACCGGCGTCGACGACCTGCTGCTCGTCTCGGTCGGCACCGGCAGCGCCGACCACCCCCGGCCCGGCCTCGATGCCGACGACATGCACCTCCTGCACCAGGTCACGTCCGCGATGGGCGCGCTTCTCGGTTCGACGGCGACGCAGCAGGACGTGCTCTGCCGGCTCCTGGGGGACTGCCGGGTCGGCGCCGAGATCGACATGGAGATCGGTGACCTGCGTGGCCCGGAACGCCTGCTCACCGACCCGCTCTTCAGCTACGTCCGCTACGACCTCGACCTCACCCGCGCCAACCTCGACGCCCTCGGGTTCGCCGACGTGGCCGTGAGCCAGGTCCTGCCCATCGACTCGGTCGAGCACCTCGACACGCTGCGTGCCGTCGGCGGCGCCGTGGCCGACCGCCTGGTCGACGTCGCCCACCTCGATGGCTTCGTCTCCCCGGGTCCATGACCACGGTCCGAGCGCTCACCGAGGACGAGCTCGCCGTCGTGGCCCGCGCGTACCACGACCTCTACCGGCGGTCGTCGCCCGACGGGGAGGTCGGGGGCACGCCGTGGGAGTCGCTGTCCGACGGCGATCGGTCCGCCAACCGGGCCAGCGCCGAAGCGGTGCTCGGCCACGCCGCCGACATGGGTTACGACGTCGTGCGCACGGAGGGACGGGTCGACCCGGTGGCGATCCCCGCGGACGTGGTCGAGGTCGCCAGTCTCCGGGAGCACGATCGGTGGGCCGAGTTCAAGCGCGCCCAGGGTTGGGTCCACGGCCCGGCTCGGGACCCGGCGCGGCGCACCCACCCCGATCTGGTCCCGTGGGAGGAGCTCGACGAGTCCACGCGCGAGAAGGACCGCGTGCGACTGCGCCTCATCCCCGAACTGCTGGCGCGGATCGGGATGGCGCTCGTCCCCCGGGACGGCGCACACGCCGGTCAGTCGGTGTAGAAGCCCCCGTCGGGGTGGAGGATCTCGCCGGTGAAGTAGCTGGACCGGTCGGAGGCCAGGAACACCGCGGTGTCGGCGACCTCGGTGGCCGTGCCCAAGCGTCCCATCGGGATCTGGGTGAGGAAGGCGTCGAGCACGCCCTCGACCTCGCCGAACATGGCGGTCATGTTCGTGTCGATGTAGCCGGGCCCGATGGCGTTCACCCGCACGCCGGTGGGGGCGAGGGCTCGCGCCGCCACCTTGGTGAGCATCCAGACCCCGGCCTTGGAGACGTTGTACGGCAGCGGTCCGTCGGCGTGCTTGGCCAGGATGGAGGCGAGGGTGATGATCGAGCCCTTCGTCTTGGTGTCGACCATGTGGGTGGCGCCCACCTGCACCGCCAGCAGCGTGCCGGTGAGGTTGACGTCGAGCACCCGTTGGAAGTCGTCCACTGACAGGTCGAGGAGCGGCTCCCACGGCGTGCCGAGGTGGTCCATGGCCGACAGGATCGTCTTGCGGGCGATGTCCCGGTCGCCGCTGCGGTAGTCGGGGGTGCTGATCCCCGCGGCGGTCACCACGACGTCCAGGCGCCCGAAGCGCTCGACCGCGGTCGCCACCATGGCCTCGTTGTCGGCCCGGCTGGTGGCGTCGAGGTGCACCGCGACCGCGGCGCCACCGGCCGCCTCCACCAGCGCGACGGTCTCGGCCGCCGCCTCGTCGAGCAGGTCGGCGACCACGATGCCGGTGGAACCCTCCTCGGCGAAGCGGACCGCCGTGGCCCGCCCGATCCCGTTCCCGCCCCCCGTGATGGCGGCGACCTTGCCGTCGAGCTCCCCCATGAGCACCCCCCTCGCGTCCGCCGGTGACACTACCGGTGCGCCCCGTCGGTTGGCCGCGCGATCCTGCCGGGATGGTGGTGGGGGCCGGTGACGCGTCGTGGCGCTCGATGCCGGTGTTCGTCTCGTCGACGTTCCGCGACCTCGACGGCGAGCGGGACGTCCTCCAGCGGCTGGTGTGGCCCGAGCTCAACGACCGGCTCCGCGACCGTGGTTGCGAGGTGGTGGGGATCGATCTGCGCTGGGGCGTCGACACGAGCAGCGAGGAGGGGCAGGCGGCCAAGGAGGCGGCGGTGCTGACCGTATGCCTCCGTGAGATCGAGCGCACCCGACCGCTCTTCCTGGTGCTGCTCGGTGATCGGTACGGCTGGGTCCCGCCGGCCGAGCGCCTCGTCACCGCCGGTGTGGAGGGGGGCTCGGTGGAGCCCGGGGCGTCGAGCGTCACCCACCTCGAGATCGACCGGGCCCTGGCGGCCGACCCGGACGTCGCGGCCATGGCCGTCGCCCTCGTCCGCGACCCCCTGCCCTACGCGGAGATGGAGGCCGCCGACGCCGCCCGGTTCAGCGACGCCCACGCCACCGACGAACTCGCCCCCGAGCGGGCCGAGCGCCTCGTCGCGCTCAAGCACCACCTCGAGGGGCTGCTGGGCGACCGCTACGTGCGCTACCCGGCGGGCTGGGACGGCGAGCACGTCACCGGTCTGGACGGTGCGTTCGCCCGACTCGCGGTGGCGGCGCTCTGGGCGGTGCTCGACGCCGCCACCGCCGACCGGGTCGACGCCGTGCCGCCGGGTTGGCAGGAGCGCGAGCGCCGCGCCCTCGCCGCCCATCTCGCGATCCGGGGCCGCGACGTGGTCGGGCGCGAGGACGAGGTCGGTCGTCTGGTGGCGTTCGCCCGCGGCCAGGACGAGCGCCGGCGAAGCCCGCGGGGACTGCTGGTGGTCGCTCCGCCCGGGACGGGCAAGAGCTCGGTGCTCGCCCGGGCCCATGCGGCGCTGGCGGGGGACGGCGTGGTCCTCGTCCATGCGGGTGGGCTCACCCCCCGGTCGCGCTCGGTCCGCGAGGTCCTGGTCCGCTGGTCGGACGAGCTGGGGGCGCTCACCGGCGCGCCCGAGGTCGACGAGCGCGCGTCCGTCGACCAGCTCACCCAGGAGCTCGGTGAGCGCCTCGCGGTGGTCGCGGCGCAGCGCCGGGTCGTGCTCGTGGTGGACGCGCTCGACCAACTCGGCCCATCGGTCGTCGCCCGTCGGCTCACCTGGCTTCCGGATCCGCTTCCCGACGGCGTTCGCATCCTGGCGTCCTGCACACCTGGCGCCGACGCCGATGCACTGTCGGGTCAGGTGGGCTGGCGGCGCCTCGACCTCCGCCCCCTCGACGACGAAGCGGCCCGAGCGCTGGTGGCGACCGTCGCCCGACGCCGAGGACGACAGGTGCCACGGGCCCTGCTCGACGTGATCGCCGGCGAGCGGGACGGGGCCGACCGCGACGATCGGCGCAACCCTCTGTGGCTGCACCTCGTGACCGCAGAGCTGCTCGAGCTGGGGAGCGAGCACTACGAGGCCCTCGACGCCTTCGACGGCACCGCCGAGCAGCGACTGCAGCGCCTGCTCGAGGAGACGGCGCGAGGCTTCCCGCAGGACCTGCCGGGCCTGTACCGGGCGCTGTACGAGCGGGCGGGGTCCGTCCACGGCCCGGCCTTCGTCGCGACGGTGCTGGGCCTGTTGGCGACCTCGCGCCGCGGGCTGCGCGAGTCGGACCTCGCCGCGCTGCTGGGAACCGAGCGCGGTGGGGCGTGGAACCCGCTGGCCTTTGCTCGCCTGCGCCGGCAGCTCCGGGCCCACTTGGTGGAGGAGGACGACGGCCGGTGGGACTTCACCCACCACCAGGGACGGGAGGCGGCCCGGCCGGCGACGGCCGCGCAGGCGATCCCCTGGAACCGCCGCCTGGCCGATCACCTGGCGGGGCGGGCCGCCACCGACCCGCTCCGCGTCGACGAGCTCGCCCACCACCTCCTCACCGCCGGGGACCTCGACGCCGTGGTGGTGCTACTGGCGGGCGACCTGTCCGACGCCGCCGGCCGGGCGCTGGTCGACAGCCTGGTCGAGGCGCTCTCGGCGCAGGTGGCACGTGACGGCGCCGAGGCCGCGGCGGCGTGGGGGCGGGCGCTCGTCGAGCGGCCGGTCCTGGACCGGGGCGAGCGCCGCACCGTGCTCGAGCGGTGGGTCGGCGCGGTCGACCCCGCCCTCGACGGTGCCGTGCCCGTCGCCGCTCGCCGTGACGTCCTCGGCGCCGTCGCCCACGTCTCGGTGACGCCGGACGCGATCGAGGTGGAGCCCGAGTCGTTCGCCGTCGTGGTCGCGCTGCACCTGCGCCTCGGGGACCTGTGGGCCGCGACGGGTCATGGCGACCTGGCGGGCGTGGCCTACGGGGAGGCGCTGGCGTTCGCCGAGCGGGCACGTACGGGTGCCATCGTGGAGTGGGAGGACTGGGACTGCCCCTCGTGTGGCGCCCCGCTGGTCCCGGCGGGTCGACCCGATCCGTCGACGGTCGTGAGCGCCGCCGGTCACCTGCGGACCCACGGAATGGGGGGCGCGGCCGACTGGATCGAGGCCTACGCCCGGTTCGGGTTCCACCCCGACGCCCACCGTGACCTGGCCAGCGTCCACGATCGCCTCGGCGACCTGGCCCTCGCCGGGGACGACCTCGAGGCCGCCCGCCGTCACCATGGCGCGGCCGCGGCGGCGCGTCGCGGCCTCTACGGCCTCTATGAGGGGGCGTGGCGCCAGGCCGACGAGGTCGGTGCCGAGGTCAGCGGCGACGATGCCGAGCTCCTCGAAGCGGGACGGGTCTTCAGCGCCAGCCTGCGCTCGCTGGCCGTCGTCGAGTACCTCGCCGGACGCCACGACGAGGCCCGTGCCCTCACCGCCGAGGCGCTGGCGGTCACGGAGACCCTGGCCGCCCGGGTGCCGGCGGACCTGGAGACCGGCCGCGAGCTCGCCGCGGTGCACACGGAAGCGGCGCGGCTGGCCACGGCCGAGGGCGATCTCGTCGGTGCGGGACGCCACCTCGGCGAGGCGGTCGCAGCGCTCCGTCGGGTGCATCGGGCGGCACCGGACGAACCGGCCGTCGCCCTCGCCCTGGTCGACGCGCTGGTCCGGTCCGGGGGAAACGCACGGGACCGGGGCGGGCGCGCTGACCTCGAGGATGCGATCGACGAGGCGGTCGCGCTGGTCCACACGGCGCTCGCGGCGCCGTCGGTCGATCCCGGTGTGGTGCCCCGGGTGGTCAACGCGCTCTGCCTCGGCGCCGAGCTGGCCGAGTCACGGGGGGACCCGGCCGGTGCCGAGTCGCTGCTCGAGGAGTCCGAGCTCCGTGCCTTGGCGCTGGGTGAGGACACACCGGTGGGTTGGTCGACGACCGCCACCGTCCGGGTCCAACTCGGGGACCTGCGGTACCGCGAGGGCCGGTTCAGCGAGGCCCGGGATGCCTACCGGTCCGCCGTGCCACTGCTCGACGAGCGACTCGGTTCGCTGCCGGAGGACGACGACCGGGCGCGTGATGCGGCGGTGGCGCTCCTTCGGGCCGTCGCGGTGTCCACGGCGCTCGGTGACGCCGAGGCGATGGTCGCCGACCTGGGTCGGGCCGAGCCGCTGCTCGACCGGTTGCTCGAGCGTCGCCCCGGCGACCAGGCGGCGGCGCTGGCGCGCGCCGAGGCGTGGACCGCTCGGGCCCGGCTCGCGGCCGACCACGGCGACGACGCCGGCGCGGCGCTCGATTCGGCGCTCGGCCTGCTCGACGCCCTGCGGATGCTGCGGGTGGGCGACCCGGTCGTGGCCGAGCAATGGGCCGCCGCCCTCGTCGAGCGGGCGGGTCACCGGCTGGCCTCGGGCCGGC
Organism: Acidimicrobiales bacterium; assembly: GCA_041908445.1. Classification (GTDB taxonomy): domain Bacteria; phylum Actinomycetota; class Acidimicrobiia; order Acidimicrobiales; family DATDAH01; genus JAEUJM01. Next base: position 55,938 of record JAYRFK010000090.1, on the reverse strand, counting down.
CGGACGAGGCGTTGGCCGATCTGCGGGCGGCGCACACCGTGCGGCTCGATCGCCACGCCGCCGCACCGGACGCCCCGGGTCTGGTCGTGAACCTGGCCCAGAGCCACGCCCGGCTGGCTGCGGTCCTGACCGAGGTCGGGGACCGGGACGGGGCGGTGCTCGACGAGATCCGCACCCACGAGGACGCCGCCCTCGGCCTCCTGAGTGCGCTGACCGCTGTGGGATCCGACGGCCCGTGGCCCTGGATGAGCCTCGCCGGCGTGGAGCATGCCGTCGGGGTGAACGCGGTGGCCCGGGAGGAGCCGGCGGCGGCCGTCGAGCACTTCACCGCGGCGCTCGCCGCCGTACGGCGAGCGGTTGCGGCGGGAACCTCGGACCCCGACGCCCCCGCCCTCGACGCCTCAGCTCGCGAGTGGCTTTCGGCGCTCGGCGCCGCCCCCGGCGACGGGTGAGGAGCGGCGCCACCCGGACGTCGACGGCCGCCGGATCCACCCATCGGCGACGCGACCCGGCTCGCCGGCGCTCGGCGGCCTCGGGCCGACCACGAGCCCGGGAGCAGACGGATGGAGCAGAGGGATGGTGCTCCGTCGCCACCCAGGGGTCGTCCCCAGCGGTGGTCACGAGCTTGACCGCGCTAGGGGAGCGCCGGCACGGCGCCGCGGAGCAACACGTGGAGGATGACCGCGGCGTAGGGGACGGCGGGGCCCTCGAAGCGCAGGGGCCAGCCGCCGTTGGCCTGGAGTGACATGGAGTAGGAGTGCCACTGGGGTTCGAACACCAGCAGGTTCTCGTACGCGAAGTAGTCCTGCTGTCCCTCGTTCACGAAGAAGAGGCGCTGGTTGGTGATGCTCAGCGGCGTGTGGCCGAGGGAGCGCCACTGCGCCACCGCCTGCCGTTCGGCCTGGGTGCGCTTGTGGCGGTTGTACATCGCGCTGGCCGCCGCGGTGGTGGCGATGCCGGTCCAGCTCCGCCCGGCCACGAACGTCGAATGGTTGTAGGAGACCTCGTCGAGTCCGTAGAACGCCCACCAGTCGGCGGACACGTGGGCGTGCTGCACCTCGCCCGGCCACAGGATGAACGGGGTGTGCTCGGTGGGCAGCGGGTGACCCTGGTGGAGGGCGGCGACGAGCTGGTGGGCGGCGGCCCAGCCCTGCTCGTGGGGGGTCGTGGGCGCTCGGGTCGCCCGGGCCACGGTCTTGGCGCTGTCCGGGGGAGGTGGGGGTGCGGCCGGCACGGGCCCGTCGGCGGCGGCCCCGGTGGCCGGGGGCGGTGGGGGCGCCGCCGCCTCGTCGCCCCACCCGGACTCGCCGGACGCCGGTTCGACCGGGTCGTCCTCCCACTCGCCGGGCTCGCTGCCGCCGCCCTCGTGGAAGCGGTCGTGGATCGCTCGGCGCTCGGGGTCGGCCAGGGTGTCGTAGGCCTCGTTCACCCGCGCCATCGCCTCGGCGTCGGGCGCCGTGCCGTTGTCCGGGTGGTAGATCTTCGACAGCGCGTTGCGGGCCGCCTTGAGCACCTCGGGCGGTGCGGTCGGGTGCACCCCGAGGATCTCGTAGGCGTTCTGGGGGCGGGGCCGGTCGCTCATGCCCGCTCCAGTTCGGCGGTGGGGGCGGCCTTGACCACCGGGGCGGTGAAGGCGGCGAGGTCCCACGGGGTGCGGGTGAGCTCGGCCGCCTCCGGCGACGACGACCACAGCTCCTGGTCGCCGAGGTGCCCGCTGCGCACGACCACGGCCCGCTCGAGGAAGGCGAACGACAGGCGCCGGGCGTTGAAGAGGTAGGTCCAGAGGGTCTCCACCAGTCGGCCGCCCTCGACCCGGGTCCGTGCGTAGAGCTCGGCCTGCTGCGGTCGCTTCGCGGACTGCACGAACGGCTCGACGAGGAACCGCTGCGTGGCCAGGGGCAGGTTGCCGAAGTCGCTGCGCAGGCCCTCGGGCAGCAGCTCGATCGCGGCGTCGTCGGCGGGACCGGTGTCGGCCCCCGCCCCACGCTCTCCGGTGTTCGGCGGCGCCCCGTGACGGTGATCGTGGCGGACCCTGGCCCCGTCGACCGGGACGTCCCACCGGGTCTGGCGCCAGCGGCTGCCGGCCGGCGAGGCCACGAACTGGTCGGTGGCACCGGCGACGACGGCGAGGCCACGGCGGCCGAACATGAACAGGTCGAACGTGGCGCCGGCCGGCCCCGGACCGCCGCTCGGGCTCGGCGAGATGTTCGAGTACCAGTAGGGCTGGCGCACACGGGTCACGGGGTCGGTGATGCCGTCGCCGGCGGCCTGGGCCGCCCAGTCACGAGCCGACTGGGGGAGGAGCTTCCAGCCGTGCTCGCAGAGGTACTCGGCGGGCACGTAGTCGATGGGCTCGCCCACCACGCCGGCGAACCCGGTGTCGCCCGCAGCGACGACGTCCCCCGGCCCCCGCCAGACGATCTCCCCACCAGTACCGCTCATCGCCCCATTTCCCCTCCGGCCGGAGAGTACCAGCGGCCCATTGGCCCGATCGAGGCGATCAGGACGGCCCGGTCGACGGACGCCGACCGCACGGATCCGAGCGCCTTCCGGTGGTCGGGTCGCCCATGAGCCGTGACACCCGGAGCACGACGAGCGCAGCCTCGAGCCGGCGCGCGGCTGGGCCGAGGGCGCGGATGGCGTCGGTCATCCTCACGACGTCGTCGACACCGGCAACGCCGGGCCGCCGCTGCAAGCGTCCCTCGGCGGCACCCTGCACGATCCTCGCCTTCAGCGGGACCGGGTCGACCCAGGTCGTGATGGCGAGGCCGACCTCGGCGCCCGCGGTCGTCGCTCGGGCGCGAGCCAGCCGCTGGAGCCCGTCGGCCGTCTGGTGCCACCAGCCGTAGCCGCAGCCCGCCGCCGCGGCCCGTGCTGCCGCCTCGTGACCCTCGGCGGTGGCGACCTCGCCGTCGAGCCGGGCTGCGGTGGCCCGGGCGACCTCGGCCTCGGCCCGCCACACGGGGTCGGTGATCTCCGCAGTCACCACGCCTGCCCGCTCGCGGTCGCCGGACTCGGCGAGAGCTCGGACGACCCGCGCCAGCGCCTCGGCCCGCCAGTCGGGGTAGGACTCGGCCCGGGCGGCGACCGTGGCGCGCTCGACGGCCGCCCGAGCATCGGTGGTCCCGGGCTGGGCCTCGGCGACCGCCAGCCACCCCTCGACCTGTCCCCACGGCAGGGTCAACGCCCCGAGCACCCGGCGAGCGCGGTCGAGGTCGCTGACCCGGCACCAGGCGACGGCGACGCGCGCGAGGGCGTCCTCCCGCCAGCCCGTGGCGGGCAGGACCGTCGCCGCCCCCTCGGCCTGCTCCACCAGCTCGGCGGCGCCGTTGCGTTCACCGTGGCCGGCGAGGGCCTCGGCGACCCGGGCGAGGTCCACGGCGGTCGCGCCGCGGTGGGCCGCCCACGGTGAGCGTCGTCCGGCGGCCCGCTCGAGCATGCGCCTGGCCTGATCCGTGGTGCCGGTGGCGGCGAGCGCGACGGCGACCTCGACCATCGTGGCGGCGTCATCTGCGGCTCGGCCGGCCTCGAGGGCCAGTGCACGCGCCCGGGAGGGCGGCGTCGGTGGGGCGCCGACGAGTGGGGGTCCTCCGTCGAACCGGGCGGTCGCGTCGGCGGCGCCCTGTGCGGCGGCGGCGAGCCCCATCGCCAACGTGTCCGCCGGGCGTCGGCGGGCCAGGCCGGCGGCGCGGTCCACCCAACCGGCCCGGGCCAGGGCGAGCAGCTCGGCGTCGGTCGGAGTCGCACTCGTCAGGAGGCGCTCGACGAGGGCGACGGCCCGCTCGGTGTGCGACGGGTCCCCCGCGCCAGCGGTCGGCCTCGTCGAGTCGATGGACCAGCGTTCCCCGCTCACGCCGTGACCGAGCGCCACTGCGACAGCGCGAGCAGTGCGAAGGTGACGTGGGGCCGTCGACCGTGGTCGCGCTGCTCGCTCACGAGCCGTCGCACGAGGACCGGGTCGACGAGGTCGTCGAGGTCGCGTTCGTGCGCGGCGACGAGGTCGAGGAGTGGCCCCGAGCGGAACATCCGCTGGTCGAGGTAGTGCTCGGGTGGTCCTGGGGGGACCGGCACGTCGAGCAGCGCGGGCTGGAGACGTTCGAGGGCGTGGCGATGCCAGCGGTCGCCCGTCTTCCACCGCCGGTCGAGTCGGCTCACGGCCGCCGCCCAGTCCGGGTCGAAGAACGGAAGGTGGACGTCCCGAGCCGCGCTCACCACCGCCTCGTCCGCTCCCGTCTTGCGGCGTCCGTACTGCATCAGGAAGAACTGGTCGGCAACTTCCAACGCGGTCTCACCTGGGAGGCGGTCGAGCACCTCGTCCCGACGCACGGTGACGGCGTCGGGCTCGAGTGCCTCCGCGAGACCCGGGGCGAGCAGCCGGCGCTCGGCCTCGTCGAGGGGGACCGGGTGGCGGCCGGCGATGACCACGCCGGCGTGCGAACGGTCGAGACCCGCCTGGCGGGTGGCCGCTCGGGGATCGCGAGCGGCGTAGTAGGTGCGGGCGAGCTCGCCGCCGGCGCCGAGGAGGACCGGCGGGAGGTCGCCGTCCGTCGGGGCACCAGCCGGCGCCAGCAGGTGAGCGAGGCCGGCGGCGTTGGTGGCGGGGAGCACCCCGCCACTGGTCGCCGCCACCGGCCCGGCGAGGGCGGCGACCCTGTCGGCGGTGACCTCGACGGCCCGCAGGCCCAGTCCGAGCTCGCGCGCGATGGCCTCGGCGACCTCGCGGTCCGTCGTGCCCCGGGCGCCGGAGACCACGAGCGCCGGCGGGCGCCCGAGGTCGAGCAGCGCCGCCAGCAGGACGCGTGAGTCCCAGCCGCCCGACAGGGACAGCACGGCGTCCCGGGGCACGCGTGCCACGGCGGCGCGCAGCGCCTCCACCGCGGCGTCGGCCTCCGGCGGACGGTCGGACGACCGGGACGACCGGGACGACCGGGAGGACGGGGCCGAGGCGGCGGGCCCCGTCACGAGCTCGCGATCCGGCTCGAAGCTCCGTCCGGACCGGAACGTGGCGTCGCCCAGGGGGTGGCCGTGCACGAGGTGGTCCGCGACGGCGTCGAGGTCCCACGTCCACCGCGACGGCGGGGCGGCGGTCGCGGTCGTGGCCGCGGTCGCACCCCTCATCGTGGCCCGGCGGCTGCCGCCTCACGCTCGAGGGAGGTCAGCACGACGTCCACCACCGCCTGGATGTTGGCCCGACAGGCGTCGGTCTCGGTGGACGTGACCGTGCCGTGCTCGGTCCACTTGTTGGCCACGGCGCCGCCGCCGCAGAGGGCGAAGTAGCCGCACGTCGACCGGCACGCCTCCCGGCCCGCCGCGGCGTCGTCGACCAGGCGCCGGAAGCCGACCGACCAGTCCACCAGGGAGGCGTCAGGGGCGAGGGCGTTGCCGAACACGAAGTCGTCGTAGGCCGGCGCCTTCCAGCCCAACAGCTCGGGTGAGAGCGAGGAGAGGTTGCCGTCGACGTCGACCGACAGCGTCAGCAGCGGCTCGATCTGGTCGTTGCGCAGCGGGAGCTCGGCCCGCAGCACCTGGGCACGCATGGAAGCAAGCCGGCGCACGGGGATGCCGGTGCGGTCCTGGAAGTCCAGCAGGCGGCGGAGGAACGACCGGTACCCGTCGAGGAACGCGCCGCCGTCGAACAGGGACGACCGGTGGTCGCCCTCGGTCTCCTCGGGGTTGATGCCGACCGAACGGGGCCGCAGATCGGCCAGGAAGGCGAGGTGCTCGTCGGCGTGGCGCAGGGTCAGCGGTGTGATCACGGAGATGACGTCGAAGGCGATGCCTCGGCGCTGCAGGTGTCCGATCCCCGCCATGGTGCGGGCGAACGTGCCCCGGCCACCCCGCGTGACCCGGTGCGCGTCATGGAGGAGGGCGGGCCCATCCACGCTCACCCCTACCGAGACGTCTTCGTCGGTGAAGAAGTCGCACCACGCGCCGTTGATCGGGGTGGCGTTGGTCTGCAAGGAGAAGCGGATGTCCGTGTGCGGGCCGAGCGCCCGGCGCAGGACCCGGGTGGCCTCGCGGTAGTGCTCGACCGGCGCCATGAGCGGCTCGCCTGCGTGCCACCGGACCTCGACCGACTCGGCCAGCAGGTCACTCGACCGGGCGAGGAGCCCGCCCACCGCCTCGACCACCTCGACGGGCATCACCCGCCGGCGGTCGCGATCGGGCAGGTAGCAGTAGCGGCAGTCGATGTTGCAGTAGCTGGTCGACTGGAGGATGACCCGGCGCAGCGGTCCCAGCCGTTCGGGCGGGGGGCCGCACGGGGTCGGCGTTGACGGCGGGGACACGGCCACGGCTCAGCCGGCCGCCCGCCGGGGCGGTTCGTCGGCGAAGCGGCTCATGGTGAGGAAGGCCACGTCGGCGTGGGTGCCGGTGGCGCCGTCGTGGATCGTGTTCTGGGTGACGCAGAGGTAGGCCTGGCCCGGCGCCAGCGTGAGTCGCAGCACCGGTTCGTCGGGGCGGGCCGCGAAGAAGGCGTCCTTCAGTGCGAGCGCCGAGGCGGGGATGCCCTCGCCCCGAGCGGCGAGGTCGTCGGCGATCCCGGCCACGCTGCGGGGCACGTAGTGCAGGTGGCGGGCACCTCGGCCGAGGTTCACCGCGCACAGGGTCATCGCCCCGCCCCGCTCGCCGAGGGCGAGTCGCTGGTGGCTGTCGATGTGGAGGCCCATGTAGCGGCCCGTGCCCTTGTTGAACGCGGTCGACACCTGGCCGGGTCGTTGCACGACCAGGTCGGCGGCGCCGACGGTCTCGGGCACGAGGCCGTGGCGGTCGTACAACTGGCTGAGCACCGCCGACTGGAACGCCCGCAGGGACCCGCTGCGGTCGACGGTGGCACCGGCGTCCGGGTCGAGCAGGGGGAGCAGGGTGCGACGACCGAGCTCGAGGGTCTCCTCGCCCAGGTCGAGCACGGAGACCGACCGGGCGCACGGGGCCGGGTCGGTGGCCACGAGCGTCGCCACCTCGGTCGGAGTGAGGGGCCGCCACGGCTCGCGGGCGACCACGGCGGCGTCAGTGCCGTCGAGCGGGCGGACGCCACCGCTCACGGTGACGATCGACGCGTCGAGCGTCGGGCTCAGGAGGTTGAGGATGAGCTCGGGATCCACCACGGTCGGGTCGGAAACGGCGAGCGCCCCGGCCAGGGGCCGGGGCGCTCGGGCCGGGACTCGTCGTGCTCAGCTGTCCCAGGACGACCAGGGCGGGTTGCAGGAGCCGTCATCGAGCCCGCCCTCGAGACGAAGGCGCTGCACCCGCCCCTCGATGCTGACGTCGAGCGAGCCCGGCTCGCTCGACACCGACAACGGCCCCTCGGCCCGGTCGAGTGCGTCCAACACGGCGGTGTCGGTGGTGCGGTCGGTCATGCGGATCCCCCCTCATCGACGAACGACGTGGGCCGGATCCTAACCCGAAAGCACCGAGCGCGACGGTCCGTCCATCGCGGTATCGTCGGCCCATCGGCCCCGTGACCTCGGGGACGGACACGGCGGGAGCGCGGGAACGAATGCGGTGCCCGATCGACCTCGATTCGACCATGGTGGACCGGTGACCGACGGCATCTTCATCAGCTATCGCCGTGACGACAGCCTCGGTTGGAGCGGGCGGATCTACGACCAGTTGTGGCCGGTCTTCGGCAAGGACCGCGTGTTCTTCGACCTCGATTCGCTCTATCCCGGCTCGGACTGGGACGAGGCCATCGACCGCACCGTGGAGCAGGCGGCCGTCATCGTGCTCATCGTGGGTCCCCGGTGGGCGTCCATCGAGGATGCCCGCGGGAACCCCCGACTCCACAAGGACGACGACAAGCACGCCTACGAGGTCGCGACGGCGCTGGCCTCGGGCAAGCCGGTGATCCCCGTGACGATCGACGGCGCGGTGATGCCCGAGAGCACGGACCTGCCCGAGCGGCTCCAGCGCCTGACCAAGAAGCAGGCCTTCACGCTCACCCCGGCGGCCTACTACCACGAGATCAAGGTGCTCGTGGACCTGCTTTCGCGGGTGGTCGAGCCGCTCGGCGAGGGCGACGCCGGCGACGCCCCCGACGTCGTCGACACCGCCGGCGTGGCGTCGACCGTGGTCGCACCGCCGGCGGCCCCTGCGCCCGCTCCGGCCGGCGAGGTGGTCGATGCAGCACCGCAGCAGGTCCCCGCCGAGCCCGCGGGCCCGGTCGGTCCGGTGGCCGACGTCCAGCGGGCCTCGGCCTCCGTGGACGGGACCGCGGCCGAGCTCGACGCGGCGAACGACGCCGAGCAGGAGGCGCTCGAGCACGCACGGGCAGGAGCCTTCGCCGATGCCATCGAGATCGAGCGAGGCGTGCTCGAAGCGCGCGCCCGGCTGTTGAGGGAGGACCACCCGCACACCCTGGTGGCACGGTCGAACGTCGCGCTGTGGCTCGCCGCGACCGGCGAGGCCACGGAGGCCGAGGGCGAGCTCCGTTCGCTGCTCGACGACCGCCGGCGGGTCCTCGGACCCCAGCACGCGGACACCCTCTACACCCAGGTCGAGCTCGCCAACCTCCTCTACCGGGAGGGTGACGTGGAGGGCGCCAAGGCCCTCGAGGAGGGCGTGCTCGAGGGCCGCCGCCGGACCCTCGGCGACACCCACCCCGACACCCTGACCGCGATGCGCAACCTGATCGTGTCCTACCGGGCGCTCGAGCAGTACGACCGGGCCGTCCCGATCCTGCGGGAGCTCGCCGAGACCGCCGAACGCCAGCACGGCGCCGGGTCGCCCGACCACCTGGAGGCACAGCAGTCCCTCGCCCTCTCGCTCTACGAGGGTGGCGACGTCGCCGAGGCACTCGACCTCGAGCGGGCGGTCGTCGACGGCTGGGCGGCCAGCCCGGACGCGCCGGGCCGCTTCACCGCCCAGTTCGTCCTGGGCTGCTGGCTCCGCGAGACGGGCGACCTCGCCGGCGCGCGCGCCGTCGAGGAGGAGGCGCTCACCGGTCGTGTCCGGGTGCTGGGCCCGGACGACCCGGCGACCCTCGATGCCGCGGCGAACCTCGCCGTGACGCTCTTCCAGCTGAACGACCTGATCGGGTCGAAGGCCCTGTTCGCCGATGTGGCCGAGCGCCGTCGCCGGGTGCTCGGCCCCGACGATCCCGACACGCAGTCGTCCGAGCGGGCGCTCGACAGCGAGGAGCTCTCGGGGGTGACGCTCCCGGACGACCGGGCGGGACTGCCGTCCGTCACCGCCCCGGCCGGCGCGGCACCGGACGCGACGGCGGGCCCGACGCCCGCCGAGCCGGCACCGACCCCCGTGGTGGATCGGGACGACGCGGCCGTCGCGCCCTCCGGGTCACCGGGGCCGGTCGTCCGGGTCTCGCCGGACGGTGACGGTGACCACGAGACCGTCGCCGCCGCCGTCCACTCGGCCACCGCCGGCACCACGGTCCTCATCGGGCCCGGCCGCTACGAGGGCCCGGTCGTGATCGCTCAGGACGGCATTCGCCTCGTCGCGGAGGGCGAGGTGCTCATGACCACCGAGAACGAGCCGTGCGTGGTCGTCAACGGCATCGGGTGCGTGCTCACGGGCGTCGCGCTCGTGCGCCGCGGCAAGAAGGACGGCGCGGTCGTCCAGGTCGTGGCCGGCGACCTGCTGCTGGAGCACTGCGACGTCTCGGGCTCGGGTGCGGGATCGGTCGTCGGTGTGGACGGGCCGAAGACCACGGTCCACCTGCGGCACGCCACGATCCGCGACTGCTACTCGGGTGTCGCCGCCGCGCGGATGACGATCGAGGACTCCCACCTCGTGGCGCTCGGGCAGACGGGCGTGGATGCGGTCCGCGCCGAGTGGCTCGAGATGACCGACACCCGGATCGAGTCGGTCCGCCGGGCCGGCATCGCGATCGGGAGCACGGCGGCGACGCTCGGGAAGGTGACGGCCCGCGTGTCCCGGTGCGAGATCGTCGGGTGTGGGGACAGCATCGGCGGTGCCGTCGAGGTGGGCAGGCACTCCACCCTGGAGCTGGTCGACTCCCGCATCGAACGAGCCGAGGGCTTCGGGCTGCACGTCGCCAAGACCGGCGAGGCGGACGTCGCCGACACGATGTTCCTCTCGATCGGTCAGCGGTTCCTGCGGGACAAGAACGCCAAGCCCTACCGCGGGGCGGTCAAGCTGGCGAAGGACGGCGTGCTCCGGCTCCGTGGGGTGACGGTGGACGGGCACCCCATCGAGGAGGGCGGCTGACCGCTCCCGGCGTCAGCCCGGCGCCCAGGCGACGGCGCCGTCAGCGAGGATCGCCCGCCACGGCCCCGGTGCGCGGCCGACGAGCGCCTCGAGCACGTGGCGCTCGATGTTGCGGTTGAGGTGGCGGGCGCCGTAGGTGGGGTCGTACCCCTCGGTGGCGAGCAGGGCGACCACCTCGGGGTCGAAGGTGAGGTCCCACCCCTGGGGGGCGAGGTCGGCGCGGACCTGCGCGAGGGAGCGTCGGCAGATCTCGGCGATGGCGTCGGGCCCGAGCGGTCGGAACAGGATGATCTCGTCGAGGCGGTTGATCAGCTCCGGTGGCAGGGTGCGGTCGATGGTGGCCCGCACGTCGGCTTCGGCGTCGGCCAGGTCGGCGCCCGCGCTGCCGCCGCCGAAGCCGAGGGGGTTGGCCGAGAACGCCCTCGCCCCCAGGTTCGAGGTCATGATCACCACGGTGTCGGCGAACGACGCGGTGCGACCCCGTGAGTCGGTGAGGCGGCCGTCGTCGAAGACCTGGAGGAAGACGTTCCACACCGTGGGGTGCGCCTTCTCCACCTCGTCGAGCAGCACCACCGAGGTCGGCTTCGCCAGCACCTTCGACGTGAACCAGCCGTCGGGCTCGTCCGAGCCCTTGTAGCCGGGGTGCGGGCCGAACAGGCGGCTGATGGCCCAGTCCTCGGCGTACTCGCTCATGTCGAGGCGGATGAGCAGGTCCTCACCGCCGAACACCTCCTCGGCGAGGGCCTTGGCCAGCTCGGTCTTGCCCACGCCGGTCGGCCCGACGAGCAGGAACACGCCGTTGGGGCGGTGCGGTGACAGGTCGAGCCCGGCGGTGGTCAGGCTGATGCGCCGCACGACCCGGTCGACGGCGTCGTCCTGGCCGACGAGGCGGGCACGCAGGCGGACGGCCAGGTCGCCGGGCTCGACCGCCTGCCAGGTCGGGGCGGCATCGGGGCGGGGCAGGTCCCGGGGGCCGACCGTGTCCGAGCGGCGGATGCGGGCCTGCACGCACGCCCGGTCCAGGCGGCTGACCAACAGGCCCGGGTGCGCGAGCTCGTCGCCGGGGGCGGGAGGTGCGGCCGCGGCCTCGATGGTCGACGGCAGCACCTGGGCCAGGCGGTGGTGGGCCTGGAGGCGGCGGCAGTGCTCGGTGCCGATCTCGAGCAGCTGGTGCTCGGTCGGGACGGGCAGGGTCAACCGCTCGAGCTGGGAGGCGAGCTCGGGCTCCTCCGACTGCAGGCGGCCGGCGTAGTCCTCGTCGAGGGTGGCGATGGTCAGGACGTCGGGCTGGGCGATCAGGGAGCGCACCACGCCTCGCAGGTCGAGGTCGACCGCCGGCGACGCCAGCCCCAGCAGCACCTCGAGGTCGTCGAGGGCCAAGACGCCCCGCAGCGACGCGAATCCCCGGATGTGGCGCAGGGTGTTGCCCCGCGCCCGACCGAGCACCCCCTCGGCCCGGATGCGCAGGACGGGACGTCCGGCGAGGGCGTCGACGGCGCCGTCCTCCTCGATGAGCGCGGCGAGCACGCCGAGCGCCGTGCTGCGCCCCGAGCCCCGCGGGCCCACCAGGCACGGCGTGACCGGAGAGGAGAGCGCGAGCAGGCCGGCGGCCGTGGTGGCGAGCTCGCCGAGGCCGATGGCGGGTCGGGGGGCGACGACCTCGGCGGTGCCGTCGGGGGCCGGCCAGTGCGCCGGCCAGCCCGGTGGCAGCACGTCGCCGGCGGGGTCGTCGTCGCCCACGGCGTCGCTCTCGTCCTCGTGCACCGCAACCTCCCGCCGACCGGTGTCGTGTCCGTCGTCCCAGCTTCGCGCCTGGCGCCGTACCCGGGCGTGCGCCGGGTCGGACCCGGCGCATCGCGCCGCACGTCGTGCGGTCGGGTTCGCCGGGTCGAGCCTCGGATCAGGTCACGGTGGGGAGGAGGCCGCGGCGGACCCGGTCGCACGCCGCAGCCACCCCGGCGGCATCGCCGGCGTCGAGGACCACCGCGAGGTCGTCGAGGGCGCGGCCCAGGCGGTCGTCCCCGGCGGTGCGGGCCTCGCCGGCGAGGGTGTGGGCGTTGACGGCGAGCGCCGCGAGGTCGGCGGCGGGGTGCTCGAGCGCCCGCAGCAGGTCGCGGACGCGAACGGCCAGCGTGTCGCCCGTGGCCGGAGGCGGCGAGGTCGGGGGTGTTCCGCTCGGGCGCTCGGACCAGAACGGGCCGCGCCGAGCGGGTGCCGCCGGTCGGGTGCGCCCCATCGACGGAGGGCCGGACATCTTGCGCGCCATCTTGGGGCTTCGTCGGCTCGGCGCCTGCGCCTGCTGGTGCCACGCCGTCGGAGCGCTGAACCCGGCCGCGAACTCGTCGGGGCCCACCGAGTAGCAGGCGTCCGTCCCCGGGCCGAAGGCCATGGCGGGCGGTGGCGGCGCCGCCATCGCCGGCGCGATTCCTAGCGCGTCGGGGGCCCACCCCGAGGGGAACGAGACGGGCTGCACCACCGAGAGAGGGGCGCCGTCGGCACCCGGCGGCCCGTCGGGCGAGGTGGCCACGAAGGCGGTGAAGCGGCAGAGCACCCCGGTGGCGAGCGAGAGGTCGACGATGGGTCGGGTGTCGCCGCCGTGGGCCTCGTAGCGGTCCTCGAGGTCCCGCAGGCGGGCCTTGCCCCAGAGGCTGCGCGCGGCCGCCGCCCCCGGGGTCGGGGCGAGCACCCGGGCCCAGGTCGAGCCGTCCCGGCGGCGGGCCCGCACCGTCACCGGGCCGGACGCCTCCGTCGAGCGGCGGACGTAGGCGACGAGGGGGATGCCCTCGTGCAGGTCGAGGCCGGTGGCCGAGGCCAGGGAGTCGGACACGATGCCAGGGCCGTCGATGGTGACGTCGGTGAGCAGGGGCGGCGCGAGGCGGCGGCGCAGACCGGTGAGCACCTCGTCGAGGCGGTCCTCGGACTCCACCAGGTCGGCGCGGCCGCCGGTGGTGCGGGCCAGGCGATCGAGCAGGCCGGCGTTGACCGCCCGGTCGACGCCCACGGCGAACACTCGGACGGGCGCGCCCGCCAGGGTGGCCACGAGCTGGCCCTCGTTGGCGACCTGGCCGTCGGTGACCAGCACCACGATGCGCTCGCGCCCGGCGCCGGCCGGTCGTTCGGCGGCGCGTGTGAGCAGGGCGACGGCGCGCCGGAGCGGATCGTGCAGCTCGGTGCCGCCCCGGGCGTCGAGACGGGCCGCCCACTCGCCGGCCCGCCAGCGGGCGCGGTCGGTGGCCTCGACGAGGTCGCCGTCACCGAACGCCTCGCACTCGTGGTCGAAGGCCAGCAGGGCGAAGCGGTCGACGGGGCCGAGGGCGTCGACGAGACGGCCGGCGGCGCGCCGGGCGGCGACGATCTTCCAGCCACCCATCGACCCCGACCGGTCGAGCAGCACGACGACGTCGCGTGGGGACGCCTCCCCCGCCGGCGGCGGGCCCACCACGGTGACGGCGACCGTCGCGTCGGCCGGCTCCGGGCCCGGCCCGGCCGGGTCGGGGCTCACGGTGGCCGCAGCCTCCACGTCGGGGACCGTCAGGTCGTAGCGCAGGACGAAGTCGCGGTCGACCCGCTCGCCCGGTGCGACCTCGACGCGGACCCCGCCGCCGTCGGCGTCGGTGCGGGTGACGGCGTGCAGCGAGGAGGCGAGTCGGCCCACGGGCAGTCCGGCGGGGTCGACGGTGACGGCGAGCGAGAGCGCGATGGGCTCGGGGAAGCCCGGCAGCAGCACCGGCGGCGTCACCCGGGAGCCGTCCGGCGTCGCGTCGGTGTCGGGACCCCAGCCCGCGCCCACCGACTCGCCGTCGAGCGGTGTGCCGGGCACGTAGCGCGGCGCCACCACCAGGGGCACCCGGACGGTGACCGCGCCGTCCTCGTGGGGGAGCGGCGCGACGAGCGCCAGCGTCACCTCGGCGGTCTCACCGGCGCCGACGTTGCCGACCCGGCAGGTGAACACCTCGGGCCGCTCCTCCTCGACGATGGCGGCCCGGCGGCCCTGGGCGAGCGCCCGGTCGTAGGCGGCTCGGGCCTCGCCCCGCTCCTCGAGCACGCCGGTGACGACCCGATCGCCCAGGCGGGCGGTGAAGGAGACCACCGCGGCGCGGGCGGGGAGGGGGAAGACGTAGGTCGCCTCGATGGGGCGCTCGTGGTGGTTGCGGAAGCGTTGGACGATCGTCGTGTCCGCGAGCAGGCCGCACGCGGCGACGGTGACGTCGAGGGCCTCCAGTGCGAGGTTGTCGAGGCCGGGGAGGTCGGTGGTGAGGGCGCCGAGGCCGGCGTCGGCATCGGGCTCGGGGGCGAGGGTGGGAGCGAGGTGGAGCGGGGTCATCGGCGGTACTCCTGGGGGTGGGGGCCGGTCTTCGGTGAGATCAGCGGGTGGTGGGGGGCGTCGGGGGCGGAGGGCGGGGACGGGGGGAGGAGGACGGCGCGGGCGGCGTCGAGGACGCGGGTGGCTGCGGCGGGGGACAGGGCGAGGCCGGCGGGCACCTGCAGGGCCACGCCCTCCCCGAGGGCGTAGACCGTTGCCGCGGGGTACGGCGCCGGCGTGACCGCGGTGGCCGCCGGCCCCCGCTCCGCCGGCGCCACGGCCGGGCGCGCCCGGCCGGGAGGCGGCACGGACGCGGCGGCCATCCCGCCGACCGGTGCACCGCCCGGTGCCGGGGCGGGGGCGTGCTCAGGGGTCGGCACCGGGCCGGCCGCCGCCCGGGCGGCCCAGAAGCGCTCGGTGGGCACGGGCTCGCCGGCCGCGACCCGCGCCAGCTCGTCCGGCCCGAGCCCGACCAGGGCGCGCTGGATCTCGGCGAGCTGGAGACCCTCGCCCTGGAGGCGCTTGACCGCCACGAGCTGGTCGACGTGGGCGTCGTCGTAGAAGGCGTTCCGACCGCGCCGGGCCGCCGGCGGGGCCAGCAGGCCGAGGGTGGCGTAGTAGCGCACGTTGCGGACGGTGAGCGCCTCGGCCACGGCGCCGTTGGGGGCCTCGATGTCGGCGGCCGCGACCCGGGCGTCGGCCCGGGCCACCAGCTCGTCGATCCCGAAGAGCGTCGTGTCGGGGAGCGGATCGGTCATGACACTGATACTATCACTGACATTGACAGTGACAACCACGACCCCGGAGGTCCGCCTTTGCCCGATGCCCCCACCGTCTCCCGGCCGATCGATCTGGTCGAGCCCGTCGTCCCGGCGCCCACCGGGTCGGAGAAGGCCCCCGGCGGCCTCGGTGCCGCCGCCGTTCCCGTCGTACCCGCCGGTCGTACCGAGGCCGAGCGCCCGTCGCGCCGGTCGGGCCTGCTCCTCGGCGACCGCCGTCGAGCGCTCGACGCCGGCCGGCCGGTCGGCTTCCGGGCCACGCCCCGCGCCGACGATCCCGCCGGCGAGCACTGGACGGACGAGAGCGAGGCCCACGCCCTGGTGGTGGCGCCGACCGGCGCCGGCAAGACGACGTGGCTGGCGTGCCAGCTCGCCGAGCACCCGGGGTCGGCCGTGGTGGTGGACCCCAAGGGCGAGCTGGCGGCCATGACCGCCCGCCGCCGCCTCGAGCTCGGCAACGACGTGGTGGTGCTGGACCCGTTCGGCGTCACCGAGGCCTTCGACGTGCGGCTCTTCCGGGGGCGGTTCGACCCGGGACACTGGCTGGCCCACAGCTCGGCGATCGAGGACGAGGCCATGGCCCTCGCCGCCGAGCTCCACGCCGCCCCCCTCGCCCGAGACCCGTTCTGGGCGGCGTCGGCCACCGACCTGAGCGCGGCGCTGATCAGCCACGTCTACGAGGATCTGCCCCACGACCGGTCCTGGTCGAAGGTGGCCGACCTGCACTTCGCTGGCGACTTCGACATGAACGTGGCCAAGCTCCTCGACGCCGGCGCCGTGACCAACGCGACCGCGATCGAGAGCCTCGTCGCCTACCTCTCCCACCCCGAGCGCGACACCCGGCCCTCCGTCCTCAGCACGGCCCGGGCGGGGATGCGGGCGTTCCACACCCCCACGGTGAAGCGGGTGACCTCCGGGACCTCGTTCGACCCGGCAGGGATGGTCAGCGGCGAGCAGCCGGTGACGCTCTACCTGGTGCTGCCGCCACAGAACATGGTCAGCCACGCGCCGCTCGTGCGCCTGTGGCTGACCGCCCTGCTCCGGGCCCTCACCTCCCCCGAGCGGGCCCACCGCACGCCCGGCCCCCGCTCGGAGGCGCTCTTCCTCATCGACGAGCTGCCGGCGCTCGGCCGGCTGGCCATGGTGCCGTCGCTCTTCGCCTACCTGCGCAGCTTCGGGGTGCGAGCGGTGGCGGTGGTGCAGTCGCTGGCCCAGCTCGAGGTGGCCTACGGGCCGGAGGCCCGGGTCATCCGGGAGAACGCCGGCTTGCGCATGGCCTTCGGGGTGAGCGACCTGGACCAGGCCGAGGCGGTGGCACCCATGCTGGGCGTCGACCCCGATCTGCTCCTCGGCCTCGGCCGCGAGGAGATGGTGGTGCGCCACCCGCACGGGGTGTCCCGGTGCCGCCGGGCGACCCACCTCGACGCCGCCTTCGTCCCCGAGGGCGCCTTCGACCCGAACCCCTTCCACCCCGTCGGGCGCGACGGCCGTCCCCGCTGACGGGCCCGGTCGCGGCCGCCGCCCGGCCGCGCGCCCGGTATTCCGGCAAATTCCAGGTTGCGCTGAGCGACGCGGGGGGCCATAGTGTCAAGATCACACGGTTGTAATTACAACTGTGGTATGAGGCCAACCGGGGGGTTCCCCACATGCGATCCGCAGCTGCGAACGAACTCGAAGACCAGGGCTGGCAGGACTACGCGAACTGCCTGGGGGTCGATCCCGACCTCTTCTTCCCCGAGCGGGGGGCCTCGACGCGCGAGGCCAAGGAGGTCTGCCGCGGCTGCGTCGTGCGGGAGGACTGCCTGGAGTTCGCCCTCGCCAACGGCGAGAAGTTCGGCATCTGGGGCGGCATGAGCGAGCGCGAGCGGCGCCGCCTCCGTCGTCAGCGGGCCCTCGCCCGCGCCGAGGTGCGCCCGGCCTGATCGCCGGCGTCGGGACCCCAGGGTCCCGACCCCCCCACGCGACGACGTCAGCGTCCGGCGGCCGCCAGCCGGGCTTCGATGGTGCGATCGGGCGCCAGGTCGAGCTCGGCCCAGCGTGCCCGGGGGGTCGCCGCCAGCACCGCCTGGGGCACCAGCCCGACCAGTTCGGCGCGCTCGACGGGGGTGTGGGCCGCCACGGCGTCCCAGGCGGCGGCCGGACCGGCCACCAGCGGTTCGACCAGGTTGCACGACACCATGACCTCGTCGCCCACGGCGAGGCCGAGGGTGCGGATCGGCCCCGAGCGCACCTCGGCCGCCACCGCCCTGGCCCGCTCGAGGTCGGGCGTGGCCAGCCAGAGGTTGTAGGCCACGAGCAGGCCGCGGGCCCCGACCGCGCAGGCGCCGGCCGAGCGGTGGGCCGCCGGCGGCCCGAACTGGGGGGCGAGCGTGCGGAACGCCTGCCGGCGCACATCGGGCAGGGAGCGCTCCGGCCCGTACAGGAAGCACGGCAGGTCGAGCGTCGAGGCCGCCCACCGGGCGAAGTCGTCCCGAGCCCGCACGGCGTCGGCGAGGGTGGCGTCGCCCAGGGGGACGAAGGGCACGACGTCGACCGCCCCGAAGCGGGGGTGCACGCCCTTGTGGCGGCGCAGGTCGATGGTCGCCACCGCGGCCTCGGTCAGCCGCCGGGGCGCGTGCTCGCCGACCAGCGTGAACACGCTGCGGTGGTGGTCGGGATCGGTGTGGACGTCCAGCACGTCGGGTGCCGCGACGGCGGCCAGGTGGGCGAGGACGTCGGCGTCACGACCCTCGCTGACGTTGATGACGCACTCCAGCACGGGCGCGGTAGGGTACTTCGCGTGAACCTCGGCGCCCCGGAACTCCTGATCATCCTGCTGATCATCCTCCTGGTGTTCGGTGGCACGAAGCTCCCGAAGCTGGCCCGCTCGCTCGGCCAGGCGCAGAAGGAGTTCAAGGCCGGCTCCGAGGACGCCAGCGCCGCCTCCAAGGACAGCAACGACGCCGACTGAGCGCCGGTAGCCCGAGCGGCGGCCGGCAGGTCGTACACGGGAACCATCCGACACCCGCGGTCGTTCAGGTCCATGAGCCCGAGCGGTGCCGCTGAGGACCGCATCCCCACCTGGGAGGAGATCGCCCGCGACCACGGGCGCTTCCTCTACACGGTGGCCTACCGGCTCACCGGCAACCACGAGGATGCGCAGGATCTGGTGCAGGACGTTCTGATCAGGGTGGAGCGGGGGTTGGCCACGTACCGGCCGGGCTCGCTCGAAGGGTGGCTGAGCCGCATCACCACCAACGCCTTCCTCGACCGCGTCCGCGCCCGCAAGCGCCGGCCGGTCGAGGCGCTGCCCGACGACCCCGAGCGGGTGCTGCCCACCTCGGCGGCGGCCGACGAGGCCCTCGCCGGCGCCCGGCTCCCCGACGACGTCCAGGCCGCCCTGCTCGACCTGCCCGAGGACTACCGGGCCGCCGTGGTGCTGTGCGACGTCGTCGGCTTCAGCTACCAGGAGATCGCCGACTCCCTCGAGCTGCCGGTGGGCACGGTGCGCAGCCGCATCCACCGCGGTCGCGGGCGGTTGCGGGAGGTGCTGGTCGATGCCTGACGCGCACCTCGGCGATCTGCTCAGCGCCCTCGTCGACGGCGAGCTCACGGCGGCGGAGGAGGTCGCGGCCCGCGCCCACCTCGACGGCTGCGCCGGGTGCCGCGACGAGTTGGCGGCCACGGCCGACACCGCCGCCCTCCTGCGCGGCCTGCCCGCGGTCGACCCGCGCTTCGGCTTCTACGAGCGGCTCCTGCGGGGCCGTCGCTTCGCCCCCGACCGCCGGCGCCAGCGCGTCGGCCTCACGGTCGCCACCGTGGCCGCCGCCGTGGCGCTGTTCGTCGCGCTCGGCGCCGACCTCGCCGGAACCCAGGTGGACCCGGCGGTCGACGACATGGTCGCCGCCCACCAGGCCGGGTTCGTGCCCTCCACCGGTTTCGCCGCCATGGGCGCCGACGAGGTGGACCCCGACGTCGCGCCCCCCGAGGTCGCTGACGGCTTCGAGCGCGAGGCGGTGTTCGAGGGCGACGACGTGGTGGGCGTGGCCTACCGCGACGGCCGCGACGAGGTCTCGGTGTTCGAGCAGGAGGGCGAGCTCGAGGCCGAGGCCCTCGACCCGGCGATGGATCCGATGGCCGACGACGCCTGGGCCATGGAGGACGACGGCCTGCGCGTCGTCGTGGTCGACCGCGGGCGCGTGGTCTACACGGTGGTCGGCGAGATCCCCATGGCCGTGCTCATGGCCGTGGTCGGCGACCTGCCCGACGGTCCGGCGCCCTCCCTGCTCCAGCGGGCCCGGGACGCCGGCACCGAGGTCGTCTGGACCTTCGGGTTGGGCGACTAGCACGGTCCACCGCGAAACTGGACGCGGCCGGGAACCTTTTCGTGCGGGCCGTCGTACTACTGGTGACAACGGAGGTTCGATGGACACCACCTGGATGGCACTCGGCTACTGCAACGACAAGCCCCCGTCGTTGTTCTTCCCGAGCGACGGCGTCGGAGTCGAGGTCGCCCGCAAGATCTGCGCCGACTGCCCCGTCAAGGAGCCGTGCCTCGAGTACGCGCTCGCCGAGCGGATCGACCACGGCGTGTGGGGCGGCTGCTCCGAGCGTGAGCGTCGTCGCATCCTGAAGCGTCGCCGCCAGGCGGGCACCACCCCCGTCAGCGTCCGCGGCTGAGCCGGGGCGCCGCCGCCGCCGCCGGCGGCGAGGGCCGGCGGCCCCGGCCCCCTGGGTCGCCTCCGCCCCCCGCCGGTAGGGTGAGGCCATGTCCCTGGCTGATCCCAACGTCGAGCCGCAGCCGCCCCGAGGCCACGTCCGCATCGTGTACCTCGGCCCGGTGGCGCCCCACTGGGAGGTCGTGTCCGACTTCGGCGACCGCAACGTCATCGACGACTTCCGCTCCCGGGTCATGGCCCGCCTGATGCTGCTGCCGCCGCACGACCCGCAGTTCCGCCGCAACCGCGAGCGGGTGGCCCGCGACGCCGAGCGCGAGTACCTCAGCCTCGAGTGGGACCTCGGCTACCCGGAGGACGAGTAGCGGTCCCGTGGGCGTCGACGAGGCGGCCCGCCGGCACTTCGCCGAGCGGGGTGCCCTGGTCGTCGACACCGGCCTGCCCGTCGCGGTCCTCGACCGCGCCCGCGCCGACGCCGCCCGGCTGATCGCCGAGCGGCCCTTCGACCCCGAGTCGCCCGACCGGGTCCAGGACGCCTGGCGCGCCAGCCGGGCCGTCCACGACGTGGCGATCGCGCCGGCGATCCTGGCCGCCCTCGCCGACCTGTACGGCGACGATGCCCGGCCCTTCCAGACCCTGAACTTCGCGGTCGGCACCGAGCAGGCCGCCCACGCCGACACGGTGCACTTCAACACCGACCCACCGGGGCGCATGTGCGGCGTCTGGGTGGCGCTCGAGGACATCGACGCCGACGCCGGCCCGGTGTTCGCGCTGCCGGGCACCCACCGGTGGCCCGAGCTCACGCCGGCCGACTGGGGGGCGGCGCCGGGCACCGAGCACTACGACCGCTACGAGGCCCACATCGCCGGGCTGGTCGCCGACGCCGGCCTCGAGCCGGAGCCGGCAGTGCTGGTCAAGGGCCAGGCCCTGATCTGGGCGGGGAACCTGCTTCACGGGGGACTGCCCCGCCGTGACCCGGCCCGCACCCGGCACAGCCAGGTGACCCACTACTTCTTCGCCGCCGACCGCTACTGGACCCCGCTGCTCTCGGGGCCCGACCACGTGGCCGAGCGCCACCCGAGCTGGATCCCGACCGGCTCCAGCCGCCGCCTGCGCCGCCTCGTCGGTCGCTGACCCGCGGCTCGGCCGTCACCCGGGCCATCCGCTTGAACTGGCGTCAGCCGCGCCCGGCCGGCGGGCGTCCGTGACGTCAGAACGGGCAGTGCCGGGCCGCGACTCAGCCGGGGCGGCGGGCGATCACGGTGTCCTGGTAGTCGTAGCTCTCGCCGCCGCCGGGGCGGATCCACTCGCCCGGGTGGACCTCGACGAGCTCGAGGCCGGCGCCGGCGACCCAGGCGCGCACCGCCGCCTCGTCGAAGGCGACCGCCTTCTCCGGGGCGTCGTGGCGCAGGAGCCAGGTGGCGTCTTCTGCACGGGTGAAGGCGATGTCCCAGTCCCCCGGCCCGGCGGCGAGGGCGGCCTCGCCGACGAGGAAGAACGTGGCGAGCAGGTGGCCACCGGGGCGCAGGACCCGCCGGGCCTCGTCGAGGTAGCGGCGCACGTCGGCCTCGAGCATGTGGGTGAACACCGAGGTGGCGAAGGCGACGTCGAACGACCCGTCGGGGAAGGGGAAGGCGAAGTCCTCCGGGGCGATCTTCCCCCGCCGGTTGTAGGAGCCGTTCCAGACGTCCACGTGGGTGAAGCGGCCGTCGGGCCAGCGCGGCGTCACGTGGCGCCGGCACCACCGGATCACCCGCTTGTCGACGTCGATCCCCTCGTAGCCGCCGTCGTCGAGGAAGGTGCCGAGGGCGAGTGCGCTGCGGCCCGGCCCGCAGCCGACCTCGAGCACCCGGTCGTGGGGGCCGAGCGCCGCCCACCGCTGCAGGCGGTCGAGCCAGTGGTCACCGACCGCGACCCAGTCGCCCGGGCCCGGCTGGGCCAACAGGCGGCCCTTCGGGCGCAGGGTGCGCAGCTCGGGCCGCAGCACGCGGGGCTCGTCCGCCGGTTCGGGCACCGCCCGACCCTATTCGGCGTCGCCCCCGGCCCCGGGCCGTGCGGACCGGTCGGTACGCTGTCGCCGTGGCCCTGGACCTGACCGACGACCCCGTCGAGGCCGATCCCCAGGGCCCGGGGCGCTTCCTCAACCGCGAGCTCTCGTGGCTCGACTTCAACGCCCGGGTGCTGGCCCAGGCCGAGGACGAGCGGGTCCCGCTGCTCGAACGGGCCAAGTTCCTCGCCATCTTCGCCCAGAACCTCGACGAGTTCTTCCAGGTCCGCGTGGCCGGCCTGAAGGACCAGGTGGCCGCGGGGCTCACCGCCACGACCCCGGACGGGCGCACGCCGGCCCAGCAGCTCCTCGAGATCCGCGACGTCGTCGACGAGCTCACCCAGCGCTGCGAGCGGATCTTCCTCGACGTCGTCGCGCCCGCCCTGTCCGCCGAGGGCATCACCTTCTCCCGGTGGGACGAGCTCGACGAGGACGACCGCAAGTACCTCGTCGAGGTGTTCGAGGACCACATCTTCCCCGTCCTGACCCCGCTGGCGGTCGACCCGGGCCACCCCTTCCCCTACATCTCGGACCTGTCGCTCAACCTCGCCGTGATGGTGCGCAACCCGCTCACCGCCGAGTCCCGCTTCGCCCGGGTCAAGGTGCCGAGCCTGCTGCCCCGGTTCGTCGTCATGCCCGACGGCGAGCGCTTCGTGCCGCTCGAGCAGGTGATCGCCGCCCACCTCGAGCTGCTCTTCCCCGGCATGGTCGTGGACGGCCACGAGCCCTTCCGCGTGACCCGCAACGCCGACCTCACCCTCGAGGAGGAGGAGGCCGACGACCTGCTCGCCGCGGTCGAGATGGAGCTGCGGCGCCGCCGGTTCGGCGGCGCCGTCCGCCTGGAGATCGCGGCCTCGATGTCGCCGGACACCCGGGCGCTGCTGATCAGCGAGCTCGACCTCGACGAGGAGGACGTCTACGAGCACGTGGGCCCCCTCGACCTGAGCGGCCTCTGGGCGGTGCACGCCCTGGATCGCCCCGATCTGAAGGACCCGCCCTGGGTCGCGGTCACCGAGCCCCGCCTGGCCAGCGTCGACGACGAGCCGGTCAACCTCTTCGAGGAGCTGAAGAAGGGCGACGTCCTCGTCCACCACCCGTACTCCTCGTTCACCAGCTCGGTGGAGGAGTTCATCCGCCAGGCGTCGATCGACCCCCAGGTCCAGGCCATCAAGCTGACGCTGTACCGCACCTCCGGCGACAGCCCGATCATCGGGTCGCTGATCCGGGCCGCCGAGCGGGGCAAGCAGGTCGCCGCCCTCGTCGAGCTGAAGGCCCGGTTCGACGAGCAGGCCAACATCGTGTGGGCCAAGCGGCTCGAGGAGGCGGGCGTCCACGTCGTCTACGGCCTCGTGGGGCTGAAGATCCACACCAAGACCGCCCTCGTCGTGCGCGAGGAGGCCGACGGGATGCACCGGTACTGCCACGTCGGCACCGGCAACTACAACTCGAAGACCGCCCGCCTCTACGAGGACCTCGGCCTGCTCAGCGCCGACCCGCAGCTCGGCTCCGACCTCACCCAGCTGTTCAACTTCCTGACGGGGTACGGCCGCAACGTCCAGTACCACCGCCTGCTGGTGGCGCCGACCGCGCTGCGCAGCGGCATCGGCGACCTGATCCGCAACGAGATGGCCGCGCCGGGCGGCGGCCGGATCGTGTTCAAGCTCAACAGCCTCGCCGACGCCGACATGATCGACCTGCTCTACGAGGCCTCGCAGGCCGGGGTGCAGATCGACCTGATCGTGCGGGGCATCTGCTGCCTCGTGCCCGGGGTGCCGGGCCTCTCCGAGAACATCCGGGTGCGCTCGATCGTGGGGCGCTACCTCGAGCACTCCCGCATCTACCGCTTCGCCAACGGCGCCGGGCCCTCGCGGCCCCGCCACTACATGGGCTCGGCCGACCTCATGCCCCGCAACCTCGACCGTCGGGTCGAGGCGCTCGTGCCGGTGCTCGACCCCTCGCTCCAGGCTCGCCTGGAGGAGGTGCTGCACCTGGCCCTCACCGACGACCGCCTGGCGTGGACCCTCGGCCCCGACGGCCGCTGGACCCGCCCGCCCGCCGGTGGGGTGCGCAATCTCCAGGACCGCCTCCAGGAGTTGGCGGTCGACCGCGTCGGCCGGCGCGAGCTGCCGTCGTGAGCGCGAAGGGCCCCGGGGCCGACGACGCGCGCCCCCAGGTCACCGCGGCGGGCTGCGTCGTGTGGCGACCTGCCGGTGACGCCGGTGGCGCGGCCGGGCCGGACGACCTCGAGGTGCTCGTCGTGCACCGGCCCAAGTACGACGACTGGTCGCTGCCCAAGGGCAAGCACGAGCCGGGCGAGGACGACGAGACCTGCGCCCGGCGCGAGGTCGAGGAGGAGACCGGCCTCACCGGCGTGCTCGGCGCCGAGATCGGCACCACCCGCTACCTCGACGCCAAGGGCCGGGACAAGATCGTCCACTACTTCGAGATGACCGAGCCGCAGGGCACGTTCACCCCCAACCGCGAGGTCGACGAGGTGCGCTGGCTCGCACCCGACGTGGCCACCGGGCTGCTCAGCTACCCCTACGACGCCGACGTCCTGGCCACCTTCGTGGCCGGTCGGCGGGCCGCGACCGCCGCCGTCTCGACCACCGAGATGGTCGAGACCACCGAGACGGTCGAGACCGCGACCGAGACCGTCGCCACCACCGAGGAGCCTCCGCTGCCCGAGCACGCCGCCGCGCCCGACACCCCGCCGTCGCCCGAGGGCGCCGCCGCGCCGTGGGTCGCGCCCGAGCCGGCCCTCGCGGTGCCCACCGCCGGCGCGGCGCTGGCGACCTACCGGCCCATGGCCAACGACCCCGCCGACTGGTTCTCGGGCGACGAGCTCCAGCGGGCGCGGGACTACCAGCGCCCACTGGCCAAGCTCCGGGTGCTCCGGGGCTCGCTCACCGCGCTGGTCCTCGTGGTGTTCGTGTTCGCCGACGTGGGCCCGAAGCTCCTCGACGCCCTCGACGTCACCAACTGGGTGGCCCAGCTGTTCGTGATGGTCGTCGCGCTCGAGCTGGTCTCGCTGCTCTACAACCCGGCCCTCGACGCCTGGGTCGACCTCAAGCACGACAGGGAGTGGGGCCTCTCCACCCAGACCACCAAGGGCTTCGTGGGGGACCAGGTCAAGAGCCTGGTGCTCGGTCTCGTGATGAACACCGTGCTGCTGGTGCCGCTCTACTGGGTGATCCGCACCACGGAGCACTGGTGGCTGCTCGGCTGGCTGCTGGTGCTCGTGTTCAGCATCGGGATCGGGTTCCTCTTCCCGATCGTGATCGCCCCGATCTTCAACAAGTTCACGCCGCTGGAGGAGGGCGAGCTGTCCCAGCGGATCGACGCCGTTGCGGGCCGGGCCGGCGTCGACATCAGCGGGGCCTTCGTGGCCGACGAGAGCAAGCGCTCCCGCCGGGACAATGCCTACGTCGCCGGCCTCGGGGCCACCCGCCGGGTCGTGCTCTTCGACACGCTCCTCGACCACCCCGCACCGGTCGTCGAGCAGGTCGTGGCCCACGAGATCGGCCACTGGCGCCTCCACCACCTGCGTCGCCAGATCCCCCTCGCCGCGGTGCTGTCGTTCTTCGTCTTCGGGTTCCTGAAGGTGCTGTCGAGCTGGGACTGGCTGTTCCAGCAGGCCGGCATCGCCACCGACGGCGCGGTTCCCGCCATCGGCAACCCGGCCGCCCTGCCGATCCTGCTGTTCGGCGTGCAGGCCGGCTTCCTCGTCACCGGCCTGGTCTCCGGGTGGGTGTCCCGTGCGTTCGAGCGCCAGGCCGACCTCGAGGCCCTCGAGTTGCTGCAGGAGCCCCAGGTCATGCTCGACATGCAGCGGCGCCTCCACGTCAAGAACCTGGCCGACCTCGACCCGAGCCTGTTGCGCCGCCTCCAGGCGACGCACCCGCCGGCCGCCGAGCGCATGGCCTTCACCGCGGCGTGGGCCGAGGCCAACGGCGTGGCCGTCGAGCGCCCGGAGGGCGACCCCGTCGAGGTGGGCTGAGGCCCTCCCGCCTCAGCCGAGCAGCTCGCGGGCCAGGTCGACACAGGCCCGGGCCGCGGGCGACAGCACCCCGTCGCGGTGCACGAGGCCCACGCGGCGGCGGATGGGCGGGTCGATCTCCACGACGGCGACCCCCGCGGACGGGCCGCTCTCGGCCACGAGCCGGGGCACCACCGCGGCACCGGCGCCGGCCCGGACCAGCGGAACGATGGTGTCGCGGTGGATGGTCGCCACCGCGGGGTGGAGCGTGCGCCCCCGGGTCGCCAGCGCCTCCTCCAGTTGGCGGTACGAGGCGGTGGTGGGCGGCGCGGTCACGAGGGGCAGGTCGGCCAGGGCGCCGACCGAGATGCGCCCGTCGCTCGCGTGCGAGGCGGCGTGGCCCCGGGACAGCACCGCCACGAGGTCCTGGCGGCCGAGGGTGACGGTCACCAGGGTGGGGTCGTCGACGGGGACGACCCCGAACCCGACCTCCCACCGCCCATCGCGGACGAGCTCGGCGATGGTCTCCTCCGGGGCGGGCTCGCCGATGCGGATGGTCACGCCCGGGTGGCGCCGGCGCAGCGCCCCGACGACCGGGGTCACGAGGTCGGCGGCCACGGTGGGGATGCAGCCGAGGTCGAGCGTGCCCGCCAGCAGACCGGCCACCTCCGCCACCGCGTCGCGGGCCAGGTCCCGGTCGTGGAGCGCCTGGCGGGCCGGCCCGAGGAGGGCCTCGCCGGCCGCGGACGGACGCGTCCCCCCCGGCCCACGATCGAACAGCGGGGTGCCGAGCTCGCGCTCGAGGGCGCGCACCGCCTGGGACACCGAGGGCTGGGAGAGGCCGAGGGCGGCGGCGGCCGCGCTGAAGCCCCCGTGCTCGGCGACGGCGACCACGGCGGCGAGCTGGTGGAACTCCATATAGGCAGAGCCTATGGGTTCCATGCTCATGTGGTGGTTGTATCGATGACAGGCCGGTGGTCTGCTGGACCCGTGACCGACCTGCTCCCCGAGATCCTCGTCGCCGGCCTCGCCGTGGGCGTGCTGTACGGGATGTTCGGGGTGGGCTCGGCGTTCGCCACCCCCGTGCTCGCGGTGATCGGCGTCCCCGGGCTGGCCGCGGTGACCGCCCCCCTGGCGGCCATGCTGCCGGGCTCCGCCATCGGCGCCCTGCAGTACTCGCGGGACGAGCGGGTCGACTGGACCGTGGCCCGATGGGCC
The DNA here is from genome assembly GCA_041908445.1 of Acidimicrobiales bacterium. Classification (GTDB taxonomy): domain Bacteria; phylum Actinomycetota; class Acidimicrobiia; order Acidimicrobiales; family DATDAH01; genus JAEUJM01. The sequence continues at coordinate 28,772 of JAYRFK010000090.1, read as the reverse complement.
CTGCTCGGCGGCGCCCCCGCGGCGGTGTTCGGCTCGCTCGCCAGTCGCTGGGTCGGCGGCGGGCCCCTCATCGTGGCGTCGGGCGTCATCCTCGTCGTGGTCGGCCTGCGCATCCTGCGCCCGGTCTCGCCGGCCTCGGCCGCCCGGGCCGCCGAGCGCCGGGACAACGCGCCCCTCGTCGTCGGCCTGGCGGTGCTCGTCGGCTTCACGGCGGGCCTGCTCGCCAACGGCGGTGGCTTCCTGCTCGTGCCGCTCTTCCTCGTGCTGCTCGGCTTCGAGATGACCGAGGCCACCGGGACCAGCCTGGTGGTCGCCGCGGTCCTCACCGTGCCGACCCTGATCACCCACATCGTGGTGGGGGACATCGTCTGGTCGGTCGCCGGCGCCTTCGCCATCGGGTTCATCCCCGGCGCGGCCCTCGGCCCCCGGGTGGTCCGGGGCCTGCCGGTCGACCGCCTGCGCACCGCCTTCGGGGTGCTGCTCGTGGCGTTCGCGGTCTGGTTCCTCGCCCGCCACCTCCTGGGCTGAACCCGCCTCGTCCCACCCGCCGCCCCGCCGGCCGGGTCACGGCCGGCTAGGCGGACGGCTCAGGTGATCGTCACCGGGGTCCCCAGGGGCAGGAGGTCGGCGAGCTGCAGGACGACCTCGTTCGGGACCCGGATGCAGCCGTGGGACACGTCGCGGCCGATGCTGGTCGGGTCGTCGGTGCCGTGGATGGCGATCTGACCGTTGCCGCCGCCGAACTCCGACAGCGTCTCGGAGAACCCGCCGAGGCCCAGCGCGAAGGGCCCGTAGGCGCCGCCGGGGTCGGGGGTCTGGAGCCGGTCGACGACCGCGAAGGTGCCCGTGGGCGTGGGGGCGTCGGGCGCGCCCACCGCCACCGGCGTCTCGAGGACCACGGCGCCGGTCTCGGCGTCGGTCACCGAGAGGCGGTGGTCGGCGCGGCGGACCGTCACCTCGTAGGCGCCGGCCACGAGCTCGACGGCGTCGCGCTCGATCCAGCCGGTGCCACCGTTGGGCCGTTGGGGCACCTGGACCTCGACCCACTCGCCGGCGTCGTCGACGACGAGCAGGGCGCGGGGCGAGCCGAACACCGTGGTGGCGGGCAGCTCGGTGACCACGGGGGCGGCGCCGTCGGGCTCGGCCCGCACGGTGAGGGCGCCGTCGGCCCGGGCGATGCGGACCGCGGCCTCGGGTGCGGGCGGCACCGTCGTGGTGGTGGGCGCCGGGGCCGGGCTCGGGGCCGACGGGTCCGCGACGGTCGTCGTCGGCGCGTCCGCCCGGTCGGCGGGGTCGGCCCGGCCGCCGGCGGCGCAGCCGGCGAGCAGCGCGAGGCCCAGGGCGGCGGCGGCCAGCGGGCGGCACCGGCGGCGCGAGCCGAGGCCCCGACGGGCGGTGGGGGACGGGGCGGGGGAGACGGTGGGGGTGCGGGTCATGGCGGGCTCCGGGGCTCGGGCCGCCGGGCCGGCGAGGGGCCGGCCCGGCGGGGGTGCGGTCATCGGGCGGTGCGTCCGGCGATCAGCCGGTGAAGGTCGGGTTGGCCACGACCACGTCGCCGACGGGGGCGTCCGGCAGGTCGACGCCGCCGCCGTCACCCGGGTCGGTCGGGCCGGGCTCGGGGGCGGTGACGTCGTCGGGACCGTCGAAGGGGTCGGTCGGGCCCGGCTCGGGGGCGGTGAAGTCGTCGGGGCCGTCCGGGAGGTCCTGGCCGCCGCAGTCGACGTGGGGCGGGCAGGCGGTGATGTCGCCGGGGCCGGCGGGGACGGGGTCGGCGCCCGCCGGGGCGGCCACGCCGAGCAGGCCGGCGCCGAGGGCGCCCACGAGGGCGAGGCGGCGGAGGGTGGTGGTGAGGGTGCTGGTGAAGGGGGAGGTGAGGGTGCTGGTCATGTCGGTGCTCCTTGGCTCGTCGAACCGGCGGTTCCGGCTCGTACGGACGGCCTGACGGGGCACCCCCCGGCGCGCTTACACCCTCGGCGGGAGAATTCCCGGAGGGCCGCCGACGCCCCCTCGCGTAAGCGTCGACAGCCCCGTCCCGTCAGGCCCGGTGACCCAGGAAGGGAACGGGAGCATGATGAGGAGATCCCCATGGCAGACCCAGGCGACGACGGCCCGAAGCACGAGGCCCGGGCGGCCGACCGCACCGAGGACGAGCGCCTCGTCCTCGCCCTGCGCGGCGGTGACCCCGACGCGTTCGGGCGCCTCTACGACCGGTGGTTCGACCGGGTCCACGACCTGGCCCGGCGCCTCACCCGTGACGACGCGCTCGCGGCGGATGTCGCCCAGGACGCCTTCCTCGCCGCGTGGCAGCGCCTCGACGGCCTGGACGACCCGGCGTCGTTCGGCGGTTGGCTGCTGCGCATCGCCCGCAACCGGGCCCTCGACGTGGTGCGCTCGGCGGGCCACCGCCGCACCGAGGCGGTGGCCGAGGTGAGCGACGAGCGGGCCACGGCCGACCGCATCGCCACGGGCACCGACCCGGCCCTGCTGGCCGCCGACCACGAGGTGCAGGAGCTGGTCTGGGGCGCGGCCGCGGCGCTGGGCGAGCGCGACCTCACCGCTCTCGACCTCCACCTGCGCCACGGCCTGGAGCCCGCCGAGATCGGCGAGGTCCTCGGCATCAACCGCAACGCCGCCAACCAGCTCGTCCACCGCATGCGCGCGCGCCTGGCCACCGCGGTCGGGTGCCGCGTGCTCTGGCAGGGCGGTCGGCCGCGCTGCGCCTCGCTGCGCGCCGAGCTGGCGGCCGAGGGGGTCGCGGCCTTCGACGACCGGGCGGTGCGCCTCACGGACCGCCACGCGTCGCGCTGCGACGCCTGCACCCGCCGGCGAGACCTGCGCCTCGACCCGGCCAAGCTCTTCGCCGCCCTGCCCATCCCCGTGGTGGGCCTGGCGGTCAAGCAGCAGGCCGCGGCGGCCTTGGCCGGCGCCGGCGTGCCGATGTCGGGCTCGAGCGCGGTCGGTGGCGGCGGCGGCGCGTCGGGCCCGGGTGACGGCGGGGGGAGCGGGGGCACGGGCCACGGGCGCCGCAAGACCCGTCGCCGGCGCCGGACCGTGGCCCTCGGCGCCCTGGCCGCCCTCGCCGTCGTCGCCTCGCTGGTGGTCGGCGCCGAGACCCTCGGCGACGGGGGCCTGCTCGGCATCGAGGACGCCGCCGAGATCGAGGCCGACGCCCCCGTCCCGACGACGACCACCACCCTCGCCGAGGGCGGGATGGTGTTGTCGACGACCTCGACCACCACGCCCCCGACCGGTGTGGGGACGGGGTCGGATGCCGACGGCGCGGTGACCGACTCCGATCCCGGGGCCACCCCGCCGGCGCCCGCGCCACAGGACCCGGTGGTGGTGACGGTGCCCCCGCCGGCGCCCACCACCGCGAGCCTGTCGGTGTCGCCGTCGCGGGTCACGACCGTCCACCCCAACGGCCAGGTGGTGGTGTCCTGGACGACCACGGGCGCGACGAGCGTGTCGGTGTCGGGCCCGGGCCTGTCCGCCGCCTCGCCGTCGGGTAGCCAGGGTGTGTGCCCCGGCACGGTGGTCTCGAGCGTCTGCCGGGCCGCCCCCGGCACGTACACCTACCGCCTGGTCGCGACCGGGCCCGGCGGCACGGTGGAGCGCACCGCCGCCGTCACCGTCGCCTGACCACGGCGCCCGGCGGGCGTGCCGAACGGCCAGCCGCCGTTCACCGCCGGTTCACCCCACCCACGGATGGGCGACACCCGGCCTTCCTACCGTCCTCGTCGACGGCCGTCGTCGAAGACGGCCATGACGCCCGAAGGAGGGCATGTGTTCACCAAGAAGCGCCACCTCGTGTGGCTGTTGGCCATCCTGGCCGTGCTGGGGCTCGCCACCGCGGCGTGCAGTAGCGACGACGACGGCGGGGACACCGCCGCCACCGACACCACCGCGGCCGGCTCGGACGAGGGCGGCTCGGCCGCCGACGTCTCCGGCGAGGTCGTGATCTCCGGTTCGTCCACGGTCGAGCCGATCTCGACCGCCGTCGCGGAGTCGTTCGCCGAGGTCGCGCCCGAGGTCGCCGTCAACGTGGACGGCCCGGGCACCGGCGACGGCTTCGAGCTGTTCTGCAACGGCGAGACCGACATCAGCGACGCCTCCCGTCCGATCGAGGCCGAGGAGATCCAGGCCTGCGCCGACAACGGCGTCGAGTTCATCGAGCTCGAGGTCGGCATCGACGGCATCTCGGTCATGACCAACCCGGCGAACGAGTCGATCGACTGCCTGACGTTCGCCGACCTCTACGCGCTGGTCGGCCCCGAGGCCGAGGGCTTCGAGTCGTGGGCCGACGCCCAGCAGCTCGCCACCGACCTCGGCTCGAGCACGACCTTCCCCGACGCCCCGCTCGACATCACCGCCCCCGGTGAGGAGTCCGGCACCTACGACAGCTTCATCGAGCTGGCGCTGAAGGGCATCGCCGAGAGCCGGGTCGAGTCCGGCGACATCACCGAGGACCAGGCCGAGACGACCCGCCCGGACTACACGAGCCAGGCCGACGACAACGCCATCCTCACCGGCATCGAGGGCAGCGACAGCTCGCTCGGCTGGGTCGGGTTCGCCTTCGCCGAGGAGGCCGGCGACCAGGTCAAGGAGGTCGCGGTGGACGGCGGCGACGGCTGCGTCGAGCCCAGCACCGAGACCATCGCCGACGGGTCGTACCCGCTCTCGCGGTCGCTGTACATCTACGTCAACGCCGCCACGGCCGAGGACAACCCGGCGGTCGCCGCGTACGTCGACTACTACCTCGGCGACGGCATCGGCGCCGTGACCGAGACGGGCTACGTGGCCATCCCGGACGCCCGCCTGGCCGACGCCCAGGCCACCTGGGACAGCCGCGAGACCGGCAGCCTCGCCTCCGGCGGCTGATCCCACCAGCGCTCTCCCCAGACCCGGCCCCTCCCGGTCGGCCTTCCCGGCCGCCGGCGAGGGGCCGGGCCGCGTCCGGGAACACGCCGAGCCCGAGGAACGCCGGGTGGGCGGCGACCGCGAGCGCGCTGCTCCCCAGGGTTCGCGCGTCGTTCACCTGGCGTTCACCTCGGCCACTCCCGAGCGACACCGACCGTCCGTAGCGTCGGGCCCGTGCGATGGGCGACCGAGGCCGCGGTGTGAAGCGCCGGTACCTGGTGTGGCCCCTCCTGGCCCTGATCTACCTGCCGCTCGTGATCGGCGTGCTCCAGTCGGGCGACACCGACGCCGGCGCCAGCTCCCGCCGCTCCCAGGACGCGGGCGCGACCACCGGCCCCGTGACGGTGACCGGCTCGTCGACGGTGGAGCCGATCTCGATCGCCGTGGCAGAGCGCTTCGCCGACGTGTCACCCGGCTCCGAGGTGGACGTCGACGGCCCGGGAACCGGTGACGGCTTCCAGCTCTTCTGCGACGGCGAGGCCGACATCAACGACGCCTCCCGCCCGATCGAGGCCGAGGAGATCGACGCGTGCGCGGCCAACGGCGTCGAGTTCATCGAGATCCCGATCGCCATCGACGGCCTGTCCGTGCTCACCAGCGCAGCGAACGCGTCGGTCGAGTGCCTGAGCTTCGCCGACCTGTACGCCCTGATCGGGCCCGAGGCCGAGGGCACCGCCGACTGGTCGGACGCGCAGGGGCTGGCCGCCGAGCTCGGCTCGTCCACCACCTTCCCCGACACCCGCCTGGACATCACCGGGCCCGGCGAGGAGTCCGGCACCTACGACAGCTTCGTGGAGCTGGCCCTCAAGGGCATCGCCGAGGACCGCCTGGAGACCGGGGCCGTCACCGAGGACCAGGTCGAGACGACCCGCCCGGACTACAGCTCCCAGTCGGACGACAACGCCATCCTCACCGCCCTCGAGGGCAGCGACAGCTCGCTCGGCTGGGTGGGGTTCGCGTTCGCCGAGCAGGCCGGCGATCTCGTCCGCGAGGTGGCCATCGACGGCGGTGACGGCTGCGTCGCCCCCTCGAGCGAGACCATCGGCGACGGCACCTACCCGCTCTCGCGCACGCTCTACCTCTACGTGAACAAGAACAGCGCCGAGCGTCCCGAGGTCGACCACTTCGTCGACTACTACCTCCGAGGCGGGCTCTCGGCGGTCGAGGAGGTCGGCTACGTGGCCCTGCCGGACGACCGCCTCGCCGAGGCGGCCACCGCCTGGTCGGAGCGCCGCACCGGCACCTGGGTCGATCCGGAGGGCTCGTGACCTCGTCCATCACCATCGAGGACCTGCGGGGCGACCCCCGCCGGATGCGCACCGAGCGGATCGTCCGGGTGCTCCTGGCCATGGCCGCCGCGGTCTCGCTCGTGATCAGCGCCCTCATCGTGTTCTCGCTGGTGCGGGAGGCCTGGACCTTCATGAGCCAGGTCGAGTGGGCCACCGTGTGGAGCACCGGGTGGTTCCCCCGGCGGGGCCTCTACGACCTCAAGACCATCTTCGTGGGCACCCTCATCGTCACCGTGGTGGCGATGGTGGTGGCCATCCCGGTGGGCCTCGCCTCGGCGATCTACCTGTCCGAGTACGCACCGCCGCGGGTACGACGCCTGCTCAAGCCCGCCCTCGAGATCCTCGCCGGCATCCCGAGCGTGGTCCTCGGCTTCTTCGCCCTCACCTTCATCTCGCCCGAGATCATCCAGCGGTTCTTCTCCGGGGCGACCCAGTCGAACCTCGCCGCCGCCGGCCTCGGCGTGGGGATCCTGACCATCCCGCTCATCGCCTCGGTCTCCGAGGACGCCCTGCGCTCCGTGCCCGACTCGCTCCGGGAGGCCTCGGCGGGCATGGGCGCCCGCAAGGCGACCACCACCGTCCGCATCGTCCTGCCCGGCGCGGTGTCGGGCCTGGTCGCGGCGTTCATCCTCGGCATCTCCCGGGCCATGGGCGAGACCATGGTGGTGTTCATCGCCGCCGGCGCCGGCGGCGGCTCGCTCTTCACCACCGACCCGCTCGGGCCGGGCCAGACCATGACCGCGGCCATGGCCTCGGTGGCGTCCGGCACGGACTCGGTGCGCGGCGCCGGCCTCACCTTCCAGAGCCTGTTCTTCGTGGGCCTGGTCCTGTTCCTGATCACCTTCGTCCTGAACATCGGGGCCGGACGCTTCGTGCGCCGCGTGCGCCACCGCTACTAGGGGACCCCGTGGCCACCACCGTCACCACCGCCGACCAGGCGACTCGCCGCAGCCGCATCCCGACCACCACGGAGCTCGTCCGCGCCCGCATCACGGGCAACAAGCGCGACGCCTGGGGGATGGTCTTCAAGGGCCTCGTCCTGTCCGCCCTGCTGTTCGCGATCTTCATCCTCGTGGTCCTGCTGGTGGACGTGATCACCGGCGGATGGGACGTCCTGACGAGCCGCCTCGGGTCGTTCCTCTCCGCCGGCCTGCGGGCCCAGCCCGAGGAGGCGGGGGTGTTCCAGGGCCTGCGGGGCTCGTTCTGGATCGCCTACTACGTCGTGGTGATCGCCTTCCCCATCGGGATCGGCGCGGCCATCTACCTCGAGGAGTACGCGACCAAGAGCCGGTTCAGCCGCTTCATCGAGCTCAACATCCGCAACCTGGCGGGTGTGCCCTCGGTGGTCTACGGCATCCTCGGCTTCGCGATCTTCGTCAAGACCGCCGGCTTCCTCACCGGTGGCCGCTCGACCATGGCCGCCGGCGTCACGCTGGCGGTGCTCGTCCTGCCCATCGTGATCATCACCTCGGCCGAGGCCATCCGGGCCGTGCCCGACGCCATCCGTGAGGCGGGCTACGGCGTGGGGGCCACCCGGTGGGAGGTCATCCGCAGCCACGTGCTCCCGTACGCGGCCCCCGGGATCCTGACCGGCACCGTGCTGGCCCTCGCCCGCGCGCTGGGGGAGGCCGCCCCGCTGATCCTCGTCGGCGCGGTCACCGGCCGGCTCGCCAGCGACTCCGGGATGCTGGACGTCTCCCAGCTCACCGAGAAGTTCACGGCGATGCCCATCGTCATCACGACCTGGGCCGGCCGACCCGACGCCGGGTTCCGTGCCCTCACCGCGGCGGCCATCGCCGTGCTGCTCGTCGTCGTCCTCATCGCCAACACCGCAGCGATCCTGCTGCGCAACCACTACGAGAAGAAGCGGAGATGACCATGTCGGACGTCACTGCCGACCCCGAGGCGCGGGCCCGGCCCGCCGTCCCGGTCGCCACCCCGGCGGTCGCGAGCCCCCCCGACGGGCCCGAGCACCCGCCCGTGTTCGACGTGGACGGGCTCTGCGTCTACTACGGGGAGTACCGCGCCGTGCGCGACGTGTCGCTCCAGGTGCGGGCCAACGAGGTCACCGCCTTCATCGGGCCCTCGGGCTGCGGCAAGACCACCGTGCTGCGGTGCTTCAACCGCATGAACGACCTGGTCGACATCGCCCGGGTCGAGGGCAGGATCAGCTACCACGGGGTGAACCTCTACGACCCCGACGTGAACCCCGTCGAGGTGCGCCGCCGCATCGGCATGGTGTTCCAGAAGCCGAACCCGTTCCCGAAGTCGATCTACGACAACATCGCCTACGGCCCCAAGATCGTTGGGATCAAGGGCGACATGGACGAGATCGTCGAGCGCTCGCTGCAGCGGGCGGGTCTCTGGGACGAGGTCAAGAACCGCCTGAAGGACTCGGCCATGGGGCTCTCCGGCGGCCAGCAGCAGCGCCTCTGCATCGCCCGCGCCCTCGCGGTCGACCCCGAGGTGATCCTGATGGACGAGCCCTGCTCGGCGCTCGACCCGATCGCCACGGCCCGCATCGAGGACCTGATGGACGAGATCAAGGCCGAGTACACGATCGTGATCGTCACCCACAACATGCAGCAGGCCGCCCGGGTGAGCGACAAGACCGCCTTCTTCACCACCGAGGTGAGCGAGGTGAGCGACACCCGGACCGGGATCCTGGTGGAGTTCGACGCCACCGAGAAGATCTTCTCCAACCCCGGCGACGAGCGCACCGAGAACTACGTCACCGGGCGCTTCGGGTAGGGCGGCCGGCCGTGCGCGCCACCTACACCGGTGAGCTCGAGCAACTGCGCCTGCAGGTCGAGGTCATGGGCGTGCGGGTGGACCAGAACCTGGAGCGGATGCGCGAGGTGCTCGCCACCGGCGACCGTCGCCTCGCGGCCCGGGGCATCGCCGCCGACGACGAGATCGACGCCATGAACCTCTCGCTCACCGAGCGCTGCTACGACCTGCTCCGGCGGGAGCAGCCGGTGGCCTCCGACCTGCGCCTCGTGGTGTCGGTGATCCGGGTGCTCGGCGAGCTCGAGCGGGTGGGTGACCTCGCCCTGCGGGTGCTCAAGCTGGCCCCCGAACAGACGTTGATCGCCTCGAACCCCTCCACGTACGACATCCTGATGGGCATGGCCGACGAGGCGACCGCCCGCTACCGCGCCGCCCTGGCGGCCTGGGCCACCGACGACCTCGGCACCGCCGTCGAGCTCGCCGGCGGCTCGGCGTCGATGAGCGTCCACCGCGACCGCCTCACCGCGGAGCTCTGCGCGTTGGACCGGCCCGACGCCGTGCCCCTCGCCCTGGCCACCACCACGGCCGGCCAGGCCTTCGACCGCATCGCCGACCACGCCAGCGTCATCGGGGCCCGCCTCCGTTACCTGCTCACCGGTGATCCCGACCACCTCGTGGCCGAGGTGAGGTGACCATGCCCGAGAACATCCGCAAGACCTTCCACCAGGAGCTCGACGAGGTCCAGAACGACATCGTCCGCCTGGCGGCGATGGTCACCGAGATCATCCCGAGGGGCACCGAGGCGCTCCTGACGAACAACCTCCAGGAGGCCCAGCGGCTCCTCGACGGCGACGACGTGCTCGACGCCATCTCCCTGGAGGTGGAGGAGCGGTGCTACCAGCTCCTCGCCCTCCAGCAGCCGATGGCCGGCGACCTCCGGGCCATCGTCACCGCGCTGCGCCTGACCTCGGAGATCGAGCGCTCGGGCGACCTCGTGGTCAACGTCATGAAGGGGGCCCGGCGCATCTACGGCGTCGAGTACGACCCCCGGGTGCGCGGCCTGATCCAGCGGATGAGCGACGAGGCGCAGCGCCTCTTCAAGCTCGCGGTGGACGCCTACGTCGAGCGCGACGCCGGCCTGGCCGCGGCCCTCGACGACATGGACGACCGCCTCGACACGCTGCACAAGGACTACATCCAGGCCATCTTCGAGTCGCACTCGTCGACGACGATCGACCTGCAGGCCGCGGTACAGCTCGCCCTCATCGGCCGGTACTACGAGCGCATCGGGGACCACGCCGTGAACATGGGCGAGCGCGTGCGGTACATGGTCACCGGCTGGCTGCCCGAGCAGGCCGGCGCCGCGCGCGCCAAGGCGCGGGACGAGGCGGACGAGGAGGCCGCCGACGAGGCGGACGGGCCCGGCGCCGACGGCTCGGCGCCCGCGGCCCCGTCGGCCGCGGCGCCCGGTGACGTGACCGTCGAGGGCGACGCCGGCTGATGCGCGTCCTCGTCACCAACGACGACGGCGTCGGCGCCCCGGGCATCCAGCACCTGGCCAGGGCGGTGGTGGCGGCCGGCCACGACGTGGTCGTCGCCGCCCCCCGGAGCGACATGAGCGGCAGCGGCGCCGCCCTCGGTCGGCTGCACGTGGACGAGCACATCGACGTCGAGGCCCACGAGCTCCCGGGCCTCGAGGGCGTGCCGGCGTACGGCGTGGACGGACCGCCCGCGCTCGCGGTCCTGACCGCTCGGCTCGGCGGCTTCGGCGAGCTGCCCGACCTCGTGGTCTCGGGCGTCAACCCGGGGGCCAACACCGGCCGGGCCACGTTGCACTCCGGCACCGTCGGTGCCGCGCTCACCGCTGCCAACTTCGGGGTCTCGGCCCTCGCGGTCAGCATCGAGCCGGGCGACCCCGTGCGATGGGAGACCGCCACGACCCTCGCGGTCGACGCCCTCGCCTGGCTCGCCGACGCGCCGACCCGCACCGTGTTGAACCTGAACGTGCCCGACCGCCCGCTCGACGGGCTGGCGGGGGTCCGCTGGGCGGGCTTGGCCCCGTTCGGCACCGTGCGCGCCGCCATCGCGGACGCCGACCTGCCGAGGGGCGGGGCCGGCGGGACCGGCCGCCTCCAGATGGAGCTGCGCGAGACCGGCGAGGTCCTCCCGCCGGAGTCCGACACCGCCCTGGTGCTCGCCGGGTACGCGGCGGTCACCGAGCTCGTGGGCATCCGCGCCGTCGGCGCCGACGGCCCCCCGGTACCGGCGATGGGTCGGGACCACCACGACGAGGACGTCGTCGCCCACCTGGCGCGCACGCTCCCGGCCCGGACGGCCTGATGGTCCCGGCCCTCGTCGCGGTGGTCGTGGCCGGCGTCGCGACCGTGGGGGCGCTGCTGCGACGCGAGCACCACGCGGCCCGACGCGTGGCGCGGGCCGTGGGCCGGCTGGAAGGGCGCTCGCCGACCGTGGGGGGCTCGCTGCCGGTCCACCTCGACGAGCTCGACGAGGCCATCGCCGCGGCCGCCGACGCCCGGGAGGAGGCGGTCACCGCCGCCCGCCTGGTGCGCGCCATCGACGCCATCCCCCAGGGGGTGGTGATCTGCGACGCCCAGGGCGCCATCGTGTTCCAGAACGCGGTCGGGGCCGCCCTGGCCGGCGCCCGGCACGGCGACGCGCTGGTGTCGGCCGCGGTCACGGAGCTGCTGGAGGCGGCCGTGGCGGGGACCGCCACGGCGACCGAGGTGGAGCTCTACGGCCCGCCCCGCCGGGTCGTGCAGCTCGACGCCTACCCCCTGCCCCTGACCGAGGACGGCGCGACGACCGGTGGTCTCGCGGTGATCGAGGACGTCTCCGAGCGCCGGCGCCTCGAGAACATCCGGCGGGACTTCGTCGCCAACATCAGCCACGAGCTGAAGACGCCGGTCGGCGCCCTCCAGCTGCTCGCCGAGACCCTGCTCGACGCGGACGAGGCCGAGGACCGGGACCGCCTGGCCCGACGGATGCTCGACGAGGCGTCCCGGGTGGGCGAGACCATCGACGACCTGCTCGCGCTCAGCAGCATCGAGGCCGACCAGGGCGCCGGGCGCGTGCCCGTGGCCGTCGCCCCGCTGGTCCGGGAGGTCGTGGCGCGTGCCGCGCCCGCCGCGGCGGCCCGCGACGTCGTCCTGGAGGCGGACGTCCCCGAGGGGCTCGCCGTCGTCGGCGACCCCCGCCAGCTCGCCTCGGCGCTGTTCAACCTGGTCGACAACGCGGTGAAGTACTCCGACGCCGGAGGTCGGGTCGACGTGGTCGGCCGGCTCGACGGCGGCTGGGTCACCTGCTCGGTCGTGGACGAGGGCCCCGGCATCCCGGCCCGGGACCAGGAGCGCATCTTCGAGCGCTTCTACCGGGTCGACCGCGGTCGCAGCCGCGACACCGGGGGCACCGGGCTGGGCCTCGCCATCGTCCGTCACGTCGCCGGCAACCACGGCGGCGAGGTGCTCGTCGACTCCCGCGAGGGCGAGGGCGCCACCTTCACCCTCCGCCTCCCCGCGGGCCCCGTTCGGCCGCCACGGGCCGAGGGCCCCGGCGCCGGCGCCGCCACCGAGCCCCAGGGGGCCACCCGCTGATGACCGTCGCCACCCCCACCGTGCTCATCGTCGAGGACGAGGACTCGTTCGTCGACGCCCTGACCGTCGGCCTCAAGCGCGAAGGCTTCCGCGTCCAGGTCGCCAAGGACGGCGCCGAGGCCCTGGACGTCTTCGACGCGGTGGCGCCCGACCTCGTGCTGCTCGACGTCATGTTGCCCAAGGTGTCCGGCATCGACGTCTGCCGGGAGCTGCGCTCCCGCTCGAAGGTGCCCATCATCATGGTGACGGCCAAGGGCGCCGAGATCGACACGGTCGTCGGCCTCGAGGTCGGCGCCGACGACTACGTCACCAAGCCGTACCGGCTCCGTGAGCTCGTGGCCCGCATGCGGGCCGTGCTGCGCCGCGCCCCGGCGGACGCCCTGCCCGCCGAGCGCTCGGGCGAGGCGCTGGCCGTCGGCGACGTCGTGCTCGACCCCGACCGCCACGAGGTCACGATCCGCGGCGAGCCGGTCAACCTGCCGCTGAAGGAGTTCGAGCTGCTGGCCCTGCTGCTCGACAACGCGGGCCGGGTGCTCACCCGCGACGTGCTCATCGACCGGGTGTGGGGCCACGACTACGTCGGCGACACCAAGACCCTCGATGTGCACGTCAAGCGGCTCCGCGCCAAGGTGGAGGAGGACCCGTCGAGCCCCACCCGGATCATCACGATCCGCGGCTTGGGGTACAAGTACGACGCCCCCCGGACGTAGCCCCCGGACCTGCCCCCCTGGAGCCCACCCTGCCCCGACCCCGGTCATGAGCGCCGTCCTGCTGCTCGCCAAGGCCGAGGTCCGCCGGCGGTGGCCCGCGCTCGTCGCACTCACCGTGCTCGCCGCACTGGGCGGTGGGGTGGTGACCTCGGCGGCGGCGCTGGCCCGGCGCACGACCACGAGCTTCGACCGCCTGGCCGCCGCCACCCGGCCGGCCGACGCGCAGGTGTTCGTCAACGCCTCGCCGCCCGGCCCCGCGGTGCGGGCCCTCGAGGGGCTGGCGGGCGTGGAGGCGGCCTGGACCGTCGACGTCGGGGTGGGGGCGGTCCGCGACGAGAAGGTGTACCTCGGCGTGGTGGGCGCCGACGAGGCGCCGCCCGCGGGCCTCTTCCGTCCCCTCGTGGTGAGCGGGCGGGCGCCCGACCCCGAGGCGACCGACGAGGCCATGGTGGCGGCGGACATGGCCGACCAGTTGGGCGCGGTGGGCGTGCGGCTCGGCGACCCCGTCCCGCTCACCTTCCTGACCGCGGAGGACTACCGGTCCTTCGACTCGGGCTTCGGGCGCCCCGGGGGCCCGCAGGTCGACCTCCGCCTCGTCGGCACCTACCAGATGGCCGGCGGCAGCGAGGGCGTGCCCCCGATCGTCACCTCACCCGGGTTCGTCGCCGCCCACCCCGACGCCCTCGACGCCACGCGGGTGGTGCTGCTGCGCCTGGCCGGCGGTGCCGCCGGGGTGCCCGAGCTGCGCCGCCAGGTGGACGCGCTCGCGGACGACTTCGCGGTGGCCCCGGGCGGCGAGGAGTTCGACGTCTTCCAGGTCGAGGTGCCGGACGCGGCGCGGGCCGAGGTCCAGACCACGGCCCGCGTGCTCGGCGCCGGCCTCGCGGCGTTCGCCGGGGTGGCCACCCTCGTGGCCCTGTTCCTCCTCGCCCAGGGCTTCAGCCGCTACCACGGCGCGGCCACCCGGTCCGAGTCGGTCCACGCCGCCCTCGGCGTGACCTCGGGGCAGGTGCTGGCCGCCCGCCTGCTCGCGGCGCTGCCGGTCGCCCTCGGCGCGGCCGTGCTCGTGGTGGTCGGCGGGATCGCCGCCGCCGGCCTCGAGCCGCTCGGCTCGTTGCGCTCGCTCGAGCCCCATCCCGGCCGGGCCGTGAACGTCGGCGTGCTGGCCGCCGGCGCGCTGCTCACCGCCCTCGTCGTCGGGGCCGTGGTGGCCCTCACCCTGGTGGCCACGTCCCGCCGTGACCGTCGCCACGCCCGGTGGGCGCCGTCGACGGTCCGCACCGGCCGCTGGCCGGCGGGCACGCCGTCCACCATCGGGCTGCGCTTCACGCTCGGCGGCGACCGGGCCGCCGCGCCGATGCGCTCGGCGATGGCCGGCGTGGCCGTAGCGGTCATGGGGGTGGCCGCCGGGCTGGTCTTCGCCGCGAGCCTCGACCGCCTCGTCACCACCCCTGAGCGCTACGGGTGGGGCGGCGACTTCGCCATCGTCGACGCCGATGCCGCCGCGGCGGACGCGGTGGCCGACGACCCGGACGTGGCGGGGGCGACCCGCTTCACCCAGACGACGGTGCGCCTCGGCGACCAGCGGCGCTACGTCAGCGCCTACGAGGACCTGCGGGGCCACGCACCGTGGTGGATCAGCGACGGCGTCCTGCCCACGGCCACGGACCAGGTCGTGCTCGAGCCCAAGCTGGCCGACTCGCTCGGGGTCGGCGTCGGCGACGAGGTGCTGGCCGGCCCGGCGCAGCGCCTGCGAGTGGTCGGCATCGGCGTCGGTCCCGACCTGGGCAACGGCGGGTTCGGCTACCAGGCCCTGGTCACGCCCGCCGGGGCCGAGCGTCTGGGCGGGACCGCCCCCTTCACCGAGATCGTCGTGGACGTGGCGCCCGGCCGGTCGGTCGCCGAGGTGCGGGCCCGCTACGGCGAGGACTACGAGCTGACCGACGCCGCGCCGCCCGCCGAGATCGACAACCTGGGCCAGCTCGGCCGCCTCCCCGAGGTGCTGACCGCCTTCCTCGCGGTCATCGGGGTGGCGGCGGTCGCGAACGCGCTCTGGGTCTCGGCGCGGCGCCGGCGCCGGGACCTCGCCGTCCTGCGGGTGCTCGGCCACACGCCGGCCGAGGCGGGGGTGGTGGTCGTGGTGATGGCGGTCGTCGCCACCGCCCTCGGCGCCGCGATCGGCCTCCCCGTCGGCGTGGCCCTCGGCCGTACGCTGTGGCGGCTGGTGGCCGAGAGCTCCGCGGTGCAGGGCGACGCCCTCGTGACGGCGGCCGTGGTGCTGGGCGTCCCTACGGGCGCCCTGGTGGTGGCGCTGGTCGTCGCCGGGCCCGCGGCCTGGCTGGCCGGCCACCGGAGGCCCGCCGGTGCGCTGCGCAGCGAGTAGGTTCGGCTGGCGACGTCGGGTTCCACGCCTCGCGGGCGGGGAAAGGGGTCGAGCGTGCCCCCCTCTACGATTGGCGCCGTGAGCGAGCCGGAAAGCCCCGCGGGCCCCCGCTGGCGGCCGCGGCGCCCGCCCTCGTCCGATCACCCTCAGGACCAGTTCATCAGCTCGCCCTTCGCCCGGCTGGCCCGCGTCCACGCGTTCTCGGTGGCGGGCGACGCCCTCATCGCGCTGGCCCTCGCCAACTCGCTGTTCTTCAGCATCGACCCCACCGCGGCGCGCTGGCGGATCGCCCTCTACCTCCTCTTCACCATGGCGCCGTTCGCCGTGGTCTCGCCGCTGATCGGCCCCGCCATCGATCGCGCCCGCGCGGGCCGCAAGTGGATGATCATGGGCTCGGCCGCCCTGCGGGTGGTGATCTGCATCTTCATGGTCGGGGACCTCGACAGCCTGCTGCTGTTCCCCGAGGCCTTCGCCATCCTCGTGCTGGGCAAGGGCTACCAGGTCGCCAAGAGCGCCATCGTCCCGACGACGGTCCGCACCGATGCCGAGCTCGTCGAGGCCAACTCCAAGCTCTCGCTCATCTCCGGGCTCGCCGGCGTGGTGGCGGTGATCCCGGGCCTGGTGCTCCTCAAGCTCGGCGGCTCGGAGTGGGTGATCGGGCTCGCGGCCATGGTCTTCACCGTCGCCGCCATGGCCTCGAGCCGGCTGCCGAACACCGCGGTGGCGCCCGAGCCCCGCACCGAGGCCGAGCGCGAGGAGCTCCACGGCACCGGCATCCAGCTCTCGTCCGGGGCCATGGGCCTGCTCCGGGGCGTGGTCGGCTTCCTCGCGTTCCTGCTGGCCTTCGAGCTGCGCCGCAACGACGACCCCACCTGGCACTTCGGGTTCATCGTGGCCGCCAGCGCGGCGGGCGGGCTGCTCGGCGCCGCGCTCTCGCCCAAGATCCGCCGCACGACGGGCGAGGAGGACATGCTCATCGGCGCCCTCACCGCCACCGTCGTGGCCTCGCTGATGGCGGCCTGGGTGGGCGGCCTCTGGGGGATGGCCTTCGTGGCCCTGTCCATCGGCATCACCGCGGGTGCGGCCAAGCTGGCCTTCGACTCGATCGTCCAGCGCGACGCGCCCGACGCCAACCGGGGCCGGATGTTCGCCCGCTTCGAGACCCGGTTCCAGATCTACTGGGTCCTCGGGGCCTTCCTCCCGGTCCTGCTCCCCATCCCCGCCTCGCTCGGGATGCTGCTCGTCGCCATCGCCGCCGGGTTCGCCCTGGCGTCCTACGTGATCGGCCGGCGCAGCATGCGCGAGCGGGCCAGCCGGCCCGCGGGGCGCCGCCATCGGGAGCCCGAGGGGCCCGCCTCGCTCCGCACGTCGGCCAAGGCCTGGTTCGCGCACCTCCGGGCGCGCCGGCGCAAGGACGGCACCCAGGCGGCGGTGCCCGGCACGGGCGGCGACGACGACCCGCTCGACCCCCTCGACCCGCTCGCCGCACCGGCGGGCCCGTCCGCCGGTGCCCGCCGGAGCCACCGGTCGACGCACCGGCGGCGCACCGACACCACCACGGCGACGCGTCGTCGCGCCCGGCGGTCGTCGCCGTGAGCGAGGATGGCGCCATGACGGACCGGGCAGACGAGGGTGTGGTGGTCGGTCGGGTGGCGGCGCTGCACCGCTACCCGGTGAAGTCGTTCCAGGGCGAGCGCCTCGACCGGGTCGCCTTCGGCCCCCGGGGGATGGAGGGCGACCGCCGCCTCGGCGTGGTGGAGGCCGCCAGCGGCCACGTCCTGTCGGCGAAGCGGGTGCACGAGCTGCTCGACGCCGACGCGCGCACGACCCCCACGGGCATCGAGGTCCGGGTGCCCGGCGGCGACTGGCTCCCGGCCCCCTCGGCGGCCGCCGGGGCGGCGGTGAGCCGGTGGTTGGGCGTCGACGTGCGGGTCGAGCCGCCGCCGGCGGACGGCGCCCGGCCGTTCACCATGAGCTTCAACCTCGACGACGAGACCCAGGACGTGTTCGAGTGGGCGGGGCCGGCGGGCACCTTCTTCGACCTCGCCGACGTCCACGTGCTGACCACGGCCAGCATCGCCGCGGCCGCGGCGGAGCACCCCGACGGGGAGTGGGCGGTGGACCGCTTCCGTCCCACGGTGCTGATCGAGGCCGACGGCGAGGGCTACGTCGAGGACGCCTGGGTGGGCGGCCGCCTGCGCTTCGGCGGCGTCGAGGTGGTGGCCGACCAGCCGACCATCCGCTGCCCCATGACCACGCGCCCCCAGAACGGCCTGGGCCGCGACCTCGACATCCTCAAGACCATCAACCACCACCACGGCGGCAACCTGGGGCTCTACTGCACCCTGGCCGGGGCCGGCGAGGTGGCGGTGGGCGACCCCGTCGTGTTCGTGCCGGCGTCAGACGGGGCCGACGCCTAGGCGGCCCACCGGCCGCCGGATTCGGCTCGGCGTCGCCCGGCGCCGCTAGGCGTCGGGGTCGTCGAGGCCCGACAGGTCGTCGGGGACCTCGAGGTCGGCGGGGAGCTCGAACTCCACGCCGAGGCGGGCCAGCCACAGCCCCGGGGCGTCGACCTCGGCGGGCGTGGGGAGGTCGGCCTCGTCCGCCCACAGGCGCTCGAGGACGTCGGTGCCGGCCCGGTCGACGACGCCGGCGATGAACGCCTCGCCCCGGCCGTACTGGTCCTGGCCGAGCTCGAGGCCGAGGAGGCGCTCGACGAAGCGGTCGGATTCGTCGGCGGTGACCCGCCGGCGTCGGAGCGCCTCGGTGAGCATGTCGTAGGAGCCGATGAGGCGGCCGCCGACGCGGTCCATGACGTGGTCGACGTACCCCACGATCACCGCCACCAGGGCCTCGAGCCGGGGCAGGAGCTCGAGCTGGGCGGGGGAGCGCACCGCGCCGAGCAGGGCCTCGGGGTCGGAGAGGGCCTGCTGGAAGCTGGCCATGGCGTCGCCGCTCGTGGGGTCGAGGTCGCCGAGCCGGGCCTCGAGGGCGTGCGGGTCGGGGTCGAAGCCCGAGACGTACTCCTCGAGCATCCCGGTCAGGCGCGCCCGGACGTGGGGCACCCCGAGCACCGCGTGGTGGGCGATCTCGTGCAGGCAGATCCACAGCCGCAGGTCGTCCGGCGGCAGGCTCCACTCCTCGCCGAACTCGTCGAGGTTGGCGATGACGAGGAGGAGCTCGTCGCTCTCCGGGCGGGGGATGGGCAGGTCGTACTGGCCGAACGAGCGCCGGGAGAGGTGCCCGAGCATCGACCCGGCGGTCATGCCGAGCATCATCGGCCCGATCATGGCCATGAGCGGACCGAGCAGGTTGGCCGGGTCGGCGCCGCCGAACGGGTCGGCCGGGTCGGCGGCGTCCGGCGGGGTCGGGGGCGCGGCGAGCGAGGTGGCCAGGCGCTCGAACAGCGGGCGGTAGGCGTCGAGGCTGTGCTGCACCCACTGGGTGCGGGTGACGGGCAGGACGGTCACGCCGCGGCCTGACGCCGACGGGGTGAGGCCGGTGGCATCGGCGACCTGCAGCTCGGCGACGCGCGCCAGCTGCTCGACCCGGATGCGCTCCATCGGGTCGACGTTGGGCTCGGACTCGCCGCCGCTGGCGATCGAGAGGGCGAGCTGGCCCGCCGCCTCCCAGCTCACCGGCCCCTGCTTCTGGAGCATCTTGGCGAGGTCGCCGAAGAAGGGCATGCCCTTGAACGGATCGTCCCCGAGTGGACCGGGATCGCTCACACGGGCATCGTAGAGCGATGGCCACCGTTGTCCTCACCGGGGTGGAGAGCGCCCTGGGGCGGCGGGTGCGGGCGCGACTCGACGCCGATCCGGGCGTCGAGCGGGTGGTCGAGCTGGACCTCGCCGACGGCCGTGAGCACCCGGTCGCCGAGCTGAAGGCCGCCCTCGAGGGCGCCGACGCGCTGGTCCACCTGGGCCGCACCGACGGTGCCGAGCTCGACGGCACCGGCGCCGGCGGGGTCGACGTCGAGGGCACCCGGCACCTCCTGGAGGCGGCGGGATCGGCGGGCGTGGGCCACGTGGTGGTGCTCTCCAGCGCCACCGTCTACGGCGCCTGGCCGAACAACCCGGTGCCGCTCACCGAGGAGGCCCCGGTGCGGCCGAACCCGGGCCTCGCCTACGCGACCCACAGGGCCGAGGTCGAGCGCCTCGCCCACGAGTTCGCCGAGGGGCACCCGGCCGCCACCGTGGCGGTGCTGCGGCCCACCGTGGCGGTGGCCGAGGAGCGCACCGCCTGGCTCGCCCAGTCGCTGTGGAGCGGCAGCGGCCTGCGCCCCGGCGACGCCGAGGCGCCCAGCCAGTTCGTGCACCTGGACGACCTCGCCGACGCCGTCGACCTGGCCCGCCGTGACGCCCTCCGGGGTGCGTTCAACGTGGCCCCCGACGGGTGGATCAAGGCGGACGACCTGCGCGCCCTCGCCGGCCGCGGGCCCAACCTGCGCCTGCCCGAGCGGGTCGTCACCCGGGTGGCGGCGTGGCGCTGGAAGTTCGGCCTCACGCCGACGCCGCCCGGCGTCGTCGCCTACCTCGCCAACCCCTGGGTCGTCGCCAACGACCGCCTGAAGGCCGCGGGCTGGACGCCCGAGCACAGCAACGAGGAGGCCTACGTCGCCTCGCACCGCCCGAGCGGCTGGGCCTCGCTGAGCGGTCGCCGGCGCCAGGAGATCGTCCTCGCGGCCGTCGGCGCCGGGGTGCTGGGCTCGGTCGTGGCCGCGGTGCTGGTCGTGCGGGCCGTGGTGGTCCGCCGCCGCCGCCGCTCCACCCGTCCCGCCGCGTGATCGAGGCCCGCGGGCCGACGCGTCAGTGGCGCTCGGCCAGGGTGGCGACGCAGAACCCGGCCACGTCACCCCGCCGGTAGGCGATCAGCACCACGTCGCCGGGGTCGTGCTCGCGCAGCTCGACCACGAGGTCGGCCATGGAGGCGATGCGCACGTCGCCCACCGCAGTGATCACGTCGTCGGGGGCCAGGCCCGCGGTCTCGGCGGGGCTGTCCTCGGTCACGGTGGCGACCTGGGCGCCCCCGGCGAGCTGGAGGTCGCCCGCGTGGCGGGCGTCGAGGTCCGAGCCCTCGATGCCCAGCCACGGGTGGTGGGCCGCGCCGGTGAGGATGATCTGGTCGGCGACCCGCCGGGCGGTGTCGATGGGGGTGGCGAAGCTGAGCCCCTCGCCGGTCGCCGCGTCGGGCGGGTCGGTGGTGATCCCGACCACGGCGCCGCGGCGGTCGACCAGCGGCCCGCCCGTGGCCGCCGGGTCGAGGGGGGCGTCGGTCTGGATCATCCCGTGGCGGGGTGGTGCGCCCCCACCGTCGGCCTCGAGCGTGCGCCCGAGGGCGCTGACGATGCCGGTGGTCACCGCCGGGTCGGCACCCGGCGTGGTGGCCGAACCGACGATCAGGGTGGGCTGGCCGACCGCGAGGTCTACCGCGGAGCCGAGCACCGCGGTGGCGAGGCCCACCGCCTCGACCTGGAGCACGGCCACGTCGGTGAGCGGGTCCGTCCCCACCAGCCGTCCCTGCCGCGCCTGGCCGTCGCCGAGCACGACCCCGATGGCGAGGCTGTGCTCGACGAGGTCCGCGCTCGTGAGGAGGTAGCCGTCGTCGCGGAAGACCACTGCGGAGCCCACCGCCGTGGTGGTGCCGTCCCCGGCGGCCCCGGCCCCGGTGCCGTCGCCGACGGCCGTGTCCGGCGTGCTCGTGCGCGTGACCTCCACGCGGGCGACGGCGGGGCCCACCCCGGCGGCGAGCGTGGCGACCGCGGGCAGTCCCGTCTGGCCGGGTGGCGCGGACACGGGCAGCGTCGAGGCCGGCGAGGGCGCCACCCGCTCCACGACCTGCTGGCGGATCACCTGATCGTCGAAGGCCCCCGTGGCGGTGAGGCTGGCGAGGGTCAGCCCCGCGCCCGCGAGGCCCGCGACCGCGCCGATGAGCCATGGTGACGCCGGGCGCCGGGGGGCGGCGCCCGGCGCGGTCGGGGCGGTGACGAGAGGGGCGCCGGCGGGGCGTGCCGCGCCGGAACCGAGCTCGGACGGGTGCCGCCACAGCCGGTCCTCCGGCGGCAGCGGCGGTCCGAGCCCGCCCCCGTCGTCGTCGGGCCCCTCGGGCGGCAGCATGGCGGCGACACTACCGACGGCACTGGGCGGTTGTCCGCGCGCGCGGCCCCCGGCGACCCCCACACGGGGGGAGTGGTGGCCCGCAACCCGTCGGTGCGGGCGACCGCCCCGTAGCCTGTAGGGCGTGGACCCGTCCGCCGAGCTTTCCCCGCCCGTCGAGGGCGACGACTGGTTCGGCCTCACCCGCGCTCCGCTGCCCGTCGGCACGGCCACGGACTGGGCGATCCGCCCCGACTGCGGGGCGGTGGTGACCTTCTGCGGCACCGCCCGCGACCACGCCCCGGGGCGCCCCGGCGTGACCGAGCTCGAGTACGAGGCGTACGAGACCCAGGTGGTCCCCCGCCTCGCCACCATCGCCGCCGAGGCCCGCCTCCGGTGGGACCTCGGCCGCCTGGCCCTGCTCCACCGCATCGGCCCCGTGGCGGTCGGCGAGTCGTCCGTCGTGGTCGTCGCCTCGTCCGCGCACCGGCCCGAGGCCTTCGCCGCCGCCCGCTACGCCATCGACCGCCTCAAGGCCACCGTGCCGATCTGGAAGCGCGAGGCGTGGGAGGGTGGTGAGGACTGGGGCCTCGACGCCACGCCCCTCGACCTCGACCTCGACGACGCCGTGCCGGTGCCGCCCGTCCCGACCGCCGCGGGCACCACCACCTCCGAACCGACCGCCTGAAGGACCGCCATGGGAAACCTCCTCTTCCTCCTCATCGCCGTCGTGCTGTCCGCCGTGGGCATCCTCATCGTCTGGGCCCGCCATCGGGGCCCGTCGGGCGTGTACCACGGCGTGGACTCGTTCTCCGAGCAGATGAAGGCCATCGCGCCCCAGGACCAGCCCGGGGTGCCTCGATCGGGCGGGCCTGAAGGCCCGAGCACCAGGCGGTAGCCCTCCTGGCCCGCGACCTGGCGATCGACCTGGGGACGGCGAACACCCTGGTCTACGCGCGCGGGCAGGGCATCGTGCTCAACGAGCCCTCGGTCATCGCCCTCAACAACCAGACCCACGAGGTCCTGGCCGTGGGCTACGACGCCTGGCAGATGATCGGGCGCACGCCCGGCCACATCGTGGCGGTGCGGCCGCTGCGCCAGGGCGCCATCACCGACTTCGACATCACCCAGCGCATGATCCGCCTGGTCCTCCAGCGCGTGGGCGTGAACCGCTTCAACCGGCCGCGCGTGGTGATCTGCGTGCCCTCGGCCATCACCGCGGTCGAGCGCCGGGCGGTCACCGAGGCGGCCCGCCGGGCCGGCGCCGCCGAGGCCCAGCTGATCGAACAGCCGATGGCCGCCGCCATCGGCGCCAACCTGCCCATCAACGAGCCGGTCGGCTCGATGGTCATCGACATCGGCGGCGGCACCTCCGAGTCCGCCATCCTCTCGCTCGGCGGGGTGGTCGCCCTGCAGGCCGTGCGGGTCGGCTCGTTCGACATCGACTCGGCCATCACGCAGTACATCCGGCGCGAGTACGGCATCGCCATCGGCGAGCAGACCGCCGAGAAGATCAAGATCACGATGGGCTCGGCGTACCCGACCGCCGACGAGTTCAAGGCCGAGGTCCGCGGGCGCGAGCTCATGAGCGGCCTGCCGAAGACGGTGATCCTCTCGCCGGAGGAGGTCCGCGCCGCGATCGAGGAGCCCGTCAGCGCCATCATCGACTCGGTCGTGGCCTGCCTGGGCAACGCCCCGCCGGAGCTCGCGCAGGACCTCATCGTGCAGGGCATCCACCTCGTGGGCGGCGGCGGGATGCTGCGGGGCCTGGCGCAGCGCCTGACCGACGAGACCGACGTGCAGGTGCGCCTCGTCGACCTCCCCCTCGAGTGCGTCGCCCTCGGCGCGGGCCGCTGCATCGAGTCCTACGAGGCCCTCAAGGTGATGTTCATGGAGGACAACAGCCGGCGCTGACCGCCCGGCGACGGCTCGTCCGGTCGTCGCCGGTTCCGGGTCGGTTGAGCGCGGCCCGGTCCGCTCGCACGAACTAGGGTGCGCCCCTGTCGGCCCCGGGGTGGGCGAGCGTCCGGGAAGGGGGAGCGCCGGTGGCAGTGCTGCAAGTCGACGACGTGAGCGTGCGCTTCGGTGGCGTCGTGGCCCTCGACCGCCTGAGCTTCCACATCGACGAGGGCCGCATCTGTGCCCTCATCGGGCCGAACGGGGCGGGCAAGACGACGCTGTTCAACTGCGTCAGCCGGCTCTACCAGCCCACCGAGGGCCACATCACCTACGACGGCCGCGACCTGCTCCGGATCCCGGCCCACGCGATCGCCGCCAACGGCATCGCCCGCACCTTCCAGAACCTGGCCCTCGTGCCGTCGCTGTCGGTGCTCGAGAACGTCATCATCGGCGGCCACAGCCAGACCCGGGCCAACTTCTTCACCGCCGCCTTCCGGATGCCGTGGGCCATCAAGGAGGAGAAGGCCGAGCGCCGCAAGGCCCTCGACGTGCTCGAGCGCCTCGACATGGCCCGGTTCGCCGACGCCCCGGCCGCCGGCCTTCCCTACGGCACCCTCAAGCGCATCGAGCTGGCCCGGGCCCTCATGTCGGATCCGAAGCTGCTCATGCTCGACGAGCCCGCCACCGGCCTGACCCACGCCGAGGTCGACGAGCTGGCCGGGCTGATCCAGCGCCTCCGCGACGAGTTCGGCCTCACCGTGCTGCTCGTCGAGCACCACATGGCCATGGTCATGAGCATCTCCGAGTGGATCGTGGTGCTCGACTACGGCTCCAAGATCGCCGAAGGCCTGCCCGAGCAGATCAAGGACGACCCCCGGGTCATCGAGGCCTACCTCGGGAGCTCGGTCTGATGGCGCTGCTCGAGGCCACGGGCCTGGAGGCCGGCTACGGCCTGGTGCAGGTGCTGCGGGGCCTGGACTTCAGCGTCGACGAGGGCGAGGTGGTCGTCATCCTCGGGGCCAACGGCGCCGGCAAGACGACCACCATCCGGGCCGTGACCGGGATGATCCCGGCCAAGGGCACGATCACCGTGGACGGCAGGTCGGTCCTGGGCAAGCGCCCCGACGACATCGTGCGCCGCGGGCTGGCCCACGTGCCCCAGGGCCGGGGCACCTTCGTCGACCTCACCGTGGAGGAGAACCTCCGCCTCGGCGCCTACGTCCGCAAGGACGGCGAGGTCGAGGCCGACATCCAGCGGTGGTACGAGACCTTCCCCCGCCTGGCGGAGCGCAAGACCCAGGCCGCGGGCTCCATGAGCGGTGGCGAGCAGCAGATGCTGGCCATCGCCCGCGCCGCCCTGTCGCGGCCCCGCCTGCTGCTGCTGGACGAGCCGTCCCTCGGCCTGGCGCCGATCGTGACCCAGGAGCTCTTCCAGCAGCTCGGCGAGCTCAACCGCACCACGGGGACGGCCCTGCTGGTGGTCGAGCAGAACGCCAACCTGGCCCTCGAGATCGCGCAGCGCGCCTACGTGCTCGAGGCGGGCACGATCGTGGCCAGCGGCACCGCGGACGAGATGCGCAGCGACGAGTCGGTGCGCAAGGCGTACCTGGGCTACTAGGAGGACACTGGTGGAACTGTTCCTCGAGCGGCTGATCGTGGGGGTCGGACGCGGCTCGATCTACGCCCTGCTGGCCCTCGCCATCGTCCTCATCTACCGCAGCACCGGCCTGCTCAACTTCGCCCAGGGCGAGATGGCCATGTTCTCGACGTTCGTGGCGTGGACCTTCCAGGACAACGGCGCCAACGTGTGGGTCTCGATCCTGGCCGCGATGCTGCTCTCCCTGCTCGGTGGGGCGCTGATCGAACGGGTGATCATCCGGCCGGTGGAGGGCGGCTCCCCGCTCAACATCGTGATCGTCACCATCGGCATGTTCCTGGCCCTGAACGCCCTGGCGCAATGGATATGGGGCACCGAGGCGCGCACGTTCGCGAACCCGTTCCCGAACGAGGCCTACGACCTCGGGGGCGTGAGCATCGACGCCGACCTGCTGGGCCGCCTGGCCACCCTGGCCGTCGTCGCCTTCGTCCTCTACCTGCTCTTCCAGAAGACCAAGCTCGGCCTCGGCATGCGGGCGGTGGCCTCCAACAGCGAGTCGTCGGGCCTCGTCGGCATCCGGGTCGGGCGCATGCTCATGATCGGCTGGGGCCTCGCCGCCGCCCTCGGCGCGCTGGCGGGCTGCCTCACCGCCGCCCGCAACCAGCAGTTCGACACCAACTTCATGATCCAGGTGCTGGTCTTCGCCTTCGCCGCCGCCACCCTCGGCGGCCTCGACAGCCCCCTCGGCGCCGTGGTCGGCGGGATCATCGTCGGCGTGGTGCAGGAGCTGCTCGGCGCCTACGTCGGCTTCGTGGGCACCGACCTGCGTGACGGCGCCGCCTTCGTGATCATCCTCGTGATCCTGCTGGTCAAGCCCAGCGGCCTGTTCGGCAAGCAGGCGGTGGCGAGGGTATGAGCAGCGAGGGCCTCATGGAGGAGCCGCCGGAGGCGCCGTGGGCGGGGGAGACCCCCCACGCGGAGCCGGCCGAGACCCGCAACTGGAAGCTGTTCGCGGTGAAGGTCGTGCTGGTGATCGTCGCCGCGATCGTGCTCTACCAGCTGCCGCTCTACTACCAGGAGTTCCGGGTCCGGCAGTTCAACGAGGTCATCTTCCTGTCGGTGGCGGTGCTCGGCCTCGGCCTGCTCACCGGCTTCAACGGCCAGATCTCGATCGGCCACGGCGCGTTCTTCGGCATCGGGGCGTACACCACCGCGATCCTCGTGGCCGACCACGGGTGGTCCTACCTGGCCACCTTCCCCGTCGCCGCCGTCCTGGCCTTCGTCACCGGCGCCCTCGTGGGCGTGCCCGCCCTGCGCATCAAGGGCCTCTACCTGGCCCTGACCACCCTGGCGTTCGCGACCACCTTCACCCTGCTGATCAAGAAGTTCAGCTCGATCACGGGCGGCACGCAGGGCAAGGTCGTGCCCCGCTTCCAGGTGCCGAGCTGGTCCAACCTCACCAACGACCAGTTCATCTACTACCTGCTGCTGCTCATGGCCGCGGCGCTGTTCGTGCTGGCCCGCAACCTGGTGAAGAGCCGGGTCGGCCGGGCGCTCATCGCGGTGCGGGACAACGAGGTGGCGGCGGAGGTCGTCGGCGTCAACCTGGCGGCCTACAAGGTCATGACCTTCGGCCTCAGCGCCGCCTTCGCCGGCATCGCCGGCTCGATGTCGGTGATGAACACGCCGTTCGTCGACGCCAACTCGTTCACCATCACCAAGTCGATCGAGTTCCTCGCCGCCCTCGTGATCGGCGGCGCCGCCACCATCTTCGGCCCGATCGTCGGCGCCTTCTTCGTGGTGTTCGTCCCCGAGTTCTCGAGCGACATCAACCCGGCCCTCAGCCAGGTGATCTACGGCGGCCTGCTCATCGCGCTCATGCTCGTCCTCCCGGGTGGCATCATCGGCGGGCTGAAGCGCCTGTGGGCGTTCGTGCTCCGCCACGTGCGCAAGCCGGCGGCCGGCGTGAGCCCGCCCCCGGCGGCCGATCCCGCCGCGGCCTGATCCCGGCACCCCGTCTCCGACACACCGTCCCCGATCCCCGACCCAGGAGGACCTCCACCATGACCACCCGGACCCGATGGGGGCGATGGCTTGCCCTCGTCCTCGCGATCGTCTTCGTGGCGGCCGCGTGCAGCGGCGGCGGCCGTGAGGACACCAGCAGCGACTCCGGCGACAGCAGCAGCGACACCAGCGGGGGTGGGGAGGACGCCGGGCCGCTGACCATCGACACCGCGAGCTGCACGGGCAGCCCGACCCAGGGCGTGACCGACACGTCGATCAAGTTCGGCACGAGCGTCCCGCAGTCGGGCCTGTTCGCGGCGTTCTCGAAGATCGCCGAGGGCTACAACGCCTACTTCGACTTCCTCAACAGCGAGGAGGGCGGCGTCGACGGCCGTGAGGTCAGCGTCGAGGTCACCGACGACGGCTACGAGTCGGGCCAGACCGTCTCCAACGTCCAGCAGCTGGTCCAGCAGGACCAGGTGTTCGGCATCTTCAACGTGGTCGGCACCCCGAACAACCTGGCCATCCGCGACACCTTGAACCAGGACTGCGTGCCGCAGCTCTACGCCGCGACCGGCGCCGCGCTGTGGGGCAACCCGGACGAGTTCCCGTTCACGATCGGCTCGCTGCCGACCTACGCCACCGAGATGGGCGTGTTCGTGGACTACCTGAAGGAGAACTCGCCCGAGGCCAAGGTGGCGATCCTCTTCCAGAACGACGACTTCGGCCAGGAGTACGTGGACTCCTTCGAGACGCTCACCGAGGGCACCGACATCACCGTCGTGACCGAGGAGAGCTACGAGCCGTCCGACAGCGACGTCGACAGCCAGATCACCTCGATCGCCAACAGCGGCGCCGACACCGTGGTGCTCGCCGCCACGGCGCTGAAGTGCCCGCAGGCCCTCGACGCCCTCCAGGCCCAGTCCGGCTTCGACCCCGAGACGGTGTGGCTCAGCCAGACCTGCACCTCCTCGACGGTCATCGGCCTCTCGAGCCCCGGCGCCGCCGAGGGGGTGCTCTCGGCCATCTACCTGAAAGACCCCGCCGACCCGCAGTGGGACGACGACCCGGCCATGGTGGAGTTCCAGGAGCAGGGCCAGGCCCACGGCCTCTCGGCCGAGCAGGTCGAGGACGGCGTGGTCGGCATCGGCTGGACCTTCGGCCAGCTGCTGGCCGAGACCATCCGCAACGCCGGCCAGGACATCACCCGGGAGAGCATCATGCAGGCCGCCTACAGCCTCGACGGGCTCGAGGTCGGGCTGCTGCTGCCGGGCGTGACCTTCACCACCAACGGCGCCGAGGACCCGTTCCCGATCGAGACGCTCCAGATCGGCCAGTACAACGGCGACTTCTGGGACTTCGTGGGCGACCCGATCGACCTCGAGGGCCAGAGCGGCCAGTTCACCCCGGCGAGCGAGCAGGGCAACTAGCCCACCCGCGCCGCTGACCGGTCCGGTCGGGGGGGGCGCCCCCCCCCCCCCCCGGCGGGGGGCGCCCGCGCGGGGGGGGGGGGGAGGGGGGGGGGGGCGGGGCGGGG
>JAYRFK010000089.1:0-2850 GCA_041908445.1 Acidimicrobiales bacterium | reverse complement strand
GACAACGCCCACGACTTCACCTTCGAGGTCTACCCGCGGAGCCCGGACGACCGGGACACCGGCAACTGGTCGCACTACGGCGGCGTCTCGAAGCGCCGGGTGGTGATCCCCACCGGCGGCCTCGCCGACGTGCGCCTGCGCCTGCCCCTCAACTGCGACACGCCGAACGGCACCACCGGCTCGATCCGCGTGCTCCACCCGGGCGGCGCGGTGATCGACGACTTCCTCGCCCTCTCCGAGAGCAACCCCCCGTCGGGGATCCAGGGCTTCCGGGCCCAGGGCACCACGCCCGTCGCAGCGAACCAGACCTTCGACGGCATCGCCCCCGACCAGCGCTACAGCGTCAACGCCTACGTGGGCGCGGGGCACTCGTTGCGCCGGTTCTACGAGGTGCCGGTGCGGGCCTGCCAGACCACCACCCTGTACGCGTACACCGGTGCGTCGACGAAGCCGCCGCGGTGGGGCCCGGTGGCCGTGTCGCAGCGGGGCTCGTTCTTCCCGATCCCGGGCGAGTTCAGCGGTGACCGCCGCGAGGACGTCTTCTGGTACAAGCCCGACGGCCCCGGCGACACCCTGGCGATCTCGGCTCGGGCCACCGGGCAGTTCGACAGCGAGATCCGCACCGTGGGCTCCGGCTTCCGGCCCGTGAGCGGTGACTTCGACGACGACGGCATCGACGACATCTTCTGGTACGGCCCGGGCGCGGCACGCGACCGCCTGTGGCGGGGCGGCCAGGGCGGCGACTTCACCAGCGTGAACGTCTCGGCGGGCGGCAACGCCAACGTGTGGCCGGTGGCCGGCGACTTCGACGGCAACGGCCACAGCGACATCCTCTTCGCCGAGGGCGGTCGCCTCAGCACGCTGCGCCGCTACACCGACGCCGGCTACACGAACGGCTCGGCCCAGGTGCCCGCGAACAGCGCGGTGCGATCGGGTGACGTCAACGG
Source organism: Acidimicrobiales bacterium (assembly GCA_041908445.1). Classification (GTDB taxonomy): domain Bacteria; phylum Actinomycetota; class Acidimicrobiia; order Acidimicrobiales; family DATDAH01; genus JAEUJM01. The sequence goes on along the minus strand of JAYRFK010000089.1, from coordinate 1,903 downwards.
CGACTTCCGCGACGACCTCGTCTGGTACAACGCCTCGACCGGCCAGGTGCAGGTCTGGTTCGGGCGCACCGACGGGACGTTCGCCAAGGTCAACGAACGGGTGGGCGCCAACCAGGGCTACCGGCCGATCCTCGCCGACATCAGCGGCGACTTCCGCGCCGACCTGCTCTGGTACGGCGCCGGCGCCACCAAGGACTCGCTCTGGCGGGGCCGCGCCAGCTCGTCGCCGTACTTCGCCAAGGAGTCGACCGACCTGCGGGTGGGCGGCAACTACCAGCCCTTCACCGCCGACCTCAACGGCGACGGCACCGAGGACATCTTCTGGTACGCCCCCGGCGTCACCGCCGACACCCTCTGGAAGATGAACCTCAGCGGCTGGATCCCGCAGGCCTGAGCCCACCCGGGCCCGGGGCCGGGCTCAGACCGCGAAGCCGAAGCGGCGGACCGCCTCGACCTGCTCCTCGCTGAAGGGGCGGTCGTCGTGGTCCCGCCAGCGCCCGGTCGACGAGGGGGTCTGGACCTTGGCCGCGATGGCGGGGAGGTCGTCGCCGGGCTCGACGCCGGTGAACTCGAGGAGCCGGCGCAGCTCGGCCTCGGGCTCGGCGCACAGGTCGTCGAAGCGCAGGTAGAGGAACCGGTCGCCCAGGCGCTCGCCGAGGGCGACGGCGCGCTCGGTCATGTGGATCCAGTAGCCGAGCTGCGCGACCGCCTCGGCATCGGTGCCGGCGCCCTCGGGGAACGGGAACCCGAACTGGTCGCCGAAGTTGCGGAGCTGGTTCTTGTTGTCGCTGTAGGCCATGTCGAGGCCGTGGCGGGCCACGTACACGAAGCGCAGGCCCGGATAGTGCCCGATGAGCTGGGGCAGGAACAGGTGGCTGTTGGGCTCCTTCCAGCCCCACGCCGGTGCGCGGCGACGCTCGCCGCGAGGGCGGCGGGCGAAGGCGGCCCGCACCCGCTCGGCCGACTCGCGGCGGCCGACGGTGGGGTCGTGGTCCACGATGCAGCGCCCGAGGCGGGCGAGGTCGCCGGGCGTGAAGGCCCGGTCGCGCGAGTACCGGGTGAAGGTGGCGAGGTGGCGCCGGATCGCGTCGTCGCCCGCGGTGGCGAACCAGCGGGGGCGCTTGAACAGGGCGGTGAAGACCAGGTTGTCGAGGGCGGCGTTGAAGAGCCGGCCCATGTCGACGCCGGCGTCGCGCAGGGCCACGGCGTACACCCGGGTCCCGCTGCCCCCCAACCCCCCGATCACCAGCGGGGTGCCGTCGGGATCGACCGGCACGGTCAGCCGCTCCCGCCGGCGCCGTCGCTCTCGCCGGGGAGGCGGAAGCGGGGCGGCAGGAGGTCGCACTGCGGAGGCAGCGTCCCGAGGAAGTGGGGGCGCCGGGCGACGGTCTCGTAGGGCACGCCGCGGATCCGCTCGTACTCGGCGGCGAAGGCACCGAAGGGGTGCACCTCGTCGGGGTTGCGGGCCGAGTTGGTGGCCACCCCGCCGTGCATCTGGTGGAAGGTGGCCTCGCCGAGGAGCATGACCGGGTCGACCGTCGGGTCGAGGCGGGCCCGGTTCATGACGTCGAGGTTCACCAGGCCGCCGCCGGGGGAGCGGAAGGCCTCGTCGTAGCCCCCCATGCGCTCGTACTGGGCCCGGCTCAGCGCCACGCAGTTGCTCTCGGCCAGGTCGGAGAAGAAGCCCTCCTTGCTGGAGGGGGCCACGGTGGCGATCCGGTACAGCTCGTAGCCGTCCTGCTCCCACGGCACCGAGCCCAGCAGGGCGTCCTCGTCGGCGGTCGTCCAGCCCGCGGCGATGGCCTCGTTCTGGACCCGGTGCCCGAGGTGCATGCCGAGCGTGTACACGAACGGGTTGTCGAAGGCCCGGAAGGCCTGCTCGGTGGTGCGCAGGATGCCGGGG
>JAYRFK010000088.1:0-19953 GCA_041908445.1 Acidimicrobiales bacterium | reverse complement strand
GCGCCCCCCGCGCCCCGGCGCCCCGCCCCCGGGGCCCCCCCCGGGGCGGCCCCCCCCCCCCGCCCGGCCCCCCCCCCGCGCCCCGGCGGGGGCGAGCAGGGAATCAGGCGAGGAGGGCGGGGGCGAGGCGGCGCCAGGCGTCGCGGTCGACCGGGGCGCCGGGAGGACCGAGGAGCTGGACGCACACGTGGTCGGCGCCGGCGTCGCGGTGGGCCTGCACCCGGGCGGCGAGCGCGCCCTCGTCGCCCCACGCCACGACCGCGTCGACGAGGCGGTCGCTCAGCGTCTCGATGTCCTCGTCGGTGAACCCGAGCCAATTCCAGTTGTTCGTGTAGTTCGGGAGGGTGGCGTAGATCGACAGCGCCTGGCGGGCGACGGCCCGGGCGGCATCGGGATCGGTGTCGAGCACGACCCCCTGCTCGACGGCGAGCAGCGCGTCGGGTCCCATGGTCTCGCGGGCGATCGCCGTGTGTTCCGGCGTGACCAGGTACGGGTGGGCGCCGGCCGATCGGTCCCGGGCCAGCTCCAGCATCTTGGGGCCGAGCGCGGCGAGGCAGCGGGCCTCGGGCGGCACCCCGCCGGCGTCGAGGCCGTCGAGGTAGGTGCGCATCGTCGTCAGCGGCTTGTCCCACGACATCCCCTCGTGGGCGTTGATGAACGAGGCGTGGCTGATCCCGATGCCGAGCAGCAGCCGGTCCCGGTCGGCGTCGGCGAGCCCGGCCCGCCACCCGGCGGTCTCGGCGGGCGTGTGCATCCAGACGTTGAGGATCCCGGTGGCGATCGTCGTGGTCGACGCCGTCGCCGCCAGGAGCGTGTCGAGCGCGCCGAACAGGTCGCCACCCACGTCGGGCACCCACAGGGCGGAGAAGCCCAGCCCCTCGAGCTCGGCGGCGAGGTCGGCGATCTCGCCCGGGTCCCCGTAGCGGAGCTCGTGGGCCCACACCCCGGTACCGGTCAGCACGGCGTTCTCGGTCATGCGCCCAACGCTACGGGGACCGCGACACCGGCTCCCGGTCCAAGCGAGCAGGGGCAGCGCCGGCGGCCTACGGTCGGCACCATGGCCACCACCCGAGCCGTCGCCCTGCTGCGCGGCATCAACGTGGGCGGGAAGAACCCGGTCCCCATGGCCGACCTGCGGGCAGCCATGGAGAGCAGCGGGTACGGCGACGTGCGGACCTACATCCAGTCCGGCAACGTCCTGTTCTCCACCGACGAGACGACCGCCGGCCTCGAGGAGCGGGTCGAGGCGGTGCTCGAGGACCGCTTCGGCATCCCGATCCTCGTGGTCATCCGCACCGAGCGGCAGTTCCGCTCGGTGGTGGCCAAGGCGCCCGACGGGTTCGGGCAGCGGCCCGACACGTTCCACTCCGACGCGGTGTTCCTCAAGAACCCGCTCACCGCGGCGCAGGCGATGAAGGTCGTGCAGGTCCGCGACGGCGTCGACCGGGCGTGGCCCGGCGCCGGCGTCGTCTACTTCGAGCGGCTCTCCGCCCAGCGCACGAAGTCCAAGCTGAACGCCATCATGGGCACCCCCGAGTACAAGCGCATGACCATCCGCAGCTGGGCGACGACCACCAAGCTCCTCGCGCTCCTCGACGAGGGGTGACGGCACCCACCGGGCGGCAGGAGGGAATTTCCGCGATTTCTCCGTCGAGGGTGTCGAATCCCGCGATCGCGTTCGTGGAGAGGGTGAGCGGCGCCACCGGGGCGTCGCCGGAGCACCCGATCACCGATCACCGATCACGACCACCAGGAAGAAGGAGACCCCTCCGATGCCCCAGTACCTGATCTCCGTCTGGCACGACGACGAGTACGGCGAGAACGACTTCAGCGACCCCGACATCGCCCGGCTGGGCCAGCAGGTCGGCGCCCTCAACGAGAAGATGATGGCCACTGGCGCCTGGGTGTTCGGCGCCGGCCTCCAGCCCGCCTCGACCGCCACGGTCCTGCGCGGCGCCGGCGGCGACGTGTCGATGACCGACGGCCCCTACGCCGAGACCAAGGAGCAGATGGGCGGCTTCTGGGTCATCGAGGCCGCCGACCTCGACGAGGCCCTCGACTGGGCCGGCCAGTGCACCCTCGCCTGCGAGGGCCCGGTCGAGCTGCGGCCCATGCAGGTCGAGCCGGAGCCCGAGGGCTGAGCCCGGCCCCCGTGAGCAGGCCCGTGGGCGACGGCGCCGCCGACGAACTCGCCGCCGTCTACCGGCGGGAGGTCGGGCGCTGCACCGCCACCCTCGTCCGCATCCTCGGCGACCTCGACCTCGCCGAGGATGCGGTCGCGGAGGCGTTCGCCATCGCCGCCGAGCAGTGGCCGGTCCGGGGGATCCCCCCGAACCCCGGCGGGTGGATCACCACCACCGCCCGCAACCGGGCCATCGACCGGCTGCGGCGGGAGGCCACCCGCGACGCCCGCCACGAGGCCGCCCACCGGCTCCACGCCCTGCCCACCGACACCGATGCCATGGCCTCCGCCCCCGACCCCACCTCGGGCCACCCCGACCTCGACGAGCTCGACGGCTTCGTCGACGTGGTGGCCGACGACCAGCTGCGGCTCATGTTCCTCTGCTGCCACCCGGCCCTCGCCCCCGACGCCCAGGTGGCCCTGACCCTGCGCCTGCTCGGCGGGCTCGACACCCCCGAGATCGCCCGGGCCTTCCTCGTCCCCGAGGCGACGCTCGCCCAACGGATCGTGCGGGCCAAGCGCAAGCTGCGCGACAACCACGCCCCCTACCGCATCCCCCGCCCGGCCGAGCTGCCCGACCGCCTCCACGTCGTGCTCTCGGCGATCTACCTGATCTACACCGAGGGCCACACCGCCACGACCGGCGACGCCCTCACCCGCGCCGACCTGTCCACCGAGGCCATCCGCCTCGCCCGGGTGCTCGCCGGGCTCATGCCCGACGAGCCCGAGGCGGTGGGCCTGCTCGCCCTGCTCCTGCTCACCGAGGCCCGGCGCCCGGCCCGCACCGCGGCGGACGGCTCGATGGTCCGCCTCGCCGACCAGGACCGGTCGCGCTGGGACGCGTCGATGATCGCCGAGGGCCACGACCTCGTCCGCGCCTGCCTGCGCCACGACCAGCCGGGGCCGTTCCAGGTGCAGGCCGCCATCGCCGCGGTCCACGCCGACGCCGCCCGGGCCGAGGACACCGACTGGGACCAGGTCGTCCAGCTCTACGACCTGCTCCTCGCGCTCCGCCCCAACCCCGTCGTCGCCCTCAACCGGGCGGTGGCCGTGGCCGAGCGCGACGGCGCCGACGCCGGCCTGGCGGCGCTCGAAGACGTGCAGGGCCTCGCCGACTACCAGCCCTTCCACGCCGCCCGCGCCGACCTCCTCGCCCGTGCCGGCGATGCCGACGCCGCCGCGGACGCCTACGCCCGCGCCCTGGCCCTCACCACCAACGCCCCCGAGCGCGCCTTCCTCCTCGCCCGCCGCGCCGCACTCCCCTTTCCCACCGGCTGACCACCACGGAACGCGGCCGACAGCGCCGCTGCAGCCTCCTCGCCACAGACTGGCCACCGTGCGTGGCGGGTGCGCCGGCCACGACGGACCGCCGACCCCGGGGCCGCGCCCGGCGGGTGAGGTGCTGGCGCCGCCACCGGGTGGGTACAGGTGGCCGGCGGCCCGACGAGCGGGCCGCACACCTGACCGACGCACGGGACGAAGGAGCGGGACACATGGCCAACGAGGGCTACCACGAGCCGGTCGAGCTGCTGACCGCGGAGGTGATGGACCGCCACCGCGCGATCACGTCGCTGATGGAGGAGCTCGAGGCGGTCGACTGGTACGACCAGCGCATCGCCGCCACCGAGGACGCCGAGCTGCGCGACATCCTCGCCCACAACCGCGACGAGGAGAAGGAGCACGCGGCGATGGTCCTCGAGTGGCTGCGCCGCCGCGACGCGACCCTCGACGAGCACCTCCGCACCTACCTCTTCACCGACAAGCCCGTCGTCGAGGTCGAGGAGGAGGCGGAGGGCGACTGAGCCCGCTCCAGCGCAGACCACCGGGGCGGGGCGGCGGCCGACCCGCGCCGGTACCGTCGCCCTCGTGACCGACGCCGTGGACGATCCCACCGACGCACCCCCGCCGCTCGAGGCGTTCCCCGAGGACTGGGACCGCGCCCTCGCCGTCGTGGCCCACCCCGACGACATGGAGTACGGCGCCGCCGCCGCGGTGGCCCGCTGGACCGCCCAGGGCAAGCACGTCGCGTACGTCCTGGTGTCCGACGGCGAGGCCGGCATCTCGACCATGGCGCCGGCCGAGGTCGGGCCACTGCGCCGCGAGGAGCAGCGGGCGAGCTGCGCCGCCGTCGGCGTGGACGACGTCGAGTTCCTCGGCCACCCCGACGGCGCCATCGTCGAGGGCCTCGCGCTGCGGGCCGACCTCGCCGCCGCCATCCGCCGCCACCGCCCCGACGTCGTGCTGTCCATCAACTACCGCGACGGCTGGGGCGGACCGTCCTGGAACCACGCCGACCACCGGGCGGTGGGCCGGTCCCTGCTCGACGCCGTGCGGGACACCGCCAACCCGTGGTGCTTCCCCGACCGGGGCGACGCCTGGGACGGCGTGCGCTTCACCGCCTTCAACGCCAGCCCAGAGCCGACCCACGCGGTCGACGTCAGCGACACCTTCGACGCCGGCCTGGCCTCGCTCGCCTGCCACCGCACGTACCTCGAGGCCCTCGGTGGCGACCATGCCGACCCCAGCGCCTTCCTCCGCCAGAACGCCACCGCCGCCGGCGTCCGCCTCGGCGTCGCCCTCGCCGCCACCTTCGAGGTCATCGCCTGATGATGCGCCGGCTGATCCTCTGGGACATCGACGGCACCCTGATCACCAGTCGGGGCGTCGGCCGTCGGGTGATGGAGGAGGCCGCCGCCGCGGTCGCCGGCATCACCGAGGTCCCCTCGATCGTCATGAGCGGCAAGACCGACCCGCAGATCCTGCGGGAGATCTTCCGGGCCGCCGAGCTGGCCGACGACCACATCGACACGATCCTGCCCGACGCCATCGTCGCCGCCGAGGCCGCCCTGGCCACCGCCGAGGACGACCTGCGGGCCCACGGCAGCGTGCTGCCCGGCGTGCGCGGACTGCTCGAGCGCCTCGACGCCGCCGACGGCGTGCGCCAGACGCTGCTCACCGACAACCTGACCGCCAACGCCGCGGTGAAGGTCGGCGCCTTCGACCTCACCCACCTGTTCGACGCCGAGATCGGCGCCTACGGCAGCGACCACGCCGACCGCCTCGAGCTCGTCCCCATCGCCCTCGAGCGGGCGCAGCGCTACCGCGGCGAGGCCTACGCGCCCGACGAGGTCTGGGTCATCGGCGACACCCCCAACGACCTGGCCTGCGCCCGCGCCGGTGGGGTCCGGTGCCTGCTCGTCGGCACCGGCGGCCAGGAGGGCCTCGCCGAGCTCCACCCCGACGCCTACCTCGACGACCTCGGCGACGTCGACCGGGCGTTCGCCCTCCTGACCGGCTGACCGGCCCCGCTGCTGCCGGCAGGAACGGGACGTCCCGCGTCACGGCGCTACCGGCGGGCTGCCGGCGGGCTGCCGGCGGGCTGCCGACGAAGGAGGCTTCCCGGCGAGCGCCGACGAGCGGGCGTACCGTTGGGCATGGCCGCGACCGCGTACCCCAACCCCGCTCCGGCGCCGGTGAAGCTGCCGAAGGCCGGGTTCTTCTGGGCCCTCGGCATCTTCGTGGTGACCGCGGCGATCGGCATCACCCTGTTCGTGCTCGGGGTGCGCCAGCTCGTGGACGACGTCGACGGCAGCCAGTCCATCTCCGCACCCGGCGAGAGCGAGCTGCAGCTCGACGAGGGCGACGCCTGGGTCTTCGCCTCGGTCCCGTCGGGCGACGCCGCCGACCAGGTCAACGTGACCATCACCGACCCGAACGGCGCGACGCAGACGTTGAGCCAGGAGACCATTCCCACCAACTCGGCCAACACCGAGGGTGAGCAGTTCGTGCCGCTCGGGTTCTTCTCGGTCGACACCCCCGGCACCTACCGCTTCTCCATCGACTCGCCGGCGGGCACCGAGGTCCGCGTCGGCTCGCTGTCGATCGGCAAGCTGCTCGGCTTCGTGTTCGGCGGCATGGCCATCGGCGGGATCGGCTTCACCATCGCCCTGATCCTGCTGATCGTCACCCTCGTCCGCCGGGGCGGCGCGAAGAAGCGCCAGCGGGCGGCGGCCTACGCCGCCGGCGGTGGCGGCTACCCGGGCGGGGGCTACGCCGCCCCCGGCGCCTACCCGGCGCAGCCCCAGCCGGCGCAGCAGTGGCCGCCCGCCGACCAGGCGCCGCCCGGCGCTCCCCAGGGTCAGTGGCCGCCCCCGGCGCAGCCGCAGCAGTGGCCCCCGCAGGACCCCGGCGCCGGCGCTTCCCCGCCCCCACCCCCCACCTCCTGACGCGAAGCGACCGCCGAGGGGTCGCGGGATCGGTACCGGTACCGATCTCGTCTCCCCCGGCCCGAGGCCATGTCCCCACGACCACGAACGCCCGAAGACGTCATCCTCCGCAGCACCGTCGAGCTGCTCGCGGAGCGGGGCGTGGCGAACCTGACCGTCGACGACGTGGCCGCCCGCGCCGGCGTGGGCAAGGCCACCATCTACCGCCACTGGTCCTCCCGGGACGGCCTGGTCCGCGCCGCCATCGAATGGCTCCAGGAGCCGCTCGTCGAACCCGACACCGGCGACCTGCGCGCCGACCTCCGGTCCCTCCTGTCGCAGCTGGTCGACGAGCTCAGCGGCCCCGACAGCGGCCGGGTGCTCCCGTCGTTCATCGACGCCGCCGGCCGCGACCCCGTGCTGGCGTCGATCCTCGAGACCGCCACCCGCGAGACGCGGGCCGCCTACGCGCGGGTGATCCGGCGTGGGATCGATCGAGGCGAGCTGCCCGAGGGCACCCCGGTCGACCTGCTCACCGATCTCCTCATGGCGCCGTTCGTGTACCGCCAGCTCGTCCTGGGGGCGCGCTCGCGCCCGGGGAGCATCGACGCCTGCCTCGACCTGGTCCTCGCCGGGGTCAGGGCCCGCGCCACCGACGACCGGCGCTGAGCCGCCGGTCCCCTGGGCCGCGCCCGCGCCGGCGCGGCCCGTTCAGCGGCCGTGGCGGACGTCGCGGAAGGCCACGTCGCGATCCGCCGACGGCTCGCGGGGCATGCCGAGCACCCGCTCGCTGATGCCGTTGCGGGCCATCTCGGTGGTGCCGCCGCCGATCGAGCCGGCCTGGCGCATCAGGTAGCCGGTGCCGCCCTCGCCCAGCACGCCGTCCTCCTCCGACCACGCCGCGGCGGCGTCGCCGACGAGCTCGAGGGCGATGGTGGCCTGGCGGGCGCTGGCGGTGCCGATGAAGAGCCGCACGACCGCGGCCGCCTGCGCGTCGATCGCGCCGGCCGCCACCCCCGCCGCGACCCGGTCCTTCAGCTCGGCGGCGACGAGCTCCAGCATCCGGGACTCGCCGACGAGGTCACGGCCCTCGTCGTCGTCGAGGCGGCCCGCCGCCCGTGCGATCTCGAACGGTGGCGTGCCCCCGCCCGCAGCCCGCATACCCACGGGCCAGGTCACGTACGGCGAGTTGTGCAGCATCCGCTCGTGGAACATCCAGCGGGTGCACACCGTCCACCCCTGGTCGACGTCGCCGATGCGGTCGGCGTCCGGCACCCGCACGTCGGTGAAGAACTCCTCGCAGAACTCACGGTTCCCGTTCAGCATCTCGATCCGCCGCAGCTCCATGCCGGGCAGGTCGACGGGCAGCATGAACACGGTGAGGCCGCGGTGCTTGGGCACGTCCCAGTTCGTGCGGGCCAGGCACAGCCCCCAGTCCGAGAACCAGGCGCCCGTGGTCCAGATCTTCGAGCCGTTGAGCACCCACTCGTCGCCGTCGCGCACCGCGGTGGTGCGGGCCGAGGCGAGGTCCGAGCCGCTGGTGGGCTCGGACAGGAACTGCAGCCACAGCTCCTCGCCCCGGAGGATGGCCGGGATGTGGCGCTGCTTCTGCTCCTCGGTGCCGTAGTCCAGGAGCACGGCGAGGCACGGGGTCATGGTCGGGCTCTGGATGCGCAGTGCGGACTCGTAGCCCTCGAGCTCCTCGTCGAGCACGCGCTGGTGGGCCGGCGTGAGGCCCTGGCCGCCGTAGGCCCGGGGGACGCACACGCCAGCGAGGCCGGCGTCGAAGAGCAGGCGCTGCACCTCGCGCTCGCGGGCGATGCGGGCCACCTCCTCCTCGTCGGAGCGGGCCGCGAGCCCGAAGCTCGCGCCCTCCGAGGGGCCGAGGGACCCGCGCACGAAGGCCCGGGCCCGGGCCCGGAAGGCCTCGAGGTCCTCGATCTCCTCGCCGCCGCCGTCGGGGGCGCCGAACGGGGTGTCGGGTCGGTCGGTCATGCCGCCTCCCCGTCGCGGGCGAGGTCGGCGAGCCGGCGCCGGTGCTCGGCCGGACGCCCGTACAGGGTGCGGGCGAGGGTGTGGCGCCGCAGGTAGAGGTGCGCGTCGTGCTCGAAGGTGACCCCGATGCCGCCGTGGAGCTGCACGGACTCCTGCACCAGCTCGCCGCCCCGGTCGCCCACGTAGGCCTTGGCCGCGCTCACCAGCTCGGCGCTCGTCGACGCGCCGGCGGCGACCGCGCCCACCGCGGCGTCGGTGATGGCGTGGCTGGCCTCCAGCCACATGGCCATGTCGGCCACCCGGTGCTTCAGGGCCTGGTAGGAGGCGAGGGGCCGCCCGAAGGAGTAGCGCTCGTCGAGCCACCCACGGGTCAGGTCGAACGCCGACTGCATGGCCCCCACGGCCTCGGCACAGGTCAGGGCCAGCGCGACATCGAGCTGGTGGCGCACCGCGTCCGCGGACTCGCCGGGCGCCCCGACGATCGCCGCCACGGGAAGGCGCACCTCGTCGAAGGTCACCTCGGCGAACCGCCGGGTGAGATCGATCGACTCGAGCGGGGCGATCCGGACGCCCGCGGCGTCGGCCGGCACCAGCACCTGGCTGAGCCCGTCGCCGGTGCGGGCCACGACCAGCAGGTGGGTGGACTGGGCCGCGGACTCGACCGGCCGGGTGGTGCCCCGCACGACCACGTCACCGCCGACGAGCTCGGCCTCGAGTGACGGCGTCGGGCCGTCGGATCCGTGGCGGAGGTCGGCGCCGCACCAGGTGGCCACCGACTCCCCCGACAGGAGGGCGTCGAGCACCCCGCGGTGCCCACCCGCCCGGTCGAGGGCGAGGGCCACCACGTTCGCGACGAGGAGCGGGCCCGGGGCCGCGGCGGCGCCGAACTCGTGGGCCACGAGGGCCAGGTCGGCAAGGCCGTCGCCGCTGAGCGAGCCGCCGCCCGACGCCTCGCTCACGAGCAGGGAGGTCCACCCGAGCTCGGCGCCACGGCGCCACTCGTCAGGGTCGAAGCCGGCGGGGTCGTCGCGACGCGCCCGCAGCTCGGCGGGCGGCACCGTGTCGGCGAGGAACCGGGTCGTCGTCTCCCGGAAGAGCTGCTGGTCGGGGCTCAGGTCGAAGCGCACGGGCCCCCCGTCCGCAGGTCGATCGAGGCGGCGGGGCACCGGAGCCCGGCCGCACCCACCCGCCCGCTCACTGGGTCACCGGTCATCCCGGCACCTCCCCCTCCTGACCCGTCCCCGCGGCGCGGGCGCCGAGTAGTTCGACACGCTCGCGGCCCGGCGTCGGCCGACCACGATTCGAAACGAGACTGTATCGTTTCAGCCCGACGGTCCGACCCACGGCCACGCCCGCCGCGGTCAGGCACCATCGGCGAGCTCGGAGGCCTCGATGGCATCGATCGACCCGGCGAGGAGGTCGGCGGTGGTCTGGAGGTGCTCGGTCAGCAGCCGCACGGCCAGGTCGGTATCGCGCGCCAGGGCGGCGTCGCAGATCGCCTTGTGCTCGTCCGGCGTGGCGCGTGGGCGGTCCCGCCGCGGCAGCAGGCTGGACCAGTACCGGTAGAGCTCGGATGCGTCGTAGAGCTGGCGGCGCAGGCGCTCGAGGATGGGGCTGCCCGCCGCCGCGGTGAGCGCGGCGTGGAAGGCGCCGTGGGCCGCCATCCAGTCGGTGTTGCCGGTGCCGTCGTCGAGGATCATCGGCGTCGCCGCCAGGCGGTGGTGGGCGGCCACGAGGTCGGCCTCCCAGCCGACGTCGCCCTTGGCGATCGACTCCCGCAGCGCGAGCGTCTCGAGCTGGATGCGGACCCACGTGAGGTCGCGCAGGTCCTCGAGCGACACGGGCCGGACGCGGAAGCCCCGCTGCGGCGACGCCTCGACGAGGTCCTCGGAGGCCAGGCGGGTCGTCGCCTCGCGGACCACGCTCAGGCTCACGCCGTGCTGCTCGGCGATCTCGTTGAGCTGCAACCGCTCACCGGGCAGGCGCCGCCCGAAGAGGATGTCGTCGCGCAGGGCGGCGTGGACCTCTTCGACGAGCGAGCGGCCTCGCCGGGCGCGTGCCATGGGGGAGCTCCTCGAACCGACGGACGGGGACGAAATCGATCCTACGGCCGGGCAGGGTCACCGACCGGCCGGCGTGGCGATGGTCGGTGCACCACGGCGATTTGTCAAGAAGAAATCGATTTACAGACGGAAGATCGTTCGCTAGAGTCGCGTCCGCCGCCAGGAGAGGAGACCCCTTGAAGCTCGCCAACCACCTCGGACGCCTCGCACTCGTCGTCGATGACGGGGTGCTCGACGTCGAGCAGTCCTCGGACGGCCGCTTCGGCCCCGATCCCCAGGCCGTCTACGAGGACTGGGAGGCGTTCCGCTCGTGGGCGTCGACGGCCGCCGGCCCCGTGGCCGCCTTCTCGGCCGACGAGCTCGGCCCCCCGGTCCCCCGGCCCCGCCAGGTGTTCGGCATCGGGATGAACTACGCCGCCCACGCCGCCGAGTCGGGCGTCGAGCCCCCGACCTTCCCGCCCACCTTCACCAAGTTCGTCACCTGCCTCACGGGCCCGGTCGCGTCGGTCACCCTGCCGAGCGAGTTCGTGGACTGGGAGGTCGAGCTGGTGGTGGTCGTCGGGACCCGCGCCCACGAGGTGCCCCTCGGTGAGGGCTGGCGCCACGTCGCCGGGGTGACCGTCGGCCAGGACCTGTCCGAGCGCATGGTGCAGCTCCGGCCGCCCGTCCCGCAGTTCAGCCTCGGCAAGTCCTTCCCGGGCTTCGGCCCGACGGGCCCGTGGGTCGTCACCACGGACGAGCTCGCCGACCCGGACGACCTCGCCCTCGGCTGTTCGGTCAACGGCGAGGAGGTGCAGAACAGCCGCACCTCGGACCTCATCTTCCCGGTCGACGCCCTGGTGCACCACCTCTCGTCGATCACCCCGCTGCTCCCCGGTGACCTGATCTTCACCGGCACGCCGTCGGGCGTGGGCGGGTCGCGCACGCCGCCCCGGTTCCTCGCCCCCGGCGACGAGCTCGTGTCCACCATCGAGGGCGTCGGGACGCTGCACACCACCTTCACCGCCAAGGAGGCGCCATGACCACGGACCTGAACGAGCTGGCCTACCTCGGCCTCGACCTCGCCGACCCGGCCGCCATGGACGCGTTCCTGGCCGACGTGGTCGGGCTCGTCCCGGGCGAGCGCACCGCCGACGGTCGCTCGGCCTGGCGCAACGACGACCGCGTCCACCGGATCCTGGTGGGCGAGGGCGAGGCGAACGACGCCGCCTTCGTCGGCATCGAGGCGCCCGACGCCGCCGCCTACGCCGCCGCGGTCGAGCGCGCCCGCGCCGCCGGCGCCACGGTCACCGAGGGCGACGCCGCCACGGTGGCGGCCCGGGGCGTCGCCGCCCTGACCCGCGTCGAGTCGCCGTGGGGCATCCCCTTCGAGCTGGTGCACGGTCTCGCGGCCGCGGCGACGCCGTTCGACTCGGGCCTCGTGCCCGGCGGCTTCGTCACCGAGGGCATGGGCTTCGGCCACGTGGTCTTCGTGGTGGAGGACCTCGACGAGGCGGACAACTTCGCCCGCGAGGCGCTCGGGTTCACCCAGTCCGACTGGCTCGAGACCGACCTCGGCGGCCTGCCGTTGACGGTGCGCTTCTACCACTGCAACCCGCGCCACCACACCCTGGCCCTCGGCTCCCTCGGGATGGCGCTGCCCCAGACGATGCACCACGTCATGGTGGAGACCGTCTCGCAGGACAACGTGGGCAGGGCCTTCGACCGGGCCTACGCCGCCGGCCACCCCATCGCCAACGCCCTCGGCAAGCACCCCAACGACGAGATGTTCAGCTTCTACGTCGTGACGCCGGCGGGCTTCCAGCTCGAGTTCGGCTACGGCGGGCGCACCATCGACCAGCCGTGGACCGGCGACCGCCGCTACGACCGCGTCAGCGAGTGGGGCCACCAGCCCCTGCCCTCCCCCCTCCCCGCCTGAGCCCCGCTTCCTCCAGCAGAAACGCGCGGTACCACCTTCCGTTTCTGCTGGAGGAATGGGTGGGTCAGCGGACGGCGGGCTCGAAGAGCTCGACGAGGTTGCCCGAGGGGTCGACCGCGAGCACCTGGGCGCCGCCGGGGCCGCGCACCACGGCGTTGCGGAAGGTGACGCCGTCGGCGGTGAGCCGGGCGACCTCGGCGTCGACGTCCTCCACGTGGAGGTGGATGCGATTCCAGCCGCCGGCGTGGGGCCGCTCGCCGTCCTCCATGGGCTGGCCGGCCGAGCTCTCGGGGCCCGAGAGCAAAAGGCGCAGGTTGCCGCGGTAGACGTCGGCGAACGCCGGGCGGGCGTCGATGCCCACGGTGAAGCCGAAGTGCTGCGTGTAGAAGTCGACGGACGCGGCGACGTCGTCGACGAGGTAGCGGACGTTCACGGTCGGGTCATCGGGCACGGCGGCGCTCCTTGGTCGGGTGGACGGTGGGGTGGGCGGTGAGGTCGGTGGCGGCAAGGCGGGCGAGCAGGTGGCGGATCCGCCCCTCGAGCTCGTCGGCGGTGCGCTCGAAGGCGGCCCGGGTCTCGGCCGGGGTCGTGCCCTCGGTGGACGGGTCGGGCATGCTCCAGTGGATCCGCCGCGGCACGCCCGGCGGTGCCCCGGGAAACTCGGGGCACACCTCGCGCACCTTGTCGCACAGGGTGACGACGGCGTCGAAGCGCTCACCGGCGAGGTCGTCGAAGTGCTTCGTACAGTTCCCGGCGATGTCGAGGCCCCGCGCGGCCATGGCCCGGACAGCCTCCGGGTGCAGCGGCTTCGGGTGGCTGCCGGCGCTGCGCGCGTCGACCGTGCCCCCCGAGCGCGCCACCAGCAGGGCCTCGGCCATCTGCGAGCGGGCGCTGTTGCCGGTGCAGAGGAAGAGGACCGTGCCCCCGGTGCCCGTGCTCGTCGGTGCCGCCGCCGGCTCGAGCCGCAGGGCCGGGTGCAGCGCCACGCCGGTGGCGCGGAGGGCGTCGGCGCAGTGGTCGAGGTCGACCCGGTAGTAGGTGTCGCGCCCGTCGTGGGCGCTGCGCCGCGACGTCACCAGGCCGGCCTCCCGGAGCACGCCGAGGTGGTACGAGACGAGGTTCTGCGGGCGACCCACGGCGGCCGTCAGCTCGCCCACCCGGCGGTCGCTCTCCCCCAGCTCGGCCAGCAGGTGCCAGCGCAACGGGTCGGCCAGTGCGGGGAGCACGGCGGGCAGCGGCGGAGCGACGACGACCACCCGGGCACAGTACATCAAATCAGCTTGATGTATCTGCCGATCGCGTCCGGCGGCGCGCCCTCGGCTACGCCGCGCCGAGGTGGTCGGCACCGCGAACGCCGCCGTCGGCGACCTCGTCCGTCCACGCCCCACCGTCCCAGTAACGGAGCTGGTGGCGGGCGCTCGGGTCCGCGTACCAGGCAGGGGCCGCGGCCGGCCGGGCCGACGGTGCCGGTGGAGGCGGCGGCGGTGGCGGTGGCGGCGGTGCGGGACCAGCATCGCGGCGTGGCGGGGGCGGCGGGGGCGGGGGCGGGGGCGGCGCCTGGGCGCCGGGCGTCGCGATCACCTCGTTGGCGGCGAGCACGTCGTCGTAGGCCTCCCGCGCGATCCAGTGGCGGACGCCGGCGATCTCGACGGGCAGCCACAGATGTCGACTCGGCGCCTCGAGGAGTTGGATCGGCGCCAGCGGCAGGCGCCGCAGGAACCGCTTGGATCCCTTGCGGCCGAACGCCTCCACAGGTGAGAGCACGATGTTGCGGTCGGTGACGGCCACGTTCCAGTAGCGCATGAGGTTGGCGCTCAGGCCCACGCTGAACGCGCCGCGGGGGCTCGGGCCGGTCTGCGACCCGAACAGAACCCGGATGGTCTCACCGGGCTCGAGCAGCCCCTGCACCTGCGCCCACACCTCGGCCCGTCGAGCGTCGAGCTTGCGCTGCCGGACCTGCTCCTTGCGCTCGGCCGGCGTCATCGGGGCGACCGGGGGCGCACCGGCGGTCGCCGCCGGCCCGGGGGCGTACCAGCGACCATCCGGCGCCTGCCACCAACCGGGTCCTCTCGGCGTGTCGCTCATGGTCGGCTCCCACGCGATCGCTCGTGTTCATCGTCCGCCCCGCCGTTGCGGACCAGAAGGGTCGATGGTCCCGATCGGGGCCCCGCCGGCGCTCAGACGATGCGGCGCTCGGCGGCCCAGCGGGTGAGCTGGTGGCGGTTGGAGAGCTGGAGCTTGCGCAGCACGTTCGAGGCGTGGGTCTCGACGGTCTTGGTGCCGATGAAGAGCTCGGCTGCGATCTCCTTGTAGGCGTAGCCCCGGGCGAGGAGGCGCATGACCTCGAGCTCGCGCGGCGTGAGCAGGTCGAGCTCGGGGTCGGTCGGCGCCGCTACCGGCGTGGCCCGGAAGGCGTCGATCACGAAGCCGGCGAGGAGTGGGCTGAACACCGCGTCGCCCTCCGCCACCCGGCCGATGGCGGCGGTGAGCTCGTCGGCGGAGATGGCCTTGGTCACGTAGCCCCGGGCGCCGGCCCGGATCACGGTGATGACGTCCTCGGGCGAGTCGGACACCGACAGGGCCAGGAAGCGGGGCCGCTCCTCGTCGGGCGACCCCGTCGCCGCCCGCACACCGGTGATCACCGCGGGGCCGCCGCCGTCGGGGAGGTGGACGTCGAGCAGGACGACGTCGGGGTCGGTGGCGGCGATCCCCCGGACGGCCTCGGCCACCGTGCCCGCCTCGCCGACCACCTCGACCTCGGGACCGAGCCCGGCGCGCACCCCGGCGCGGAACATGGCGTGGTCGTCCACGAGGAAGACGCGGATCGTCATCAGGCCGCCCTCGGCATGCGGATCGTCACCTCGGTGCCGGCGCCCGGCGTGCTGCGCACGGTGGCCTCGCCGCGGTGGCGGGCGACCCGGTCGACGATCGACCCCCGCACGCCCTGGCGGTCGGGCGCGACCGCGTCGGGGTCGAAGCCGCAGCCACGGTCGCGCACGTAGGCGGCGACCGCGCCGGGCTCGACCTCGGCGTAGACCGAGACGGTCTCGACGCCGGCGTGGCGGCCGGCGTTCACCATGGCCTCACGGGCCGCGGCCACCAGCGCCGCGAGGTGCTCGTCCAGGTCGGCGTCGCCCACCACCACCACGTCGATCGACACGGCGTAGGCGTCCTCCACCTCGGCGGCCGCAGCCCGCAGGGCGTCGGCCAGGTGGGTCGGGGTGTCGGGCGGTGGCGGGGCGCCGGGGCCCGCCGGCGTGTAGAGCAGCGCCCGGAGCTCGCGCTCCTGCATGCGGGCGAGACGGGTGACCTCCCGCGGCGAGTCGGCGTTGCGCTGGATGAGGGCGAGGGTCTGCAGCACCGAGTCGTGGAGGTGGGCGGCCAGGTTGGCCCGCTCCTGCGAGCGGATGCGTTCCCGCCGCTCCTCGCCGAGATCGGTGACCATCCGCACCCACCACGGCCCGGTGACGAGGGCGACGCCCACGAGGGTGACGACCACCGCCTGGATCCCGTCGCGCAGGGCGGACACGTCGGTGGTGGCGAGCACCGCCACGCACCCGACCACGACGAGACCCGTGCCGACGACGACGCGGGCCAGGCCCCAGCGGTCGTCGGCGCCGGCGGCGAGCGAGGACCGCGACACCGCCCGCCAGCGCTCGCGCTGGCCCGCCCCGGCCTGGCGCCACAGCAGCGCGGCGCCGACGCAGCCCACGGCCGCGGGCAGGAAGAGGTCACCGAGAGGCGAGACCCACGTCGAGGTGAGCAGCACGATCACGCCCGCGGCCACCGCCACCACGTACTCGACGGGCGTCATCGCGCTGCGCCCGTCCTGGCGGGGTGCGGCCGGCAGCACGATCCAGAACACGGCGTAGAGCACGACCCCGAAGCCGCCCCCGAGGGCGGCGGCCACGAAGGCGGCCCGGATGGCGAGGGCCGAGACCCCGAGGTGGTCGGCGATGCCCCCGGCCACGCCACCGACCAGCCGCCCCGTGCCGCGCCGCTCGAGCCGGGCGGACCCGACCGCTGGCACGTCGACGTCGACCGGCATGGGTCCATGATCGCCCGTCCCGGACCGGATCGCCTCCGGGGCGCCCCCGGAGATCGCCCCCACCCGCCTCCGGGTCGAATCAGGGTCGTTCCCGATGGGCAACCACGGCGGGCGGGCGCATGCTCGACCCGTGAGCACGATCATCGACGACCCCACGGTGCCCTTCCCCTCCGACGACGACGGGAGCGGCGACGGCGGCAGCGGCGACGGGAGCGACGGGAGCGGTGGCCACAACGGTGGGACCGGCCCCGAGGGGGCGCCCCGCCCCACCCGGTCGCTGCGCCGCAGCACCGACGACCGGGTGCTGGCGGGCGTGGCCGGCGGCCTCGGGCGCTACTTCGGTGTCGACCCGATCCTGTTCCGGGTGCTGTTCGCGGTCAGCGCCTTCTTCGGCGGCCTCGGTGTGCTCGCCTACCTCGTCGGGTGGGCCCTCGTGCCCGAGGAGGGCGCCGTCGAGCCTCCGGTCGACCGCCTGGTCGACGAGCTGCGCCGGCGCGGCGTCGCCTTCTGGGTGGTCGTCGGCGTGCTCAGCGTCATGTTCTGGGTGGCCGTCATCCCCTCGTGGCAGCCACTCGGGTTCGGACCGATCGCCGTCGCCGTGGTCATCGTCGCCGTGGCGCTCTCCCAGCGCAGCTCGGCCCGGGCCGCGGCGCCGACCGGCGGGGCCACCGGCCCCGGGGTCGCGGCCGGTGGGGCCGCGGCGGGGGCGCACCCGACCGCCGCCGTCCCGACCGCCGACGACCAGACCGCCGACGTTCCCACCGAGGCGACGCCCCTCACCGGCGGCGCCTGGGCCGCCGCCCCGGCGGTCGACCCGACGGTCCCCGCCTACACGGTGCAGGACCCGACCCAGGCCTTCGGGCCGCCGCCCGAGCCCACCGACGTCCGCCGTTGGGAGGCCCAGGCCCGGGTGATGGCCGCCCGCACCGCGGCCAGGGAGTCGCAGCGCGCCGCCCGCCAGGAGCGCCGGCGGCGCATGGCCCCGGCCCGGTGGGGCTCGTTCGGCCTGCTCGTGGTCGCCCTCGCCACCGTGGCCGTCCTCGACGCCGCCGACGGCGTCCCCCTCGCCACCTACGGCTGGGTGATGGTCGGGGTCGGCCTCGTGTCGCTGGTCGTGGGCGGGCTCTTCCGGCGCACGCCGTGGCTGAACGTGCTGTGGGTGCTGGTCGGGCTCTCGATCATCCTGGCCTTCGGCACCACGCCGGCCAGCCTGGCCGACGGCAGCGGTGACCGCCTGCTCGTCCCCCGCTCCGGCGAGGCCCTGCCCGACGACGTGCGCATGGCCTTCGGGCGCACGACCGTCGACCTCACCGAGCTGCCCGCCGGCGCCGGCCGGGGCCGCACCATGGAGATCCGCCAGGGTGCCGGCGCCATCGTGATCCGGGTGCCCGAGGGCATGCGGGTCGCCATCCATGCCGGCGTGCACCTCGGCGCGGTGATCGTCGACGAGGTGGACCAGGTCGGCGGCGGCGGCGACGCCGGCCGCCAGTTCGACGAGGGGCCGAGTGGCCCGAACGTCCTCACCATCGACGCCACCCTGGCCGTCGGCGGGATCGAGATCGACCACGTCTCGGCGGGCGAGGCCCGGGCCGGGGACACCGGCGGGAGCGAGCGCCGGTCCGACCCCACGACGTCGCCCGACCCGACCACCGCCCCCGACCCGACCACGCCGCCGGTGCCCGGCACCCGCTAGCCGGCGCGGCGCCGCCGCGGCCCTCGTCGAGCTCGCCCACCCCTCGCCGGCGGGAGCCGGCCGTCACGGCGCCGGCGTACGGGCCAGCATGGGAGCCGTGACCGCCGCCGACCGCGCCGTGGGCGCCCTGCTGGGCCTGGCCTGCGGCGATGCCGTGGGCACGACCCTCGAGTTCGAGCGACCCGGGACGTTCGAGCCGATCACGGACATGATCGGCGGTGGGCCCTTCTCCCTGTCGGCGGGGGCGTGGACCGACGACACCTCGATGGCGCTCTGCCTCGCCGAGTCGCTGCTCGACCGGGGCGGGATGGACCTCGCCGACCAGCTCCGGCGCTACGTCCGCTGGCACCGAGACGGCTACCTCTCGTCGAACGGTCGCTGCTTCGACATCGGGGGCACCACCCGCGCCCAGCTCTTGCGCTTCGGGCGCACCGGCGACGCGGTCGACCCGGACCCCGACGAGGAGTCGGCGGCCAACGGGTCGCTGATGCGCCTGGCCCCCGTACCGATCCGCTGGCCCGGCGACCCGGCCGCCGCCGCCGATCACTCGGCCGCCTCCTCGCGCACGACCCACGCCGCGACGCGCCCCGTCGACGCCTGCCGCCTCCTCGGCGCCATGCAGAGCGCCCTCATCGGCGGCGCGGCGTTCGGGGAGGTCGTCGACCCGGGCTTCTGGCGGTCGGACGCGTGGGGCCCGCTCGACCCGGCCGTCGCCGCGGTTGCCGCCGGCTCCTGGCAGGAGAAGGCGCCGCCCGCCATCCGCGGCACCGGCTACTGCATCGACGCGCTCGAGGCCGCGATCTGGGCGGTCGCCGGCGCCACGGATGTCCGTGACGCCGTGCTGCGCGCCGCCAACCTCGGCGACGACGCCGACACCACCGCGGCGATCGCCGGCCAGCTCGCCGGCGCCCGTTGGGGGGCGGCGGGGATCCCGTCGGCCTGGCTCGACCGCCTGGTGGCCCGGGAGCGCATCGAGTCCCTCGCCCTCGGGCTGTTCGCCGCCGGCGGTGGGGAGGTCGAACCGGGGTGGAGCCACGACCCCTTCGTGCACGCGTGGTGGGTCGAGCCGGGGCGGGTGCTCGCCGGCGAGTACCCCGGCGACGCCGACCCGACCGTCGCCCGCCACCGGGTCGACGTGCTCGTGGACGGCGGCGTGCGCACGTTCGTCGACCTCACCGGCCCGGACGACGGCCTGGCGCCCTACGCCCCGATCGTGGCCGACGCCGCCGAGGCCCGCGGCCTCGACCTCCGCCACGAGCGCTTCCCCATCCCCGACTTCAGCGTGGTCGAGGACGCGGCCTACGACCACGTGGTCGCCCTGATCGCCGACGGCACGGCGCGTGGCGCGGTCTACGTCCACTGCTGGGGCGGCGTCGGCCGCACCGGCACCGTGGTCGGCTGCCTGCTCGCCGACCGGGGCCTCGGCTACGACGAGGCGCTCGCCGAGCTCGCCGCCCTGCGCGCCGGCACCCGCAAGGGCGGCCGGGCCGCGCCGGAGACCGACGAGCAGCGGGCGGTCATCCGCCGCCGCGCCGAGCGCCGCCGCTGACCGGCGGCGCGCCCCGATCTTCCCCGTCGGCGAGGAGCCGGGGCCGGCCGGCGGGCGGCCCCCCGCCCGGCCGGCCGGCAGCCCGCGGGGTGGGCCATGCCGCACAGGTGCGGGACCGGGGGGTATGCCCCCGCCCGGGCCCGCGGCGCCCCCCCCGGGCAGCTCGGGGGGGGCCCGCCGGGCGCGGGGGCGGGGGGGGGGGCGGGGGGGGGGCCCCCCCCCCCGCCGCTCCAACCCGCTGGATGGTCACGCGCGGCAAGCGGGCGCAAGCGCGTAAATCGTAGCGAAATCCCAGGGCTT
>JAYRFK010000087.1:0-5555 GCA_041908445.1 Acidimicrobiales bacterium | reverse complement strand
GCCCAGGCCGACGCTCTCCGGGCCCTCAAGACGCGGTTCGCTCCCGGTGACCGTGGGCCGGTGTTCCGCGCCCACCTCGACGACACCGGCCAGCGGTTCACCGACGACGCCATCTCCGACCGGGGCGCCACCAAGATCGTGAGGGCGGCGCTGGAAGCGCACGGCGTGAAGCTGCCCGCCCGGGGCCTGCCCGCCCTTCCCGCCGACGACCGTCACGCCGCGGCCCGTGCCATCACCCACCCGACCGCTACGACGCTCACCGCGAAGGACGTGCGGGACCGGGCCCTCATCGTCTGCGGGTGGTGGCGGGCCGCCCGCCGGTCGAACATCGTCGGTCTCAACTGGGGGCACGTCCGGGTCGCCGCCCCGAAGGCCGACGGGACCGGCGGCGGCGTCGACATCTTCCACCGCAAGAGCAAGACCGACCAGAAGGCTGAGGGGTCGTGGGGGATTCGGGTGCCCGCGGCACTGAACGCCGACGGGTCCCCGAACGTGCTCGACCCGGTGACCGCGATCGAGGCGTGGCGCGGCGAGTGGACCCGGCTGATGGGCCGCCCGCCCGCCGACACCGACCCGGTCTACATCGGGCTCACGCCCGGCGGTGACAGCGTGCCGCGCACCGAGGCGGGCGCACCGCAAGCGACCCGCCTCACCGGCGAAACCGTCAACAACGTCGTCGGTGACCGGGCAGCCGCCGCCGGCCTCGACGACGGGTACACCGGCCACAGCCTGCGCCGCGGGATGGCTACCTCGGTCGCCGAAGGCGGCGGGACTGTGGAGTCCGTCGCCGAGATCGGCGAATGGGCCAGCTTCGACATGGCCCGCCGCTACATCGAAGCCGCCGACCGCACGCACAGCAAGGGCCACGACGCGGTGCTCCAGAACCTCCTCTCGGGCACCTGACCCCGGCACCCCCACCCCCGCCCCGCCCGTTCCCGGGCCTCACAGCGCCTCACAGCGGCCCGTTTCCGGGCTCCTGGGCCTGTTCTGGCGGTTCGGGCCGCTCCGCGGCTCCTGGGGGCCGCTGACGGCGACGAGACGGCGGCGGGGGACGGCGGCGGCGACCCTGGGGAGGCTCGCGTGGCATCGCTGCGAGCTCGGCCCGGATCGACCGCAGCCACGCCAACGCCTCCTCCCGTGACGCCGGACCGTCGTCGTCCTCGTCGCCCTGGTCGTCGTCGCCCACGACACGCACCCCCGACGCCAGCGTTGCCGAATCCGACAGCCCGGGTTCTCCACGGCGGGCAGGCCGAGGTTCCTGGGGCCACGGCGGCATCTTCCCCCCAAGAACCGAATGCCGCTCTCCCGCCACCCCCGACGCCTACGGTTTTGGTGGGCTGCTTCCCCTGCCGAGGAAGCACGCGAGAGAGCCCCCCGCCGGCACCCGACCGAGGACAACCAGCGCATGGCTCTCTCTCCCGACAGCGGCCTCGCCGCCGACCTCACCGCCCGAGGCATCGACCCCTCCGCCGCCCAGGCCGCCGCCGCCAAAGCCGCCGCCGCCGGCGACCGGCTCTACGAAGCCGAGTGGGCCCGGTACGTCGAGTGGTGCGACGACGAGGACCTCGACCCCGACGACCCCGGCGCCGCCGACTGCTACGTCGCCGCCGAGGCGAAGCCGTCCGAACGGCACTTCGTCAGATCAGCACTCGCCAGGGGGACGCACACCGACGGCGAGGGCTGACCCGTGGCCATCACCCCCGACAACATCCTCCGACCCGGCCACGACATCGAGCCCGCCGGGGCAACCTCGCCCGCCAACCTCGCCCGCCTCCTCGACGGGCTCGGCGCCAACGTCGACCCCGACCGTGCCGCCGCAGTCCAAGCCACCATCAACCGCGTCACCGCCCACCTCAGCCCCACGACCACACAGAGCTACGAGAAAAGACTGGGGTCGCTGGCGCGCACTGTCGCCGACAGCGACATCCTCGGCCCCAACGCATGGGACGGCACCACCCTGCCGATCCCACTGGAAGTCCTTGCGGTCAACCTCGCCGAGCAGCGCACCGACCAGACGATCACCCGCGGCACCGCCGAGGCGACCGTCCAAGCCGTGGTGTGGGTGAACCGGCACGGCCGGTTCCCAGGCCAGCCGCCGTCCGAAGCCCAGGACACGACCGGGTGGTCGACCGTCGACAGCGTGCCGGTCATCGCCGAACTGCTCGCCGGGTGGGACGCCGACCTCCCCCGCTGGCAATGCCACGCCCTAGTGGCGGATAGGCACCGGAGCGGCGGGCAGAGCCCGCGGCGGCAGTTGTGCCGAGCGGACACCCCGACAGGTCGATGTCCGGACAGCACCCAGAGCGAATCCGGGCGCTGTCGGTGGCACCAGAACCAGCCCGCCCGCCACCCGTTCGAGGCGACGGTCCCCCAGCGGCGCTGCGCCAACGCCACCGTCCGGGCCGACCAGCTCTGCTTCATCCACGCCACCTGGCAGATGTGCCGGACGCGCAGCACAGCCGGCGACCGATGCGGCTGGCCGACCACCAACCAGTCCGGCCTCTGCTCGCAGCACCAGGACGCCGCTGTCGTGTTCGACCCCGAACCCGGTCCGACCGACCCGGCTCCCATCCCGGTCGAACCCACCCGCAAGGCCATCCCGCTGCGAGCCCATCACATCGAAGCCCTCGCCTGGACCGACCCGGCCCACCAACACCGCTCCGAACTCCTCCACGCCGCCGAGCTTCTCTACGCCGCTGGCGTGTCACCTCGTGTTCTCGGCGAACTCGACCGGGCCGACTTCCGGTTCGACACGTTCGGCCAGATGACCTTTGACGCGCGCCCCCTCATCTCCGGCGCTCGCCTCGTTGAGCCGTCGGTGTGCGTAGCTGCCCTCCGCGCCTGCCACGCCGACACCGGACAGCGCCCCACCACCGCCGGCTACGAGAGGTGGCGACGGACCCAATGCCCGAAACCGCCGACCGCCAGTTCCATCAGGACTCGTTTCGGCGGCAAGTGGTCGGCGGCGGCCGCTGCCGCGTTCGACGGGGCCGACCAGCCACCCGACACCAAGCCGGACACCTTCACCCTCGTCGGCGGGCACGCCGACCTCAGCCTTGATCCCGTCGCCGCTATGCGGGCCGTGCTCGCCAACCCCGCCTGCGCCGCCAAGCCCTTCTCCGGCCTAGACCCGCAAGTTCTCCACAGTGCAGTGAAGCGCAAGGAAGGCAGTCGGCGGCGTTGGTGGCGGATCGAGACACGGGACAGCGCTCTGATCCTGGTCGGCTGGTGGTGGGGCATCCGCCGAAGCGAGCTGGTCTCGCTCCGGCTCGACCAGTTCGAACCCGACCCCGACACCGAAGTCCTCTGGCTCGTCTACCGGCCCGAGGCGAACAAGACGAACCGTGACGACCGGGTCGCTCGGCGCTGCACCTGCGACACCGAGATCATCCAGCCGGTCGAGACCGAGGTGGTCGAGGGCACCGACGACACCGGCTGGTTCCGGCACACCACGACCGTTGAACGCCGCCAGCGGGCGCAACGCCCCGGCCTGTGCCCGATCCGAGCCCTGTGCGAGTGGCTCGCCTGCGACGAGTGGCTCCCCCCGCCCACCGCCTGCGGCGACACCGCCCTCATCTGGCTCCAGACGTTCCTCAACAGCCTCGACGCCGACGACAAGGCCCGCCCAGCGTTCGCCGCCGTCGGCGAACGCGGTGATCCGACAACCTCAATGGACCCGCTGATGGCCAGCGTGATCCTACGCGGGCGGCTAGACCGCTGCGACGACCTCCCCCCTTGGGTCCAAGCCCAGGGGCTGCGCCGCGGCCAAGCGACCGAGATGCGAGCCGCCGGCGTCGACTGGGACGACATCATGGACGACCTCGGCTGGAAGACCGAGATCATCGCCCGCAGGTACGTCGACGCCCTCGACGACCCCGACCGGGTGAGGCCCGGCATGACCGCCCTCCTCGCCGTCCTCACCGACGACGACGACGCCTGAAGCGACATCGACTGTCGCCTGAAGCCGGGACCCCCGCCAGGCCACCGCCCGCCTGACCCGCTGACCGCCCCCTCCGTGTGGTCACCACATGGGGTCGATATGGGGCCCCGTGTGGTGACCGTGCGTCATGCCGACGGTGCGCCTACGGCCACGGGGCGGCGTCGAGCCGGTGAGGGGGCCAAAACGGCCCCCGGCGGGCCCGGATCGGGCCAAAACGGCCACCGTCGCTGTCGCCGGCCCCCCTAACGGCGCCGCCGCCCTCGCCGGCCCCCAAAGACGGCCGCCGCCGTTCTCTCGACGCCCCGATCCACGTCTGCCTACTGCACTAATGCAACATTGCACTCTTGTTGTATTGGTTTACTGCCTCCTTGCAACATGGGTGTATGGCGATACGGCAAGATGTGAAACCGTAACGCCAGGGTTCATTATTGTTGTAGGGTGGCGGGATGCCTGGATCGTCCGCTCGTCGTCGCTCTCGCCGGATCAGCGTTGTCGGCCTGAAGGGCGGCGTCGGCAAGACGACGACGGCGGTGTTTCTCGGTCAGGCGGCGCACGACGCCGGTCACTCGGTTGTCGTGATCGACGCCGACCCGCAGGCGTCGGCGGTGAAGTGGGCTGCGGAAGCGGGGGACCACCTCGGCCCGACGGTGATCGGGCAGGCGACCGCGGGGCTGGCCCGCACCATCGACCGGCTCGACGCCGACGCCGACGTGACGATCATCGACACGCCGCCGCACGGGGCGGGGGCGGTGACCGCCGGGGCGCTCGCCGTCGCCGATCTGGCCATCATCCCGGTCGGGCCGACACCCGCGGAGATGACCCAGCTCGCCGACAGCATCGAGATGGTCCGTGAGGCGGGTTGCCCGTTCGCCGTCGTCCTCGTCCGGGCGAGGGGCGGCACCCGCAGCCGGGAGGACGCCGCTGCCGCTCTCGCCGCCGCCGACGGCGTGCCGTTCGCTTCGACCGTGATCCCGTTGCGTGAGGCCGTCGCTCAGGCCCCGACCGGCGGGAAACCGCCGACCGCTCGCAGCGGCTACGCCGAGTTGTGGGCCGAACTGGAAGGAGCCCTCGATGGCTGACCTGAAGACCCTCGCCGCTGCCGCCTCGACCGCAGCGACCGCACCGCCACCGAAGCGGACACCCCGCAAGAAGCCCGCCACCACGCCGCCGGCGAAGCCGAAGCGGGCCCCGAAGGCCGCGGCCGCGGCCTCGGCCGAGGTGAACGTCCTGGTCGCCTCGGCCACCGCCGACGGTCTGCGCTCAATGGCAGGGGAGCGGGGCCTCCCGACCGGCGGCACGAAAGCCGAGATCGCCGCCAGGATCGCCGCCCACGACGCCGCCGCAGCACCCGCCGCCGCGGTGAAGGTCGCCGGTCCGCCGCCCGGCACCCGCCGCACCACCTTCGACCTCCCCGAACAGGACCATCGCGACTTGCGGGTCGCGTGCCTGGAAGAAGGGGTTGCCGCCGCGCACGTCGTTCGTGTCCTGGTCCGCCGGTTCCTCGACGACCTCGCGTTCCGGGCCGAGATCGTGGATGACGCCGCCGCCAACGGGCGGGTGGCGTGAGAAGCTGCTGACACCCCATGAGCCGCGAGATCGACGTTCTCCTGTCCCG
>JAYRFK010000086.1:0-9122 GCA_041908445.1 Acidimicrobiales bacterium | reverse complement strand
GGGCGTGCCCTCGTCGAGGGTGCCGTCGGCGTAGGAGATGCGGGCGGGCGGCAGGCTCAGGGCGCCGGAGGGGTCGCGGGAGCCGACGAACCCGAACTTCCACTCGGACCGGCGCGCCGACGGGGGTGCCGCCGCCCGCTGGGGCTCGGGGCGGTTCGGCGGCTGCACCGCCACCTCGCCCCGCCAGGACAGGAAGGTGCCGTAGGGGACCGGGGCGCCGGCCGCGACCTGGTCGTCCAGCGACCGCTCGGGGGACCAGTCGGCCACCGCGTCGGTGGCCCGGAACACGAGCACGTCGGCGCCGTCCACGAGGGACACGAGCGCCAGCACCTGGCCGGGCCGCGCCCCCTCGAGCAGGTCGGTCAGGGCCAGGCCGGCGGCGGCCGCGCCCGGGTTGCCGACGGTGGCGGCACGGTCGTCGAGCAGGGCGCCCTCGCCGACGCCGAGGGCCTTGCCGAGGCGGGCCACCGAGCGGGCGTGGGTGCCGACCACCGCGACGCGGGCGACCTGGTCGGTGCCGAGCTCGGCGGCCTTCAGGGCGAGGTCCCAGGCGTCGCGGCCGAGCGGGACGTAGACGGACTCGCCGAAGCGCTCCTCCCACACCTTGGAGCCGGCGTCGCCGGGCGTGCGCCAGCGGTCGAGGAATTCCTCGGTGAGCGACACGGTGGCGAGGTGCTCGGCCAGCAGGGGGCCGTCGTCGGCGTCGCCCACGAGCACCGCGGCGCCGGCGTCGCCGCCGGCGGCCTCGTCCGGGCTCGTCGGGGCGCCGGAGCGGAGGTCTCCCGCCACCACGAGGGTCGGGGTGCGCCCGTCGAGGGCGGACCGCAGGGCGCCCACGCCCGAGCGGCACGAGCCGACCGCGTCGTAGGCGGCGGCGGTGCGGTCGAGGCGCAGCGCGGCGTGGATCGCGGTGGCGTTGGTCTTGTCGAGGTACGGCGGGGCCGTGGTGGCGAACACCACCGCAGCGGGGGCGACGCCGTCGCCGGGCCCGCCGGCGGCGGTGGCGAGCGTCGCGGCCCGGCGCAGGGCCAGGCGGCCCGCCTCGACCCCGAGGGTGGTGGCGTCCTCGTCGTAGGAGGCGACGGTCCGCTGCCCCCGGCCCCCGCCCTTGCCGAAGGTGGCCTTCACCTCGGCCCGGTCGAGCCGGCGGTAGGGCACGTAGGCGGCGGCGCTCAGGATCCCTCGCATCGCGCGGGAGTGTACGGGCGGCCCTCCGGAGGCGGCGAAAAGGCGGCGGGGCCGTTCGGTAACCTCCCCGCCCGTGCCCAGGGTGGTCGCCGCGGTGGCGGTACTGGTCGCTGCGGCGCTGACGGCGGGCTGCGGTGGTGGTGACGACGCCGCCGCGCCCGCGGCGCCGACGACGACCGCCACGCCGGGCACCGGGTCGATCGGCGCCCCGCGCGACGCGGCGTGCGACCGCCCGGCCGAGCCGGTGGCCCTCGGCGAGGACCTCGTCGCCGTGCGCGATGCCGTGGCGGGCGAGGCGGGCCTGGCGACCGCGCCTCCCGAGGGGGACCCCGTGCGCCGGTGCGACCTCGTGGGGGCCACGAGCGCGGTCGTGCCCGCCGCGTGGGGCGACCAGCTGCCCCGGCCCGGCGACCTCCCGCGGCCCGGCTTCACCATCAGCCCGTCGTTCGGCCCGCGGGTCGAGACCGACCCGGTGGTGGTGGTGGGCGCCGGCCGCTTCGTGGGCGACCCGCCCACGGCGGCGTTCGTGAACGAGAACAACGCCCGGGGCTCGCTCGAGCGCGGCACCCGTTCCCCGCGGGCGGGCACCGCCATCCCGGACGGCTGCCGCGCCCTCGGGCCTCTGCCCTTCACCACCGGGGACGGCGTCCTCCGCGGTGAGGTCCAGCCCTTCGTCGAGTGCGACGGCGAGGCCCGGGCCTGGCTGGTCGCGGTGGCCTTCCCCACCGACGGCGGCCAGTACCAGGGCGAGCTGATCGGCCAGGCCCTGACGACCGCCGACCTCGACGCCGTGCTCGCCGCCCTCGCGTCGATGACGGTGGAGCCGACCCACGTCCCGCCCAAGGAGCTGCCCCCGCTGCCGCAGGTGCCCGCGTGACGGCGTCCGGCAGGACGAGGGGGCGCCGCCGGGTGCTGGGACTCGCGCTCGCGCTGGCGCTGGCCGCCACCGGGGCGGCCTGCGGTGGCGGCTCGGACGACGGGGCGGGTGGGGGGCCCGGCGCCGGACCGGACCGTCCCAACGTGTTGTTCGTGCTGACCGACGACATGGTGGTCGACGACCTGGCCGCCATGCCCCACGTGCGGTCGTGGCTCGGCGACGCCGGCACCTCGTTCTCGCGGGCCTACGTCAGCGTCTCGCTCTGCTGCCCGTCGCGGGTGACCATGCTGCGGGGCCAGTACGCCCACAACACCGGGGTGCAGAGCAACGAGGGCACCAACGGGGGGTTCCCGGTGGCCCACGCCCTCGGGGTCGAGTCCTCGACGGTGGCCACGTGGCTCGACGCCGCCGGCTACCGCACCGCCCTGCTCGGCAAGTACCTGAACCACTACCCCCGCGGCGCGGGCGCCACCTACGTGCCACCGGGCTGGGACACCTGGTCGAGCCCCGTCGACGGCTCCACCGAGGTGGGCTACGACTACACGCTCAACGAGGACGGCCGGCTCGTCCGCTACGGCGACGCGCCGGAGGACTACGCCGGCCACGTGCTCGTCCAGCAGGCCGCCGAGGTCGCCGCCGACGCCGACGCGGCGGGCGAGCCCTTCTTCACCTGGCTGTCGGTGGACGCCCCCCCACGAGCCGGCCACGCCGGGCCCCGGTGACGAGGACGCCTTCGCCGACGCCACCGCCCCGCGCGACGGCACCTTCGACGAGGTGGACCCCTCGGCGCCGGACTGGGTGGCGGGCCTGCCACCGCTCACCGAGGCCCAGCAGGCCGAGATCGACGAGCGGTACCGGAGCCGGCTGGCTTCGCTGCGCTCGCTCGACCGGGAGCTCGACGGCCTGTTCCGCGGCCTCGACGAGTCCGGCCAGCTCGACGACACCTACGTGGTCTTCACGTCCGACAACGGCTTCCACCTGGGCCAGCACCGCCTCAAGGCGGGCAAGCAGTCGGCCTACGAGGAGGACATCCGCGTGCCCCTGCTGGTGCGCGGGCCGGGCGTGGCCGCGGGTGAGACGTCCGACGCGCTGGTCGGCAATGTCGACCTGGCCCCGACCTTCGCCGCGCTCGCCGGCGCCGACGCCCCGGATTTCGTCGACGGGCGCGATCTGTCGGGCCTCTGGCTCGGCGACGCCGAGGGCTCGGGGCGGGCCGCCCTGCTCCTCGAGCACTGGCCGCCGTTCGCGCCCGGCTACGTGCCGCCGACGGCGCCGAGCGGGACGGGCGCCGCGCCCGGGACGACGACGTCGACGACGCTGCCCGACGACGTCGACATCGCCCCGCTCATCGGCGACACCGACGGGCACGAGTCGCCCAGCGAGGGCCCCACCCCGCCACAGTTCTCCGGGGTCCGCACGGATCGGTACACCTACGTGGCCTACGTCACCGGCGAGGTCGAGCTGTACGACGGCGTGGACGATCCCGAACAGCGCCACAACCTGGCCAGCACCGCCGACCCCGCGCTGCTCGACCGGCTGGCGCGGCTCACCGAGCAGCTCGCCGCCTGCGCCGGCGCGACCTGCCGCTCGCTCGAGGGGACCGACGTCCCGTGAGGGCGCCGGGCCGGGCCACGACGCTCGCGCTGGTGCTGTTCCTCGTCGGGGGCGTGCTCGCCGTGCTGCTCGTCGCCGCGGGTGACCGCGACGGTGGCCGACCGGGCGTCCCCACCACGTCCGGCGCGGTCGCGGTCGAGGGGGGCGACGGCCCGTGGGCGGTGGTCGCCCGCACACCGGTCGCGCCCGACCCGGGCGACCTCCTCGCTGCCTTCGGCTCGGTCTGGGCCACCCACCACGGCACCGGCACGGTGACCCGCCTCGACGGCGACGGCACCGCCCACGCCGTGGCGGTGGGGGAGAGCCCGGTCGCGCTGGCCGCCGCGGACGATGCGGTCTGGGTGGCCGACCGGGCGGGAGACGCCCTGGCGCGCCTCGATCCGACCGACGGCTCGGTGGTGGCCACCGTGGCCCTCGACGGCGCGCCCGCCGACCTGGTGGCCGCGGGCGGATCGCTCTGGGCCAGCCTGCCCGACCAGGGGGCGGTGGCGCGCGTCGACGCCCGGCGCGGCGTCGCCCTCGGATCGGTCGCGGTGGGGTCGTCCCCCGGTGCGCTCCTGGCCGCCGCCGGCGGCGTCTGGGTCGCGGACGCCGCCGACGACACGGTGACCCGCCTCGACCCGGCCCGGGGGGAGGTCACCGACACGATCGACGTGGGGCGGGCGCCGCTCGCGCTGGCCGCGACCGACGACGCCGTGTGGGTCGCGAACCACGAGGACGACTCGGTGACGCCCATCGCGCTGGGCGCCGCGCCGGGCGACCTGGTGGCGGGCGAGGCCGTCGGCAGCGGCGGGGCACGACCGGTCGCGCTGCTCGTCGCCCAGGGCTCGGTCTGGGCGGCCAACTACTCGTCGCACTCGGTCGGGCGGATCGACCCCGACGCCGAGCGGCTCGTGACCTCGTACGACGTCGGCGCGCAGCCGTCGGCGCTGGCCGAGGCGGGCGGCGCGATCTGGTCGGCCGACTCCGGCTCGGACCGGGTGACGCGCATCGACCCGGCCAGCGACTGGGGCGACCTCGTGGCGGTCGCCGTCGGGCCCGGGCCGGGCGCGCTCGCCGTCAGCGACGCCGGCCTCTGGGTCGCCGAGTACCAGGGCGCCGCGGTCGCGCGGGTCGGCGTGGGCACGCCGGCGCTGACCACGACCGAGGTGGCGGTCGGCGACTCGCCCGCCGCGGTGCTCGCCGCCACCGACGCGGTCTGGGTGGCCGACTTCGGCGACGACACCGTCACCCGGCTCACCGCCGACGGCGGATCGGTGACGGCCACCACGGAGGTGGGCCGGGGGCCGGGCGCGCTGGCCGAGGCCGGCGGTGCCGTCTGGGTCGCGGCCTACGAGGACGACCGCCTCGACCGCCTCGACCCCGGCACGGGCGAGGTGACCGCCGAGGTCACGGTGGGCGACGGGCCGGTGGCCCTCGCCGCTGACGACGCCGGTGCCCTGTGGTCGGTGGGCAGCCTGGCGGGCACGGTGAGCCGGGTCGACCCGGCGACCGCGACGGTGACGGCCACCGTGCGGGTCGACGCCGCGCCCGTCGCGATCGCCGCCGGCGCCGGATGGGTCTGGGTCATCGGCTACGGCGGTACGGTCTCGCGCATCGACCCCGCCACCGCCTCCGTCACCGCCACGACGACCGTCGGCGGCCAGCCCCGCGGCCTCGCGGTCGCCGACGACGCGGTCTGGGTCACCGACCGCACCGGCGGCCAGGTCCTCCGCCTCGACCCCGCCACCGCCGCGGTGGTCGACCGGGTGGGCACCGGCGCCGATCCGGTCGCCGTCGCCGTCGACGAGGAGCAGGACCTCGTGTGGGTCCTGAACCGGGGCGACGGCACCGTCAGCCGGGTCGATCCCGCCACCGGCCGAGCGCAGGCCACCCGCGTCGGCGCCCTGCCGAGCGCGCTGGCCGTCGGCGCCGGCCGGGTGTGGGTGGCCGGCGGCGCCACCGCCTCGGTGAGCGTGATCGACGCCGTCACCGGCGTGGCCCGCACCACGGCCGTCGGCGAGGCCCCGACCGCGCTGGCCGTCCTCGCCGCGACGGACGGCTCCGGCCGGGCCGTGGTCGCGGACAGCGGCTCGCACGCGGTGACGGTCGTGACCGCCGGCGCTCTCGACGCGGGGTCGCCGTCGTGACCGCCGGCGTGGGGCCACTGGCGGGGGTCCGCGTCCTCGCCGCCGAGCAGATGCAGGCCCTGCCTTACGGCACCCAGCTCCTCAGCCGCCTCGGCGCGGAGGTGGTCAAGGTCGAGCACCCCACCCTCGGCGAATCGGGCCGGGGCGCCCACCCCGCCATGGCCGACCCCTGGGGTCGCCCGGTCGGCGCCACGTTCCTGCGCAACAACCTGGCCAAGCGCAGCGTCGGCATCGACCTGAAGGCGCCCGAGGGCCGGGACCTGTTCCTCGACCTCGTCCCCCACTTCGACGTGGTCGCCGAGAACTTCAAGGCCGGGACCATGGACCGCCTCGGCCTGTCCTACGCCGAGGTCTCCGCCCGCCACCCGGGCGTGATCTACGTCTCGGTCTCGGGCTTCGGCAACGCCCCCAACGCCGACGGCGAGCACAGCCCCTACCGCGACCAGCCCGCCTACGCCTCGGTGGTCGAGGCCATGTCCGGCGTCTACGAGTGGGCCCGCCGGCCGGGCGAGCCGCCCCGGCCGAACCCCGTCGGGGCGCTGGGCGACATCTCCTCGGCCCTCTTCGCGGTGATCGGCGTGCTCGCCGCGCTGCGCGAGCGGGACCGCACCGGACTCGGCCAGCAGGTCGACGTGGCCATGCTCGACGCCCTGCTGTCGATGACCGACGTGGTCACCAACATGTGGTCGCTCGGCATCCGGCCGGAGAGCCCGATGCACCTGATCCTCGACGCGTTCGCCGCGTCCGACGGCTTCGTCGTCGTCCAGATCGTCCGCGAGCACCAGTTCGAGCGCCTCGCCGACCTCGTCGGCCACCCCGAGTGGGTCGGCGATGAGCGCTTCGCCACCCGGGCGGGCTGGGTCGTGCACCTCGAGGACACCATCCGCCCCGCCCTCGAGGCCTGGCTCTCGACGCGCACGAGGGCGGAGGCCACGGCCGCGCTCGGTGCCGCCGGGATCGCCGCGGGCAGCTGCTACACCGCCCCCGAGGTCATCGAGGACGAGCACACCGCCGTGCGCCGCATGCTGGTGGAGATGGAGCGCGTCGACGGGGTGCCCGAGCCGGTGCTCATCCCCGGCAACCCGGTGAAGCTGTCGAACCTGGCGGACCCGGCCGACCCCGTCGGCGCCCGCATCCCGTGGGTGGGCGAGCACACCGCCGAGGTCCTGCAGGCCGAGCTCGGCCTGGACGCCGCCGCCCTCGGGCGCCTCGCCGAGGCCGGGGTGATCTCTCGGGTGGACGGCGAGCCCGGCGAGCCCGCCGAGCCGGTGGCCCCGTGACCCCGCAGCGCCGCGACGAGTCCGACCGGGGCTGGGTCGTCTGGGTGATCGTGGGCACGATCACGCTGGTCCTCTGCGTCGCGGTGATCGTCGTGGTCGGTGGCGGCGACGGGGACGACACCGCGGTCGACGGCCCGGTCGACGGTCAGGCGGTCTACGAGCAGAGCTGCGCGAACTGCCACGCGATCGACGGCGCGGGCGCCATCGGCCCCAAGCTCGCCGACGGCCGGGTGGCCCGCCGCTACCCGGACATCGCCGACCAGATCGAGATCATCGAGAACGGCCGCCCCGACACCGGGATGCCGCCGTTCGGCGCCGAGCTCAGCGACGAGCAGATCGAGGCCGTCGCGCAGTACGTCCGCAGCCTCTGAGGACCGCGGGCGCCGCCGACCGCGGGCGGCCAGCGCCGCGGGGCCGCCGGCCCTAGGATCGCCGCCGCAACCGAGCCGAGGAGCGGGGCATGCGTCGAGTCGTCGTGGCAGCGTTGGTGGGGGTCCTGGCCGTGGTGTCGGCCGCTCCGGGGGCGTCGGCGGCGCCGCCGCGGGAGGACGCCATCGGCGACGCGGTGCCCAAGGGCGACATCGTCACGGGCACCTACAGCGCCAACTTCACGGACATCTTCCTCACCGGCTTCAAGGGCCGGGTCACGCTGCGCCAGGGGACCGACCCCGCGACCGCGGCGGCGTGGAACAGCCCGCAGACCCGCCTCGTGGTGCAGCTCGACACCACGAACACCCACACCGGCCCCGACGTGCAGGTGGTGGCCCACAAGGTGGAGGGCGTCTTCACCGCCGAGGTGACCGATCTCCTCTCGGCGGTCCCCGGGCCGCTCACCTGCGGCGCCACGGCGTCGTTCACCGCCCCCAACATCTACAAGGTCTTCGTCCCGTCGGACTGCCTGGACACCGACATCACCTCGGTCCGGGCCCGGTTCCGCATGTTCTTCGACACGCCGCCGGCGGGGGGCAGCGTCAGCGTCGACAAGTCGCCGAACACCGGCTGGGGCTCGAGGCTGCAGGCGGCGCCCTGAGGCCGACCTACCCCCTCGTTCGGGGGTGGGTTACAACTTGACATGATTTGTCGCATCTGGCACCTTGGGGCTCGTTCCGACGACCCCTTCGTGAGGTATGCAGATGCGACGACTCCTGGCCGCCGCCCTCGTGGCCGCCACCGCCTTCGGCTTCACCCTGGCCCCGTCCGCCGCCGTCTCGGCGACCGATCCGACCGGCGACGCCGTACGGCCGCAGGGCGACATCGGCCGCTACGTGGTGCGGCTCGACTCGGCCTCCGACCGCTACGTCGTGAAGGTCGCCGTGGCCCGTGGCGTCGACCCGGTGACCACGAAGTCCTGGCGGGGCACCAACACCGCCATCCGGATCTACTGGGACACGAGCCCGCTCCCCGGTGAGGAGTTCCTCACCACCCTCCACACCGTCGGCAGCCCCGCGGTGTTCACCGGCGAGACCACCGCCAACCTGCCGATCGACCTGTTGAACGACCAGGGCATCGCCATCCCCTCGGGCCTCGACTGCACGGCCACGGCGCCCACCGGCACCGGCGGCACCATCCAGTACCTCGCCCCCAACACCTACAAGGTGCGGGTGCCGGCCTCCTGCCTGCCCGGCGCCGCCAGCGTCTCGGCCCGCATCGAGATGACCTTCGACCCCCGGCCCGCCGGCGGCACCGACACCGACAACGCCCCGAACAACGGCTACGTCGACCTGCCCGCCGCCTGAGGTCGGCTGATCGCGTCGGGCGGGAGGCGTCCCGCCCCGCCTCCCGCCCGACGCCAGCGACGTGCCCGGCCCCGGACCGCCCCCGGGGCCGGGCACCCGCGCGTTGCTTCGGCCCTCCTTCGTCGGGCCCCCTTCGGGATCCGGTTCGTCGGCGGCGCTGCTCCGCTCCCGTTGCTTCGGCCCTCCTTCGTCGGGCCCCCTTCGGGATCCGGTTCGTCGGCGGCGCTGCTCCGCTCCCGTTGCTTCGGCCCTCCTTCGTCGGGCCCCCTTCGGGATCCGGTTCGTCGGCGGCGCTGCT
>JAYRFK010000085.1:0-1890 GCA_041908445.1 Acidimicrobiales bacterium | reverse complement strand
GTGCCGATCGGTCGCCAGCTCGGTGCCCACCAACCGGTGCGGATCGGCGACGGCACCTGGATCGGCCACGGCGCGGTGATCCTGCCGGGGACCACCATCGGAAAGGGCGTGGTCGTCGCCGCGGGCGCGGTGGTGCGGGGCGAGGTGCCTGACCACTGCATCGTGGGCGGCGTGCCGGCCAAGGTGATCCGCACCATCGACTGAGCGTCCCGACTCGTGGCGGGGGAGGGGGGGTCAGCGGGGCGGTGCCTCGGCGACCGTCACGTGCTCGGTGAGGTGGCTGACCTCGAGCACCCGCCGGGTGGCGGTGCCCGCCGGCGAGACGACCGTGAGCCCGTCGCCGACGTCGCGGGCGAGCGCGGCCAGGAGCCGGAGGCCGCTGCTGTCGAGGTAGCCCACGTGGCGCAGGTCGACCACGAGGCCTCGGCCGTGGCCGGCCGCCGACTCCACCATGGGTGCGAGCCGTGAGCGGAGCTCGGGTGCGGTGGCCAGGTCCACGTCGCCCGCCACGGTGACCACGGCGGGCCGGTCGGGGCCACCCGGGTCGACGACCACGTCGATGGTCCTCATCGTCCTCCCTCGCCGTCCGAGGACCACGGCACGGTCATGGTGACCGCCGTCCCCTCGTCGGTCGTCGCACGGGTGAAGCCCCGGGTGAGCGCCGCCATGATGGCGGTGCCCCGACCCCGGTCGGCGGAGTGGTCACCGGGCGGTCGCCAGTCGCCGCCGTCGCGCACGGTCACGGCCAGGCCGGCGTCGGCCACCTCGACCGTCACCTCGACCAGCCCGTCGCCGTCCGCGCCGTAGGCGTGCTCGACGGAGTTCGCGCAGGCCTCGCCCACGACCAGTTGGAGGTCGGTGAACGTCGCCCGATCAAGGTCACGGGCGTCGGCCCACCGGGCCAGGTCGGCGCGCAGGGAGGCCAGCTCACGGGGGTCGGCGCGCAGACGGCGCCGGAAGACCGTCGTGCCGTCCCCGAACCGCAGGGCGAGCACCACCACGTCGTCCTCGGGCACCTCGTCGGCGGTGACCTCCGAGATCACCCCGTCGCACAACGCCTGCAGCGGCCGGTGGCGCCAGCGGGGGACCGCGGACGCGACCCGCGCGAGGCCCTCGTCGACGTTGGCGCCGCGCCGCTCGAGCAGGCCGTCCGAGAACGCCACGAGCACGCTCCCCGGCTGCAGGACGGCCGTCGCCTCGGGTCGCTCGTCGACCGCGAAGGTGCAGAGGGGGACCGAGCCGGCCTCGTCGAGCCAGTGCGCGTCGCCCCAGGGGTCGACGACGAGCAACGGCGGGTGCCCGGCGGAGGCGTAGGTGATCCGCCCGGTGGCGGGATCGACGGCCGCACAGACGACGGTGGCGAAGTCACCGCCCTGGGGGCTGCGGGCGAAGGCGTCGAGCTCGACCAGCAACTGGCCGGGCTCGTGGCCCCTCGCCGCGAGTGCGGCCAGCCCCGCGCGGAGCCGGCCCATCACCGCCGCGGCCTCGAGACCGTGGCCGACGACATCGCCGACGACGAGGAGCAGGCGCCCGTCGGGCAGGGCGATGCTGTCGTACCAGTCACCGCCGACGTCGAGGGCCTCGCCGATGGCGAAGTAGCGCCCGGCGACCTCGCACCCGTCGGCGTCGGCGAGGTTCGCGGGGAGCAGGGCCTGCTGGAGTCGGACGGCGATGTCGTGCTCGGCCCGGCGCAGGTGGGCGCCGGCGAACGAGATTCCGACCCGCTCGGCGAGGCGGTCGAGGAACTCCAGGTCCACGTCGCCGTACCCGGACCGTGCCCGGTCACTGCGGGCGGCGAGCAACGCGCCGGTACGGCCGCCGCCGAGGTCGATGGCCACCGAGACGTACGAGGTCGGGTCGAGGCGGTCGAGCAACTCACGCCCCCGCTCG
>JAYRFK010000084.1:0-5545 GCA_041908445.1 Acidimicrobiales bacterium | reverse complement strand
GCCCAGGCCGACGCTCTCCGGGCCCTCAAGACGCGGTTCGCTCCCGGTGACCGTGGGCCGGTGTTCCGCGCCCACCTCGACGACACCGGCCAGCGGTTCACCGACGACGCCATCTCCGACCGGGGCGCCACCAAGATCGTGCGGGCGGCGCTGGAAGCGCACGGCGTGAAGCTGCCCGCCCGGGGCCTGCCCGCACTGCCCGCCGCCGACCGTCACGCCGCGGCCCGTGCCATCACGCACCCGGCCGCTGCGGCGCTCACCGCGAAGGACGTGCGGGACCGGGCCCTCATCGTCTGCGGGTGGTGGCGGGCCGCCCGTCGGTCGAACATCGTCGGCCTCAACTGGGGCCACGTCCGCCTCGCCGCCCCGAAGGCCGACGGCACCGGCGGCGGCGTCGACATCTTCCACCGGCGCTCCAAGACCGACCAGAAGGCCGAAGGGTCATGGGGGATTCGGGTGCCCGCGGCACTGAACGCCGATGGCACCCCGACCGTGCTCGACCCGGTGACCGCGATCGAGGCGTGGCGCAACGAATGGACCCGCCTGATGGGCCGCCCGCCCACCGACACCGACCCGGTCTACATCCGGCTCACGCCGTCCGGCGACTCGGTGCCGCGCACCGAGGCGGGCGCACCGCAAGCGACCCGCCTCACCGGCGAAACCGTCAACAACGTCGTCTCCGACCGGGCAGCCGCCGCCGGCCTCGGCGACGGGCACACCGGCCACAGCCTGCGCCGCGGGATGGCGACCTCGGTCGCCGAAGGCGGCGGGACCGTCGAGGCCGTCGCCGAGATCGGCGAATGGGCCAGCTTCGACATGGCCCGCCGCTACATCGAAGCCGCCGACCGCACGACCTCGAAGGGCCACGACGCGGTGCTCCAGAACCTCCTCGCGGGCACCTGATCCCGGCACCCTCACCCCCACCCCGCCCGTTCCCGGGCCTCACAGCGCCTCACAGCGCCCCGTTTCCGGGCTCCTGGGCCTGTTCTGGCGGTTCGGGCCGCTCCGCGGCCCCGGGGGGCCGCTGACGGCGACGAGACGGCGGCGGGGGACGGCGGCGGCGACCCTGGGGAGGCTCGCGTGGCATCGCTGACAGCTCGGCCCGGATCGACCGCAGCCACGCCAACGCCACCTCCCGTGACGCCGGACCGTCGCCGTCCTCGTCGCCCTGGTCGTCGTCGCCCACGACACGCACCCCCACCGCCAGCGTTGCCGAATCCGACAGCCCGGGTTCTCCACGGCGGACAGGCCGAGGTTCCTGGGGCCACGGCGGCATCTTCCCCAAGAACCGAATGCCGCTCTCCCACCGCACCCGACGCCTACGGTTTTGGTGGGCGCTTCCCTGCCGAGGAAGCACGCGAGAGAGCCCCCGCCGGCACCCGACCAAGGACAACCCGACGCATGGCTCTCTCCCCCGACAGCGACCTCGCCGCCGACCTCACCGCCCGAGGCATCGACCCCTCCGCCGCCGCCCAGGCCGCCGCCCAGGCCGCCGCCGCCGGCGACCGGCTCGCCGACGCCGAGTGGGACCGGTACTGCGAGTGGTGCGACGAGCGCGACCTCGACCCCGACGACCCCGACGCCGCCGACCGCTACGTCGCCGCCGAGGCGAAGCCGTCCGAACGGCACTTCGTCAGATCAGCACTCGCCAGGGGGACGCACACCGACGGCGAGCGCTGACCCGTGGCCATCACCCCCGACAACATCCTCCGACCCGGCCACGACATCGAGCCCGCCGGGGCAACCTCGCCCGCCAACCTCAACGCCCTCCTCGACGGCCTCGGCGCCAACGTCGACCCCGACCGTGCCGCCGCAGTCCAAGCCACCATCAACCGGGTCACCGCCAAAGCCAAACTCAGCCCCGCGTCCGCACAGACCTACGAGAAAAAACTGCGGGCGATGGCCAGCGACGTCGCCGACAGCGAACTCCTCGGCCCCAACGCATGGGACGGCCACACCCTGCCGATCCCGTGGGACGTCGTCGCGGTCAACCTCGCCGAGCAGCGCACCGACCAGACGATCACCCGCAACACCGCCCAGCTGACCGTGTGCGCCGTGGTGTGGGTAAACCGGCACGGCCGGTTCCCCGACCAGCTGCCCTCCGAGGCCCAGGACACGACCGAGTGGCCCACCGTCGACAGCGTGCCGGTCATCGCCGAGCTGCTCGCCGGATGGGACGTCGACCTGCTCCGCTGGCAATGCCAGGCGCTCGTCATCGACCCAGAGGCGCCCGGGTCCGGCGCCGGGTCCGGTGCCCGCGGCGGTAGGCAACTGTGCCGGGCGAACACCTCAGACGGTCGATGTCAGGGGATCACTCTCGCCGTGAACGGCCTGTGTCGACGGCATCGGAGCCAGCCCGCCGTCCACCCGTTCGAGGCGGCCGTCGGTCGGCGACGGTGTTCCAACAACACGGTCAGGGCCGATCAGCTTTGCGTCATTCACGCCAAATGGCAGATGTGCCGGGCACGCGGCTCAGACGGTGAACGGTGCGGCTGGCCGACCGCCAAGCCGAATGGTCTCTGCCGCTACCACCTCGATGCCGGCGGCGAGTTCGGCTACGAACCCGGGCCGACCGACCCGACCCCCATCCAGATCGAACCCACCCACAAGGCCACTCCCCTTCGTGCCCATAACCTCGAAGCCCTCGCCCGGACCGACCCTGAGCACCAACAGCGATCCGAGATCGTCCACGCAGCGGCGCTCCTGCAAGCCGAGAACGTGCCGATCGGGGCTCTAGCGAAGCTCGACCGGGACGACTTCCGGTTCGACGACTTCGGGCAAGTCACCTTCGAGATCAGTGCTCGAGGTGGACGTGGCGGTACCGATCCGATCCCGCCGTCTAGGTGCATCGCCGCACTTCGCGCCTACCAGGCCGACACCGGCCAACGGCCAACCATCCCGCGGTACGACGCCTGGCGGGAAGGCCGAGACTGGCCCAGCCACAACACCATCGGCCAACGGTTCGGCAAGTGGTCGACAGCCGTGGCCGTAGCGTGCGACGGGGCCGAGGCCCCGCCCGACACCCAACCGCAGACGCGCACCTTCACCCTTGTCGGCGGCCACCTCGACCCCCGACACGACCCGGTGGCGGCGGTTCGGGCGGTTCTCGACAACCCTGCCTGCGCGGACCGGCCGTTCTCAGCAGTTCCAGCCCGTGACCTCGCCAACGCTGTGCACCAAGTCCGGAAGAAGGGCACCGACCCCCGGTGGCGCTGGCGGATCGAGACACGGGACTCGGCGCTGATCCTGGTGGGCTGGTGGTGGGGCATCCGTGCCGCCGAGCTGGTCTCGCTCCGGCTCGACCAGTTCGAGGCCGACCCCGACCTCGAAGTCCTGTGGCTGCGCTACAACCCCGAGACGTCCAAGACGAACCGCACCGACCGGGTTGCTCGGCGCTGCACCTGCGACACCGAGATCATCCAGCCGGTCAAGACCGAGGTGGTCGAGGGCACCGACGACACCGGCTGGTTCCGACACACCACGACCGTCGAACGCCGCCAGCGGGCACAGCGCCCCGGCCTGTGCCCGATCCGAGCTCTGTGCGAATGGCTCGCCTGCGACGAGTGGCTCCCCCCACCTGACGCCTGCGGCACCGACGCCCTCATCTGGCTCCAGACGTTCCTCAACAGCCTCGACGACGACGGCAAGACCCGCCCAGCGTTCCCCGGCATCGGCACCAGAGCCGATCCCACCACCCCGGCCTGGCCGGCGATGGTCAGCAACATTCTGCGCGGACGGCTCCACCGCTGCGCCGACCTCGACTGGGCCCAAGCCCACGGGCTCCGCCGCGGCCAAGCCACCGAGATGCGCTCCGCCGGCGGCGACTGGGACGACATCATGGACGACCTCGGCTGGAAGACCGAGACCGTCGCCCGCGGGTACGTCGACGCCCTCGACGACCCCGACCGGGTGAGCCCCGGCATGACCGCCCTCCTCGCCGTCCTCACCGACGACGATGTCGCCTGAAGCGACAGTTAGTGTCGCCTGGTGGCACCATCAACGGACCCGGCAACGTCGAAAACTGTCGCCTAGGGCGACACTTGATGTCGCCTGGTGGGCACCATCTGAAGCGACACTCGATGTTCCCGGCGGGTGCAACCCTCAACCGCTCACTTCATCGGTGGATCCAGGTTCAGTCCAAGGGAAGAGGGGCGAGGAGCAGCGGGGACAGCGCCCCGTGGAGTGGTGGGATTCGAGGGTGTGATCCTCGGTGTGTTCAGCCCTCGAGTTCAGGCTGGGGTTCAGTCTGGCATGGCGGGTTGAGCTGGGTCATGGATGACTCGGAGAGGTAGCGGCGGGCGACGGCCCACTCGTCGTGCTGGTCGGCGAGGACTGCGCCGATGAGGCGGATGACGGCGGCGTCGTTGGGGAAGATCCCGACGACGTTGGAGCGGCGCTTGATCTCCTTGTTGAGCCGTTCGAGCGGGTTGTTCGACCAGATCTTGCGCCAGTGCGCCTTCGGGAACGCGGTGAAGGCGAGCACGTCGGTGCGGGCGTCGTCGAGGAGCTCGGCGGCCTTCGGGAAGCGGTCTTCGAGGATCTTGGCGACCTCGGCGTAGCGGGTGGCGACCTCGTCGGGGGTGCCGAGCGCGAAGATCGACCGGAACGCGGCGGCCACGAACTCGGCGTGCGCCTTGGGGACCGTGGCGAGCAGGTTGCGGACGAAGTGGACCCGGCAGCGCTGCCACGACGCCCCCGAGAAGCACTTGGTGATCGCGGCGCGCAGCCCGGCGTGAGCGTCGGAGATCACCAGACGCACCCCCGACAGGCCTCGGGCGCGCAGACCGCGGCAGAACCGGGTCCAGAAGGTCTCGTCTTCGCTGTCGCCGATGTCGACGCCGAGGACCTCCCGGTCGCCGTTGGCGGTGATCCCCGTGGCCACGACCACCGCACGCGACACCACCTGGCCCAGGGCGTCGTCGCGGACATGGACGTAGGTGGCGTCGAGGTACACGTAGGGGAACGCAACGTGGCCCAAGGTGCGGTTGCGGAACGCGTCGACGCGTTCGTCGAGCCCGGCGCAGATCCTCGACACCTCCGACTTGGAGATCCCGGTGTCGACGCCCATGGCGGCGACGAGGTCGTCGACCGAGCGGGTCGAGACCCCGTTCACGTACGCCTCCATGATCACCGCGTACAGGGCTTGGTCGATCCGCCGGCGCGGTTCGAGGATCTCGGGGAAGAACGACCCCGCCCGCAGCTTCGGGATCCCGACTGTCAGGTCACCGGCCTTGGTCGACAGGGTCCGGGGGCGGTGCCCGTTGCGGTGCGTGACCCGCTCATCGGCCCGCTCCCACGGGCCCGCGCCGATCTTGTTGGTGGCTTCAGCCTCGATCAGCTGCTGGAGCGCCCACTCGGCGAGCGAGCGGACCAGGTCGG
Source organism: Acidimicrobiales bacterium (assembly GCA_041908445.1). Taxonomy (GTDB): domain Bacteria; phylum Actinomycetota; class Acidimicrobiia; order Acidimicrobiales; family DATDAH01; genus JAEUJM01. The sequence goes on along the minus strand of JAYRFK010000084.1, from coordinate 166 downwards.
TGCCATCGGCGACGCGGAGCGCGTCGAGCAGGTCGGAAACGGCAGACTCGTTGAGAGCCATCGGTGTGATCTCCTTGGTGTGCACTTGTCAGGTACACACCGAGCATCACGCCGGTGGCTCACCTCGCGGTGGACCCAAACCCCACCACGCCACGGGACTCATACG
>JAYRFK010000083.1:0-22314 GCA_041908445.1 Acidimicrobiales bacterium | reverse complement strand
TCGCAGTGCTGTCCTCGCTCACCGGCCCGAGCCGTTCGGTCCCTCGCGAAAGGAAACCACTGTGAGCATCGCCCATCTCCAAGGCTCGGGCAACGTCATCATCGGCATCGACACCCATGCCGACACCCACGTCGCGGTCGCCATCACCGACCGAGGCGGCCGCCTCGATGAGCTCGCGTTCAACGCCGATCCAGTCGGGTTCGCCCGCGTCGACAGCTGGGCCCGTTCGCTCGGCACCCCCATCGCCTGGGGGGTCGAAGGCACCAGCAGCTACGGCGCCGGGCTCTCCCGCCACCTCACCCGCACGGGCGCGGTCGTGTTCGAGGTCAATCGAACCGACCGGGCGCTGCGCCGCCGGGTCGGCAAGACCGACCCCGTCGACGCCGAAGCCGCCGCCCGCGCCGTGCTTGCCGGCACCGCCACCGCCATCCCCAAGACCGGCGACGGGCCCATCGAAGCGATCCGGGTCACCCGCCTCGTCAAACGGTCCGCGATCAAGGCCCGCACCCAGGCCATCAACCAGCTCAAGGCCCTCATCGTCACCGCCCCCGACGCGCTGCGCGCCGACCTGGCCGGGCTCACCAACCCCCGCCTCATCAACCGGTGTGCCCGCCTGCGACCCGCCGACACCCTCCAGGACCCCGCCGCCGCGACCAGACGCGCCCTGCGCCGCCTGGCTCGACGCATCCAACACCTCACCGACGAGATCGACGACCTCGACGCCGAGCTCACCGAACTCGTCACCGCCACCGCCCCCGCCCTGCTCGACGAGTTCGGAATCGGCCCCGACAGCGCCGCCGCCCTGCTCATCGCCGCCGGCGACAACCCCCACCGGCTCCACAGCGAAGCCGCGTTCGCCGCGCTCTGCGGCACCAACCCCATCCCCGTCGCCTCGGGCAAGACCGGCTACCACCGCCTCAACCGCAGCGGCGACCGCCAAGCCAACGCCGCCCTCTACCGGGCCGTGCTCACCCGCCTCGCCTACGACCCCGAGACCAAGGCCTACATCGCCGCCCGCCTCGCCCACGGCGGCGCCAACAAGAAGCACCTCATCCGCAAACTCAAGCGCTACCTCGCCCGCCAGCTCTACCCCATCATCCTCGACGCCCTCACACCCACGAACGCCGCCCATGCCGCCTGACACCACCCCCTTGACATCCATAGGAGCGTCGGAACGCACGAAATCGCCGACCGACCGCGCCGCTGCGAGGCACTCGTTCCGCCAGCAGCGACGTGACGTCGAGCGTCACGGTCCTGCTGGCAGAACGCAGGGTGCGGCGGTGGCGTCAGGCGAAGGTGCGGACCAGCGCCAGCACGCCGGCGGCGTCGGGGCCCTCGGCGGTGAGATCGGTCGCGGCCGCGTCGGCGCGCTGGCCGGCGACCTCGCACAGCGCCGCCGCGCTCCCCCGCAGCACCGTCGCCGGCGGGCTCGCAGGATCGTCGAGGCCGAAGGCCCACGACGAGCCGTCCGGGGCCACCAGGTCGAAGCCCACGGCGCCGGAGAGCGGCTGCCCGGCCCGCTCGAAGGCGTAGGGCACCGTCCGCCACGCCAGCCGGGCCACGTGCCACAGCCGGTCGGTCGGCGCCGGCACCACCCCGAACGCCGAGGCGACGTCGACCGTGTGGATCCACGTCTCCGACAGGCGGGTGCTGGCCAGCGACCGTGCCGCCAGCTCCCCCGACACCCAGAGGACCCGGGCGCTCGGTTCGCACCCCGCGAACGCGTCGGCCTGCGCCTGCGCACTCGCCCACCACCGGTCGCGGATCGCGGTCGGCGCCGCCTCCCGCTCGGCGGCCACGGCGAGGTCGGCGAGCTCGTCGACGTCGGCGGCACGCTCCCCGCCCACGCCGCCGAGACGGAACTCCCCGAGCCGGCCGGCGACGCTCGCCACCGCGGCCTCGTTGGTCTGGGCCAGGTGCAGCAGCACGTCGGCGGCCGACCAGCCCTCGCACCGGGTCGGCCGGGCGAGTTCGTCGTCGTCCCGGCCCGCCACGAGCCCTCGGAGCTCCTCCTGCTGGGCGACGAGCGCCTCGACGACGTCGCCCCCGGGGCTCACGACGTCAGCGGACGTCGGCCTGGCGCAGCTCGACCAGGTTGCCGGCGGGGTCGTGGAGGAACGCCTGCAGGCCGGTGCCCACCGGCGACGGGTCGCTGACCTTCACGCCGCTCTCCCGCAGCTCGCCGACGCAGGCGTCGAGGTCGTCCACCTGCAGGGCGAGGTGCTGGCCCAGGTCGGCGGCCGGCGCCGCCTCGATCAGGTGGATCTGCTGGCCGCCGATGTCGAGCCAGGCCCCGCCGAAGCCGAAGTCGGGCCGGTCACCGCGGACCGAGCACCCGAGGGTCTCGACGTAGAACTCGACCGCCGCGGGCACGTCGTCGACGTTCAGGGACACGTGGTGGACGCCCAGGGCTCGCATCCCGCCAGTGTCGCATCCGATGCCAGCCCGCGCCGCCGAACGGTGGGCCGACGCGAAGGGCCGATGGCCTCTGTTCCGGCGGTGCCCCGAAGCGGACGCTCGGTGTGGAAGCGACGAAGGGCGGCGCTCGTGCACCCGCACCAGAAAGCAATCAGGTGGTTCGTCGGCCTCGTGGTCGTGGCCGGACTGGTCCTCTCCGGTTGCGGGAGCGACGAGGCCTCGACCTCGTCGACCGACGGGCCGGCGGCCGCCCAGGACTTCTCGGAGCGGGGGCCCTATGCGGTCGGCGCGACGCGGGGTCGGATCGACGCCGAGCGCCCGGTCGAGGTCTTCTACCCGGCCGCCGAAGCACCCGCGGCTGGCACCGCCGAGCCCTACGCCTTCACGCCCGAAGAGGTGTGGGGGTCGTTCCTCGAGGTCCTGCCCCCCGGCGTCGTCGACACCGTCGAGTTCCCCGACGCGTGGTTCGACGTGGCGCCGAGCGCCGACGGGCCGTTCCCGCTCGTCGTGATCAGCCACGGGTTCGGCGTCGAGCGCTTCACCCACGCCGACCTGGGCCTGCACCTGGCGTCGTGGGGGTTCGTCGTCGCCCTGCCGGAGCACCCGTCACGCGACCTGCCCGCCCTCCTGGCCGGTGACGTCACCATCGACACCTGGGAAGGAGACGCCACGACGCTCCTCGCCACCGTCGACCTCCTCACCGGGTCCGCATCCGGGACCGTGGCCCCGATCGCCTCGACGGTGGATCGCGAGCGGGTCGCCGTGGTCGGCCACTCCGCGGGAGGCCACGACGCCCTGGAGGCGGCCAATGACGATCGCATCGACGCGTGGGTCGGCCTCGCGCCGGCGATCCCCTTCCCCGCCACCGAGCAGGGCGGCGTCGACGGGGAGCGGGCGGACGGCGTCGACCCCGGGGACTTCGACCTCGAGTCCTACCTCGCGGCGACGCCGCCGCCGGACGTGTCGACCCTGATGATCCTGGCCGACGAGGACGTCCGCCTGCCCCTCCCCGACCGTCGCCTGGTGTTCGACTGGCTCGACGCCCCGAAGCGGCTCGCCGTCCTGGCCGACACCGGCCACGCCTCGTTCCTGATCGACTGCGTCGGGATCCAGGAGCGGGGTGGCTCCGCAATCGCCGAGGCGCTGGGCTTCGACGAGACGTCGGTCGAGCGGCGCACGCTGGAGAACGGCTGCCTGCCGTCGGATGCGCCCGCCGAGGCGGTGCGGGCCACCTTCGACCACCTGGTCGTGGCGCAGCTCCGGGAGTCCCTCGGTGTCGAGCCCGCGGAGGCGACCGCGTCGCTCCAGCCCGAATACCTCGACGCCACCTTCCCCGGGCGGATCGAGGAGTACGTGGTCGAGCCCGGCTGACCTACGCCCGCCGCAGGTCAGGTTGGGTCGATGAGGGGGACGCCCTCGGGCTCGTCGGCCGCCACCGGCGCCCGGCTGGCCCGCACGGCGTCGACGCCGAGCAGGACGAGCGCCACCCACACCAGCATGAAGCCGGCGAGGCGCTCGGGCGGGAGGGGCTCGCCGAGGATCACCACGCCGCAGACCAGTTGGAGCGTGGGGGTGAGGTACTGCAGCAGCCCGAGCATCGACAGCGGGATGCGGGACGCCGCCGTCCCGAACAGCAGCAGGGGCACCGCGGTCACCACGCCGAGGCTCACGAGCAGCAGGTTCTCCTGCAGGCTCGTGTGCAGGAAGGCGGCGTCGCCGTTCACCTCGAGCACCACCATGGCCACGAGCGCGAACGGCAAGAGGGCGGCGGTCTCGACCGCTAGCGCCGTGGCGGCCGGGGCGGACACCGCCTTCTTCAGGAACCCGTAGCCGGCGAACGAGGCGGCCAGCACCAGCGCGATCCACGGCAGGCGCCCGTAGGCCACCGTGAGGACGGTGACGGCGGCGACGCCGAACCCCAGGGCGAACACCTGGAGCCGGCGCAGGTGCTCACCGAGCACGAAGATGCCGAGCGCCACGGTGATGAGGGGATTGATGTAGTAGCCGAGCGCGGCCTCGACCACGTGGTCGTGGTTCACCGCCCAGATGTAGACGAGCCAGTTGACGGCCACGAGGCCGCCGGCGGCCACCAGGCGGGGCGCGGCCCCGCGCTGGGAGCGGAGGAAGCGGAGCACGCCCTGCTGGTGGTGACGGCGCACCGCCAGGATGATGAGCACGACCACGAACGACCACACGATGCGGTGCAGGAGGATCTCGCCCGCGCCGATGCCCTCCAACTGGTGGAACACCAGGGGGAACAGGCCCCACAGGGAGTAGGCGGCGACGCCCGCGAGCGTGCCGACCCGCCGCTCGTGGGCGTCCGGCCCCGGGCGCGGGGAGGCCGCGACCGGCGTCTCGCCGGTCCCCGGCTCCCCTGTGCTCACCACCCCCGGGACGCTACCGGTGTTCAGGGGTGGTGCAGGGCGGCATTTGCGGTCGCGGTGCCGCCCCCGGTGACGTTCACGTCGACGCCGCCGTCATAGGTGGCGCTGTTGTCGAAGTACTCCTGGTTCCGGCCGCCGACCGGGTCGACGAACGTCACCCGGTAGGCGCCGGCCGGGAGCCCGGCGATGGTGTACGAGCCGTTGCCCGCCGTGATGGTGCCACCGGCGATGCCGGACGGGCCGATGGCCAGCACCCACGCCCCGGACACCGCGGCGAAGGACGTGTCGTCGGTGACCGTCCCGGCGATCGAGCCGTTGCGGCGGTCGAGCGCGGCGTTCGTCGTGGCGGGCGCGTTGACCGTCGTGGCGTTCGCGATCCCGAAGTAGGGCTGGTTGTCGTGCCACTCCATGTCGTGCAGGCCCGTCGGGTCGACGAACTGGAGCTTGTAGCCCTGCCCCTGGGTCACGGTCAGCGAGTACTGGCCCGAGCCGTTCGTCGTGCCCGCGACGGCCACCGAGTAGTCCGACGCACGCGAGGCGATCACCAGCACCCCCGACAACGGCGCGTTGGTGCCGCTCTCGGTCACCGTCCCGGTGAGCGTCGAGTTGCCCACCACGGTCGACTGGGTCGACAGCGCTGCGTTCGCGGTGCTCGTCGTGCCGCCGGTGACCGCCACCGGCACGGCGCCGGAGGGCCCGGGCGAGTCGTTGAAGAACTCGGAACGGTGCGCCCCCGCCTGGTCGAGGTAGACGACGAGGTGGTTGCCCGCCCGCAGCCCGCCACGGCTGAACTGGCCCGAGCCGTTGGCCTGGGCCGCCGACTCCGGCGCGCCCGTCGACCCGTTCAGGGCGACCGCCCAGCCGGTCGAGAGGGGCGTGCCGTTCCCCGCGTCGGTGATCGTGCCCCCGATCGTGCCGACGTTCGACGCCATCGTCGGGTCCTTGTCGACCATGGTGCCGGCGGTCACCACCACGGTGGCGGGCGCCCCGAAGAACCCGGCCGTGTGGTTGCCGCTCGGGTCGATCACGTAGAGGAAGTACGAGCCGGCCGGCACCTGGGCGCTGTAGTTCCCGCTGCCGTCCGCCGCGCCGCCGCCCACGATCGAGAACGTCGACGTGTTCAGCACCGCCACCATGGCGTTCGCGATCGGCGTGCCCGTGCCCGCCTCGGTCACCGTGCCCGACACCCCGGTCGGTGCCGGCGCCGCCGGCAGCGTCCAGTTGAGCCGCACCGCGCCCTTGTTGCTGCTGTAGCCGTCCACGGCGACGTAGTAGGTGGTGCCCTGGGTCACCGAGAAGTCGGCCTTGCTCCAGAAGCTGGCGGAACAGGTGAGCCCCGTGCCGTCGTCGTTGTTGACCACCGCCGTCAGTGCGTTGACCGCCGAGCCGGTGTAGACCCCGAGCAGGGTGTCGTAGTTCGAGTTGCAGGTGTTGATGGATGCGGCGCCGGTGCCGGCGGCGGTGAACTTGAACCAGATCGACGCCGTGCCCATCAGGTTCCCGCACCCACTGCCACCGTGGCACGGCTCGCCGGTCTGGCGGGTGGCGAACGACGTGCTGCCCGTCGTGGAGCCGGTCGTCCCGCTGATGGTGGTGGCGTTGGCGAAATTGTCGTTCGCCGGCGGCGGCTGCACCATCTCGGTGGCGGTCACCGCGTTGGCCACCTGGGTGCAGTCGGCCACGGTGATGCCGTCGACGCCCACGACGTTGCTGCAGGCCTGGATGAGGCCGTTGCCCAGCGCCGCGTAGTTGCTGCCCGAGGTGAGGATGTTGGTGTTGACCTCGTAGAAGATGCGGGCCGCCTTGGTGATGCCGAGGCTGGTGATGGTCTGGCCGTTGAACGCGCCGCCGTCGGTGATGAGGAACGCCGCCTTGTTGCCCACGCCGCTGTTGGTGTGGACGCCGCCGCTGTCCGCCGACCCGTTGTAGAAGTTGGGTGAGCCCATCCGATCGGGGTCGCCGAAGATCGTCGGGTCGGCCATGTTGCGGATGACGCCGATCGAGGGAGGCAGATCCTCGCCCATCTGCCAGCGGTTGGCCGGGGCATCGTTGTCGAAGGTGCTGTCGTAGGTCTGGTCGACGAACTCGCCGAAGATGTCCGACATCGACTCGTTGATGGCGCCCGACTGGTTCAGGTACGTGAGGTTGGACTCGTGCTCGGTCACGCCGTGCGTGAGCTCGTGGGCGACCACGTCGTCGGCGCTGGCGAACCCGGCGCCGTAGACCATCTGGATGCCGTCCCAGAAGGCGTTCTCCCATGGGCACGACTCGCCGGCCGGGCAGGCCCGGGCCGTCGAGTACAGGATCATGCCGGCGCCGTCGATCGAGTCTCGGTTGAAGCGGTTCTTGTAGAAGTCGTAGGTCGCGCCGCTCAGCTCGTAGGCCCGGTCGACGTCGGTGATGCCCGTCGCGCCCTGGCCCTCGCTGCGGACCACGCCGGCCGCCGGGCAGTTGTAGTTGGCCCCGCTCACGCCGGCGTTGTCGCAGACCTGGCGGTTCTTGCCGACCTCGGGTGACCGGTCGATCACCAGGGCGACCTCGTCGGTGTGGGCGTCCACGAGCACCTCGGCGTACACCGCGGCGACATCGGAGCGGACCTCGAGACGCCACACCAGGCGCCGTGCCCCCGGCTCGTCGAGCAACGACGGGTCGTAGACCCACAACGCCGGCTCGCCCGCGGCCAGCAGCGCGGCGTCCACGCCGGCGTCGGAGGCCACGCGGTCGACGGCCGTGGCCGCTGCCGTGGCGGCGTCGACGTCCGGCACGACGTCGAGGGGGTCGCCGGTGCTCAGCTCGCCGCCGGCGGACCGCACCTTGCCGCCGGAGGCCACCTGGACCGCCAGCTCGCCCGCCATCACGGGGACGCCGCCCTCGCTCTGCTGGTAGTGCACCGCCTTGCCGCCGGCCGCCATGGGTGTGGTCCGGTCGACGGTCAGGTCGGCGGGGTCCGGCTCGCCGAACGCGGCGCTGTACTGGTCGACGAAGGCCTGGGCCGCCGACCGGGGCGTCGTGCCCCCGCCGTCGACGGCGATGGCCCGCCCCGCCGGCACGCCGACCGAGGTCACCGGGCCGCCCGGCTCCTTCACGACCTGGCCGCCCGCCGCTGCCGCCGCGGCGGCGAGTTCGGCATCGGGCGAGGTGGCCTCGGGCTTGGGCGGTTGCTGGGCCCCCGCGGGGCCGCCGGCCGTCAGCGCCACCGCGCCGGCCGACAGGGCCGCCACGGCCAGGAGCGCGGCACGACGTGAGCGGCGTCGACTCGTACGGGGAGCGTTCATCGATGTCTTCCGCCTTCCGGGCCGCTCGTCACCACGACGCCTGCCGCGGACCGGACCCGAGGATCTGCAGCACCGCCAGGCTACCGGCGCGAGCGCGTGCGGACGGGATCAGCCGCCTCTCGGCGCCGGCCCGATTCCCCGGCCCGGCGGTCAGGTCGACCAGACGACGGACTTGAGCTCGCTGTAGGCGTGCAGGCCGAACGAGCCGCCGTCGCGACCGACGCCGCTCATCTTGAAGCCGCCGAAGGGCGCCTCGTGGTTGCGCTGGGCGGTGTTCACACCGACGTTCCCGCTGCGCAGCTCGCCGGCGACCCGGTAGGCCCGGGCGGTGTCGCCGGCCCACACGTAGTCGTAGAGGCCGAACGCCGTGCCGTTGGCGAGGGCGATGCCCTCCTCCTCGTCGTCGAAGGGCACGGCCACGATCACCGGGCCGAAGACCTCGTCCTGGAAGATGGGCATGTCGGCGGTGCCGTCGGCGAGGAGGGTCGGCGGCACGTACCACCCGCGGTCGGGCAGGGCGGTCTCGCCGCCGGCCACCAGCCGGGCACCCGAGTCGACACCACGCGCGATGTGCGCCCGCACCCGGTCGCGGTGGGTCTCGGTGATGAGCGGGCCCACCACGGTGTCGCGCTCGAGCGGGTCGCCGACCTTGAGTGCGCCGGCGTACTTGGCCAGGCGCTCGACGACCTCGTCGTAGACGCCGCGCTGCACGAGCACCCGGGTGGGGGCGGTGCAGATCTGCCCGGAGTGGAAGGCCCACGTCGACCCGGTGCCCGCGATGGCGGCGTCGAGGTCGGCATCGTCGAAGATCAGGCTGGCGCCCTTGCCACCCAGCTCCAGCAGCAGCCGCGTCATGGTGGCCGCGCCCACCTCGGTGATGCGCACCCCCACCCCGGTGCTGCCGGTGAACGACACCATGTCGACGTCGGGCGAGGCCACGAGGGCCTCGGCCGGCGCCGGCGACGAGGACGTGATCAGGTTCACGACGCCGGGCGGGAAGCCCGCCTCGTCCATGATCTCGACCAGCATGGCCACGGCCAACGGGTCCTGCGGGGCGGGCTTCACGACCACGGTGTTGCCCATGGCGAGCGCCGGGCAGATCTTCCCCGCCATGTTGGTCAGCGGGAAGTTGAACGACGTGATGGCGGTGACGACGCCGACGGGCTCGCGCCGCGCCTCGGCGCTGATGAGGCCGCCGGGGGCGAGCGCCGTGGCCCGGGACTCACCCGCGGGGACGAGCACCTCCCGCGGCTCGAGCGCGCCCTGCGCGTAGCGCCGGAAGCGCACGACGGGCTGGGGCACCTGCATGGTCTTGGTGACCCGCATGGTGGCGCCGGTCTCGGCTTGCACGATCGGGACAAGCTCGTCCCGCCGCTCCTCCAGGAGGTCGGCGACCCGGTTCAGCAGCGCCGCCCGCGCCTCGGGCGACGTGCGCGACCAGGCGGGGAACGCCTCGGCGGCGGCGGCCGCGGCAGCACGGGCGTCGTCCTCGGAGGCGTCGGCGGCGAGACCGACCACCTCCTCGGTCGACGGGTTCACGACCGGGTAGGTGCCGGCCGAGCCGTCGACCCAGGCGCCGCCGATGAACAGCCGCGTGGGCTCGTCGAGCAACATCCGCCCTCCCCCCCCTCAGGCCGCGAAGACCGGCGTGAAGCGGGCGGGCAGGTTCTGGAGGGCGATCACGAGCCCGGAGTCGCCCCGCACCCGCTCGGCGCCCTCGGGCACGTGGATGTCGGGGAGGCGCCGGAAGAGCTCCTGGAACACGATCTTGACCTCCAGGCGGGCCAGGTTGGCCCCCAGGCAGAAGTGCGGGCCGATGCCGAAGGCCAGGTGTGGGTTCGGGTCCCGGTCGAGCACGAGCTCGTCGGCCCGGTCGAACACGGCCGCGTCGCGGTTGGCCGACTGGTAGAGCATCAGCACCTCGTCCCCGGCCTTCAGCTGCACGCCCCGGCGCTCGTGGTCCTCGGTCACCGTGCGGGTGAAGCCGATGACCGGGCTGACCCAGCGGATGAGCTCGTCGACGGCCAGGTCGACGAAGTGGTCGTCGTCGAGGTGGTCGATGAGCCGTTGGCGCTCCTCGGGGAACCGGCTCAGGGCGAGCATCCCGCCGGTGATGGCGTTGCGGGTGGTCTCGTTGCCGGCGATCAGCAGCACGGTCAGGAAGAGGTTGAGCTCGTCGTCGCCCAGGGGGTCGCCGGCGAGGGACTCGCCCGCGAGGTTCCGGAACTCCTCGTGGCCGAGCTCGCCGTCGTCGAACTTCGACACGAGAACCGAGATGAGATCGTCCTTCGGTGACCGCCGCCGATCGGCGATCAGATCGGCGCAGACGACGCTGTACTCGACGAAGGCCTCGCCGGCCGCCATCAGCGCCGGGTCGTCGGGTTCGGTGTGGCCGTCGCCCGCCATCATCTGGTCGGACCACCGGTACATCTTCAGGCGGGTCTCGGGGTCGAGGCCCATGAGCTCGCAGATGACGATGAGCGGCACGTGGATGGCGAAGTCCTCCACGAAGTCGATCTCGCCCTTGGCCTGCACGTCGTCGATGATCTGGTTGCTCAGGTCCCGGATGTGGGGCATGAGCTCGCGCACCCGGGCGGGGGTGAACCCCCGGTTGATCATCCGCCGTTGGCGGGTGTGCTCGGGGTCGTCCTCGCACAGCAGCGACAGCGGGGCCTTCAGCTTGGGCCGCACCCCGTTGCTCGTGATGTACCGCTGCGGGTCACGGGAGATCTCGAAGACGTCCTCGTAGCGGGCGCCGACCCACAACCCGTTCGTCTCGTCCCGGTAGAGCGTGTCCTGCTCCCGGAGCCACCGGTAGGTGTCCCACGGGTCGTCGTAGAGGGCCGTGTCGCAGAAGTCGAGGTGCATGGGGTCCTTCTGGGGTCTCGGGGGGTGGATCAGGGGCTCGCCGCGCCCGGCACGGCGACGGTCTCGGTGTCACGACCGGAGCGCAGCAGCGCGCCGGAGAGGGCGTCGGTGGCCTCGCCGTCCACGACGGCGGCCTGCCCGTTGACGAAGACCCGGACGATGCCGTCCGAGCCGGCGTAGAGGCGTTCGCTGTCGGCGGGCAGGTCGGCGACCTTGCGGACGCGGCGGGCGCCGATGGTGGCGGGGTCGAACAGCACCAGGTCGGCGTGCCAGCCCTCCTGCACCCGGCCCCGCTCGCGCAGGCCGAAGAGGCGGGCGGGCACCTCGGTCATCGAGCGGACCGCCCGCTCCACCGAGAGCAGCTTCCGGCCGCGGAGGCAGTCGGCGAGGAAGGCCGTCGGGTAGGTCGACCCGAGCATGCGGTCGAGGTGGGCGCCGGCGTCCGAGCCGCCGACCATGGCGCGGTCCGAGTCGATCAGCGCCATGCGCAGCTCCCAGCTGGCGGCGTCGTCCTCGGGCGGCAGCGGCCACAGCACGGTGCGCAGCTCGTCGGCGAGGACGATGTCGACGAGGGTGTCGAACGGGCTCGTGCCCCGCTCCTCGGCGATGTCGCCGACGCGTCGGCCCTCGAGGGCCTTGTTCTCGGGGGCGTAGGTGTCGCCGATCTCGTACTTGGCCCAGCCGCTGAGGCGCTTCAGCACCCCCGCTTCGTCGGACTTGGCCGCCTCCTGCATGCGCCGGCGCACCTCGGGGTCGCGGAGCTTGGCCATGCGCTCCGGCACGGGGAGGGTGAGGATGGTGTCCCAGTAGGGCATGAGGGTGAGCGCGCAGCGGGTGAGGAAGCTCATGTTCATGGGCACGAGCGTGGGCATGGTGAGCGCGACGACCTTGGCGCCGTTCGCCGCGGCGTGGCGAGAGGCCTCGAGCTGGCGCTCCATCTCCGCCTCCGACCGGGCGTCGACGGTGAGCACGTTCCAGTTGAGGGGACGCCCGGCGGCGAGCGACATCGCGGTGAGGCGCTCGATCTCCTCGTCGGAGAAGCCCTTCAGGCAGCCGTCGGTGATGTACTCGAGGGTCGTGCCCTCGTGGTGGGAGACCACCTCGCAGAGGGCGAGCACCTCGGCGGTGTCGGCCGAGCGGGACGGGATGGGCTTGCCGTCGCCGTCGTTGTGGGTGAACGACTGCGACGAGGAGAAGCCCAGGGCACCCGCGGCGAGCGCCTCGTCGAGGAGCGCCTTCATGGCGGCGAGGTCCTCCGGCTCGGCGAGGTTGCCGCTCCCCCGCTCGCCCATGACGAAGCGGCGCAGCGCACAGTGCCCGACGAGGAAGGCGGCGTTCACGCCGAGCGTGCCGTCGAGGTGGTCGAGGTACTCGGGGAACGAGGTCCAGCCGCCACCGACGCCGGCCCGCAGCGCCTCGAGGGGCATGCCTTCGACCTCGGACATCATCTCGAGGGTCCAGTCGACGTCCTCGGCCCGCAGCGGGGCGAGGGTGAAGCCACAGTTGCCCGAGATGACCGTCGTCACCCCGTGCACGTTCGACGGGGAGCCGTGCGGGTCCCACAGGAGCTGCGCGTCGTAGTGGGTGTGGGGGTCGACGAAGCCGGGGCAGAGCACCAGGCCGGCGCCGTCGACCACCTCGGCCGCCTCCTCGCCGGCGGCGGAGCCGACGACGGCGATGCGGCCGTCGCGGAGGCCGACGTCGGCCACGAAGGCGTCGGCGCCGGTGCCGTCGACCACGGTCACGCCGCGGATGATCACGTCGAGCACGAGAGGACTCCTGGGGTCAGGTAATGGTTGTCGGCCCCGATCCTGTCAGTCCAGGTCCAGGCCGAGAAGCCGGATGGCGTTGCCGCGCACGAGGGCGTGCACCGTCTCGTCGTCGAGGTGGGCCATCTGCTTCTCGGCGACTTCGCGGCAGTGCGGCCACGTGGAGTCCGAGTGGGGGTAGTCGGTCTCGAACAGCAGGCGGTCGGTGCCGATCGCGGCGAGCGAGTCCGGGGTGAGCCCGTGGTCGTCGTCGAAGAAGCAGCCGTACATCTGGCGGTGGAAGTAGGTGCTCGGCGGCAGCGGGATGGTCTCGGCCACGCCGCCCCAGGCCCGGTTGCTCTCCCACACCTTGTCGGCCCGCTCGAGCACGGCGGGGATCCAGCCGATCTGGCCCTCGGAGTAGGCGATCTGCAGGTTCGGGAAGCGCACGAGCACCCCCGACATCAAGAAGTCGACCACGGACGCCATGGCGTTGCCGAAGGTCAGGCTGGAAGCGACGAGCGGGGGCGCGTCGGCCGACGTGGAGGGCATCCGCGACGACGACCCGATGTGCACGTGCAGCGACCCGCCCCGCTCGTCGCAGGCCTGGAAGAAGGGGTCCCAGAAGTCGGTGTGGATCGAGGGCAGGCCCAGGTGGGCCGGGATCTCGGAGAACGTCACCGCCCGGACGCCGCGGTCGGCGTTGCGGTGGACCTCCCTGGCCGCCAGCTCGGCGTCCCAGAGCGGGATGATGATCATCGGCACGAGCCGGCCGCCCGAGTCGCCGCACCACTCCTCGACCATCCAGTCGTTGTAGGCGTGGATGCAGGCCAGGCCGAGCTCCTTGTCGGCCGCCTCGGTGAAGGTCTGGCCGCAGAACCGCGGGAAGGTGCTCGGGAAGCAGAGCTGGGCCTCGATGTGGGCCTCGTCCATGTCGACGAGCCGGGCGGCCGGGTCGTAGCACCCGGGGCGCATCTCGTCGTAGGTGGTGGGGCTGACCGTGACGTCGGCCCGGTCGTAGCCGATGGCCGACTCGACCCGGGTCCGGGGGATCATCAGCTTCTCGAAGCGCCACCAGTCGCACGGCGTGCCGTCGTCGCCCAGCTCGAAGCTGAAGCGGCCGCCCACGTAGCCCATGTGGGTGCAGGCGTGGCGCTCGACGCGCGGGCCCTCGGCCTTGAACCTGGCAGGCAGCCGGTCCTGCCACAGGTTCGGCGGCTCAATGACGTGGTCGTCGACGGAGACGATCTTCGGGAAGTCCGGCACGCCGGCGACCGTACGGCCGGATTGAAACGTGTTCTAGGGACCAAGGTCCCTATTTGCACCCGTCGGTGACGGGCGCGGACCCGATCAGACGGGGCCGAGCGACGTCGACTGCTGGACGCCGTCCCAGGTCGGCGACGCCGAGACGCTGCGGGCCGTGGCGGTCACGGGGCCGTACGAGTCCGGGCGGCTCCAGGTCACCGAGCACCGACCGGTCGAGTCGGTGGTGCAGCTCTTGGTGGTGGCGTTGCCCCGGTCGTCGACCAGGCGGATGGAGACCGATGCACCGCGGACGGCCAGACCCGTGTCGCTGCGGACGATCTTCACCCGCGCCCGCGCGTAGTAGGAGCTGCCGTTGTTCGACGAGATGTCGGTGAGCTCGAAGATGCGGCTGCGCAGCAGCGTCGTGGTCGTCGGCGCTGCCGTGGTCGTGGTGGTGGCCATGGTCGTGGTCGTCGTGGGTGGGGCCGTGGTGGTCGTCGGCGCGGCGGTGGTGGTGGTCGACACCGGGACGGTCGTCGTGGTGGACGCCGGCACGGCCGAGCTGCTCGGGCTGGTGTCGATGTCGGACTGGGGCAGGTCGCCGATGTCGTCGCTGGCGTTCGCGTAGTAGTCGCGCGAATTGGAGTCGAGCCGCCGGAGCGCGCCGATCGAGGGCACGACGAACAGCGAGATGATCAGCGCGTACTCGACGAGGGTCGCGCCCCGTCCGTCCACGAACCGGCGCCGGCGGTCCATCCTCGGTCTCCTCATCAGTCCAGCCTCGGTTCGAGGCGCATGATGGCCCGGTCCTTGATGGTCAGGCCCGTGCCCGGGAACATGTGGGTGATCCACGTGTAGGTGACCTGCATCCAGACCCCGAGGTAATCGGCCCCGAGGGCCTGCTCGTTCTGTCGGCTGGTCGGGCACCAGAAGCGGTCGGGTGCCGACGAGCCGCAGCTCGTCGTACCGGCGAAGTCGCTCTTCAGGCGGCTCAGGTCGGAGCCGGTGTAGACGTTGCACTGGTTGGGTGCGGTGGAGGACGGCGTGCCGGCCATGCAGCTCGCGGTCGGCGCCGAGCTCGACGTGTTCGCGTGGTAGATCACGAGCCGCTGGACCCGGGCGGTGTCGGGGATCTCGCGCATGGCCGACTCGATCGCCTTGAGGACGTCGTAGTCGGCGTAGCGGTCATCGCCCATGTTCGACCCGACACGGGCGCCGGAGCGCAGGGCGTTCGAGACCGTCATCGAATCGCGCCAGGCCATGCCGAACTCGAGCACGCCGCACACGATCATGGCGAAGATCGGCACGATGAGGACCAGCTCGGTGAGCGCGGCGCCGCGGTCGCCGGCGGATCGCCGGGCCCGGGCCCGTCGGAGGGTGCGTCGCACGCTCACAGCTGCTGCGGCTCGATGCGCATGACGAGCTCGTCCTCGAGGTTCAGGCCGGGCCCGAACAGCCCGGTGATGAAGTTGTGGCGGGTCTGCACGTACACGCCGATGTAGTCCGGGCCGACTGACGCCCGCGTCTCCCGCCCGTCCTGGCCGTTGAGCGCGGCCGGGCACCAGTACCGGTCGAGGCTCATGTCGCTCCGACAGCCGAAGCTCGACTTCGGCAGGCTGAGCGCGGACGCGCCGTACACGTTGCAGACGTTGTTGATCCCGGTCGACGCGTTCAGGCAGGCGTACGCCGGGTGGGACGGGCTCAGCACGGAGCCGCCCACGCCGCCCGCGTCGAAGATGATCACGCGCCGGATCTCGTTCGGCCGGAAGCCCTTGGTCGACTGCCGGATGACCTGCAGGACGTTGTAGTCGGCGTAGGTGTCGTCACCGAACGCGCTCGCCGCCCTGGTGCCGTCCCGCGAGGCGTTGGCCACCGTGAGGTAGTCACGGAAGGTCAGGCCGAACTCGATGATGCCGAACAGCAGCAGCGCGAAGACCGGGGTGATGAGCGCGGCCTCGACGAGCGCCGCGCCCCGGTCACCCTGGGCGCGGCGTCGGCGGGCGCGACGGAGGATGCCGATCACCGCTACTCCACCAACCGCACGGGATCGCCACGCACCCGGGCCGACCAGGTGGTCTGGTCGGTCGGCGCGCCCGAGCCGAAGTCGAGGTTGATGCGGAACCAGCAGCCGAGGTCGCTACCCGCGTTGCAGCCGTAGTTCTCCGGCAGGGGGATCTGGGCGGTGAGGCTGCGACCGTTGTAGTTCGTGCTGCTCAGGCCGGTCTGCGTACAGGTGGAGCTGGTCGACACCACCGGCGGCGCCGCGTCGCGGATGAAGGTGCAGCCCGTGATCGCGCTCCCCGTGAGGTCCGCCGGCGGCACGATCGTCAGGCTGGCGTTGGCGCCGTCGGCCACGTCGAACAGCTCGAGCTCGAGGATCTGGCCGGCGTACTCCGGCACGATCCGGGCGAGGTAGAAGTTCGTGACCGTGCCCGAGCCGGCCTGGTTCACGTAGATGGGGAGGCGGCCGTCGGCGAAGAAGTTGATGCCGGTCGGGAAGGTCGCGTCCGTCGGCGAGCCGAAGCCGGCCCGCAGGGAGAACTTGTTGTAGCCGCCCGTCGCCACGCTCGGGTCGAAGTCGATGAGGCTCGACGGCGGGTTCGACAGGTCCGCGGTCGAGGTGATCTGCAGGAGGTAGTCGCCGACCACCACCGAGCTCCAGTTGATCTGGCAGAGGTCGACCCACCGCCGGAAGTGGGACACGAACGGCATGTTCTCCCGGCCGAGGTTGCCGTCCTTGTACCCGTCGGCCTGGTTGAGCAGGGCGTAGACGGCCTCGTCGTAGGCGTCGAAGGTCTTGGTGCAGACGACGGGGTTGTCGAGGTTGTCGAACGGGGTGCTGTCGGGCCCCCGGACGATGTAGGTCGTCGTGATGTCGTTGCCGCCGAAGCTGCTGTCGGCCACGCACCACTCGTTGTTGCCGGCCACGTAGCGGTTCACGGCGTCGGCGGGCGCTCCTTGCGACACGAGGGTCGCCGCCTGGGTGTTCCAGGTCGACCCGGCCGTCGGCAGGTTCGCACCGGTGGCACACGTGTTGCCCACGTCGAGGAAGGCCGGGTCGAACGCCTGGATGCGCAGGTCGCCGCTGGCCGGTTTGCTGTCGACGGTGAGGCGGTAGAAGTAGCCGTCCTGGCTGTAGTTGAGGTTCGACGCGCCGGAGCAGCCCGTGTAGGCGCCCGTGCAGTCCCCCGCGGTGTACTGGTCGCCGTTGACCTTCGTGGACTCCGGCGATGCCACGTTCAGCCAGTAGTACGGCTTGTTGTAGCCCACGGCCGACCACTTCTCGGGATCGTTGCCCAGGCTGTTGTCGGGACTGCCCATCGGGACGCTCTGCACGTACTCGGCGAGGGCCTGGCGCTGGATGTCCATGCCGCTCACGAAGAGCGAGGAGAAGAACCGCGGGACGTTGGTGTCCACGATCAGGACCCGCAGCCGCCGGTTGCCGACCGGCGTGACGGTGACGCTGACGTCCCCGTCGGCGTCGTTGAACCCGTTGGCCTTGGCGGTCTCGAGCGCGACGGCCTCGGCCTTCTCGTCGTTCGGCATCCACACCACGCCTGCGAGCGCGGCGGCGTCGACCGCCCGCTGCATCCGGTTGGCGTACGTGTACCAGGCGCCGTAGTCGACCGCGAAGCCGGTGAACGCCAGCAGCGGCAGCATGATCAGGGCGGCCATGATCAGCACGTAACCCCGCTCGCCTCTGAGGCGCGTGCGTCGTCGGTAGGGGTGCCGCATCCCGTGCAGTCGCTTCCTGATCGCCCAGTACTTCGGTACTAAGCCATCGGACCTAGGTCGGGTGACCTTGAGGAGGTCACCCGACCCAGTGCACGGATTTCTCGGAGGCGGTGGCGGGAATCGAACCCGCGTACAGGGCTTTGCAGGCCCCTGCCTGAGCCACTCGGCTACACCGCCGGAGCGGGCCATCGTAGCCGGGCCGCTCCCCCACCCGGTCCGGCCCTCGGGAGCCACGAGCGGCGACACTCGTGGGGTGACCACCACGCATGAGCAGCTCCGCGGCCTCCTCGGCGGGACTGGGCTCGACCCCGACGCCGCGGAGACCGTCACGCTCACCGGTCCCGCCGTGGCACTGCCGTCGGTATTCGACGTGACCGAGGCCGCCACCACGGCGGTCGCCGCGTCGACCCTCGCGGCCTCGCTCTGGCGGAGGTGCGCCCGATCCGGTGGGGCGGGATCCCCGGCGGCCGTCGAGCCCGTGACGGTCGACCGCCGCCACGCGGCGCTGTCGTTCCGTGCCGAGCGCCACCTCACGGTCGACAGCGGCGGCCCGGCCGATCTGTGGGACCCGCTCGCCGGCTACTACCCGACCCTCGACGGCGGCTGGGTGCAGCTCCACACGAACTTCCCCCACCACCGTGCGGCCGTCCTCCGGGTCCTCGGCGTCGACGGCGACCGGGCTGCGGTGGCGGGGGCGCTCGCCGGCTGGGACGCCGGCGAGCTCGAGTCGGCCGTCGCCGCGGCCGGCGGTTGCGCGGCGCGGCTGCGCACCACCGAGGAGTGGGCCTCGGAGCCCGCCGCGATGGCCGTGGCCGCACAGCCGCTGGTGGCGCTGGAACAGATCGGTGCGGCGCCCGCCGAGGCGGCCCCGGCCCCCGGGCCCGTCGACGGCGCCCGCAACCTCCGGGTGTTGGACCTGACCCGTGTGGTGGCGGGCCCGGTGGCGGGCATGACCCTGGCGGACCACGGCGCCGACGTCCTGCACGTGCTCGGGCCGGCGATGCCCACCTTCGACGCCCTCCACGTGGGCACCGGCTTCGCCAAGCGCGAAGCCCACCTCGACCTCCGTGATCCCGGTGACCGAGCCCGCTTCCTCGAGCTCGTCGAGGGCGCTGACGTCGTCCTCGATGCGTTCCGGCCCGGCGCCCTCGCCGGCCTCGGCCTCGGCGCCGACGACCTGGTGGCGCGCCGTCCGGGGCTGGTGGTCGTGCAGCTCAGCGCCTACGGCCAGACCGGTCCCCGGGCCCGCTGGCGAGGGTTCGACAGCCTCGCGCAGACCACCAGTGGCATCTGCGACGAGGGCCGGCGCGCCGCCGGGCGCGACGAGCCCACGCCACTCCCCGCGCAGGTCCTCGACTACGCCACCGGCCACCTGGCGGCGTTCGCCGCGCTCGCGGGCGTCGTCCGCCGCCACGACGAGGGCGGCAGCTGGCGGGCGAGGCTCTCCCTCGCCCGCACCGCCCACTGGCTGCTCGGCCTCCCCCGGGTGCCGGCGGACGCCGCCGTCGCCGAGGTGGACCCGTCCGACCTGCTCGAGCAGACCGACAGCCCGTTCGGTGCGCTCACCTCTATCCGGCCCCCCGGCGCCGTCGGCGGCGAGCCCGTCGCCCACCGGGGCCCGCCCCGCCCCCGCGGCAGCGACGCCCCCGTCTGGCGCTGAGCCCGGCCTGCTCGGTCACCGCTCGCGGCCGTCGACACGCTCGTGCTGGTCGAAGAAGTCGAGCATCAAGTCGGTCGCGATGATGTCGGTCGTCTGGTGCCCGACGATGGATTCGATGTCGAAGGGACTCTCACGCGGGCCGTTGGTGCCGGTGGCTCTGGTCGTGGACGGGTCGACGTAGGTGGTGACGCCGGGCCAGGTGTGGCCTCCGCCCTTGATCGTGTACAGCTCCATCCCGTAGCCGTCCGGGCAGGTCCACACGAGGCGGGTGCTGTCCCCTGACGGGCTCGTCTGCTCCGGGTCCGGGTCGCAGTCGGCCAGAGCTGCCGCGGCTCCCATGCGCTCCTGCACCGACTCGAGGCCGAGTGGATACCCGAACATGTCGCCGCCCCCGTAGGGGACGAGGGGATCGGCGTCGCCGTGGAAGGCGATGATCGAGGTGGCGTGGGTTGCCGCGCAGATCGTGCCCATGTTCACTCCGGCGACCGGTGCTGCCGCGGCGAAGCGCCTGTCGTTCGTGCACACGAGCGCCATCGTCATGCCGGCGCCGTTGGAGATGCCGGTCACGTACTCGCGAGCGGTGTCGACGCAGATCGCCTGCTCGACGTCGTCAAGGGCGGCGATCAGGAAGCCGAGATCGTCGGACGCTCCCTCGATGACCTGGGTGGTGCCCGGGGAGTCCGACCCCGCTTCGGTCGGTGGGTTGAAGATCTGGGTGATGTTCCAGAAGTTGGAGGGCTCGCTACCGCCTGGGATCGGCAGGACGACGGGCAACGCCTGGGGGGTGACGATGGCGTAGCCGCGCTCCCCGCCGGCCTCTGGGAGGTCGGACACCATGTCCTGCTCCTCGATGTCGGAGGTCAGGCCGTGGAGGTTGAGGATGACGGGAATCGGGGTGGAACCGTCGTACGCGGGAGGGAGCGACAACTGGTACTGCCGTTCCTCGCCATCGAACATCATCCTCCGCCGCTCACTCGTCGTGGCTTCGCGGTCGCGGCCATCGCACGACGGATCTGCGACGGCCCTCGCCTCGGACGTGGAGGAAGTGGCTCCGCCGCTGCCGCTCGAGCACGATGCCGTCACCAGTGCCACGAGCACCGCGACCAGCACGGCGACGCCCTTCGGATTCACGTGTCCGATCTCCCGCGGGGTCGTGGGACGGCGAGCGGAAGCGCGGTCCGAAGGAGTGGGCCCCTCACGACAGCCCGAGCCGCGCCCGCAGTCCATCGGGAGACGCCGGCTCGAGTCCGCTCGCACGCAGCTTCTCGACCACCGATGCGACCACATCTGCGTTCGTCGGCGCCGATCCCAGCTCCGGGTACGGGTGATCGCCGAGCCCGAACGCCAAACCGCCTCCGCAGCCCGCCACGTGTTCGACCAACGGCAGGATCGATCCCATCGAGGTCATGACCGTCCACACGTGGGGAACGGGCGGTAGATGGCCCACGAGTTGATCGACGCCGAGCGGGGTCGCCGGGTTCGTGACGAGTAGACGTTCCGACACGACCAGCTCGGTGAACACCGGCGACGGCCAGGACCCGGCGTCGAGCAGCGCACCGAGAAGGCGCAACGAACCGATGGTCCAGGAGACGCCGACGGGAACGACGCCCAGCCCGACCATCCCTTCCAGCAGGTGGCGAATCGTTCCGACCGTGTTGACGTAGAGGCCCTCCTCCATGAGGAACTGGCGCTCCTCAGCCAGGTACGGGTCGAGGTTGAACGAGCCGAGGTCCACCGGGGCCAGATCTGGCAACGTGGTCGCGTCGCGCAACATCGCCATCCGTCGATCACGATCGAGATCCGTGCCCGCGCCCAGCGTGCAGTACGTGACGGCGTCGCAGCGGGCGCGGATCGCGTCCACCGTTTCGCTGATCATCGAAGCGGTGAGGTCCACGCCGCCGTCGGCGGATCGGCCATGGAAGTGCACTGCGGAGGCGCCCGCCTCGACGCACGCGGCGGCGTCCTCCGCCAGCTCCTCGGGGGTGAACGGCACGTTCGGGTTCAGCGCTCGTGGCTGGAACTCGTTCATCCGAACCACCAGGACCACGTCTGCCATCGCCCTCCCCTTCGCGAAGTCGGACCACCTCGCGGCCTCACCGCTCGGCCCGCGGCGGCATACTACATGACGGAGCATCTACTACTGGGGGGGCCCGCTGGCCTGGTACGACCAGCGACGGGCGGGGCCTACCGCCGAGCCGTCCCCGTCCACGGCTTGCCGCTTCGGTCGGTCGCGTCCAGCGCGTTCACCACCGTCTCGGCGGCCCGCACGAGCACCATCGTGTCCGAGGCGTCAGGGCTTCCGAGCCTCTGGTCGATCGCCGCCGCCGACGCCGAGACCACCGAATCGGCATGGGCGCGTCCCTTGTCGGTGAGCTCGACGAACGTCGAGCGAGCGTCGGCGGGGTTGGGGGCCTTGCGGACGAGTCCGTCTCGCTCGGCACGCACGAGCGCTCTCGAGAGCCCGCTCTGGCTGACGACCATCAGTCGTTCGACATCGGACATGGTCATCGGCTGGTCGGACTCGTGGAGCCACATGGTCAAGACGATCGTGAAGACGGTGTCGTCGACGTGTTCGTCCTTGAGCAACTCGCGGATGATCGAAGCGAGCAGCTGGCCCCCGAGAAGCCAGTGGACCATGAGCGCCGCGGTCGCAGGGTGGGCGGTGCTTCCCCGGTCGGTGACCCGGCCCACGAGCCAGTCGGCCCGGGAGGTGCCTTCGATCGACATGTCCGGACACTAGGCGTGGGCGCGGGACGCGGTCACCGCTGAGGATCCCTCCAGTGGGCCACCCGTCACCCGTCGGCCAGATGGGGGCCGGGCGCGCCACGGGGGCCTCCGGAGAGGCCCCCGCAACGCTTCGATGGAGCGGACGACGGGATTCGAACCCGCGACCCTCACCTTGGCAAGGTGATGCTCTACCAACTGAGCCACGTCCGCGTGTGGCCACCACTCTACCGGGTGACCGCTCGACCCGGAAAGCC
>JAYRFK010000082.1:0-3293 GCA_041908445.1 Acidimicrobiales bacterium | reverse complement strand
AGTTCTGGACGGTGCCGGGGGCGTAGCCGTTGTCGAGCATGGCGACCGCCCACGCGGCGAGGTCGAGCGGCAGGTCGGGGTCGAGTGAATGGTTCGGGTCGAACGGATCGAACCGCACCCCCCACCGGGCCAGGTCGCCCGCCACCCGCTCCACCCGCTCCCGGTACTGCCAGTAGGTCGCGTTCTCGATGGTCCGGTCCGGGTCGGCCAGGTTTCACCGGCCCAGCTCCGCCTCGATCTCCGCCAAGGTCGGTGCCCGACCCGCCGGCCACACGATCACCCGGTCGCTCATCGGGCGCCACCCTCGCCGCGACCATCCGCGCGCGCGGCCCACAACCGCGCGAGGTTTACCGCCGTATGGGAACCGAGAACCGCAAGCTCGACACCGTCGTGGCCGCCCGGTTCTCCCGGGCCGAACGCGAGCAGCTCGCCGCCGCCGCCGACACCGCCGGCCTCACCCCGTCCAGCCTCATCCGCCAGGTCGTCCTCGACCAGCTCGAGCACGACCGGCCCAAGACGCGAACCGGCCCCCGGAGTACCAGTCCGAGGGCCGCACAGCGATCCATGACCCCGAGCTCCAAGAACGGAGGTGGTCGCTGAGCACAAGGTAGCGGCACGGCGAGCCGCCGTCGAGGGATGCACCGGCGAGGTCTTGATCTCGCGCGCCCCGACGTCGGTGAGGGCCCCTACGTCCGTCACGCTCCGTGACGGAACAGGGGTTGGTGTGTCTCGCCGCGGGGTGTGCGTCAAGCCCCGACCGGGGTGTGCGTCAAGGTCTTGTAAATCCGGCTTCTGTGGGGCCTGACGCACACCCTCGGGTTTCGTGGGGCTTGACGCACACCGCGAGGCGAGACACACCAACCGCCCGGAGCCGTCACGTTCCGTGACGTCCGTGGGGGCCGCGAGCTGATCGAACACCCGTTCAGTTTCTCACGCGACCCCCCTCGAGCCCGCGGCATTCGCCGCCGCTACCACCGTCCCGGGCTGGGCCCGATGACAACGACAGCCGCCCACCCCGTTCTGGAGGGTCACGCATCGCGTAACTGGCGCCCGGCGCCGGCTCCTCATCTGGCGCTCAGCCCGAGGAGTTGCGCCGGGGGGTTCGGTGCCGGATCACTGAGGGAAAATCAGCGGCTCGTTGGAGTCACGGCCAGGTGGCCGTGGTGCCGTTCCCCCGAAACGGGGAGCGCCTCGAGCCCTGCCCCTGCGGTTCGGTATCGGATGCGGTCTGGCCGGGAGGTCAGCCGCCCACCCCGGAGTGGTGCACCGAGTCCTGCTGCGTGAGCAGCGGGCGTGAGCACAGCAGCGTGGCGTCGCCTGGTCGAGAGGCCAGCGACGTTGGTGAACGTGCGGTGGGCGATGAGGCCGGCAACGAGCTGGTCGACCCGCGGACTTGGAACGTCTTCTCGTCTGCACCTCCTCAACGGAACTGGCCCCCCGAGGGCCTGGGGTGCCCCCTCCGGGGGCGCTCATCTCGGGGGGCCACCCGTGAGGGGGCGCGGCTTGTGCCCGGGCACATGGTGGGAGAACGACCGGCAAGTCGGAGGTCCGGGGGATGTTCTACCCGGCGACCAGGGCCTACGCGGCCATCGTCGCTGCTGGCCGCACCGACCTGCTCAAGCCGCACGCCTTCGTCGCCACCGTCGCCCGCCAGGCGAGCGTCGAGCGTGCCGACCGACTGGCCGAGATGCACGCCGCCGGCCTCGACCCTGCCGCTGCCGCTGCCGCTCTCGTCGCCGACGGGCCCGCAGCGCCTCCGGCTGTTTCGCCGCCACGGCGGGAACCCCGCCCGCTCGGTGACCCGACGTGCCCGGTCTGCGAGGGCGGTGGCTGGACACCCGATCTGGTCGGGCGAGTCATCCGCTGCGCCTGCACCGCCCCGAACCTCGAGCCTGCCCCGCCGCCGCCCACCCCGCCGCCGATCCTCGAGCCCGGCGAAGTCGCCCTCGACCACGCCATCGCTCTTGCCCGCCTCCGGGAGATCCGCCGTCGGCATGACGCACGGCCACCGCACGGCCGCCACACGGCCGCCATCGGCACGCCGTCGGCATGACGCACGGCTGCCATACGGCTGCCATACGGCCGCCATACGGTCACCATACGGAGAGGCCCTCGACGGGTCGTTGCCTGGTTGCGAGCGCGAGGCTGGTGGGCGGGGGTGTTGTCGTGGGCGACGACGAGCACCAGGACGACGAGGCCGAAGCGCCGGCGTCACGCGATGAGTCGTTGGCCTGGCTGCGGGCGATCCGGGCGGAGCTGGCAGCGGCGCCTCGGGAGCCGCCTCAAGGGCGGGCGCACCGGCCGCCTCGACCGCCTCGTCGCCGTGAGCGGCGGCCTGGCGGCTCGGAGCGACCCGACCCGCCCGAATCGCCCCACGAGCCGCCAGACGGGTGAATACGGGCCGCTCAGCGGCCGTAGAGGCCCGAGAACAGGCCGGGATGGGGTGAGGGTGCGGGGGTTGCGTTCAGCAGCGATGCGTGCGGGCGGCGTCCAACAGCAACTCCACGGCCATCACCGCCTGCCGGATCTCCGACAGCCCGAATCGCCCCCCGCAGCTCGAGCAGACCCACCCGAGCGGCTCGGCGAGCGGCTCGACCCCGGCTGGCAGCTCCGAGCGCAGCCGCTCCACCACCTCCGCCGCTTCCGCGGCGGTCGGCTGCCTCGGCGGCGGTGGGACCGGGACGGGCTCAGGCACGGGCGGCGTGGGCGGCGATGGCCTCGTCCACGAGGGCGAGGCGGTCCTCGAAGTTGTCGGCGGTGAGCGGCGCCATGACATCGCCGTAGCCGTGGTGGCCGAGGCCGGTCATGTCGCGAAGGTCGTCGTGGCCGTCGGCCCGACTGCCGGGCAGCACCAGGAACAGCTTGAGGCGGCTGGCCTGGGGGACGACGGTGACGACGATGGAGCCCTTGCCCTTGCCGAGGGCGTAGTTGACGGCCTTCGCCTTGAACTCGCGGACCATGCGGGGGTCCTTGGCCATGACGGCTTCGTGGAACCGCTCGTAGAGGTCGACGACCGCGGCGCTGGCCGAGCCGAAGTGCTCGTCGTAGGTGTGCGGGCGGCGGGGCCCCTGCTTGCGGCTGCCAGGCGCCTTTGGGGCGGCTGGTGCGGTGACCGGGGGCGCCGGCGGGGTGTCGGCGAACAGCCGGCCACCGACCCGGATGAGCGCGTCTCGGACCCGGTCATCGTCAACGCGGTGGTCGAGGCGGGAGGCGACCAGGGAGACCAGCTCTGCGGGCGGCTCAGTGAACAGGCTGTCGAGGACACCGCCGATGGCGGCGGCGTCGAACAGGCT
>JAYRFK010000081.1:0-2080 GCA_041908445.1 Acidimicrobiales bacterium | reverse complement strand
GCCGGTGAGGTACGGGGACGGGAGCTCGTCGAGGTCGGCCATGCGCTCCCGCTCCTCGGTGCGCACGATGCGACCGTCGACGGGATGGCGGAAGGTGAGGCCCGCCACCCCCTCGAGGCGGGCCAGGTCGAGGCCGTCCTCCGAGCCCGCCAGCGCGACCAGGGCCTCGGCGAGGGTGATCTCGCCCTCGTTGCGCACCGTCACGTCGACGATGTCGCCCTTCTCCGCGAACCACTCCTCGCACTGCGCCTCGTACTTCGGCGCGCTCGGGCCGCCGTGGACGATCACGAGGTCGGGTTTCAGCGCGCGGGCGCGGCGGGCGACCTCGAGGTTGTGGTCGTACGACCAGACGTAGTTCGAGAGCAGCAGGATCGCCGGCCCCGAGCGCTCGGCGAGGTCGGCGAAGAACGAGGCGGGGTCCTCCATGCGGCGCAGCTCGAAGGTGCGGTTCAGCGCCCCACCGTCCCAGGCCCGCACGTTGGCGAGCAGCATCCCGAGCGAGAGGGGCGGGCCGGTCTCGACCGGGAAGACCGAGTAGACGGGGATCGCGCCCTCGGGCGCGGCGGGGAGGTCGGGAGCGTCCAGGTAGGTGACCTGGCCGGGCACGTCGAACGCCGGCGCCTCCGCGACCGGCGGCGCCTCCGCGACCGGCGGCGCCTCGGCGACCGCGTGCTCGTCGCCCGCGGTCGACGGGACGTGGTCGGCGTCGGCCGGCGCCTCGATCGTCTCGACCGTCTCGCCGGGCGCGCCCTTGGCCCCCCGGAGCAGGCGGTAGGCCCGGCGGGCGTAGCGGCGGCCGGGGAACGGTGCCCGGCGAAGCTCGGCGCGCAGGCCGAGCGAGACGACCTCGGGCTCGACGAGGGCGGGCGGTGCCGCCTGCTCGGCGGGCACCAGGCCGCGGCGGTCGTCGACGTGGAGGAGCATGCGCCCCACGTCGGCGAGACGGCGGAGCCGGCCGCTCAGCTCGTCGGCCGGGGGCGCGCCGTCGCCCAGCGTCGAGCGGACCGCGTCGACCACCTGGCCGGCGGTGCCGTCGGGCACGAGCGCCTCCAGCAGGAACAGGTCGACCTCGTCGAGCAGCTCCTGGCGGCCGCCGTGGCCCTCCACCAGCAGCGAGCCGGCGAACACCTGGCCCACGAAGACCGGCAGGGGCAGCGCGGGCGTGTCCGGGTGGACGGGCCGCCACTCGGGTGAGCCGTCGGGGGCACCGTCACGGCCGGTGTCGACCCCGCCCGGGGTGCTGGGCGCACCGGGCTCCAGGCCGAGCCCGGCGAGCTCGCGGCGGCCCGGGTCGTCCACCGGGAGGTGGGCCCCGCCGCTGGCCCGCACCAGGGCGTGCACGGCCGCGTCCGACACCGGGGTCGGCTGGCGCCGGTCGGCCAGCGTGAGGTTCCAGCCCGCCATCGTGTGCACCACCAGCACGCCGTCGAGGACGGCGTCGGGGCGCGCACCCGCAGGCGGAACCGCCGTGCGATCACTCATCCGGCCGAGCGTACCAGGGGACCTTCCGCCGGGCGGGGGGCCGACGGCGGCGGCGCACGGCCGACCCCGGCCGCCGCGATCGGACGCACCACGGCAACTTTGCCGCGCGCGGGGGCTGCCATAGCATCGCCCGGATGCCCGAGCGATCGTCGACGGAGCGCCTCTCGGGCGTGCCACGCCTCGACCGCACCTGGGCCCTCCTGAAGATCCTCACGCCCCGTGAGTTCCGGGTCCGCTACCGCGAGAGCATGCTCGACCTGGCGTGGGCGGTGATCACGCCGGTCGTGTACCTCGTGGTCTACGGGATCATCCTCACCCAGGCCTTCGGGGCCACCGGCTCGTGCGCCCCTTACCTCAGCTCGGCGTGGACCGGCCTCGTCGTCTGGACCTTCTTCTCCGGCGCCCTCGGCGCGGCCACGAGCAGCCTGATCCTCGCCGCGCCGCTCACGAGCAAGATCTACTTCCCGCGCGAGGCCATCCCGCTCGCCGACGTGGGCGTGAACGGCCTCGACTTCTCGATCGCGTTCGTCACCATCCCCCTGGTCGCCGGCCTCCAGGGCATCGTGCCGACGGTGACGGTGCTCGGGGCCATCCCGGT
>JAYRFK010000080.1:0-4184 GCA_041908445.1 Acidimicrobiales bacterium | reverse complement strand
GCCCGGCGGGCCGAGGCCTGGCGCCTGCTGCGCGCCCACCCGGGTCGCGAGCCGGCCCTGGTGGCCGGTCGACTGCGATCGACGCTCTGGGACGACGACCGGTGGGCCCTCGACGAGCTGGCACAGCGCAACGGACGGGCCGTCGCTCCCTGGGTGGCGGACCGCCTCAGCGGGCTCTCGACCGCGCTGTCCCGGGTGGTGGTGCTGCTCGCGCTCGCCGCGACCCTCGGCGCAGCGCGGCGCCGACGGGGCCGGCTGGCCTGGTCGATCGGTGCCGGCTGGCTGCTCCTGGTGCCCGTGGCGGTCTCGCTGGGCGACCCCCGCTTCCGCGCCGCCAGCCTGCCGTTCCTGGCCCTCGGCGCCGCCGCGGCCGTCGCCTTGGCCGCCGGGGCG
Organism: Acidimicrobiales bacterium; assembly: GCA_041908445.1. Classification (GTDB taxonomy): domain Bacteria; phylum Actinomycetota; class Acidimicrobiia; order Acidimicrobiales; family DATDAH01; genus JAEUJM01. Next base: position 3,791 of record JAYRFK010000080.1, on the reverse strand, counting down.
ACGGGGCGCGCCCGGTCACCGGCCCCGGAGGCGCCACCACCCCCCTGATACGCCTTTCCCGGCGGGAGGGGTCGGTCGGTAGCCTGCTCCGATGGCGAAGTTCCTGGACCTGGTGAACGAGCGCGTCGTGATCTACGACGGCGCGACGGGCACGTTCCTGCAGACGCTCGACCTCAGCGCCGACGACTTCGGCGGCCCCGAGCTGGAGGGCTGCAACGAGTACCTCGCCATCACCCGCCCCGACGTGGTGGCGTCGTTCCACGACGCCTTCCTCAGCGTCGGCGTCGACGTCATCGAGACCGACACCTTCGGCGGCCTGCCTGTCACCCTCGGCGAGTACGGCCTCGCCGACCGGGCCCACGAGATCAACCTGGCCGCGGCCCGCATCGCCCGGGAGGTGGCCGACGGCCACTCCACCGCCGATCGCCCCCGCTTCGTCGCCGGCTCCATGGGGCCGGGCACGAAGTTCCCGTCCCTCGGCCACATCCGCTACGCCGAGCTGCGCGACGGCTTCGAGGTGCAGGCCGCGGCGCTGATCGAGGGCGGCGTCGACCTGCTGATCATCGAGACGATGTTCGACCTGCTCAGCGTGAAGGCGGCCATGAACGGCGCCCGCCGGGCCATGGCCACGGTCGGCCGCGAGGTGCCCCTCCAGGTGCAGGTGACGATGGAGCTCACCGGGCGCATGCTGCCGGGCACCGAGATCGGCGCCGCGCTGTCCGCGCTCGACCCCATGCACCCCGACGTCATCGGGCTGAACTGCGCGACCGGGCCGTCGGAGATGGGCGAGCACCTGCGCCACCTCTCCCAGCACGCTCGCATGCCGATCTCGTGCCTCCCCAACGCCGGCCTGCCGAGCGTGGTCGACGGCAAGATGCACTACGACCTCACCCCCGAGATGCTCGTCGAGCACCACACCCGGTTCGTCACCGAGCTCGGTGTGCAGGTCATCGGCGGCTGCTGCGGCACCACGCCCGAGCACCTCGCCGCGGTGGTCGAGCACTGCCGCGACCTCACGCCGGCGCCGCGCACCCCCGCGCACGAGCCCGGCGCCACCTCGATCTACTCGCTGGTGCCCTTCCACCAGGACACCTCGTTCATGATCATCGGCGAGCGCACGAATGCGAACGGCTCGAAGAAGTTCCACGAGGCCATGCTCGAGGGCGACCTCGACACGTGCGTGCAGATGGCCAAGGACCAGGTCAAGGAGGGCGCCCACGTCCTCGACGTCTGCGTCGACTACGTCGGCCGCGACGGCACCGGCGACATGGACGAGCTGGCGCAGCGCTTCGCCACCCAGGCCAGCGCGCCGCTCGTCATGGACTCGACGGAGCCCCAGGTGATGGAGGCCGGCCTGCAGTGGCTCGGCGGCCGGGCCATCCTCAACTCGGCCAACCTCGAGGACGGCGAGGCCGAGGGCAGCCGCCTCGACCGCGTCTTCACGCTGGCCCGCGAGTACGGGGCGGCGGTGATCTGCCTGCTCATCGACGAGGAGGGCCAGGCCCGCGACGTGGAGTGGAAGATGCGGGTCGCCCACCGCATCGCCGACCTCGCGGTCGACCGCTACGGCCTCGAGACCTCCGACCTCATCTTCGACGCCCTCACCTTCCCGCTCTCCACCGGCGACGACGACCTGCGCCGCGACGCCATCGAGACCATCGAGGCCATCCGCCGCATCAAGACGGAGATCCCCGGCGCCTTCACCACCCTCGGCGTCTCCAACATCTCGTTCGGGCTGAAGCCCGCGGCCCGCCACGTCCTGAACTCGGTGTTCCTCCACGAGGCGGTGGCGGCCGGGCTCGACTCGGCCATCGTGCACGCGGCGCGCATCATGCCGCTCAACAAGATCCCCGACGAGCAGCGCCAGGTGAGCCTCGACCTCGTCCACGACCGCCGCGGCACCGCCGGCGGCGACGGCACCGACCCCAACTACGACCCGCTGGCCCGCCTGCTCGAGGTGTTCGAGGACGTGCAGGCCACCGAGGTCGTCCAGGAGGACCGCTCCGACTGGACCATCGAGCAGCTGCTCAGCCAGCGCATCATCGACGGTGACCGCGACGGCCTCGAGGCCGACCTCCAGGTCGCCCTCGACCAGGGCACCGCCGCCCTCGACATCGTCAACGACACCCTGCTCGCGGGCATGAAGGTCGTCGGCGAGCTCTTCGCCACCGGCGAGATGCAGCTGCCGTTCGTGCTGCAGTCGGCCGAGACCATGAAGACCGCGGTCGCCTACCTCGAGCCCCACATGGAGAAGGTCGAGGACGACGCCGGCAAGGGCCGCATCGTGCTGGCCACGGTGAAGGGCGACGTCCACGACATCGGCAAGAACCTCGTCGACATCATCCTCACCAACAACGGCTACGAGGTGCACAACCTCGGCATCAAGATCGGCATCTCGGAGATGATCGAGAAGGCGATGGAGGTGAAGGCCGACGCCATCGGCATGAGCGGCCTGCTCGTGAAGAGCACCCTGATCATGCGGGACAACCTCGAGGAGCTGAACGACCGCGACCTGGCCGACATCCCGGTGCTGCTCGGCGGCGCCGCCCTCACCCGCTCGTACGTCGAGCGCGACCTGCGCGGGGTCTACGAGGGCCGCCTCTTCTACGGCAAGGACGCCTTCGAGGGCCTGCGGGTGATGGACCGCCTCGGCGAGCTGAGGCGCTCGGGCGAGGAGGACGCCGAGTGGGGCCGGGTCCCGTCCGAGTCCGTGGTGCCGTCACGCATCAAGGAGCAGTTCGCCGGCGGCGACGACGCCGACCTCGAGCTGCCCGCCCGCTCCCCTGACGTCGCCACCGACAACCCCGTGTTCGAGCCGCCCTTCCTCGGCTCCAAGGTGGTCAAGGGCCTCGCCATCGACGACATCGCCGGCTACATCAACGAGACCGCGCTCTTCCGCAACCAGTGGCAGTTCCGCCCCGAGGCCGGCGAGAACGACGACGAGTTCAAGGCGCGCATCCGCCCGACGCTGCGCGAGCAGCTCTCCCTGGCCAAGCAGGACGACCTGCTCGTCCCCCAGGTCGTCTACGGCTTCTTCCCCGCCAACGGCGACGGGAACGACCTCGTGATCTGGAAGGACGAGACCCGCACCGCCGAGTGGCTGCGGTTCTCGTACCCGCGCCAGCGCAAGGAGCCGTGGCTCTGCATCGCCGACTTCTTCCGCCCGGCCGACTCGGGCGAGGCGGACTACGCCGCCTTCCAGATCGTCACCATGGGCGAGCGGGTGTCCGAGCGCACCGCCGAGCTCTTCGCCGCGAACCGCTACCAGGAGTACCTGCTCCTGCACGGCCTCGGCGTCGAGATGGCCGAGGCGCTCGCCGAGCTCTGGCACCGACGCATCCGTGAGGAGTGGGGCTTCGCCGACGAGGACGGCCCCGACCTCCAGGGCCTGTTCCGCCAGCAGTACCGGTCCGGCCGGTACTCGTGGGGCTACCCGGCCTGCCCCGACCTCGAGGACAACGTGAAGGTCGCCGAGCTCCTCGGCGCCGATCGCATCGGCCTCGAGGTGAGCGAGGACACGGGCTTCCAGTACCAGCCCGAGCAGACCACCTCGGCCCTCATCTGCCACCACCCGCGCGCCAAGTACTTCGTCGCCCGCTGAGGCGGTCAGCGGATCGGGCGGGCGCGGCGCCGGCCGGCGGCGTGACGTCCGTCAGCCGAAGTGGGGCTGGCGGGTGCCGAGGGCCTCGGCGTCCTTGCCGGCGGTGCCGTGGGGCAGCAGGGCGAGGGTCTCCTCGGCGGTGAGGCGGCGCACCTCGATGTGCTCCTCCCCCACGGGCTCGAGGCCCTCG
>JAYRFK010000079.1:0-1636 GCA_041908445.1 Acidimicrobiales bacterium | reverse complement strand
GCCATCCTCAGCCACCCCGACTTCGCCGCCGCCACGCACTCCACCAAGTGGGTCGAGGAGACCCTCGACCTCTCCGATGTGCGCGCCCCCGCGGCGCCCGCCCCAGCCGGCGAGGACGAGGCCCCCAAGGTCCGCCGCGACGTCGAGGTGGAGGTCAACGGCCGCCGCTTCGCCGTGAGCGTGTGGGCGCCCGAGACCGCCGGCGTGGCCGTGGCCGCCGGCGGCGGGGCCGCCGCGGCCCGTCCCCGTCGGGCCGCCAGCGCCTCGAGTGGTGGCGGCGCGGGGGCCGGCACGGTCACCGTCCCGATGCAGGGCACCATCGTCAAGGTCCTGGTGGCCGTGGGTGACGAGATCACCGAGGGCCAGGCCCTCTGCGTGCTCGAGGCCATGAAGATGGAGAACAACATCACCGCCGACAAGGCCGGCACCGTCAGCGAGCTGAAGGTGGCCGCCGGCGACTCCGTGGGCGCCGGCGACATCGTCGCGATCATCGACTGAGCCGATGGCCCCTCCGGTGGCGGTGCTCGGCATGCACCGCAGCGGCACGAGCAGCCTCGCCGGCTCGCTCCAGGAGGCCGGCCTGCACCTCGGCGAGGTCGTGACCCAGGCCCAGCACAACCGCAAGGGCAACCGCGAGAGCCTCGCGGTGCGCGACCTCAACGACCGGCTGCTCGAGTACAACGACGGCGCCTGGGACCGCCCGCCCGACCGCCTGGTCTGGGACGACGACTTCCGAACGCAGCGGGCCGCCGTGATCGCCGCGCACGCCGCCGACTGGCGCTGGGGCTTCAAGGACCCTCGGACGTTGCTCACCCTCCCCTTCTGGCAGGAGGGCCTCCCCGACCTCGCCCTGGTGGGCACCTTCCGCCACCCCCTCGCCGTGGCGGCCTCGCTCGAGCGGCGGGACGGCCTCGCCACCGCGGTCGGCCTGCGCCTCTGGCAGGCGTACAACGAGCGCCTGGTGGCCGCCCACGAGGCCACGCCGTTCCCGCTCATCTCGTTCGACCTCCCGCCGGACGCCTACGCCGCCGGGGTGGCCCGCATCGCCGAGGCCCTCGACCTGCCCGAGCAGCCCGGCTTCTTCACCGAGGAGCTCCGCCACCACAGCCCGGTGGACGACGCCGCGCTCCCCGCCGAGCTCGCCGCCCTCCACGACCGGCTGCGGGACCTCGCCGGCGACCTGGGCTGAGGCGATGGGGCCCCGCCTCACTGTCGTCGTCAACGTCTACGACATGCGCCGCGAGGCGCCCCGCACGCTGCACTCGCTGACGCCGGCGTACCAGGGCGTCGACCCCGACGACTACGAGGTCCTCGTCGTCGACAACGGGTCGCCGACACCGCTCGACCCGGCGATGGTCGCGTCGTTCGGGCCGAACTTCCGCCACCTGTCGTTCGAGCCCGAGTGGCCCTCGCCCTCGGCGGCGCTCAACCACGCGGTGGCCCAGGGGTCGGGCGAGCGGGTGATGCTGTGCATCGACGGCGCCCGCATCCTCTCCCCCGGCATCCTGCGCACCACCGAGCAGGCCTTCCGGGCCTTCGACAACCCGTTCGTGTACACGCTCGGCATGCACCTCGGGCACCGGGTCCAGAACGAGGCCATCGCCGCGGGCTGGACGACCGCCGACGAGGACGCCCT
>JAYRFK010000078.1:0-7167 GCA_041908445.1 Acidimicrobiales bacterium | reverse complement strand
GGCCGACGCCGTGCGCCTCGGCCTGCTCTTCGAGCGCTTCCTGTCCCCCGAGCGCGACGGCCCGCCCGACATCGACCTCGACATCGAGAGCGACCGCCGGGAGGAGGCCATCCAGTACGTCTACGAGCGCTACGGCCGCGACAACGCCGCCCAGGTCGCCAACGTCATCACCTACCGGGCCAAGTCCGCGGTCCGCGACATGGCCAAGGCTCTCGGCTACGCCACCGGCCAGCAGGACGCCTGGTCCAAGCAGGTCAGCCATTGGGAGCCGGTCCGCGAGGCAGCGGCCGCGACCGCGGCCGGCGGCACCCACGAGATCCCCGCCCCGGTGCTCGACCTCGCCCAGCAGGTCGAGCACTTCCCCCGCCACCTCGGCATCCACTCCGGCGGCATGGTCATCTGCGACCGCCCGGTGGTGGAGGTCTGCCCCGTGGAGTGGGGGCGCATGGCCGACCGCAGCGTGCTCCAGTGGGACAAGGACGACTGCGCCGCCACCGGCCTGGTGAAGTTCGACCTGCTCGGCCTCGGCATGCTCACCGCGCTGCACGTGGCCATCGACCTCATCGCCGAGGCCCACGGCGACGTGCTCGACCTCGCCGAGGTGCCTCAGGACGCGGCGGTCTACGACATGTTGTGCCGGGCCGACTCCATCGGCGTGTTCCAGGTGGAGAGCCGGGCCCAGATGGCCACCCTGCCCCGCCTCAAGCCCCAGACCTTCTACGACCTCGTGGTGGAGGTCGCCCTCATCCGCCCCGGGCCCATCCAGGGCGGCTCGGTGCACCCCTACATCCGCCGCCGCAACGGCAAGGAGCCCGTCACCTACCTGCACCCGCTGCTCGAGAACTCGCTCGGCAAGACCCTCGGCGTGCCCCTCTTCCAGGAGCAGCTCATGCAGATGGCCATCGACGTGGCCGGCTTCACCGCCGCCGAGGCCGACGAGCTGCGCCAGGCCATGGGCTCCAAGCGCAGCCGCGAGCGCATGGAGCGCCTCCGGGCCCGGCTCTACGAGGGCATGGCCGAGCGGGGGATCACCGGCGAGGTGGCCGACGAGATCTACGCCAAGCTCGCCGCCTTCGCGAACTTCGGCTTCCCCGAGAGCCACTCGGTCTCGTTCGCCTACCTGGTCTACGCCAGCGCCTGGCTGAAGCGGTACTACCCGGCGGCGTTCTGCGCGGCGCTGCTCAACGCCCAGCCCATGGGCTTCTACTCGCCCCACACCCTGGTGCAGGACGCCCGCCGCCACGGCGTGGAGGTGCGCGGCCCCGACGTCAACGCGTCCGCCGCCGACGCCACCCTCGAGCCCGGCCGCCACCTCGACACGGATTCTCGAGGCAATAGCCCCCAGCCTGTCTTTGGAGAAGCGCCGGGGGCTCTTGCCTCGAGTTCGCGGTCGATGGGGGAGCGGGCGGCCGACGGGGCGCCGGCGACGTGGGGCGAGCGGGGGCCGGCGGTGCGCCTCGGGCTGTCCTCGGTGCGCCACCTCGGCGCCGACCTGGCCGAGCGCATCGCCGCCGGCCGCCCCTACGCCTCCATGGAGGACCTCGCCCGGCGCAGCGGCGCCCCCCTGCACGTGCTCGAGGCCCTGGCCACCGCCGGCGCCTTCGGGTGCTTCGGCCTCGGCCGCCGGCCGGCGCTGTGGGGCGCGGGGGCGGTGGCCCAGACCGGCGCCGACCGCCTCGACGGCATCGTCACCGGCGTCGAGGCCCCCACCCTGCCCCTGCTCACGCCCCGGGAGGAGGCCCACGCCGACCTGTGGGCCACCGGCATCGCCGCCGACGGCCACCCCACCCGCTTCGTGCGCGACCACCTCGACGCCCTCGGGGTCGTCCCCGCCGAGCGCCTGGTCGACGTCCCCGACGGCGACCGGGTGCTCGTGGCCGGCGTGGTCACCCACCGCCAGCGGCCGGCCACCGCCTCGGGCACCACCTTCGTGAACCTCGAGGACGAGACCGGCCTCATCAACGTCATCTGCTCCAAGGGCTGCTGGACGCGCTACCGCCAGGTCGCCCTCAGCGGCCCCGCCCTGCTCGTGCGCGGCACCCTGGAGAAGGTCGAAGGCGTGGTCAACGTGGTGGCCGACAAGCTCGAGGTGCTGCCTCTCGGCGAGCCCGTGCGCTCCCGCGACTTCCGCTGACGGCGGCGCCGGCACGACGTCTGGCATCCGACCCCCCGACGGTGGGGCACAATTGCCCCATGGGGAACCACCGGGCCGTCGAGCCCGTGCCGCGCCGTGACGGGACCGTGAAGCTCGCCGACGGGCGGCGGCTGGGCTTCGCCGAGTACGGGGCGGAGGGCGGCGACGCGGTGCTGTGGTTCCACGGCACCCCCGGTGCCCGCCACCAGATCGCCCCCGACGTCAACGCCATCGCCGGCGAGCGCAACGTGCGGGTGATCACCGTCGAGCGCCCCGGCGTCGGCGACTCCACCCCGCACCTGCACGGGCGCATCCTCGACTGGGCCGGCGACATCGACCAGCTCACCGCCCAGCTCGGCGTCGACCGCTTCGCCATCGCCGGCCTCTCCGGCGGTGGTCCCTACGTGCTGGCCTGCGCCCACGCCTTCCCCGACCGGGTGGTGGCGGGGGCGGTGCTCGGTGGCGTGGCCCCGACCCAGGGCGAGGACAGCGCCGACGGCGGCCTGGTCGCCCTGGCCAACCGCTTCCGCCTGCCCCTCGAGTGGCTGCGCGAGCCCCTCGGCTACACGCTGTGGGGGATGGTCAACCTGCTCATGCCGTTCCAGGACCAGGCGGTCGGCGCCTACCTGCGCTTCCAGCCGCCGGGCGACCAGGAGGTCTTCCAGCGGCCGGGCATGAAGGAGATGTTCCTGAAGGACATCTCCACCGGCGCCCGCAAGCGCTTCCACGCGGTCATCTACGACGTGGTGCTGTTCACCCGGGACTGGGGCTTCTCGCCGCGCGACGTCCGGGTGCCCATCCGCTTCTGGCACGGCGACGAGGACCACATCGTCCCCCTCGTCCACGGCCACCACGTGGCCTCGCTCATGCCGGACGCCGAGGTCTACGAGCGCCCCGGCGAGAGCCACCTCGGCGCCCTCGCCGTCCTCGACGAGGTCCTCGACGTGCTCTTGGGCCTCTGGCCCGACCGCGCCGGCGCCTTGCCGGCGCCCGCCACCGAGCCGGCGACGACGAAGGCCGCCAAGAAGGCGCCGGCCAAGACGAAGGCCGCCAAGAAGTCCACGACCGAGAAGCCGGCGGCGAAGAAGGCCACGGCGAAGAAGGCGCCCGCCAAGAAGGTCGCCCGCTAGCACCCGTGCCTGCGCTGGGTTGGACCTGGCGCATCGCGCCGCACGTCGTGCGGCTGGTTGCGCTGGGTTGAGGTCAGCGCAGGCTCGGGGCGGCGCCCAGCGCACGATGCCCAGCGTTCGGGCCGGTCGGCCTATTGCTTGGTACAGGTGTAGACGACCGGGAAGTCCGGGTCGGCTGCCTCACCGTCGGCGTATTCAGCCTGGGTGAAGGTGACCTGGTCGCCGTCGATGTCGACGTCGAACACGCCGGTGATGCCCTCGTCCTCGACGACGGCGAGCTGTTCGGGTTCGTCGGTGGCGCCCTGGTAGGTGAGCTCCCTGAAGTAGAAGGGTTGGTCGGTGGCGATTGTGACCTCGTCACCGTCGCGTTGCCAGGTGCCGTCGACCCGGTCGTCGCCGGCGGTGAGGGTGAACCCGCCGTCGGCGTCGACGTCGACGGTCACCTCGTTGACGTCCTCGCCGAACTGCACGGAGCAGTCCCACGTACCGGTCGCCTTGGCGACGAGGTCGCCGGCGCCGACCCCGCCGCCGCACGAGGCCAAGACCACCGCGGCGAAACAGGCGAGAGCGCAAACCTGCCGGGACCTCACCATTACCGCACTCCGTCGACAGTCAGTGTGAGGCCCTCGCCATAGCAGACCGGGGGATCGAACCGTTGGATCTCAGTTGCGCCCTGACGGACAATGATCGGCCCTGTCGTACATCGAGGTTCACCATCGACATCTGGATCCGCGGGCGGGAACACGAGTGACTCGCTGTGCGGTGAGATGTGGGCATCGAGATCTACTCGTTCCCCTGACGTCAGGACGTACTCGACGGCGACGGGCTCGCTCGTCTCGTTACGGATATGCAAGTTGTCATCGACATCGGTCTCCCAGCAGGAGGTGACCGCCAGGGTGGCAACTGTGATGGCGCTCGTGACGCCGAGCACCCTGCCGTATGACCAGCGGCGCTTCATCGGGATCCCGGTTGAGGTCATCCTTCGGCGCAGCTAGTCGAGGAGGTGACGAAGACGTCAGTCGTGTTGTTGACGTCGCCGCCGACCAGGTTGTCGGCGGTGGACTCGAACGCGGTCTTGAACCCGTTCAAGGTGAGCGACCCGCCGGCCGTGGCACCGTTCGGTGGTCCGCCGATCCCGATCGCGAGGGACGCGGGGTCACTGGTCGCGAACGGGCACGCTTGGTGGACGTCGTCACCGTCGGCGTACGTCATGGCCCAGCCCGAACCGGCGAGGTCGATGAGCTCCTTGTCGGCGAACACGTTGATATCGGGGCTCCGGACGGCGTGAACGTCGGACCCTTGCTGGTAGGCGGTGCCCGAGCCGCCGTGGGGGTTCGTGGACGCGACCGTCGCTTGCGCGCCTTCGTCGTTGACCGATCGGCGGGCGTGGGTGCCAGTGGCGATGTCGTAGGCGAACACGTCGGCGATCCCGTTCGTGTCGCCGGCGACCAGACCGGCGGCCGCCGACGAGAACACCACGACGGACCCGTCGACGTCGATGTCGGCGTCGAAGCTCTGGGAGGTGACCGCACCGGACACGCACGACACACAGATGGTCGTATCGGCCTCGCGGTCGTACAAGTAGATCGCCGACACGCCCGACGGGGACCCGGGCCGTTCCAGCCCGGTGTAGCCACCGCCTTCGTAGGCGATGTAGCGGCCGTCCGCCGAGATCGATGGGCGCCCCGCCGCAGCCACCTGCCCGGCTTGAGGGGTGAACAGCGACACCCGGTCGATGGTGTCCTCGTCGAGGTCCGCCACGTACACCTGGGCGCCGTCGCTCAGTTCGCCGCTGAGGTCGAGGTCGTCGTCGAGCGACGCGAACGCCACCACTTGACCGTCGCTCGACACCACCGGGTACCCGCTGTCGTCCTCGACGGCGTCGTCGTCGCCCCCCGACACCAACACCGTGGTCCCGTCTTCGTAGACGCCAGGCAGGCTGCGACGGTAGATCTCGGTGCCGTCGCCGACGTCTCCAGCGACCAGGTTGGTCGCCGCCGACGCGAACACCACGCTGCCGCCGCCCGGCGCGATCGACGCTTGCCCGCTCGGCCCGTTGCCCTGGTGCTCAGCCGAGTCGACCGACACCAGATCGATCCCGGAGAAGGGTGCGGTCCCGTTGAACTCGGCCGCGATCACGAACTCGTCGCCGTCGTCGTCACCACTGTTCGGGTCGGTGTTCGTGATCGCCAACGTCGCCGTCCGGCACGCCTCGTCGATCTGCACCCGCAACACGAACGCGCCCTCCTCAGACGCCACCGTGTCCAGCACCGGCTCACCGAAACGACGGCACACCGCGGGCAGCCCGGACGAGATCCCCGGTTCCGTGGAGTCCCGGTAGGCGACCGTGGAGAACCGGTACTTGTCGATGTGGCCCGGGTCGTCGATCTCGATCGACAGGTCCAGATCCCCCTGCAGATCCGCCTCCGGCACGAGATCGATGAACGAGGTACCCCCAGGCTCCACCCGAACTCCCAGATCCTCGGCCAGCCCGTCACCCTCGAGCGGACCCATGAGTCGCCGGGCTGGACGCGCCAGTCCACTGAAGTCGTCGCCCTCGGTAGGTTCACCTTCGACGTTGAGAATGGACTGCCAACTCTGGCTGGTTGGGGGGTTCGCGGCGCGGTCCAAGTCGGCGTCGCCGTACGTGTACGCACCCGTGAGGCCGGTGAGCTCCTCGTCGTTGACGAACAGGTAGTTCGCCAGCCAGAACCTCGGGAGCACGTCCTCGATGGTGGTGGACTCGCTGATCAGGAGGTCCTCGATGACCTCTGAGGCCTCTCGACCGTCGCTCTCGCCGATCCCTTCCCAGGTACGCAAGACGAAGGTGTCGTCTGGCTCGGACGGATCGTCGAACTCCTCTTCAAGGTACTCGGCAAAGATGAACGAGCCGTAGGCCCTGCTGTTGCTGGCTTGCGGGTTCGTGGTGAACTTCTCGAGGTCCCACTCGACGAGCGACTCGAAGTCGGCGAAGTAGCGGTTGGGCTCGGCGAACAGGTTGTCCAAGCTCGCCGCGTAGTCAAGAAGGGGGTCTGGGTCCTCGGCTTCTTCAGCAGCCTGATGGGTTGCCCAGTTCGCGCTCGCTTCCAACCACCACGTCGTGGAGCCTCTGTCATCGACGAAGTCGTCGAAATCGAATACGAAGCTGCCGAGGTCGTAGAGCGACGTGTAGGAGTACTGCGCGATGTGGAACAACTCGTGGCGGGCCGTGTACGTCGAGCCCTTGCCGCTGGACTCCACGACGATGAAGTGCCCCAACCCGGCCGCCCCGACCGGGTTGGCGAATCCTCGGTCGGTGGGAAGGACGAGCACCGGCAGGGGCGCCTCGCCAGTTGCCAACTCGTAGCCTTGGTCCAGATAGAGCTCGCGGGCGGCGCTCAGGTTGTCGCTGAGCTCTTCGATGTAGTCAGGGATGCCGTCCTCGTCGCCATCAGCCGCTGCGACGCCGCCAGGCCCGCCGACTTGGTAGTAGATGAGGAACTCACCGGTGCCCAACAGGCACATGTCCGTGATCACGTCGCTGAACACCGTCAGTTCCACGGTGTCACTTGTACAGGCGGGGTCCGGGTCGTCGACCTCGACGGACCCGGTGACGAACGATTCGATCTCGTCCTGCGTGGCGGAGCCGATGCTCTCCCAGCCGTTGGCGAGGTAGCTCAGCACGCCGGCGGTGGGGTCGACCGAGGGCTCGGCTTCGGACTGGTAGCGGGCGGGGATGGCGTCCTGGTTGAGGAGACCCTTGACCCCGTACTCGGTGAACTCGTCGAGGTCGATCGCGTCGGTGGCGAGGTCGACCTGGAGGCGCTGTTGGGTGTTGAGCCCGTTGTTGACGGTGATGTCGGTGGTCGCGCTCGTTCGGGCCGGGCCGCTGCTGTACTGGGCTCGGGCGGCGAGGGTGTGGGG
>JAYRFK010000077.1:0-5649 GCA_041908445.1 Acidimicrobiales bacterium | reverse complement strand
CGCCGCGGCGTCGGCGGTGATCACCACCACCCGACGCCGCGGCCGACGCCGGCGGAAGAGGCCCGAGCCGTTCGTGGTGGCTCCCGGCTCGGGCCGATCGGGGACCCCGCCGCCGCTCCGGGCGGCGACGGGGTCGGCGAGGGTGCGGCTGGCGCCCACGACGGCCTCCTAGTCGGGGAGGTCGCCGAGGGCGGCGTCGGCGGTGGCGGTCGCCCCGGCCACCACCGCCAGGACGTCGGCGCTCCCGACCGACGAGTGGCCGTCCCAGTACTCGATGGGGCGGGCACCGGTCGGGTCGATGAAGGCCAGGCGGTAGTCACCGGGCGGGAGTAGGCCGATGGTGTACGACCCGTCCGCGGCGGTGACCGCGCCGCCCGCCGGGCCCTCCGGGCCGATGGCGAGCACCAGGGCGCCGGCGAGCGGGTCACCGGACGGGGCGTCCGTCACCGTGCCGGCGATGGCCCCGGTACTGGCCGACAGGTCGGCGTCGGCGACCCCGGGGGCGGTGACGCTCTCAGCGTCGCCGATGCCGGTGAGCGGCAGGTCGTCGTACCACTCCATCGGGTGGGTGCCGGTCGAGTCGACGAACTCGAGCTTGTAGTCGCCGGGGGCGAGGTCGAGCTCGTACCCGCCGTCGGCATCGGTGATGGTGCCCCGGGCGATCGAGTAGTCCGCCGCCGTGAGGGCGATCACGTGCACCCCGGCCAGGGGGTCACCCGTGCCGGTCTCGGTCACCGTCCCGGTCAGGGCGGCGCCGCCGGCCACCGGGGTCTGTGGCGGGAGGGCACCGTCGGCGCCCGTGGTCGCACCTGCGTCGACCGCCACCGGGGTGGACTCGGGGACGTTGGGCGAGTCCGGGGTGAACCGGGTCTCGTGCGCCCCCGTCGGGTCCACCCAACCCACGAAGTGGTCGCCGGGCGGGAGCCCGTCGAGGGCGTAGGCGCCGGCCCCGTCGGCGACCACGAACTGCTCGGGGCCGAAGGGATCACCACCGATCGCGACCGACCAGATGCCCGGGATGGGATCGCCGCTCACGCTGTCGGTGACCGTGCCGGCCACCGAGCCGGTCGTCGGCGCCATGGTCGCGTCGACCGTGGTCGTGGCGTCGGTGGTGACGGCCACCGCGTCGGGGGCGCCGTGGAACCCGGCGGTGTGGTCGCCCGTGGGGTCGATCAGGTAGAGGAAGTAGGTGCCGGGGGCGGCGGTGAGCTGGTACTCGCCGGCCGCGTCGGTGAGGTCACCGTTGACCACGTGGAAGTCGGCCTGGTCGAGGGCCAGCACCCAGGCGCCCTCGATGGGATCGCCCGAGACCACGTCCGTGACGGCGCCGGCGACGTGCCCCGGCGCCGGCGTCACCGTGGTGACCACGATGTCGGACAGGGCCGCCGCGAACTCCGCGGTCGTGACCGAGGCGACGTTGATCCGGTTGCCCACGTGGGCGTTCGTCGGGACGAAGGTGCAGTCGACCGTCACCGAGGCCCCCACCGCCAGGTTCGCCACCGGGCCGGCGCACGCCGGGCCGTTGGGATCGATGATCCCGACCCCGGTCAGGGCCACGTTGCCCGTGTTGGTGGCGGTCAGGTGGTAGTGGATCGGCGAGCCGGCGGCCACGGTGGCCTCGTCGGCGACCTTCTCGAGCTCGATCGCCGGGGCCCGGGCCTCCACCTCGACCTCGACCACCTCCGAGCTCACGGGCTCGGTCTGGTCGCTGTCGACCGTCACCTGGTTGGCGAAGTCGCCGGCGTCGGCGTTGGTCGGCGTGGAGGCGCAGTCCACCGTCGCGTCCTCACCGGCGGCGAGGTCGGGCAGGGCCTGGGCCGCGCAGTCGGCCACGTCGGCGTCGGTGACGTCCACGTTGGTCAGGGTGAGCGCCGACGTGTTCTCGACGGTCAGGTCGTAGTGGATGGTCTCGCCGGCGATGACGTGGTCCGTGTCGGCGGCCAGGGCGACGGCCAGGGGCTCGTCCACCGTCACCACGACCTCGTTGGAGTCCACCGGGTCGGTGCGGTCCGAGTCGGCCTGGGCCGTGTTCGGGTACGCACCCACGTCCGCGCCGTCGGGCGTGTAGGTGCAGTCCACGTTGGCCGTGGCGCCCGGGGCGAGGTCGAACACCGGGTCGTCGCCACAGTCGGGGGCGGCGGTGTCGGTGAGGTCGACGTCGTGCAGGGCCACGTTGCCCGTGTTGGTGACCGCCAGGTGGTAGTGGATCGTCTCGCCGAGGTCGACGTCGGTCTCGTCGGCGGACTTCACGACCTCGAGCTGCGGGTCGGGGACGATCACCGTGTAGGTGTGCGTCTCCGTGGTCTCGTGGCCGTCCTCGTCCGTGGCGGTCACGGTGAACTCGTGGTCGCCCTCGGTGGCGGTGTCGATGGCGTCACCGTCGGGGACGTCGCCCTCGCAGGTGGCGACGGCGGTGTCGTCCACGCAGGCGTAGTCCGCCAGGACCTCGTCGTCGATCTCGTACACCGCGCCGTCGACCGGCGTGGTGAGGGTGATGATCGGGCCCACGACGTCGTGGTCGGCGCCCATCGAGAAGTCGTCGAAGGTCAGGGTCTCGCCCCCGGTGCACCCGACCGCCCACGGCGGCAGGGAGTTCGTGCGGCACCGCCAACGCAGGATGACGTCGTTGATGTCGAAGGCGCCGGTGGCGTCCTTCAGCAGCGTCGACGTGTGGAGCTCGCCGTCGGCGACGAAGTCGACGGTGCCGTCGTTGCGCACGCCGGCGTAGACCGTGTGCGACTCGGCCGGGCGGGGCCCGACGCAGGCGGTGTCGTCGGCCGGGTAGACGATCTCCTCGATCGCCGGCGCCAGGTTGTAGCGGGTGTACCCGAGGTCGGGGCAGGCGAACAGCGAGCCGGCCGAGATCCGCGGGTCGTCCACGGGTCGGTTCGAGTCGAGGAACATGTCGATGCCCTGGTAGGAGGTGCCGTCGTCGGTGTAGGAGAACTGCACCCACGGCGTGCCGTCGTCGTTGATGTCGGGATTGGCGACCAGGTGGAGCCAGCTCTCACCGGCGGCGAGGCGGGTGAGGTCGACGCCGCCGTCGCCGTTCACGACGGCCGAACCGTTGAGCACGTCCCAGACCTGGCCCTTCCAGCTCAGGTCCACGATGGCGGTGTCGGCGTTGCTCGCCGGGCCGGCGCCGGCCGCGTTGCGGGCGCGCACCTCGTAGCTGTGCGGAGCGCTCGAGGCCACGGCGCTCGTGTCCTCGTAGGTGAGCGTCGAGCCGTCGGTCGTGTGGACGAGGTTGCCGTCCCGGTAGACGTCGTAGGCCGTGATCGGGCTGCCGCCGTCGTTCGCAGGGGCGGCCCAGTCGACGTCGACCGTGCTGGCGTCCTCGGTGGCGGTGAGCCCCGTGGGGGCGCCGGGCACGTGCGGCGTCACCGTGGTGGTGACGATGTTCGACAGGGCGAAGGCGTACTCCGTGCTCATCACCGCGGCGGCGTTGGCCCGCGTGCCCACGTCACCGTTCACCGTCGTGTAGGTGCAGTCGACGGTCGCGCTGGCGCCGACGGCGAGATCGGCGAGCGCCCCGGCACACGTCGGCGCGTTGGGGTCGATCACGCCGAGCCCCGTGAGCGGGATGTTGCCCGTGTTCGTGACGGTCAGGTGGTAGTGCAGCGTGTCGCCCGCCACCGCGGTGGCCTCGTCGACCGCCTTGGTGATGGTGAGCGACGGGGCCGGGGTGATCACCGTGTAGTCGTGGGTGACCGAGGTCTCCTGGCCCTGGTTGTCGGTGCCGACGACCGTGAACTCGTGGTCGCCGTCGGTGGACGTGTCGATCGCGGCGCCGTCGGCCACGTCGCCGGCGCAGGAGGCCATGCCGGTGGCGTCGCTGCACGCGTAGTCGGCGATCACCGACTGGTTCAGGAGGTAGGTGGCGCCGTCGGGCGGCGTGGTGAGGGTGACGACCGGTGGGTCCTCGTCGTGGTCGGCGCCCATCGTGAAGTCGTCGAAGGTGACGGTCTCCCCGCCCGTGCACCCGACGGCCCACGGCGGCAGCGAGTTCGTGCGGCACCGCCAGCGCAGCAGGACGTCCTGGAAGTCGAAGGGCCCGGTGGCGTCCTTCAGGAACGTGGTCGAGTGCCAGGTGCCGTCGACCTGGTAGTCGACGGTGCCGTCGGAGCGCTCACCGACGTAGAGGGTGTGGGCGATGGCCGGCCGCGGCCCCACGCAGCTGCTGTCGTCGGCCGGGTAGACGATGGTCTCCTCCGCGGGGATGGAGTGTCGGGCGTAGCCGAGGGCCCCGCAGGCGAACATCGAGCCCGCCGAGATCCGCGGGTCGTCCGGGACCCGCATCGAGTCGAGGAACAGGTCGATGCCCTGGTACGAGGTGCCGTCGTCCTGGTAGTCGAACTGCACCCAGGGCGTGCCGTCGTCGTTGATGTCGGGCACGCCGACGAGGTGCAGCGACGACTCGCCCGAGCCGAGCCGGGTGAGGTCGACCCCGCCGTCGCCGTTGACGACCGCGGTGCCGTTGATCACGTCCCAGACCTGGCCCTTCCAGGACAGGTCGACCACGGCGGCGGCCGAGTTGGACTCCGCCGAGGAGCCCACGGCGTTCTCGGCGGTGACCGTGTAGCTGTGGGCCTGGCTGCTCGCCGGGGCGGAGGTGTCGGTGTAGCTGGTGGTGCCGGCGTCGGTCGTGTCGATCGGATTGCCGTCGCGGAGCACCGTGTAGCCGGTGACGGGCGAGCCGCCGTCGCCGGCGGGGGCGTCCCAGTCGAGGTCGACCGTGCTCGCGTCCGGCGCCGCGCTCAGGTTCGTGGGCGCATCCGGCACGGCGAGGGTCTCGGTCTCCATCGAGACGTTGTCGATCAGGAAGCCGAGCCCGGCGTTGGCCGGCTGGGCGGTCCCGGATGACCGGAAGAGCAGCGAGTCGACGGTACGGGTGGCGTTCCCCTCGCAGTCGCGGAAGTAGTCCTCCCAGCTCGTGCCGGTGTGGACGAGCGAGCCGTCCACGGACACCGCGACCACGTCGTTGGCCGGGCCGTCGACGAAGTCCATGACCACCTCGACCGTGTGGGCGCTGCTACGCGACAACCCCGCGGCGATGGTGGTCTCCACGAACCCGTCGCCCGTGGAGCAGCCGGGGTCGAGGGCCTGCTGGTAGTCGTTGAACAGGACGGCCAGGCCGTCGGCGTGGTCCTCCATCCGGACCCAGCTCATCCGGGCGCCGTCGCCGCGGTCCGGGCTGGCGGTGATGCCGAGGCCCACCTGCTCACCCCCCGGGCTCGCCGAAGCGAAGTCCCAGCGGGCGGTGAAGCGGGTCTCCCGGGTCCCACCGGACAGCCCTCCGCCCTCCGCCGACGTCTCCCCCGCCTCGTCGGGAGCCGACGGTGAGAAGACCTGGTCGCCGAACGAGCCGGTCGTGTACGAGTTCGAGAAGCGCCACGACTGGGCGCCGAACGACGGTGGGGCGCCGACGTTGGCCACCACCGCCTGATCGAGGTTCGGGTTCACGGGGATGGCCAGGTTCTGGGCACCCCATCCCTGCTGGCCGTTGATGGCTCTTCGGATCTGAGGGGGGACTGACGGCGGGGTGAGGATCCCGGGCGCGGCACAGGGGCCCTGCGATTCTGACGGTTCTCTACGCCAACAGAGCCGAGGACCCCTGTGGAAGTTGACCCTACGCGCGTCTGCGAGCTG
>JAYRFK010000076.1:0-2268 GCA_041908445.1 Acidimicrobiales bacterium | reverse complement strand
CGGGCACGACCCTGCTCTTCGTCTCCCACGCCACCTGGCTCGTGGCCAGCGTGTGCGAGCGGTCGGTCCAGGTGCGCAAGGGCCGCATCGTCGACGACGGGCCGAGCGCCGAGGTCATCCAGCGCTACCTCACGCCCCAGCCCGTGCACCTGGCCGAGTCCGATCGCCCCACGATGCGGTTCCACTCGTTCTCGATCGACAACCCCCACGTCGCCCCCTGGGACGAGTTGCGCCTCCACGCCGATGTCGAGGTCACCGGGGCGACCAGCGAACCGTCCATGGGCATGGAGCTGAACTGGGCGACGCTGGCGCCCGACACCACGATCGCCCGGGCCAGCACGGTGTTGCCCCCCGCCCTGCGCCGGCCGGGCCGCTACCGGCTCGAGGGCCGCTCGTCCGGCCTCCCGGTCGACAGCGGGCACGCCCAGGTGCGGGTCGCGCTGGTGGACGAGTCGTCCCAGCGGGTGCTCGACCGGGAGATGGACGAGATCTGGATCGAGGGCCCGGTCACCCGCCAACAGCCCCAGATCGCCACGGAGGTCGAGTTCAGCCTCGAGCCGGTCGTCGCCGAGGCCGCGTCGTCGCCGGCGGGCGGCACCGGATCGGGCACCGGGCCCACCACCGAGGGACCGCCACCGGTCGTCGAGTGCCACGGCGTGGCCAAGCGCTTCCACAGCGGCATCCGCAAGGGCGGCTTCCGGGCGGCCTGGCCCTCCGGGGTGATGCCGGCCGAGCGGGAGGGCGAGGTGCGGGCCCTCGGCGGGGTCGACCTCGTCGTCCGCCCGGGCGAGTGCCTCGGCATCATCGGCCCGAACGGGTCGGGCAAGTCGACCCTGCTCAAGTGCATCGCCGGGGTCGTCCAGCCCACCGAGGGGCGCATCGTCACGCGGGGACGCCTGGTGTCGATGCTCGAGCTGGGCATCGGCTTCAACGACAAGCTCTCCGGCGAGCAGAACCTGCGGGAGACCGCCGGCCTGCTCGGCCTGGCCCGGGGGGAGCTGGACGACACCATGGCCGACATCCTCGCCTTCGCCGACATCGGCGACGCCGTGCGGGCGCCGGTCAAGCAGTACTCGACGGGCATGCGCACGCGCCTCGGCCTGGCCCTGGCGATCAACAGCCGGCCCGACCTCCTGCTCATCGACGAGGTGCTCGCCGTCGGTGACCGCCCGTTCCAGAAGCGCGCCATCGACGCCGTGCGCGCCCTCGTCGCCCGCGGCGCCAGCGCGGCGTTCGTCTCGCACGACCTCGAGCTGGTGGAGGAGATCTGCGACCGGGCCGTGCGCCTCGACGCCGGCCGCATCGTCGACGAGGGCCCCGCCGCCGAGGTGGTCGAGCGGGCCGGTGGCGCCGGCTGGGAGAGCGGCCTCGTGCAGTACACGAGCCAGGTGCGGGTCGACGGCCTCGTGCTCACCCCACGCCAGGTGCCCGCCAACGGGCGCCTCGAGTTCGAGGGGCGGGTGGAGGTGGCCGAGCGCAGCCCCACCATCCGGCTCGAGTTCGCCCTCGTCGCCCGCACCCGGAACCCCAACGAGATGTCGCCCGACGAGCTCAAGGCCCACACGGTGTTCACCCGGGTGGTGGTGCCCGCGGGCGGCCTGGCCGACGTGGGCCACTACCGCTTCCGGGGCACGGTGCCCCGCAACCCGATGCTCGGCTGGCTCTACGTCATGGTGACGGCCGTCGACGAGCGCGAAGGTAAGGTGACCGCCCAGGTCTGGCAGGACGTGAAGATCGGAACGCGCATCCAGATGGAGATCCTCACCCTCCCCATCGAGCTCACCTGGGAGGTCCTCGACGGGGCCGGCGCCGACAGCACGGCGGACGTCCTGCCGTGACGCCCGCGACCTTCCGCGACCCCGCCCTCGAGCGCCGCCTCGACCGCGACGGGTACGTCTACTTCCCGGGGCTCGCCGTGGACGAGCTCGAGCTCGCCCGGTCGGTGTACCTGACCGCGCCGACGGGCGCCGCCGTCCCCGTCGGCTCGCACTTCGCCGCCCGCGAGGCGGCCCAGGACCGCACGTGGCGCAACCGGATGGCGCCCGGCGACCAGTGGCGCATCAGCACCGACGACTGCGAGCCCGCCGATCGCGTCCGCATCAAGGAGGCGATGGCGCCCGTCTGGGACCGCGTCGCGATGCCGCTGCTCACCGGCCACCGGGTGATCATCAACTCCTTCCTCACCAAGCACCCGGGCCCCGACTCGTTCCTCCCCATCCACCAGGACCCGACCGTCGTCGACGAGCGCCACCACCGCAGCGTCACGAT
>JAYRFK010000075.1:0-135020 GCA_041908445.1 Acidimicrobiales bacterium | reverse complement strand
GCCCGCCGGCCCGGCCCCGCCCGCGGGGGGGGGACCCCGCCGGGTCCGGGCGGCCCCCCCCCCCCCCGGGGGGGGGCCACCGCCGCGTCCGCGTAGATTCACGCCATGCACGCCGACGGCTTCCCCCGCGAAGGCACCCCGGCCGCGGAGCTCCTCGCCGAGCTCCGCGGGGGCCGGGGCGACGACCTCGACTGGCGGGGCGGCAAGGCCTTCAGCCTCGTCTACAACGTGGGCGACGACGGCCTCGAGCAGGTCCTGCACGAGGTGGCGAACCTCTACCTGCACGAGAACGCCCTCAACCCCTTCGCCTTCCCGAGCCTGCTGGCGATGGAGCAGGGGATCGTGGCGATGGCCGCCGACCTCCTCGGGGGACGGGCCGACGCCGGCGCGCTCACCTCGGGCGGCACCGAGAGCATCTTCCTCGCCGTCCAGGTCGCCCGGGACCACGCCCGGACGGTGCGGGGCATCGCCGAGCCGCGGGTGATCACGGCGAACACGGCCCACCCGGCGTTCGCCAAGGCGTGCAAGTACCTCGACGTCGAGCGCGTGGTCGTCCCGGTGGGCGACGACCTGCGCCTCGACGTCGCCGCGGTGGCCGACGCCGTCGACGACCGGACGGCGCTCGTCGTCGGCTCCGCCCCCTGCTACCCCTACGGGGTCATCGACCCGATCACCGAGCTGGCCGCCCTGGCCGAGGAGCGGGGCCTGCTCTGCCACGTCGACGCGTGCCTCGGTGGGTGGCTGCTGCCGTTCTGGGAGCGCCTCGGCGAGCCGGTGCCGGCCTGGGACCTCCGGGTGCCCGGCGTGACGTCGCTGTCGGCCGACGTGCACAAGTACGGCTACACGTTCAAGGGCGCCTCCGTGCTGCTGCACCGCTCCCGCGAGCTGCTCCAACACCAGTTCTTCCTCTTCGACGACTGGCCCGGCGGGCTCTACGGCTCGGCGACGACCGCCGGCACCCGCCCGGCCGCGCCGATCGCCGGCGCGTGGGCGGCGATCCGGTACCTCGGCGAGGCGGGCTACCTGCGCCTGGCCGAGGTCGTCCGCGACACGACCCGCCGCTTCCAGGCCGGCATCGAGGCACTGCCCGGGCTCGCCGTCACCGGGGACCCCGACCTGTCCGTGTTCGAGTTCTCGTCGTCGACCGACGACATCGGCGCCATCGGTGACGTCATGGACGACCGGGGGTGGAAGCTCGACCGGCAGCAGGGGGGCCTGCACGTGATGGTCTCGCCGGGTCACGCGGCCGTCGCCGACCGGTTCCTGGCCGACCTCGCCGACGCCGTCGCCGGCCACGGTGAGTCCCGGGGGACCGACGCGGTCTACGGGGGCATCGCCTGACCTTCACCGGTGTCATCCTCGCCGGTGGCGCCAGCCGCCGCATGGGGAGGGACAAGGCGCTGCTCGAGGTCGGCGGGCGCCCGCTCGTCCTGCGGGCGGTGGAGGCCCTCGACGCGGCCGGCGCCGGCGAGGTGCTCGTCGTGGGGGGCGACGCCCCGGCGCTGGCCGACCTGGGCCTGGCCGTGGTCGCCGACGAGCACCCGGGCGCCGGCCCGCTGGGCGCGCTCGTCACCGCCCTGCACGCGGCTCGCCACGAGGTGGTCGTGCTCCTGCCCTGCGACCTGCTCGCCCCCTCGCCGGGGGCGGTGCGGGCGGTCGCCGCCGCCCTCGACGGTGCCCCGGAGGCGCTGTGGGCCGCACCGGAGAGCGGCGGGTGGCGCCAGTTGCTCCACGCCGCCTACCGGCGCACCGGGGCCCACCACTGGGCGGCGGCCTTCACGGCGGGCGAGCGCTCGCTGCAGCGGCCGGCGGACCAGGTGCCGGGCGTGCTGGTGGCCGGTCTCGACCCCGCCGCCCTCGCCGACGCGGACACGCCGGAGGATCTGCCCCCCACCGACGGGTGACCGGTACGCTCCCGACAGCCCGACGACCCCCGGCAGGAGGAGCAACGTGGACCCGCAGGTGCCCGAGATCGACGTCGCGACCCTCGCCCAGCGCCGCGAGGTGCCGCTGATCGACGTGCGCGAGGCGCACGAGTACGAGGAGGCCCACGTCCCCGGCGCCCTGCTCCTCCCGATGAGCGAGATCGCCGACCGGGTCGACGAGCTCCCCGCCGGCGGCGAGGTGTTCCTCATCTGCCGGACGGGGGCGCGCAGCATGCGGGTCGCCGAGCACCTCCGGGCCCAGGGCATCGAGGCGGTCAACGTGGCGGGCGGCACGATGGCGTGGGTCGAGGCGGGCCACCCGACGGCCACGGGCCTCGAGCCGGGCTGAGCGGGCACGCCGTGGCCGAGCCCGCCCCCGAGCTCGTCGACGACGAGGCGGCGTGGCGTGAGATCCTCGACGAGATCGCCGGGGAGCCCCGGTACGCGGTCGACACCGAGTTCCACCGGGAGCGCACCTACTACCCCAAGCTTGCCCTGGTGCAGATCGCCTGGCCGGGTGGCCTCGTGCTCGTCGACCCGCTGGCCATCGACCTCGGGCCGCTGCGCGCCGTGCTCGAAGGACCCGGCGTGGCGGTCATGCACGCCGCCGGCCAGGACCTCGAGGTCCTGCACCACGCGTGCGGCGCCGTCCCGGCCCGGCTGTTCGACACCCAGCTCGCCGCGGGGTTCGAGGGCATGTCGTCGCCCTCGCTGGCGTCGCTGGTCGAGCGCGAGCTCGGCCTGAAGCTGGAGAAGGGCGACCGCCTCACCGACTGGCTGCGCCGGCCCCTCACGGCCGACCAGCGGCGCTACGCCGCGCTCGACGTGGCCCACCTGCTCGAGATCACCGACCGCCTGACCGCCCAGCTCGAGGCCGACGGCCGCCTGGCCTGGGCCGAGGGGGAGTGCGAGCGCCTGCGCACCTCCGACCCCTGGGTGCGCGAGCCCGAGGAGGCGTGGCGGCGGATCAAGGAGGTCCGCCAGTTGCGGGGCCGCACGCTGGGCGTGGCCCGCGCCGTGGCTGCGTGGCGGGAGCGCCGAGCCGCCGCCATCGACCAGCCCGTGCGCTTCGTCCTGCCCGACCTCGGCGTGGTCGGCATCGCCCAGCGGGCGCCCCGCACGGTCGACGAGCTGCGCAAGGTCCGCGGCATCGACGATCGCCACACCCGTGGTGCTGCGGTCGAGGGCATCCTCGCCGCGGTCGCCGAGGGCCTCGAGCAGCCGCCGCCGGCGCCGCGTGACGACGCCCCGGCCGAGCTCGCCCGTGAGCTGCGGCCGGCCGTGGGCCTGGTGTCGGCGTGGGTCAGCCAGCTCGCCCGCGACCTGCGCATCGACACCGCGCTGCTCGCGACCCGGGCCGACCTCGAAGCCCTGCTGCGGGGCGACCCCGGGGCCCGCCTGGCCCACGGCTGGCGCGCCGAGGTCGCCGGTGGGCCCATCCGCCAGCTGGTCGAGGGCCAGGCCGCGCTGGCCTTCGACGGCAACGGCGGGCTGCTCCTGGAGCGCCGCTCCCACGAAGGGCTCTGAGCCCCACGCCGACCGGGTCGGTCAGCGGCCCACCACGCGGCCCGCCAGGGTGATGACGGCGACGCCGAGGAGGACGAGGCCGGGGGTGCCGGGCACCGGTGGCTCAGGGCTCGATGACGAGGGCGCGGTCCGGGCCGAGCTCGGCGGGTGTCGAGCCGCCCTCGCCGACGCCGTCGGACGCGACCCGGACCGTGCCGGGGACGTCCAAGGGGCGGGTCTCGCCGGTGAAGTTCACCACCACGACTCGCCGGTCCTCGCCCTCGACCCGCTCGTAGGCGAGGACGCCGTCCGCCGCGTCGAGGAGGGCACAGCCACCGAGGGTGAGGGCGGGCGAGCCGTGGCGCTCGGCGAGGAGCCGCCGGTAGAGGTGCAGCACCGAGGACGGGTCCTCGCGCTCGGCGGCGACGCTGTGGACACCGGGATCCGGCGGCCAGGGGAGCCACGGCTCGGCGCCCGCCCAGCCGTGGGGGGCCTCGGCCGTCCACGGGACCGGCGCCCGACAACCGTCACGGCCCCCCGGGTCGACCTCGCGCTCGGGCGGCACCATGGCGTCCTCCAAACCGAGCTCCTCGCCGGCGTAGAGGAAGGGGGTGCCCCGCAGGGTCAGCAGCAGGACCGCGGCGGCCCGGGCCCGCGCCTCGCTCCCGTACCGGGTGCGGTGGCGCGGGTTGTCGTGGTTCGACAGCACCCAGCTGGGCCAGGCGCCGATGGGGTCGAGGGCGTCGGCGGTGCGGGTGAGCTGGGACCGCCAGGCGTCGCGGTCCCACGGGCAGAACAGCGGCGGGAAGTTGAAGGCCAGGTGGAGCTCGTCGCCGTCGCCGTAGTGCTCGGCCACGAGCGCGGTGTCGAGCAGGAACACCTCGCCCACCATCATCCGGTCGCCCGGGTAGCCGTCGAGCAGCGTGCGCAGCTCGCGCAGGATCCCGTGGGTGCGGGGATCGTGGTGCAGCGCCGAGTGGGGGATGGGGATGAGCTCGGGATCGTCATCGGGCAGCGCCGGGTCCTTGCCCAGGGCGTGCACGACGTCGATGCGGAAGCCGTCGACGCCCCGGTCGAGCCAGAAGCGCACGACGTCGTACATGGCGGCACGGACCTCGGGGTTCTCCCAGTTCAGGTCCGGCTGCTCGGGCAGGAAGAGGCGCAGGTAGTACTGGCCGGTGGCCTCGTCCCAGGTCCAGGCTGGCCCGCCGCCCCAGCTCTCGACCCAGTTGTTCGGGGGGCCGCCGTCGGGGGCGGGGTCGCGCCAGAGGTACCAGTCCCGCTTGGCGCTGTCGCGGCCGGCGCGGGACTCGACGAACCAGGGGTGCTGGTCCGAGGTGTGGTTCGGCACCCAGTCGACGACCACCTTGAGGCCGCGCTCGTGGGCGGCGGCGACGAGGGCGTCGAAGTCCTCCAAGGTGCCGAACAGCGGGTCCACGTCGCAGTAGTCCGACACGTCGTAGCCGAAGTCGGCCATGGGCGACCGGTAGAACGGCGACAGCCAGAGGGCGTCGACGCCCAGCCACGCCAGGTGGTCGAGGTGGGCGGTCACCCCAGGCAGATCGCCCACGCCGTCACCGTCGGTGTCGGCGAAGGAGCGGGGGTAGATCTGGTAGACGACGGCCGATCGCCACCAGGGCACGTTGTCGGGCACGGCGCCGGAGCCTAGAGGGAGGACCTTCCCGGATGCGTGGTCGCGGGGTGGACAGGCGCTAGAGTTGAACTCCGAACTGCGGCCTCGACTGAGGAGCTGGCCCGTGAAAAAGGGTCGACACCGGCGCTTCGAAGAAGCGCGAGCACTGAAGCGGACTGAACTGGACTTCGATCGCCTGCTCGATCTCAAGGACGAGCAGCCGTGCGCGGAGTGCGGCGCCGAACCCGGACGCGACCACGCCTCGTGGTGCCTGGCCGAAGAGAACCGCGAAGACGACGACGGAGAGCTCTGGGTCCAGTGAGCTGACCGGTGCCCGGCCAATCCTGGCCGGGCCCTCCGTTGCACCTTGCCGCGCCCGTACAACCAATGACTGCCACCTTTCGCAACGTCGCGCTCGTCGCCCACGTCGACCACGGCAAGACCACCCTCGTCGACGCCATGCTGCGGGCGACCGGGGTCTTCTCCGACCACGAGAAGGTCACCGAGCGGGTCATGGACTCCGGCGACCAGGAGCGCGAGCGGGGCATCACCATCCTCGCCAAGGCCGCCTCGGTCGAGTGGAACGGGGTCCGGATCAACCTGGTCGACACCCCTGGCCACGCCGACTTCGGTGGTGAGGTCGAGCGGGCCCTGACCCTCGTGGACGGCGTCGTGCTGCTCGTCGACGCTGCCGAGGGCCCGCTGCCCCAGACCCGCTACGTGCTCTCGAAGGCCCTCGCCGCCCACCTCCCCGCGGTGGTGGTGCTGAACAAGGTCGACCGCTCGGACGCGCGCACCGCCGAGGTGCTCGACGAGATCTACCAGCTGTTCTTCGACCTCGAGGCCGCCGACCACCACATCGAGTTCCCGATCATCTCGACCATCGCCCGCGACGGCCGCTCCATGGAGGGGGTGGGCCAGCCCGGCCCCGACGACGACCTGACCGCGCTGTTCGAGGCCATCGTCTCGACGGTCCCGCCCGCCACCGGGGACCCCGATGCCCCGCTGCAGGCCATCATCACCACCCTCGACGCCTCGGAGTACATGGGGCGCCTGGCCATCGGCCGGGTCATCGAGGGCACCCTCGACGCGTCCAAGCCGGTCACGCTGCTCGGCGACGTCGACGACGCCCCCGTGACCCGCAAGCTCTCGCAGCTGCAGGGCTTCGCCGGCCTGAGCCGGGTCGACGTGGACCAGCGGGTCGCGGGCGACCTGTTCGTCATGGCGGGCTTCCCCGAGGTCGAGATCGGCGACACCATCGCCAGCCCCGAGCACCCGGTGGCGCTGCCCCGCCTCTTGGTCGACGAGCCCGTCCTGCGCATGACCTTCGGGGTCAACACCTCGCCGCTGGCGGGCAAGGACGGCGGCAAGTACCTGACCTCCCGACACCTGATCGACCGCCTCGAGCGGGAGGTGCTCGGCAACGTCTCCATCAAGCTGGCGCCGACCGAGTCGCCCGACCAGATCGAGGTCGCCGGCCGTGGCGAGCTGCAGCTCGCCGTGCTCATCGAGGCCATGCGCCGCGAGGGCTACGAGCTCCAGGTGAGCCGCCCGGTCGTGGTCACCAAGCAGATCGACGGCCAGCTCCACGAGCCGCTCGAGCGCGGCGTGGTCGACGTCCCCGAGGAGTACGTCGGCACCGTCACCCAGGCGCTGGCCCCCCGCCGCGGCATCGTGTCGGACCTGCGCCCTGGCGACTCCGGTCGCACCATCCTCACGTTCGAGGCACCCACGAGGGGCCTGCTCGGGTTCCGCTCCATGCTGCTCACCGCCACCCGGGGCACCGCGCTGCTGCACCAGCACAACCACGGCTGGGTGCGCTGGGTGGGCGACCTGCCGGGTCGCCGCGGCGGCGCCATCCTGGCCGACCGCGCCGGGGTCGCCACCGCCTACGCCCTCGACAAGCTCCAGTCCCGGGGCGAGCTCTTCATCAAGCCGGGCGACGACGTGTACGAGGGCATGGTGGTCGGGGAGAACTCCCGGCCGGACGACATGTCCGCGGACGTCACCCGGGCCAAGCAGAAGACCAACATCCGCACCCACGCCGCCGACGAGGCCGTGAAGCTGCCGCCGCCGCGGGAGATCACCCTCGAGGTGGGCATCGAGCTCATCAAGGACGACGAGCTGGTCGAGGTCACCCCGAACAGCATCCGCCTGCGCAAGCGCCTCCTCGCCGAGGCCGACCGCCGGCGCGCCTCGCGCGCCAGCTGACGCGGCCCCCGGGTCGACGCCGCCCGAGGCCGCCATGCGGAGCGGAGCAGCGGCACCGGCGAACCGGATGCCGAAGGCGGCCCGACGAAGGAGGGCCCGGTGTCAGGCCTGCTGCTGGGCCCGGGCCACCTCGACCGCGGCCTGGATGGCGCGGTCGATGTCCTCGGGCTCGAGCACGACCACGGTGGGCAGCCCACCGGATCGCTCGCGCAGGGCGTACTCGGCCCGCTCGCGGTTGTCCTCGCGCACCCGCTCGGGCACGTCGACCAGGACGCCGCCGAGCATCACCCCGTGCGGGCGGCTGCGGTCGCCGAGGCGACGGGGGTGGTTGTAGCGGATGGGGCCGGAGTAGAGGATGCCCTCGAAGGCCCGGAACGGCGGCAGCGCCACGCCCCGGGCCTCGAGCCGCTCGACGAGACCCATGATCAGCGTGTGCTGCGCCCGGGTGCGGCGGTCGCAGAACGGGAGGATGTCGTCGGCGGTGAGCGGGTCGGCGGCCCGGTCGAGCATGCGCATCGCGGGCTCGTAGGTCTTGCGGCGGCTGCCCGAGCGGGTGCGCCGCAGCGCGCGGGGTGTGGGGCGCTCCCGGCTGACCGCCGCCATCGTCCGGTGCTCGAGGAAGCGGATGGCCCGCATGCCGTTGTGGCGGGCGCGGCGCAGGGTGTCGTCGTCGTAGGCCTGGGCCGACATCGAGTCCACGCCGCGGCCGGCGTCTCGGATGCTCACCAGCGCCGCGGCGAGCACCTGGTTCTCGGGGATGTCGTAGGCCCGCTGGGGCGACGAGCAGACGTAGACGTCCTGGCTGCCGGCGCTGGACGAGCGGGCCGACATGGTCTCGCTCCAGAGGACCGGGCCGCGCAGCTCCCCGCGGCACTGCTCGGGCGAGCTGGTGGTGGACATGGCCAGCGAGCGCAGCGTGTGGGGCATCTCGCCCAGCAGGATCTCGGCCTCGGTGCTGGTGGCGATCATGGTGCCGGCGAGCTGGCGCACCACGTTCGGCGACAGGCCGAGGACGGCGTCGACCATGACCACCACGTCCATCGGTCGCCGCAGCCGCCCCCAGAGGGCCCGGGTGGCGTTTGACTGGCCCGCGCCCTGGAACGCCGCCGCGGCGGACACGTCAGAGGGTCAGCTCGACGCCCAGCACGCCGGTGATGGTGCGCTGGGCCTCGGCCTGCTCCTCGGGGTCGAGCAGCCCCTCGATGGTCCGGTAGAGCTTCGTGGCCCGCAGGTCGTCGAAGCCCTCGAACTGGGGCAGGAAGTAGGCGTAGAAGACCTCGTAGAGCAGGCGGGAGTCGGTGGCCCCGTCCTGGCGGCGGCGGGCGGCGTAGCGGGCGGCGTCGAGGTACACGGCGGGGCCCAGGTCGCTGAAGTTCCGGAGCGGGAGGAGCTGGGTGACGATCTGGCCGGGGCCCTGGAGCAGGGCCTGGTAGGACGCCTCGTCGGGGGTGCCCACCTCGATGAAGGCGAAGCGGCGCATGAGGGCGTACGACATCTCGAACAGCAGGTTCTTGTCGAACACGTTCATGGTGGCGATGATCCGCCAGCGGCTCGGAAGGCGGATGATGTCGGTGTCCCGGGGGGCCTCGGCGCCCGTGGGCACGAGCGAGAGCGGGTTCGGCTGGCCCTTGCGCTTGAACGGCAGCACCACGGGCTGGCCCGAGAGCACGGTGAAGAGCTGCCCGAAGGCCCGGTCGAAGTTCGAGCGGTTGAGCTCGTCGATCACGAGCCAGCGGCCGGACTCGATGGCCTCGACGAAGAGCCCGGGCCGGTAGATCAGGCCCTCCGCCGTGGGCTGGAGGCCGCCGATGGTCTCGAACGTCGTCCACTCGGTGGTCGCGGTGGTCGGCAGGTAGCCCGTGCACAGCATCGCCTGTTGGGCGACCTCGGCCGCCATGTAGGCGAGTGTGGTCTTGCCTGTCCCCGGGGGCCCCGTGAGGATCACGTGCTTGCCGGCGTCGATGGCCGCGACCAGTTGGTCGAGGACATGGGTCGGGAAGTACATGCCCGTCTGGTCGGCGGCGGACTGCAGCTCGGCGGCGGTGAAGGAGCGCACGGTCTCCTCGTCGGCCGGTGCGCCCCCGGTCCTTAAGGTTGTGGGCCGCCGACCTCGAGCGACCGTGCCCGCCGGGCGGGGTGGGGGACCGGGACACCCGCCCGCCGATCGGCCAACGCCCGCACGAGGTGGTCGTAGGCGGGGGCGCCCACGAGCTCGACGATCTCGTCCCGGAGCGCCTCGTAGACGGGCCGGACGCCGACGAAGGCGAGGGGGTCCTCGGTGCACCACCAGTGGAACTCCTGGCCGCCGTCGCCCCAGTCGCGGCGCTTCCACTCCCGGAGGGTGGAGGTCACGTGGCCGCTCTCGTCGACGTGGTCGACCAGGCGCAGGGGGAGCTGCCAGCACACCTCGGGCTTCCAGTCGAGCGGGCGCTCGCCACGGGCGAGGGCGCCCTGGTGGAGCGCACAGCCGGCGCCGGCGGGGTGGCCGGGGCGGTTGAGCATGATGCAGGCGTCCTCGGCCTGGCGGGTGACGGTGTCGCCCGCCTCGTCCACGTGGATGGCGCCGCCGAGGGCGGCGGCCTCGTCGTGGAACTGCCACTCGTCGGGGCCCAGGCGGGCGATCTGGGCCTCGACGTGGGCCCGGTCGGCCTCCCCGGTGAAGTGGGCGCCGTACGAGCAGCAGCCCTGGTCGAGGTCCGCGGCCGGGCCGGTGAGCACGCCCGGGCAGCCCCGGCCGTAGATGCAGTCCCAGTTGCTCGTGAGGAAGGTCAGGTCGAACAGCCAGGTGCGGTGCTCGTCGTCCGCTTCGAACGACAGCCACTCGTGGAGGTCCTCCGGCGAGGTCACCGTGCGACCGTACCGGGCGGTGCCGGCGGTCGGGCACACTGGCGAGCGTGCGTGCCGCGACCTCCGCCGACGCCCCAGCGGGGGACGCGAGCGCCGAGGCGCGCCTCGTCGCCGACCTCGTCGAGGCGCTGGGGGAGGGCGGCGTCCACGCCGGCGCCCTCGACCGGGCGCTCTACGCCCGCGACGCCTCGACCATCGACGTCGGCGTGGCCGCCGCGGTCTGCTTCCCGACCACGACCGAGGAGGTCGCCGCCTGCGTGCGGGTGGCCCGTGCCCACGGCCGGGCCTTCGTCGCCCGGGGCTCGGGGACCGGCCTCGCGGGCGGGGCGGTCCCACTCGACGGGGCGGTGGTGGTCTCGACGACCCGCCTGGCGGGCATCCGCTCGGTCGACCCGGTCGAGCGGGTGGCCTGGGTCGAGCCGGGGGTGGTCAACCTCGACCTCTCCCGGGCGCTCGCCGCGCTCGGCCTGCACTTCGCCCCGGATCCGTCGAGCCAGCAGGCCTGCTCGATTGGCGGCAACGTGGCCAACAACGCCGGCGGCCCGCACTGCCTCGCCTACGGGGTCACCAGCGCCCACGTGCTGGCGGTGGAGGTCGTGCTGCCGGACGGCACGGTCACGGTGCTCGGGGGCACGGGGGCCGACGTGGGCCTCGACCTGCGGGGCGTGTTCGTGGGCTCGGAGGGCACGTTCGGCATCGCCACGGCGGTCGCCGTGCGCCTGACGCCGAACCCGCCGGCGGTCCAGACGCTGCTGGCCGACTTCGCCCGGGTCGAGGACGCCGCCGCCGCCGTGGGCGCGATCATCGCCGCGGGGGTGGTGCCGGCGGCGCTCGAGATGATGGACCAGCGCATCACCCAGGCGGTGGAGGACTTCGTCCACGCCGGGTTCCCCACCGACGCCGCGGCGGTGCTGCTCGTCGAGGTCGACGGCCTGCCCGCCGGCGTGGCCGCCGACGCGGCCACGGTGGTGGCGGTGCTCGAGGACCACGGGGCCCGGACGGTGCGGGTGGCCGCCGACGAGGCCGAGCGGGCGCTGCTCTGGAAGGGCCGCAAGACCGCCTTCGGGGCCGTGGCCCGCATCAAGCCCAACTACTACCTGCACGACACGGTCGTGCCCCGGTCCCGGCTGGTCGAGGTGCTGGCCGAGGTCTACGCCATCGCCGACCGCCACGACCTGCTCGTCATGAACGTCTTCCACGCCGGCGACGGGAACCTGCACCCCCTGCTCGTCTTCGACGCCCGGGTCCCGGGGACCATGGAGCGGGTCCACGCCGCCGGCGAGGAGATCGTGGCCGCCTCGCTCGCCGCCGGGGGCGTGTTGTCGGGGGAGCACGGCATCGGTCTCGAGAAGCGGGACTTCATGCCGCTGCTGTTCGGGCCGGACGACCTCGACGCCCAGGCCCGGCTCCGCGACGCGGTCGACCCCGACGGCCTGGCCAACCCCACCAAGGTCCTGCCGGCGGGCTCGCGCTGTGCCGACCTCCAGCACGTCCCCGACGGGGTCTGGGTGTGACGACGGCGACGGTGGCCGGCGTCGGCCTCGAGGAGATGGCGGCCGCCGCTGGCGCCGACGGACCGGTCGCCGTGGTGGGTGGGCGCACCACGTGGAACGTGGGTGGACCGCCGCCCGGCGACGAGATGCGCCTCGTGCGCGCCCCGGTCGGCGTGGTCGAGCACGTACCGGCGGAGATGACCGTGCGGGTGGGGGCGGGCACGACCGTCGCCGACCTGCACGCGACCCTGGCCGGCGCCGGGCAGACGACGGTGCTGCCCGACGCACCGGGGGCCACCGTCGGCGGGGTGCTGGCCGTGGGGCGGGACGGTCTCGGCCGACTGGGGCGGGGGCGCCTGCGCGACGCCGTGCTGGAGGCGCGCTACGTCTCCGCCGAGGGTCGGGTCGTGAAGGTGGGCGGGCCCACGGTGAAGAACGTCAGCGGCTACGACCTGTGCCGCCTGCTCGTGGGCTCGCTCGGCACGCTCGGACTGCTCGGCGAGGTGGTGCTGCGCACGCGGCCGGTGCCGTCGTGCGCCCGCTGGTTCGCCGGCGACGGCGCCGACCTCGCAGCCGTGCGGGCGGCGCTCTACCGCCCTGCCGCGATCCTGTGGGACGGGGCCACGACCTGGGTGTGGCTCGAGGGCCACGACGCCGACGTGGGCGCCGAGGGCGTCGTGCTGGCGGGCCTCGGCTTGGCGCCGGTCGACGGGCCGCCAGCGGTGCCCCCCCACCGGCACGCCGTCGGGGAGGGCACGGACGACCTCGGCGGCACGTTCCTCGCCGAGGTCGGCGTCGGCGTCGTGCACCGGGCCGAGCCGGCACCGGCGCCCGAGCTGCCGGCGCCCGTGGTCGACCTCGCCCGGCGCATCAAGGAGGCGCTCGACCCGACCGGGCGGCTGAACCCGGGCCGTGACCCGCTGGCGGTGGTCCGGTGAGCGCGCCGGTGGTGGCCCAGGCCGGGCGGACCTCGACGGCGTTCGACC
Source organism: Acidimicrobiales bacterium (assembly GCA_041908445.1). Classification (GTDB taxonomy): domain Bacteria; phylum Actinomycetota; class Acidimicrobiia; order Acidimicrobiales; family DATDAH01; genus JAEUJM01. The sequence continues at coordinate 122,419 of JAYRFK010000075.1, read as the reverse complement.
CCGTCCGGCCGTTGCACCGGGGCGGCGAGCCGCCGGTGGTTGTCCGGTGAGCGACGCCACCGGTCCGCCGGTGACTGGGCCGCTCCGCCTCGACGACGATGCCCTGTCGTCGTGCGTGGCCTGCGGGCTGTGCCTGCCGCACTGCCCGACCTTCCGGGTGACCGGCGACGAGGCCCTGTCGCCGCGCGGGCGGATCGCGGCGATGCGCCTCGTCGAGCGCCAGGGCGTGCCGATGGACGCCGCCTTCACCGAGGCCATGGACACGTGCGTGCAGTGCCGGGGCTGCGAGACCGCCTGCCCGTCGGCGGTGCCCTTCGGGGCGCTCATGGAGGGCACCCGCGCGGCACTGGCCGCCGAGACCCGGTACCAGCCCTGGTGGCGGCGTGTCGGCTACCGCCTGCTCGGCCACCACCGCCTCCTGCTCGCGGGCTCGTCCGCCCTGGCCGTCCTCCAGCGCCTCCGCCTCCTTCCTGTCCCGCCGGCGCCCACCTGGTCGGCGCCCGCCTCCGCCGGGTCGGCATCCACCACCTCCGTTCTGGCTCCCGATTCGATCGCCAGGGCGATCGAATCGGGAGCCAGTTCGTCAGACGAGCGGTCGGGCCGGTCGCTCCGGTCCCGGCTGCCGGCGCTGCCGCGACTGTCCGTCCGCCGGGCGCCGCTGCGGGCTACGGGCGACGACGTGTGGCTGTTCACCGGCTGCGTCATGGACGCCTGGCAGCGGCCGGTGCACGAGGCCACGATCCGGGTGCTGACCGCCGCGGGCGCCGGGGTACGGCCCACCGGCGGCGCCGCCGGGTGCTGCGGGGCGCTGGCCACCCACGCCGGCCTCGTGGACACCGCCCGGCGCCAGGCCGAGCAGGTGATGGCGGCCGTGCCGGGCGACGCCCCGATCCTCGTGAACTCGGCGGGCTGCGGCGCCCAGCTCAAGGACTACGGCCACCTGCTCGGCACTCCCGAGGCGTCGGCGTTCAGCGCCCGCGTGCTCGACGTGCACGAGTGGTTGGCCGACCACCTCGACGCCCTGCCGGCGCCGGCATCATCGGGCGGGCGCCCCGTCGTCGCCGTGCAGGACCCGTGCCACCTGCGCCACGTCCAGAAGGTGCACCCGGCGGTGCGGGCCGTCCTCGCGCCGTACGTCGAGGTGGCCGAGCTCGACGACGAGGGGCTGTGCTGCGGCGCCGGCGGCGCCTACTCGGCCACGCAGCCGGCCTTGTCCTCGGCCATCCGGCAGCGCAAGCTGGGGGCCATCGCTCGCGCCGGCGCCCCCGTGGTGGCCAGCGCCAACCCCGGGTGCGCGCTGCACCTCGCCGCCGCCGGCGTCACCGTGCGCCACCCGATGGAGATCCTGGACGAGCACCTGCCCGGCGGGCAGGGGAACGGAGCACGCTGATGGCGGGGGAGTTCGACGAGATCAAGGGCCGACTGGAGGCCATCGCCGAGGAGTTGGCCGACCTGGCCATCGTCCGCCTGCGGGAGTCGATCGATGCCGGCGGCCACGAGCTGCCCGTCGACGAGAAGCGCCTCACCCGCGCCCGCCGCGCGGTCGAGAAGGCCATCCACCTCCTCGACGAGCCCGACGACACCGACCCCTACGACGACTGAGGGCGCCCCGCCGGCCCGTGCCCTCGCTGCGCCAGGCTGAATCTGGCGCATCGTGCCGCACGTGGTGCGGTTGGTTGCGCCGGGTTGAGGTTGGCGCAGTGGCGGGTGGCGAGGAGGCGGCCCTGCGCTGGGTTGATCTCGGCGCATCGCGCCGCACGAGGTGCGGTCGGATGCGCCGGGTCGGGGTCAGCGCCACGGCAGAGCGGCGACGAACGCCTCGACGGCGTCCAGGTCGGCGGGGGTGAGGCCCAGGTCGGGGTCAGGGCGGACCAGCAGGCCGGGGACGTCGATCGAGCGGAGCCACTCGTCCGCCGCGTCGGGGATGGCCTCGTCGTCGACCCAGACGAACGGCCGGCGCTCGTGCCCGACCTGGGCCCGGACGGCGGCGAACTTCCAGGGGCCGCCGGCGGTGGCGTCCATCGGCGGCTCGGCGGCCACCGTCAGGGCGGGCAGGCCCATCGCGGCGCCGATCTCGTCCGCATCGACGCCCCAGGTGGTCAGCCAGCGCAGCTCCGCGTCGAGCGCCCGCAGCCGGGCGCCCAGCCGCGGCGAGACGGTCAACACGTCGCCGTAGAGCTCCAGCGGCGTCCCGTCCCCGAACCCGGGCGAGCCGGAGAGCGCGCTGACCGCCCCGTCGACGTCGAGGTAGACGACGGGGCGAGCCTCCCTGGCGACGGTCATGCCTCCCAGGGTGCCGTCCGTGCGGCAGATGCGGCGCTGCCCGTCGCGTCCCGCACCCGTACGGTTGCCGAAATGGGGACATCGGACGGACGAGCGTCGGGGGCGACCGAAGCACGCCGCCGGCTCTCGACCGACGAGGACGCCGAGGTGCTCGGCTGCACGGTCGAGGAGCTCGAGCGGTGGCGACGTCTCGTGCTGCCGACCGGCCCTCGCCGGCGCTCGGGGCAGGCGGATGACGAGTACCGCGCCGACGAGATCATCGCCGTGGCGGTCGGCCGCTGGCTCGAGGAGCTCAACCGCCGCGAGGCGCCGGGCCTCGCGGCCCGGCTCGTCGAGAACCTCCCGGAGGAGGGTTCGTGGTGCGTGCTGGTCACGTACCGCACGGTGCAGCTGATCACCGACCCCGCCAGTCCCGAGCTGGCCAAGCGCCGCAAGGTGCGCGAGGCCGTGTTCCACCCTGACGGCTACTACGCCGAGCTCCGCCGCCGGGGCGTTTGGCCCGTGCCGGCGCCCGGTGCCTGAGCCGGTGGGCACGACCACCTCGGGACACGTCCGGAACCGACGACACTCCGGTGAACGTCGGACCGGTGTGCGCCTCCTCGCCGGGCTCGTCGTCGCCGCCGCGTTGGTGGCGGGCGCGTGCTCGTCTGGCGGGAGCACGGGAGCGTCCGGCGGCTCGACCACGCTGCCCGAGATCGACCCGAAGGGCGACGAGTCGGCCCGGCTCGCCGCGGCGGAGGAGCGGTGGGCTGCGGCAGGGATCGACGACTACCGCTGGACGTTCCGGCGGGTCTGCTTCTGCCCGCCGATGACGACCGAGGTGCGGGTGGAGGGCGGCGAGGCGGACCGGTCGTCGATCGCGATCGAGTACGGCCACGCCGAGGACCTCGACTTCGCGACCATGGAGGAGCTGTACGGCGTCATCGCCGACGAGATCGAGCGGTCGGACGAGGTGACGGTCGACTACGACCCGGTGACCGGCCAGGTGCGGAGCTTCACGGCCGACCGGATCACCACCGGGGTCGACGACGAGCTTGGCTACGACGTGCTCAGCTTCGTGCCGGATGCCCAGCACCGCCCGTCGCTCGCCCGGCTCGACCTGACCGAGTCCTTCCCCTGCGGCCACGGCTTCCAGGGGTCGAACGCGGCGCAGACCCTCGGGCTCACGGCGGACTTCGTGGCCCCTGCCGGCGACCCGGCCGCCACCGTCACGCTGCCCGACCCGGCCTGGGAGGTCGCGGTGCTCCGCGGCGAGCACCTCTTCGCCAACTGGTGCAACGACCTGGTGCCGCCCGGGACGCCGGAGCGCCGGGTGACGGCGTCGCTGCCCGTCGTGGCCGGCACGATCACCTTCGACGGCCCCGTGCCTGGCCCCGACGCCCACACCGACCGCGTCACCGTCCACCTCACCGGCCTCGTGGTCGAGAAGCCGGACGGCACCCGGGTGACCCTGCCCGACGCCACCCTGGTCAACGAGGCCTGGGGCGGCGCCGCCGGCTGACCGGCGTGGAGCGGCGACGGCTCGGCCCGCTCCCCCTCGAGGAAGGGGCGGAAACCCCGAGATTCCGGGGTTTTCGCTTGCGGGGGTGGGTGTTGTCGGCTACGGTATCGAACATCAGTTCGCAGCCCTGATCGGCGCTGAGACGGCGCCGCAGTCCACAGCACGGGCGAAGTATCGGGCCGGCCGCCACGAGCGGGGCCTGGAGTGCTGGCTGCCTTTTCCTGTCTGATCGGTGTTGGGAGAGGCCGTGGTGCGTGTCGAGCTGGACCATCTGCGAGAAACGACCGAGAAGGTCCGGGGTGTGGTGTGGGCCAACGAGCCCGCCGCCACCCTCGAGGCCTCGTTGGTGACGATCAGCGAGGTCCGCTCGATGCTGGATGCCGCCGAGGTCGAGGCGCTCGCCGCCTACGACGCGGCCAAGGAGTGGAAGGCCACCAGCGCCCAGTCCGCCGCGCTGCGCATCGCCTACCTGACCAACCGGCCGTTGGAGGACGTGCGGTGGCGGGTCGGGCTGGGCCGCAAGCTCCGCACGATGCCCCACACGATGGCGGCGTTCGAGCTCGGCGAGATCTCGATCGACCACGTGCAGTACCTGTGCCGGGTGAACCTCAAGGCGTTTGCCCCCGAGTTCGCCCGCGACGAGGAGCTGCTGGTCGACAAGGCCCGCACGCTGCGGTTCGACGAGTTCGCCGTCGAGGTCCGCCGCTGGCGCGAGGTCGTCGACCCCGAGGGCACCGAGAAGCGGGCCCTGTCGAACTACGAGGAACGCCGCCTCCACGCCTCGCAGACCTTCGAGGGGATGGGCCAGGTCGACGGGTGGCTCGAACCGCTCACGTACCACGTGTTCAACACCGAGCTCGGCCGCCGCTACCGACAACTCCTCGACGCCGACTGGGCTGAAGCGAGGCAACGCCTCGGCGACGCCGCCACCGTCAACGACCTGTGGCGCACCCCCGCCCAGCGCCGCCACGACGCACTCGGCGTCATGGCCGAAGCGTCCCGCGACCACGACGGCGTCCCCGCGCAGCGGTCGCTGGGCACCACCATCGTGTGCGACCACGCCACCTACCTCGTCGCCCTCGCCCGCATCCTCGCCGCGATCCGCGGCGACGACCCCGACCAGCACCGCTACCCGTTCGAACGACGCTGCGAGTTCGCGGACGGCACCCCCGTCACCCCCGAACAAGCCGTCTGGGCGTCCATCGCCGGCTGGATCGCCGTGCTCGCCGTCGACGAGAACGGCCACCCCCTCAACTACAGCCGCCACCGACGGTTCTTCACCGGAGCGCAACGCGACGCCGAGATGATCGCCTTCCCCACCTGCGACGACCCCACCTGCCCCATCCGCTCCGTCCACTGCCAGATCGACCACATCCTCGCCTGGATCGACGGCGGCCCCACCGACGCCACCAACGGCAAACCCCGCTGCGACGGCCACAACCTCTGGAAAGAGCACCAACGGGCCAAGTTCGGCGGCATCACCGGCCGCGTCCGCCGCCGACGAACCAAGCCCTGACCCGGGCCCCCACCGCTCACCCGAGACCCCCGACCCGACACCAGCCCAGGTGAGGCCGCCCCGCGCGGCCCCACCGGCGCGCCCGGGCTCGCGGTCGGAGGACCCCTCGACCGTTGCGGGACGTGGGAGCATCTCGGGGTGACCGTTCGCGTCGTGATCGGGATCGCCGCGGTCGCCGTGTTGGTGGCGGCGATCGTGCGGGGGCGATGGTCGCTGCCCCGGGCGCGCCGGGCGCGGGCCGAACTCCTGCGCCACCACCGGGGCCGGACGGTCACCGTGTACCTCGGCCCCAAGAGCATGCGCTCCGAGACGGGACGGGTGGTCGACGTCGACGAGGCGGCCAACCGGCTGGTGCTCGAGGTGGGCGGTGGGTCCCGGCAGTCGGTGCTCCTCGGCGACGTCGCGTCGGTCTACAGACCACACGGCACCCGGCTGGACGACTGGTGACGATCGCCCGCAGAGCACGCAGAGGCCGCAGCGGACACGTTCTCGTGCCGCTCCTGGTCGTCGCCGCGGTGCTCGGAGGATGCGGTCTCGGGCACGGCGATGACGGTGGCGAGGCGGCGCGGCTCGAGGCGGCGCGGGCTCGCTGGGCCGACGCGGGGATCGAGGACTACACGTGGCGCTTCACCCGGAGCTGCTTCTGCCCGCCGCTGTCCGGCGAGGTGCGGGTGGCGGACGGGGTTGCGGTAGACGTGTCGCGGATCACGGACCCGCGCTGGGCGGGCGACGGTGACGAGCTCGAGTTCACGACCATGGAGCAGCTCTTCGACCTGATCGAGGGGGAGATCGAGGCGTCCGAGGAGGTCACGGCGGAGTACGACCCGACGACCGGCCGGGTGCGGCGCTTCGACGCCGCCGGCCGCAGCGACACGGTCGACGACGAGCGGGGCTACGAGGTGACCAGCTTCGTGGGTGGTGACGAGGGCGCCGACGCATCGACCCGGGTGGTGCTCACCGCCGACGCCCGCAGCCCGAGCGTCGGAGTGGTCGAGGTGGAGGGGACGGCGACGGTGCCCGACGGCGCCAATGTGAATTGGACGCTGGAGCGGGCCGACCGGCCGGCGATGTGCCCCGTGGACGTGGCGCCCGACGACGATCCCTGCAACGCGCCCTACGGGCGGACCACGGTCATCGACCAGCGCTTCGCCTTCCGGGTCGACGGCCTCGACCCGGGTGAGGTCGAGGTCTTCGTTGCCTTCGATCCGGCCTTCGGTGACCATCCCGTCGACATCGCCCGACGCTACGGGCGGCTCGGCCGCCGGATGACGGGCCCCCAGGTGGTCGACTACGGCGGCGGCGCCTACCGGGCGCAGGTCACCCAGACCGTCCAGGTGCAATAGCGGTTCAGAAGTCCGTTGCCTCGGGGGTGAACGCCTCCCAGCCGGGGTCGGGCGCTGGAGTGGGCGGGGGCACCCGGGGGCTCGGGCCGGGAGCGGGCGAGCCGGCGCGCCCGGGGTTGCGTCCACCGTGGGTGAGGCCCCGCGCCAGATCCCGCAGGCTCCGGCCCAACTCGGCGGCGTCGAGCAGGTCGAGCAGCCACATGCCCTGGGACGGTACCGCCCGCGCGGTGGGTCAGGCGGGGGCGTGGTGGCCGGGCGGGAGGGCGAGGTGCTTCGGCGCCGACGGGAGGGCGTTGAGGGCGTCGATGAGCGTTCGGAGCCGTCCGTAGCGGTTGAAGTCGAAGCGGATGGCCAGGCGGGGGAGGTCGGGGTGGTCGTCGTCGGCGGCCTCGGGGCCGGTCGGGCCGGTGCGCTCGATGCGGCCGGTGACGGCGAGGTCGCCGAAGCGGTCGTTGATGGCGTCGAGCTCGTCGTTGGTGGGCGCGACGTTGAGGCGGATGACCAGCGTCGAGCCCGTCCAGCGGATCGAGTGGTAGTTCCGGTAGAAGCCGCGGATCTCGGCCACCGCCTCGTCCACGTCCTCGGTGACGAGGAACAGGTCGAGGTCGTGGTCGTGGATGTAGCCCCGGGTGGCCACCTCGGCGGCGAGGAACGCCTGCCACTCGTCCCAGTAGGTGCCGCCCGGCGTCTCGAGGAACACGACCGGCGTGGGCAGGGTCTTGCCGTTCTGCAGGAGGGTCAGCAGCTCGAAGGACTCGTCGAGGGTGCCGAAGCCCCCGGGCAGCACCACGAAGCCGTCGGACTCCTTGATGAGCTCGAGCTTGCGGGTGAAGAAGTACTTCATCGCCACGAGCTTGGGATCGCCCTTGATGAAGGGGTTGGGCTCCTGCTCGTGGGGGAGGCGGATGTTCACCCCGAACGAGTGCTCGCGGCCGGCGCCCTCGATGCCGGCGGCCATGATCCCGGGGCCGGCGCCGGTGATGACCATCCAGCCCTCGGCGGCCATGGCCGCGGCGAGGTCCCGGGTCTGCAGGTAGAGCGGGTCGTCCGGCTTGGTGCGGGCCGAGCCGAAGATCGTGATCTTCGGGTACGACCGGTACGGGGCGAACATGCCGAACGCCGTCGCCATCTCTCGCAGCGCCGCGGTGGCGATCTTCAGGTCGAGGCGGTCGGCGTCGTCACCGGCCAGGTCGACCGCCGTGGCGAACAGGTCGAAGAGCAGATCGCGGTCCGCGTGGGCGCCGGCGAGGTCGAGCAGGTGCTCGATGGCGGCGTCGACCTCGGCATCGCCCGTGCTGCGGCCCCGCTGCCGTCGCGGCGCGGCGCCGGGGACCGTGCCGGCACCGTCCGCCGCGGTGGGACCGCTCATCCGGTGGTGGCGGCGACCCGGCCGTAGAGCGTGGTGCGCTGCTCGAGGCGGCGGCCGAGGGGCTCGACGAGGGCCCGGAAGTCGGCCTCCTCGGCCATCTGGCCGTGGCTGGCGCCGGCGGCCCGTGAGATGTTCTCGTCCATCAGGGTGCCGCCCAGGTCGTTGACGCCGGCCTGCAGGAGCTGGCGGGCCCCGCCGAAGCCGAGCTTCACCCACGACGCCTGGATGTTGTCGATGGTGCCCCGGTAGGCGATGCGGCCGACGCTGTGCATCAGCACGGCCTCGCGGAAGGTGGGGCCGCGGCGGGCCTTCTTCTGGAGGTAGATCGGCGCCGCCATGTGCACGAACGGCAGCGGGACGAACTCGGTGAAGCCGCCGGTCTCCTCCTGGAGGGACCGGGTGCGCACCAGGTGGCGGGCCCACGAGCGGGGGTGCTCGATCGAGCCGAACATGATGGTGATGTTCGAGCGGAGGCCGACCGAGTGGGCGGTGCGGTGGGCGTCGAGCCACTCGTCGGTGTCGATCTTGTCGCTGCACAGCACGGCGCGGACCTCGTCGTCGAGGATCTCGGCGGCGGTGCCGGGCAGGGTGCGCAGGCCGGCGTCCATGAGGCGGCGCAGGTAGTCGGCGAGGGGCTCGCCGTTGCGCTTGGCCCCCTCGGTGACCTCGAGGGCGGTGAAGCCGTGCACGTGGATGTCGGGGGCGGCGGCCTTCACCGCCCGGGTGACGTCCAGGTAGTAGTCGCCGTCGAAGTCGGGGTGGATGCCGCCCTGGAGGCACACCTCGGTGGCGCCGAGGTCCCAGGCCTCGCGGACCCGGTCGGCGATGTCGTCGAGGCTGAGCAGGTAGGGCGTGCCCCGGAGGTTGAGCGAGAGCGGGCCCTTCGAGAAGCCGCAGAACCGGCACTTGAACGTGCAGACGTTCGTGTAGTTGATGTTGCGGTTGGCGACCCAGGTCACGACGTCGCCCACCGCCTCGGCCCGCAGCTCGTCGGCCAGCGCGGCCACGGCGCCCACCTCGGGGCCCCGGGCGGAGAAGAGCGTGACGATCTCGTCCTCGCCGACCTGCTCGCCGGCGCGGACGCCCGCCAGCACCTCGCCGACGGCGCTGCCCGCCCCGATGCCGGGCCAGTTTCCGGGAGCCGGTGCCGGTGGGATCAGCACCGGCGGGGGCTCCTCGTCGCCGGAGTACCACCGGTCGTCGCGGGCGAGGCCCTCGGCGTCGCTGTGGTCGAGCACCGGGAAGCGCAGCCCCTCGTCGAGCCAGCGCCCGGGGTCGAGGGCGTGCTCGGGGTAGATCGTGAGGCGGGGGGCGAGGGTGTGTCCCCGCGCCTCGGTGACCTCGCGGAGGCGGTCGAGTGCCGGCCAGGGCCGCTCGGGGTTCACGTGGTCGGCCGTGACGGGGGAGACGCCGCCCCAGTCGTCGATGCCGGCGTCGAGCAGCGGGCCGAAGTCGTCGGACAGGTTGGGCGGCGCCTGCACGTGGACCTCGGGTGGCAGGATCAGCCGGGCCAGGGCGATGGCCTCGAGGTACTCGTCGGCCGGGCACGGCGGGTGGGCGTGCATCCCGGTGCCGGGCTTGGGCAGGAAGTTCTGGACGATGACCTCCTGCACGTGGCCCCAGCGCCGGTGGGAGGCGGCGATGGCCTCCAGGGCATCGACGCGGTCCTGGCGGGACTCGCCGATGCCCACGAGGATCCCGGTGGTGAAGGGGATGGCCAGCTCGCCGGCGGCCTCGAGGGTGGCCAGGCGGCGCTCGGGGGTCTTGTCGGGTGAGCCCCGGTGGGCCTCGAGGTCGGGGTTGAGCGACTCGAGCATCATCCCCTGCGACGGCGACACCGCCCGCAGCGCCGCCAACTCGTCGGGGAACAGGGCGCCGGCGTTGGCGTGGGGGAGCAGGCCCGTCTCGTCGAGCACGAGGCGGCACATCGCCAGGAGGTAGTCGACCGTGGAGGCGTGGTCGTGCTCGGCCAGCCACTCCCGCGCGACGGGGTAGCGCTCCTCGGGGCGCTCACCCAGGGTGAAGAGGGCCTCGTGGCACCCGGCCTCGGCGCCCGCGGCGGCGATGGCCAGCACCTGGTCGGGCGCCAGGTACGGGTGGTCGAGCCGGGCCGGGGGCTGGGCGAAGGTGCAGTACCCGCACTTGTCCCGGCACAGCATGGTCAGCGGGATGAAGACCTTGGGGGAGTACGTCACCCGGTTGCCGTGGGCGGCGTCTCGCACCGCCCGGGCCTCGGCCAGCAGGTCGGCGAGGGGGCGGTCGGTGAGGGCCATGGGCGGAATCTATACAGGCGGACCGGCGGAGCGGCGCCGACGCGGTGGTACGGTCGCCCCAGAACACGGGAGCCCGGTGGACCGGGCTGAGAGGGTGGGCTGACCGGCCCCCGACCGTACGAACCTGATCCGGGTCATGCCGGCGCAGGGATGTTCGATCGCACCGATCCACCCTCTCGGCACCTCCACCTTCCGGGCCCCCGCCCCGCCCGTCGAGAGGAGCCGCCGTGCTCGCCGAGATCCAGGTCCTGCCCCAGCCGCTGGGCACCGCCGCCGACCGCTACGCCCACGTCGACGCGGCCATCGCGGTCATCGAGGCCGCCGGCCTCACCTACGAGGTGGGCGCGCTCGGCACGACCGTCGAGGGCCCGCCCGACGCCGTGTGGCCGCTGCTCCGGGCGGTGCACGAGGCGACCCTCGCCGCCGGCGCCGACGGCTGCGTGACGGTGGTCAAGGTGGCCGAGGCGGGGGCGGCGGACGACGACCCCACCATCGCCGGGCTCACCGGCGGCTTCCGGGCGCCGGCGTGAGCGAGGCCCGCCCGGCGGCCCCCGCCACCGCGCCGGCCGTGGGCGCCGCCGCCGGGAGCGGGCGCGGCGCCCGCCGCCTCCTCGACGCCGGCCTGACCGCCGGGCTCCTGGTGCTGCTCGTCGTGGCGTGGCAGGTCTACGTCCGCGCCTTCGACGTGGCGCCCTACCTGCTGCCCGCACCGTCGGACGTGGGCCAGGCCTTCCTCGACCTCCGCGACGTGCTGCCCGCCCACGTGGTCGCCACGGTGACCGCGGCGGTGCTCGGTCTGCTCCTCGGCGCCGCCGTCGCCGTCGTCCTCGCCGTGCTGATCACCTCGGTCCGCCTCGTGCGGCGGGTTCTCCTGCCGCTGCTGGTCGTCTCCCAGTCCATCCCCATGGTCGTGGTGGCGCCGCTCGTCATCGTGTGGCTGGGCTTCGGCCTCGCCCCCAAGGTCGCGGTGGTCGCCCTGGTCGTGTTCTTCCCGGTCGTCGTCTCGACGGTCGAGGGCATCGACGCCACCGACCGGGACCTGCTCGACCTGGTCCGCAGCATGGGGGCGGGCCGCACCCAGGTGCTGCGGACCGTGCAGGTCCCGTCGGCGCTGCCCTCGTTCTTCGCCGGCCTCCAGGTCGCCGCGGCGTACGCCATGCTCGGCGCGGTCATCGCCGAGTCCATGGGGACCGCCCAGGGCCTGGGCCTGTTCATCAGCCGGTCGCGGGTCTCGTTCCGCCTCGACCAGGTCTTCGTGGGCATCGCGCTGATCGCCCTCGTGAGCGTGCTGCTCTTCCTCGCCGTCCGCCTCCTGTCCCGACTCGCCACGCCCTGGCTGCGGCCGTGACCACCCACCCGCCCCCTCCTCCCAGAACGGATCGCCGCGTGCCCCGCTCCCGTCGCCCCCACCCCGCCCGCGCCGCCCGCTCGGCCCGACGCCTGCTCGCCGTCGCCCTCGCCCTCGGCCTCCTCGCCGTGGCCGCCTGCTCGTCGAGCGGCGGCGGGGCGGGAGGCGACGGTGGGGACGGCACCGCCGACGGCGGCGCCCGGGACGTGACCCTGATGCTGAACTGGACGCCGAACGCTCAGCACGCCGGCATCTACGCCGCGGACGCGCTCGGCTACTACGAGGACGCCGGGATCGACCTCACCATCGTCGAGCCCGCCGACACCGGCGTGGAACCGGTGGTGGCCCAGGGCGACGCCGACTTCGGCATCGCCCAGGCGGAGTCCCTGCTCCCGGCGCGCGCCGCGGGCGTGCCGGTCGTGTCGATCGCCACCCTGCTGCCGCACAACGACTCGTCGCTGATGGCCCTGGCCGACTCGGGCATCACCCGGCCCCGCGACCTCGAGGGCCGGACCTACGGCGGCTACGGGGGCGCCCTCGAGACCGAGCTGGTGAAGCGCCTCGTCGAGTGCGACGGCGGCGACCCCGACCGGGTCGAGTTCGTCGAGGTCGGCAACGTCGACTACCTGACCGGCATGCAGCGGGGTCGCTTCGACTTCGCCTGGGTCTTCAACGGTTGGGACGCCCTCGCGGCCGAGGAGGTGCAGGGGGTGGCGGTCACGACCATCCCCTTCATCGACCACCTCGACTGCATCCCGGACTGGTACACGCCGCTGCTGCTCACGAGCGAGTCGATGATCGAGGACGACCCCGAGCTGGTGCGGGACTTCCTCGCCGCCACGGCGCGGGGCTACGAGCTGGCGGTGGCGGACCCCCAGCAGGCGGCCGACCTGCTGCTCGACGCCGTGCCCGAGCTCGACCGCGACCTCGTCGAGGCCAGCACCGCCTACCACGCCTCCCGGTTCATCGAGCCCGGCCAGGGCTGGGGCCACCAGGAGGCCCCGGTGTGGTCGGCCTTCGGGGACTTCCTGGTCGAGGCGGGCCTCCTCGACGAGCCCGTCGACACCGACGCCGCCTTCACCGACGACCTCCTCCCCGCCGGTGCCGCCGCCGGTGCCGGGGGCGGGGCGGGGGCAGGTGGCGCCACGACGACGACCGCCGGGGGCGCGTGAGCGCCATCGAGGTCACGGGCCTCACCCACGGCTTCGAGCGGGGCGCCGGCCGGGGTGCGGGGCGGGTCGAGGTGCTCGACGGCCTCGACCTGGCCGTCGAGCCGGGCGCCTTCGTGTCGCTGGTGGGGCCGAGCGGCTGCGGCAAGAGCACGCTGCTGCACCTGTTGGCCGGCCTGGCCGCCCCCGAGCAGGGCACCGCCGTGGTCGACGGCCGGGCCGCCTACCAGCCCCAGCGCGACGCCCTGCTGCCCTGGCGGCGGGCCCTCGCCAACGCCTCCCTGGGCGCCGAGGTCCGGGGCGTGGCGCCGGCCGATGCACGGGCCTCGGCGGCCGCCCTGTTCGACCGGTTCGGCCTGGCCGGCTTCGAGCGGGCCTGGCCGGCGCAGCTGAGCGGCGGCATGCGCCAGCGCCTCGCCCTGTTGCGCACCTTCCTGACCCCCGCCGAGGCGCTCCTGCTCGACGAGCCCTTCGGCGCCCTCGACGCCATCACCCGCCGGTCGTTCCAGCAGTGGCTGGAGGGGGTCTGGATGCAGGACCGTCGCACGGTCCTGCTCGTCACCCACGACGTCGAGGAGGCGCTGCTGCTCTCGGACCGGGTCGTGGTGCTCTCGCCCCGGCCGGCGCGGGTCGTGGCCGAGGTCGACAGCCCGTTCCCCCGCCCGCGCGACCCCGAGCTCGTCACCGACCCGGCGTTCGTGGCCCGCAAGGCCGAGCTGCTCAGGGCGTTGGCTCGTCCCGCGGGTCCCCGGCCGGGTCCGGCTCCGGCTCCGGCTCCGGCTCCGCTTCCCGGCCCGCCTCCGGGCCCGGCGTCGGCGCCGCCGCGTCCCGGGCGTCGTCCCGACGATCCGCCTCCACGCTGAGCAGGATCGTCACGGTGAGCACCAGGGCGATGAAGAGCAGGCTGGCCCACGTCGGCACGTGGAACAGGTCGGCGGCGAGCATCTTGAGCCCCACGAAGGCCAGGATGACGCCCAGCCCCTGGTTCAGGTAGCGGAACTTGTCCGAGATGCCCGAGAGGCAGAAGTAGAGCGCCCGCAGGCCGAGGATGGCGAAGGCGTTCGACGAGAAGATGATGAACGGCTCGCGGGACACGGCGAGGATCGCCGGGATCGAGTCGAAGGCGAAGATGACGTCGGTCGTCTCGATGAGCACGAGGACCGCGAACAGCGGGGTGGCCAGCAGGGTACCCGTGCGCCGCGTGAACAGCTTCTGGCCGTCGTACTCGGGCGTGGTCGGCACGACGCGGTTGATGATCTTCAGCGCCGGGTTCTTCTCCGGGTGGACCTGCTCGTCGTCGTGGGTCGAGATCTTCCACGCGGTGTAGAGGAGGAAGGCGCCGAAGACGTAGAGGATCCAGTCGAAGCGGTTGAGCAGCGAGACGCCGGCGAAGATGAAGACGGCCCGCAGCACCAGCGCCCCGAAGATGCCCCAGAAGAGGACCCGGAACTGGTACATCTTCGGCACCGCGAAGTAGCTGAAGATCACGGCCCACACGAAGACGTTGTCGATCGAGAGGCTCTTCTCGATCAGGTAGCCCGACAGGTACTCGCCGGCGGCGCCCCCGCCGTGCCACGCGAAGATCACGAAGGTGAACGACAGCCCGATGGCGATCCAGATCGCCGACTCGATCGCCGCCTCCTTGAAGGAGATCTCGTGCGGGACGCGGTGCACGATGAGCACGTCGACGAGCAGCAGCGCGGTGATCAGCGCCAGCAGGGCCGCCCACGCCCACAGGGGCACGTCGAACGAGACGTAGTTCTCGTGGCCCGTCCCGCCGGACAGGCGCGAGGCGGTGGGCACCAGGGCGCCCAGGAGCGCCGGCGGCGTCACCGGTCCACGGCCGTCAAGGCAGCAGGGCCGCGGCGGCCGGGTCGACCAGCCAGACGAGGCGGTCGGCCCGCAGGTGCGTGGCGGGGAGGTCCTCGCCCCTGGCGATGGCGGCGAGCGCCTCCGCCTTCTCCTCGCCGACCACGGTGACCACCGCGGTCCGGGCCCGGGCGATCCCCGCGAAGGTGAGGGTCATGCGGGGGTGCGGGTTGTTGCCGAGGGGGTCCTCGTTCATGGCCACGAGGCGCCCGGGGTCGGCGTCGAGCGCGGCCGAGCCGGGGAACAGCGACGCGGTGTGGCCGTCCCTGCCGAGGCCGAGGTGGACGAGGTCGAAGCGCCCGAGCTCGCCGAGCCGCAGCTGGTACGGGTCGGCGCCCTCCTCGCAGCGCATGGGGAAGTTGGCATCCACCGCCCCTACCCGCTCGAGGAGCGCCTCGCGGCCGAGCCGGTAGTTCGAGTCCTCGTGGTCGAGGGGGACGCAGCGCTCGTCGCCCCAGTAGACGCTCACCTTCCACCAGTCGATCTGGGTGCCGCCGACGTCGGCCAGGCGCTCGTAGCACCGCCGGGCGGTGGCCCCGCCGGAGAGGGCGAGGGAGAAGTGGTCGCTGGGTCGGGTGTGGAAGGCCTCGATGACCCGCTCGGCGAACTCGCCGGGCACGTCGTCGACGACGACGAGCTCGCCGTTCATCGGCGTCGCCGCGGGTGTCGGCCGTCCATGGGCCGACAGTAGACGGTCGGAGGCGGGATCAACCCTGACGCAACTGCTCGGCCTTGTCCCCGAGCACGCCGAGGAGCTCGTCGAAGGACTTCGAGAACGAGGCCACGCCCTCGTCCTCGAGCACCCGCGTCACGTCGGCCATGTCGACCCCGACGTCGGCGAGCCGGTCGAGGGTGGCCTGGGCGGCGTCGGGGTCGGCGTCGACCCGCCGCTCGAGGCTGCCGTGCTCCTCGAAGGCCTCGAGGGTGGCGTCGGGCATGGTGTTGACCGAGCGGGGCCCGATCAGCTCGTCCACGTAGAGGGTGTCGCGGTACGCGGGGTTCTTCGTGGACGTCGACGCCCACAGCGGCCGCTGGACCCGGGCGCCACGAGCCTCGAGCGCCTCCCAGCGGGACCCGCTGAAGCGGTCGAGGAAGAGCTGGTAGGCGCACTGGGCCTGGGCGACGGCCGCCGTGCCCCGTAGGGCGAGCGCCTCGTCGGTGCCGATCGCATCGAGGCGCCGGTCCACCTCGGTGTCGAGGCGGCTCACGAAGAACGACGCCACGCTGCTGACGCCAGAGAGGTCGCCCTCGGCCGCCTCGAGGCCGGCCAGGTACGCCTCGATGACCTCGGCGTAGCGGTCCAGGCCGAAGATCAGGGTCACGTTGATGGAGTGACCCTCGGCGATCATCTGCTGGACGGCGGGCAGGCCCTCGGCGGTGCCGGGGATCTTCACGTAGAGGTTGGGCCGGGCGATGGTCGTGTGCAGCTGGCGGGCCGCCTCGGTGCTGGCGTCGGTCTCGCGGGCCAGCTCGGGGGCGAGCTCGAGCGAGACGTAGCCGTCGAGGCCGTCGCTGGCCTCGTGCACCGGGGCCAAGATGTCGAGGGCGTCGGTGATGTCCTTGGTGACCGCGGCCCAGTAGGCGTCGACGGTGCTCGCCCCTGCGGACGTCAGCTCGGCGAGCTGCGCGTCGTAGGCGTCGCCGGTGGCCATGGCCTTCTGGAAGATGGTCGGGTTCGACGTGATGCCCCGTACGCCCCGCTCCACCCAGCGCTCCAGCTCACCGCTGGTGATCCAGCCCCGCTTGAGGTTGTCGAGCCAGGGGCTCTGGTCCTGCTCGGAGTACAGCCGCTGCAGTCGGGTGCTCATGGGGTTCGCTCCGGGGCGGGTCGTCGGACGGGTGGGACGGACGGTGGGAGGGGAACGGACGGGCCGGGCTCAGCCGAGGAGGGCGCGGGCCCGCTCGGCCACGTGCCCCGGCTCGATGCCGAGCTCGGCGAGGGCCTGGGCGCCGGGGGCGGACAGGCCGAAGCGGTCGATGCCGACCGAGTCGTCGGCCCAGGCCGACCAGCCGAAGGTGGCGGCGGCCTCGACCGAGAGGCGGGGCACCCCGGCGGGCAGCACCGCGTCGCGGTAGGCCTGGTCCTGGACCTCGAAGAGCTCCCAGCTGGGCATCGACACCACGGAGGCGGCGATGCCGTCGCCGGCGAGGCGCTCGGCCGCCTCCACGCAGACGGCGACCTCGCTGCCGGTGCCGATGAGCACGACCGCCGGGGCCTCGGCGGCGCGGAGGGTGTAGGCGCCCCGCGCCACGCCCTCGGGATCGACCCCGTCGAGCACGGGCAGGTTCTGACGGCTGAGGATCAGGGCGGTGGGACCGTCGTGGTCGACGGCGACCTTCCAGGCGTGGGCGGTCTCGTTGGCGTCGGCGGGGCGGATCACCATCAGCCCCGGCATGGCCCGCAGCGAGGCGAGGTGCTCGATGGGCTGGTGGGTGGGGCCGTCCTCGCCGAGGCCGACCGAGTCGTGGGTCCAGGAGTAGATGACCTTCGACTGGGTGATGGCGGCGATGCGCACGGCGCCCCGCATGTAGTCGGCGAAGTTGAGGAAGGTGCCACCCACCGGGAGCACGCCGCCGTGGGCGGCGAGGCCGTTCATGATGCCGCCCATGGCGTGCTCGCGGATGCCGTAGTGGATGACCCGACCGGCGGGCTCCTCGGCGCTGAGCGAGGTGGCGCCCTTGATCTGGGTGCCCGTGTTGCCGGTGAGGTCGGCGCTGCCCGAGACGAGCCCCGGCACCACCTCGGCGGCGGCGGTCAGGCAGTCGCCGCTGGCGACGCGGGTGGCGACCTTCTCGCCGACCGGCCAGGTCGGCAGCTTGGCCTCCCAGCCGGTGAGGCCCCGGCCGGCCAGGCAGGCGTCGTACTCGGCCCGGTCGCCGTCCCAGGCGGCGAGGCGGGCCTCCCACTCGGCGCGGGCGCCGGCGCCGCGCCGGCCGGCGGCGCGGTAGAGCTCGAGCACGTCGTCGGGGACGTGGAAGGTCTCGTCGGGCGGCAGGCCCATGAGCTCCTTCGTCACCCGCACCTCGTCCTCGCCGAGCGGCGAGCCGTGGGCCTTGGCGTCGTCGGTGAACTTCGGCGAGGGGTAGCCGATGTGGCTGCGCAGCACGATGAGCGAGGGCTGGTCCTCGACCGCCATGGCCCGGCGGATGGCGGCCTCGAGGGCGTCGGTGTCGTTGGCGATCTCGCCGACGTCGTCGACGTGCCAGCCGTAGGCCTCGAAGCGCTTGGCGGCGTCGTCGGTGAGGGCCAGCTCGGTCGGGCCGTCGATGGTGATGTGGTTGTCGTCGTAGATGTAGACGAGGCGACCGAGGCCGAGGTGGCCGGCGAGCGAGGCGGCCTCGTGGCTGATGCCCTCCTCGAGGTCGCCGTCGCTGCAGAGCACGAACGTGTGGTGGTTGCAGAGGTCGGCGCCGAAGCGGGCCCGGAGCCACTGCTCGGCGATGCCCATGCCGACGCCGTTGGCCACGCCCTGGCCGAGGGGCCCGGTGGTGACCTCGACGCCCGCGGTGTGGTGCACCTCGGGGTGGCCGGGCGTGGCGCTGCCCAGCTGGCGGAAGTCGCGGAGGTCGTCGAGGGTGAGCCCGAAGCCGGTCAGGTGCAGCATCGAGTAGAGCAGCACCGAGGCGTGGCCGCAGGAGAGGACGAAGCGGTCGCGGTCGGGCCAGTCGGGCGCCGCCGCGTCGTAGGTCATGATCCGGTCCCAGAGCACGTGGGCCACGGGCGCCAGCGCCATGGCGGTGCCCGGGTGGCCCGAGTTGGCGGCCTGGGGCATGTCCATGGACAGGCCCCGGATGACGTTGATGGCCCGCTGCTCGAGGTCGGGATCGGACACGTTTCCTCCAGCGGGACGGACAGCGACGAGGTCGGCCCGACCCTACCCGAGCCGGTCCGTGAACAGGACCATGGAGGCGGTGAAGCCGTGCACGAAATTCCGGCCCCCGACGGGCCCCAGCTCGCCGGCGCAGAACATGCCCGCGCTGGCGCCTCCGGCGACCACGCCGTCGAGGAGCGACGCGTCGTGGTCGTCCACCCCGAACAGCCGCCGGCCCCGGCCGTTGCAGGTGAACAGCAGGGCCCCGTCGGCGTCGTGGCCGGCCAGCAGCTCCCGGAGGTCCTCGTCGGCGGCGTCGGCGTCGCGGACCTGGAACTGCAGGGTCGCGCCCACCTCGGCCCGGTCACCGATGGCGATGGCGCCGCTCTCGCGGTCCGCGCCGAGCACGCCCCGGATCAGGAAGTCGCCCCGCTCGAAGTGGGCCCGCCGCTCGTCGATGACGCGGCCGATGTGCAGGCCGCGGGCGGCCAGCGCCCGCTCGTCGGGCCCCATGGACGCGACCAGGTCCTCGAGGCGGGTGAGGGCCGACTGCCCGCCGAGCTCGTAGACCACGTTCCCCTCGGCCCGGGTGACCACGTAGGGGTCGCCGATGGGGCGGCACCCCTGCGACACGACGGGGACGGCCCGGTCCGCGACGGGCAGGACGACGCCGACCGCGCCGTCGTCGTGGACCCGGTCGTCGAGCAGGAGGCGGTTGCCCCCGGGCCCGCGGGCGGCCGAGGCCAGGCCGCCGGCGACGAGCAGGCCCGGTCGACCCTCGTCGACGGCCCGGGCGAAGGCGTCGGCCGGGAACGAGAACGGGTCGGCGAGCAGCACGACGAGGTCGCGGGCGGGGTCGATCCCACCCGGCAGGGCGGCCACGAGGGCGTCGGCGGCCTCCTCGGGATCGCCGCCGGCGACGCCGGGCAGTCGCACCGCACGGGCCGTGCCGGGGGCCCCGTCGAACCGGGCCGCCCAGAGCGACACGGCGGGGCGCTCCTCGACCTCACGGGACCCGCCGGTGACCGACACGGCGGTGACGCCGAGCAGGACGCCCGGGCCGAGCGACGCCCGGATGGTCGCCCCGATGTCCTCGAGGGCGCCGCCGTGGGCGTCGGTCACGAACACCACGGCCACGTCGGGCGCCTGGCCCCCGAGGCGCTCGAGCACCTGGCCGACGACCTCGCCGGTGGCGTGGGTGGCGAGGGGGTGCTCGGAGAGGGCGGCGGCGTACGGCACGGCGCGGGGCTCGTGGGGGCGGGTCCGGCGGCCGGCCTCAGCCGACCGGCGGCAGCAGGGTGTACGGGACGACCACGACGGGCCCGAGATCGATGCGGCAGTGGGCCTCGATGGTGCCGTAGTCGTCGAAGGTGAGGTCGCCGCGGACGAGGCGCTGGCTGAACTTGCCGGGCTCCACCTGCAGTGGTGAGGCGTGCCGGGCGACCTGCTCGCCGTCGCGCCGGTAGACGACCTCGAGGGCACCGGTGCCCTCCTCGTCGGGGGCGCAGCGCACGATCACGCAGAGGTGGGGCTGGACCGTGATCGGGACCGGCGCCGGCGCCGCGGCGGAGAAGTGGACGCCGGTGATGTCGATGCGGGTCGACGGCCCGGGGGCGGGCCGCATCTGCACGTCCTCGATGAACAGGGCCGAGACGATCTCCACGCCGGCGACCCTATCGCCGGGCCCCCGCCGGCAGCAGGCCCCGGCGGCGGGTCAGTGGACCTGCTCGCCGGCCACCCAGGTGGCGGCGACCTCGAGGGTGCCCGACAGGGCCACCACGTCGGCGCGACGGCCCGGGGCGAGGGCACCTCGGTCCTCCAGGCCGAGCAGCGACGCCGGGGTGGTCGAGGCCGCGGCCACCGCGTCGGCGAGGTCGACCCCGGCGGCACCGACCACGTTGCGCACCGCCCGGTCCATGGTGAGCGCGCTCCCGGCGAGGGTGCCGTCGGGCAGGCGGGGCACGCCGTCGTCGCCCGGTGCCATCTCGATGGCGCCGATGCGACCGGACCGCCAGGCCACGGCGTCGGTGACCAGGACGACCCGGCCCCGGCCCTTGGCCCGGAAGGCCAGGCGGAGCAGCGCGGGGTGCACGTGGGCCAGGTCGGCGATGAGCGAGACGGCGACGCGGTCGTCGCTCAGCGCCGCACCGAGGAAGCCCGGCGCCCGCTGGTGGAGCTCGCCGGACGCGTTGAAGCAGTGGGTGACGAGCCGGGCGCCGGCATCCACCGCGGCCTCGGCCTGCTCGTACGTCGCGGCCGAGTGGCCGAGCGCGACGAGGGCGCCCCGGTCCGCGAGGGTGCGGATGGCTTCGTGGGCGCCGTCGACCTCCGGGCCGAGGGTCACGACGCGGACGATCCCGGGCAGCGCCGCCAGCCAACCGGGATCGGCGGCGCGGAGGTGCTCGGTGGGGTGGGCGCCGGCCCGGCCCCCGAGGAACGGGCCCTCGAGGTGGGCGCCGGCGACGGCGGGGCGGGCGCCGGACCGGGCCGCGGCGGCGGTGATCCGGGCGAGCGGGGCGGCGTAGGCCTCCAGGGGGGCGGTGACCAGCGTGGGGCACCAGGTCGTCACGCCCTGGGCGGCGAGCAGCCCGTCCATGCGCTCCCAGTCCTCGCCCTCGGCGGTGGCCACGTCGACGTCGTCGTGGCCGTTGACCTGCAGGTCGACGAACCCGGGCACGAGGGCCACGTCGGGCACGGGGCCGCCGGCGGGCCGCAGCTCGGCGATCGTGCCGTCGGCGGCCGTGACGACCTCGACGGCGCCCGTCCACCCGTCGGGGGTCAGGGCGCGGGCGCCGCGGATCGTGGCCACCGGTGTCAGAGCCCCGCCGGCACGGGCACCTGGCAGCCGGTGCCCACGCAGCCCCGGAGCTGGTCGAGCAGGATGGCGAGCGCGGCCCGGGTGCCCGCGGTCGCCGGGTCGCCGGCGGTGTTCTCGAGCTCGTCCGGGTCGGTCGACCGGTCGTACAGCTCCACCTCGCCGGTGTCCCAGGCCACGTAGGTGTACCGGTCGGTGCGGACGCCCTCGTAGTGGGGGATCCGGCCCGAGCCCCGCGGCGGGCTCTCGAGCAGCAGCGCCCGGGGCGGCGCGTCGTCGGCCGCCCCCGGCCCGCCGGGCAGCGGCCGGCCGGCGAGGGCCAGGCCCGGGGCGGCCCCGGTGGCGGCGAGCACCGTGGCGGGCAGGTCGACGAGCGCGACCTGGGTGTCGACGGTGGCGCCGGCGGCGAAGCCCGGCCCCCGCACGAGGAACGGCACCCGCAGGACGTTCTCGTAGGGCAGGACCTTGGCGAAGGGGATCCGGTGCTCGCCGAAGCTCCAGCCGTTGTCGGACACGAACACGATGATCGTGTCGTCGAGCACCCCCTCCTCCTCGAGCGCGTCGACGAGGCGGCCGACCGCCTCGTCCACCGCCAGGAGCGACTCCAGGTAGCGCCGGTGGGCCTCGGTCTCGAGCTCGGTCAGGGTGAGGTCGGTGCCGTTCTCGAGGTTGTACTCGACGACGCCGAGGGCGAACGCCTCCTCGATGCCGTCCACGAAGGCCGGCTTGTCGCTCACGTCCGCCTCGGCGATGGCGGGCGTGTCGGGGAGCGGCTCGTCGGCGAAGTCGCCGTAGTGACGGGGGGCCGGGGCGGGGGAGAACGGGAGCGCGCCCTCGCCGAGGCCGGTGTGGGGCGCGGTCGGCCAGAAGTCGAGGAGGAAGGGCTCGTCGCCGCCGGCGAGCTCGTGCACCTGGCGGACGGCCTCGTCGGCGAGCACGTCGGTCTGGTAGTCGGCCTCGTCCGGGCCGAAGGAGCGGATCTCACCGTCGACGTTGACGTCGTACTCGAAGTAGTTCGTGGCGCTCGGGTCGACCAGGGCGAACCAGTGGTCCCAGCCTGGTGGGACCGAGGGCTGCGCCGCGGCGGTGTAGGCGTTCAGGTACTTGCCGACGTGGGCGGTGGCGTACCCGGCCCGCTGGAGCCACACCGCGAGGGTCTCGTCGGCGTCGAGGGCGGGATAGCCGCCGTCCGGCGGCGCGTTGTCCCGCACGCCGTTGTTGTGGGCGTACTGGCCGGTGAGGACCTGGGCCCGGGCCGGGCAGCACAGCGGGAAGCTGGCGACGCCCTGGGTGTACGTGGTGCCCTCCTCGCCGATGAGCGCCCGCGTCCGGCCCATCACCGCGAGGCTGTCGGCGGTCTGGTCGTCGGTCATGACCATCACCACGTTCGGTCGATCCCCGTCCTGTGCCGGGCCGCCGCCGCCGTCCTCGGGCCCGCCGCCGCCCGAGCAGGCCGCCGAGACGGCCACGAGCGCCACTGCCACGAGCGCGAGCCACCTCCGCCGATCCACCGCCCCTGTCTACCGTCCGCACCGATCCTCCCGGGGCGCGCCGGGCCTCGGTCGGTAGCATTCCGGTCGTGGCCGAACCCCTCGTCGCGCTCTCGACGCGCGAGGCGATCCTGCTCGAGGCCCGGCGCTGCTTCGCCGAGCACGGCTTCGAGGGCACCTCGCTGAACGACATCGCCGATGCGGTCGGGATCCGTCGTCCCAGCCTGCTCTACCACTTCGAGTCGAAGCAGGCGCTCTACCTCGAGGTCTTCGAGACCGCGCTGGCCGAGTGGTACGTGCTGATCGAGGAGGCGGTCACCGACACCGACCGCCAGGGGTGGATCCTCCTCGAGCGGGGCCTCACCGCCGGCTTCCGGTTCTTCATGGACAGCCCCGAGTTCGTGCGCCTCCTGCGGCGCGAGTTCCTGGAGAGCGAGGGCCACCTGGGCCTCGACCTCGGCGCCGCCATGCGGCCCCAGTTCGAACGGGCGGCGGCGTTCCTGCAGCGCGAGATGGACGCCGGCCACTTCCGCCGCCACGACCCCGAGCAGCTGCTGCTGACGGGCTATGGGGCGATGCTCAGCTACTTCAGCGACCTCCCGGTGATCGAGTCCATGCTCGGCCGCGACCCCACGTCGCCCGAGGCGCTCGAGACCCGCCTCGACCACATCCGCGAGTTCTTCCGCGCCGCCCTCGAGGTCTGATCCGACCCGCCGGCGGGCCGGTGGACCTCAGCGCCAGTCCACCGCCACCGCGAGCGCGTGGTCGGGGTACACGGCCACCACCCAGCCCCGGTCCTCGCCGCCGAGCGCCTCGTGGGGGATCACGATCTCGAAGCCCCAGCGGTCGAGCTCCTCGCCGCCCTGGTTGAGCGTCGGGTACGGGTTCGCCCCGAGGCTGGCGGCTCGGCCGTCGACGAAGGCGAGGACCTCGCTCGGCCGTTCGGTCCCGTCCTCGACCGAGAGGCCGTCGATGACGACCGACACGCCGTCGCTGAACGCCCGGTCGATCTCGAGCCGCCGTCGTTCGGTGGGGGCCTCGACGGGCAGGTGTCGATCGCCCCGATCGAGCATCGTGGGGGTCCCGTGGTCGTCGGACGCCAGGCGCGCGTCCCCCTGGTCGGCCCGGCCGGCCTCGGCGAAGCCCCGGTGGTCGTCGCCCACGGGCACGAAGACCTCCAGCCGGGCGGCGCCGCTCGTGAAGCGGGACGGGTCGAGCAGCGCCACGAAGCGCCAGCGGCCCGGCGAACGTTCGGTGAGCCCGTCGCCCACGCCGGCGACCACCCCGTCCAGGGCCACGAGGACGTGGTCGGGCGGGCCGGCTCCCGGCGGTCCCTCGAGCGTGCCGACGAGCTGGATCGGCAGGAACGCGCCGTCCGGGTCGATCTCGTCGTAGGCGGCGGCCGCCTCGGAGGACCATCGCCAGGTGGGGGCGCCGTCGGGGGCCCGGGGGAGCGCCGCGGTCGGTCGACCGACCCGCCCCCCGTCGGCGCCCACGGCGAAGAGCGCCGACCACCCGTCGCCGTGCGGGAAGCGGCGCGCGTTGCGGCGGGCGAGGGCGAGGAGCGGGTCGACGCTGCGGGTGAACGGCTGTGGGCCTGCGGCGGTCGGCAACACCACGAGCGGGTCCGGGCGGTTCCCGTCCGGGTGCAGCGCCACGCCGTCGAACCGCCAGGACGTCTCGACGCCCAGCCGCTCGGCGATGGTGGGCACGAGATCGACCAGCTGCGCCGGACGATCGTCGACCACCCCGCGGGTCTGGCCCGGCGCCTTGAGGAGGAACGGCACGCGGAACAGCTCCTGCTCGTTGTGCCCCGACGGCTCGCGCAGGAAGTCACCGGCGCGGAACGCGGCACCGTGGTCGGCCACGACGGCGACGAGGGCGTCGTGCCACATCCCCTCGGCGCGGAGGCGGTCGATGAGGCGGCCGAGCACCGCGTCGGCGTACCCGAGCTGGAGCAGGTGCATGGCCTGGCCTCGGCGGACGTAGGTGGACCCGGGCTCCCAGCGGCTCTTCGGGTCCCAGTGCAGGCCCTCGAGCGTCGCGTTGTACTCCTGGCCGTCCGGCGTGAGGGTCCACGGCGAGTGCGGGAACACCACGTGGGCCACGTTCAGGCTGGGGGCGGCGCCCCGGTGGATCGCGTCGATCATGCGGTCGGCGAAGGCGACCTTGCCCACCTGGGTCTGGGTGCCCGGGGGGTCGTCGCGGCGACGGTCGAAGGGGTCCTCCACCTGCTCGGCGCCGGCGAACCCGCCCCAGGACCGGGTGACGACCGGCAGGCGGGACGCCCACGGGTCGGGGACCGCCTGGTGGCCGTAGACGACGGCGGCGTCGCGCAGCGCCGCCATCGTGTCGCCGCCCGCCGGTGCCGCCGTCCCGCCGCAGACCTCGTCGGGGCAGAGGTCGGTGACCTCCTCGACCACGTTCATCCGGTACGTCGCCGACAGCAGGGTGAAGAGGTTCTGGGGGTAGTCCACGACGCTCGGGATGGCCCCGGGTGCCGGCCGGGTGCCGCTGAGCAGGCTGGGCACCGCCATCTCGGTGCGCGGGTACGAGGTCGTGGCGTTGCGGTACCACGTGCCGTGGCGGGCGAGCTCGGCGAAGTGGGGGAAGCGCTGCTCGTCGATGGTGCCGTCCGCCCGCAGCAGGCTCGCCAGCGGCAGCTCGTCGAACACGAGCAGGGCCACGTCGGCAGGGCGGTCCACGTGCTGCGCCGGCTGCGCGGACGCGGCGGGCGACCACAGCAGGCGCGAGGTGGGGGAGACGAACAGGAACAGCGCGAGGATCAGCATCGGCAGGGGCGTGAGGCACTCCGTGGCACCTCGGAGCCCGTCGACGTGCTCGAGGCCCATGGCCACCAGGACCCCCACGGCCAGCGCCCCGATCACCACCAGCGGCCCCGACCCGCCCGCGTGCACGAGCAACGTGGAGGCCGCCAGGCCGGCGAGCGCCACCACCACGACGTGGTGGGCCGCGGCGGCGAGGCGGGGGGAGAGCACCGCCGCGAGCGCGACGACGCCGATCGCGAGCAGCGACGGCCCGATGGCGACGGCGGCGCCGAACAGGACGATCCCCGTCGTCCCCGCGTCCCTGGCCACGAAGAAGGTCGGGTTCTGCCCGAACAGCTCGAGGAGGGGCTGGCTGACCGCGAGGGCGCTCAGCGCCACGGCGGGTGCGAGCGTGCGCTCGATCTGTCGGCGCGCCCCCGCCCGTCTCGTCCCGAACTCCACGTAGGCACTTCGGCCTAGGTCGGACGGCCCTTGAGCCGGCGGCGCTGCCTGGGGGCGGGGACGGCCGTCACGTAACCTGCGCCGGATGTCCCCGACGCTCTCCGAAGCCGAGTCCAAGCGCCTCCTGGCCGAGCACGGCGTGCCCGTGGCCGCCGAGGTCGTCGTCGGGGACCCCGCCGCCGCGGTGGCCGCGGCCGAGGACCTCGGGTTCCCGGTGGTGGCCAAGCTCTGCGGGGACGCGATCGCCCACAAGACCGAGCGCGGCCTCGTGCGCCTCGGCCTCGGCGACGCCGCCGCGGTGCAACGGGCCGCCGACGAGCTCCTCGCCGCCGCCCGCCCCGAGGACGGCGAGGTGGGCGTGCTGGTGGCGCCCATGATCGCCGGCAACCGGGAGCTGATCGCCGGGCTGTCGCGCGACCCGCAGTTCGGGATGACCGTCATGCTCGGCGTCGGGGGGATCCTGGCCGAGGCGGTCGCCGACGTGGCCTTCCGCCTCGTGCCGATCGACCGCGTCGACGCGCTGGAGATGGTCGAGCAGCTGCGCACCCAGGCACTGCTGGGCGCGTTCCGGGGCGAGCCCGAGGTCGACCGCGAAGCGGTCGCCGACGTCCTGGTGGGGCTCTCCGCGGCCGCCGAAGCCCACCCGGAGCTGGTCTCGGCCGACCTGAACCCCCTGATCGTGCACGAGGGTCGGCCCGTCGCCGTGGACGCGCTGGTCGAGGTCGAGGAGGTGGCGGGCTGATGGCCCCGACCACCGAGCAGTTCCGTGCCCTGTTCGAGCCCCGCGGCGTGATCGTCGCCGGGGCGTCGACCCACCCCGGCAAGTTCGGGTTCGTCTGCCTCCACAACATCCTCACCGGCGGCTACGAGGGCCGGGTCTTCGCCACGAACCGCGACGGCGCCCAGGTGCTGGGCGTCGACTGCCTGCCCTCGATCGACGACGTGCCGGAGGGTGAGGCCGACCTGGTGTTCATCTGCACGCCGGCGTCCACCAACGTCGAGCTGCTCCAGGCCTGCGCCCGCAAGGGCGTGCGGGCCGCCTTCGTGGCGTCGGCCGGCTACGGCGAGGCGGGCGACGAGGGCCGGGCGGCCGAGGCCGAGCTCGTCCGCGTGGCCGAGGGGCTCGGCATCCTCCTCGCCGGCCCCAACGGCCAGGGCGTGGTGTCCCCGCCCGCCAAGCTCTGCGCCCAGATCGTGGCCCCCAACCCGCCGCTCGGCCACATCGGCGTGGCCAGCCAGTCGGGCAACTTCGTCTCGTCGTTCGAGAACTTCGCGCTGCACAGCGGCATCGGCATCAGCCGGGCGGTCAGCGCCGGCAACTCGGCGGCCGTGACCGTGCCCGACTTCCTCGACTTCTACGCCGACGACCCAGCGACCAAGGTCGGCCTCGCCTACCTGGAGGGCATCACCGACGGCCGGGCCTACTACGACCGCCTGCGGTCGGTGGCCGAGCGCAAGCCCCTCGTGATCGTGAAGGGAGGCGCCACGGCCGGCGGGGCGCGGGCGGCGGCCAGCCACACCGGTTCGCTGGCCACCGACGACGCGGTGTTCGACGGGGCCATGCGCCAGGCGGGCGTGACGCGGGCGGCCACGGTCGAGGAGGCCTTCGAGGCGGCCGCGACCTTCGCCACCCAGCCCCGGCCCAAGGGGCCCCGCACGGTGATCTACACGACGGCCGGCGGCTGGGGCGTGGTGACCGCCGACGCCATCGCCCGCACCGACCTCGTGCTGCTCGACCTGCCCGACGACCTGCGCCGCACGATCGACACGAAGCTGCCGCCCCGCTGGAGCAAGAGCAACCCGGTCGACCTCGCGGGCAGCGAGACCCGCGACACCATCCCCGAGGTCATGGAGATCGTCGCCAGCCACCCCGACGTCGACGCGGTGATCTTCCTCGGCCTCGGCATCCAGGCCAACACCGCCCGCATGGAGCGGGAGGGGCCCTTCTACCCGGGCCACGGCCTCGAGCGCATCGTCGACTACCACGAGCGCCAGGACGCCCGCTTCGCCCAGGCCGCCGCCGACATCTCCGCGGCCACCGGCAAGCCCATCCTCACGGCCACCGAGCTGGCCACCACCGACCCGACCAACGCCGGGCCCGCGGCGGTGCGGGCCAGCGGGCGGCTCTGCTACGGCTCGTCCAACCGGGCCGTCACCGCCCTGGCCCACCTCTGGCACGACACCCGCTGGCGCCAGCGCCGCGGGCTGCTCTGAGCCGAACCACCACGTGCGCCGACTGATCCTCCCCGTCCTGCTGCTGCTGGTGGCAGTGGGCGCGGGGGTCGCGGCGCTGGTCCTCGATGCCCGTGCGGCCGACACGCCGGCGGCCGCCGAGCAGGCGTCCGCGGTCACGCCGGTACTGTCGGCCCGTCGCGTGCCGGACCTCGCCTCGCAGGCGGGCGCCGACGCCCGCCTCCGGGCCGGGCTCGAGTCGTTCACCACCGCGCTGCCGCCGGACGCCTGCCTCGTGGTGGAGGCCGACGGCCGCCCGATCGTCGCGCACCGCCCGGACGCCGCGATCACGCCGGCCTCGACCGAGAAGGTGCTGACCGCCGCCGCGGCCCTGTCGGCGCTGGGGCCCGACCACCGCTACCGCACCAAGGTGCAGGCCGCGGCGGCGCCGGCCGGCGGGGTCGTGGCGGGCGACCTCTACCTCGTCGGCGGCGGCGACCCCGTGCTGGCGACCGAGGGCTATGCCGAGCGCACCCCGCAGCAGGAGCGGGCCCACACCCGCCTCGAGGACCTCGCCGACCGGGTCGTCGCCCAGGGGGTGACCCGGGTGGAGGGCGGCGTGGTCGGGGACGACAGCCGCTACTCGACGGCCCGCTACGTGGCCGACTGGCCGAGCCGGTACATCGACCAGAACCAGACCGGGCCCCTCTCGGCCCTGTCGGTCGACGACGGCTTCGAGAGCTTCCCGAGCGCGTCCGACCCCGGTGCCCCGCTGCGGCCCTCGCCCGACCCGGCCCGGCAGGCCGCGGCGGTCTTCACCGTCCTCCTGCGCCAGCGCGGGGTCGAGGTGGTGGGGGAGCCGTCCTCGGGCGCGGCGCCCGAGGGTGCGGTGACCGTCGCGAAGGTGCGCTCGAAGCCGCTCGAGCGGATCCTCGCCCAGCTGCTCACCTTCAGCGACAACCAGACCGCGGAGCTGGTGCTGCGGGAGGTGGGCCTGGCCACCGGCGGCGAGGGCACCACGGCCGCCGGCGCCGCCGCGGTCGAACAGCTCCTCGCGGACGACGGCGTCACCGTTGGCGCCGAGGACGCGGTCGACGGCTCGGGCCTCGCCGAGTCCAACCGCCTGAGTTGCGGGACCCTCGTCGCGACCATCGAGGCCAACCCGTCGCTGGTGGACGGCTTCGCCACGGGCGGCGAGACGGGCACGCTGGCCACCTTCGCGGGCACCCCCCTGGAGGGGCGGCTGCACGCCAAGACGGGGTCGCTCAACCACGTGCGGGCCCTCGCCGGGGTCGTCGACCTCCTCGAGGGCGGCGACGAGCTCACCTTCGCCTACATCCTCAACAACCCGCCCTACGTCACCCCCGAGCAGGACGCGCTGCGGGGCCAGCTCGGCGCCCTGTTGGCGAGCTACCCCGACCGGCCGGCCCTCGCCGACCTGGTGCCCGTGCGCGTCCCGGGCCAGCAGGGCGGTGGCGGCGCCGGTGGTGCGGCCACCACCACCACCACGACCACCGCGGCGGACGCCACGGGCACGAGCACGACGAGCCGCCCGTGACCGGAGGCCTGCCGGAACGAGCCGTGCCGGATGGGGCCGAGCGGGGTGCGGCGGTAGCATCGCCCGCCGTGCCCCGGCCGCGCCTGTCGTTCCGCGTGGCCCTCGGCCTCGTGGCCGTCGGCGGCTTCCTGCTGCGGGCGGTGTTCACCCTGGCGACCACGGGCGACGACCCCGCCACTGGCGACGGCGTCTACTTCTCGGGCCAGGCCGACGCGTTGGCCCACGGGCTCGGGTTCATCGACCCGATCCTCAACCAGGCGTTCGACCTGCGCCTGCAGGCGGCCCACCACCCGCCGCTCTACGTCGTGTACCTCGCCCTGGCCCAGAAGGTCGTGGGCGACAGCCCCGAGCTGCTGCGCCTGGCCACGAGCCTCGCCGGCCTCGCCATGATCGTCGTCGTCGGCCTCGTCGGCCGGCGCATCGCCGGCGAGCGGGCCGGCCTCATCGCCGCGGTGGTCGCGGCGCTGTACCCCAACCTGTGGGCGAACGACCCGCTCCTGCTCTCCGAGCCGCTCTACGGGCTGATGATCGCCCTGGTGCTGCTCTGCGCCTACCGCCTGTGGGACGACCCCCGGCCACGTGAGGCCGCGGTGCTCGGCCTCGTGCTCGGCCTGGCGACGCTGACCCGGGCCGAGGCGCTGCTGCTCTTCGTCATCCTGGCCCTGCCCCTCGTGCTCCTCTGCCGCCAGCTCGACAAGGTCGCCCGGGCGGTGCTGGTGGCGGTGGTCTTCGCCACCGGTGCGTTCGTGATGGCGCCCTGGGTGGGCCACAACCTCTACCGGTTCAACCAGCCCGTGACGCTGTCCTACGGCCTCGCCGGCGTGCTCACCCAGGCGAACTGCGACCGGACCTACGAGGGTGAGTACCTCGGCTACTGGCACCCGGACTGCTCGTTCCTCGACGAGACGCTCGGCCCGTCGGCCCAGCAGTGCCTGCGCACCCCGGCGCGGTGCGCCGAGATCTACGGCGCCCGGTTCGGCGACGAGTCCGACGCGGCCAAGCTCGGCCAGCAGGAGGGCCTCGACTACATCTCGGCCCACCGGGGACGGGTCCCGGTCGTCGTCGCCGCCCGGGTCGGGCGCATCTGGGGGCTGTTCCGCCCCGGCCAGCAGGTCCGCATCGACGCGGTGGGCGAGGGCCGCCCGCTCTGGGTCTCCCGCTTGGCGCTCATCACCTTCTACGAGCTCGTCGCCGTGGGGGCGGTCGGCCTCTGGTTGCTGCGCAAGCGCAAGGTGCCGATCCTGCCGCTGGTGTCCATGGCGGTGCTCGTCACCGCGGTCGCCGCGATCGCGATCCCGGTGACCCGCTACCGCGTGCCCGTCGAGGTCGCCCTCGCCGTGCTCGCCGGCGTGGTGGGCGACCAGTGCCTGACGTGGTGGCGGGCCCGCCGCCACGCCGGGGCGCGCCCCGGCGTCGGGGACGGGGCGGGCGCGACCACCGATCCTGCCGATCCCGTCGAGCCGGCGCGTGCCTGAGCGGGCCTTCCGGCTCCGCCTGGGCCTGGTCACCGCCGGCGCGCTCGCGCTCCGGCTGGCCTACGCCATCGGCGTCCACGGCAACGACGAGCCCGTGGGCGACGGCTTCTACTTCCACAACCAGGCGCTGTCGCTGAGCCAGGGCGACGGGTTCACGAGCCCCATCGCCTGGGTCTACGCCGGGGTGAACGTCCAAGCCGCCCACCACCCGCCGCTGTACTCGCTGTACCTCGCGGTCCCGTCGGTCCTCGGCTTCGACAGCCCGCTCGCGCACCGGGTGATCTCGTGCCTCGCGGGCGCGGTCACGGTCGCCCTCGTGGGCCTGCTGGCCCGGCGCCTCGCCGGCGGTCCGGGAGCGGGCGACCGCGCCGGGCTGATCGCCGCGGTCCTCGCCGGGCTGTACCCGCTGCTGTGGGTGAACGACGGCCTGATCCTGTCCGAGCCCCTCTACGGCGTCACGCTCTGCCTCGTCCTGTTCGCCGCCTACCGGGTCTACGACGATCCCGGGTGGCGGCGCATGGCGGTGCTCGGCGGCGCCATCGCGCTGGCCGCCCTCACCCGGGCCGAGGCCTCCAACCTCCTCCTGCTGCTGGCCCTGCCCCTGGCGGTGCTGGTGCCGGGCCTGGCCTGGAAGCGGCGGGTGCTGCTCGTCGTGGTCGCCGGGGCCACCTACTGGTTGGTGATCAGCCCGTGGATCCTGCACAACCTGGCCCGCTTCGACCAGCCGGTCTTCCTGTCCTACGGCGCGGCGGGCGTGCTGCCCCAGGCCAACTGCGACCAGACCTACGACGGGCCCCTGCTCGGCTACTGGAGCGGCAAGTGCGCCTTCCCGAGCGCCGAGGAGATCCCCGAGGTCGCCGCCCGGAACCCCGACATGGAGGTCATCGCGCGGCAGGGCATCGAGTGGCTGGGTGACGGCGACGAGTCCGACGCCGCCGACATCGGCCTGCACCGGGGCCTCGACTACATCGAGTCACGGCCCGGACGCGCCGCCGTCGTGTCCGCCGCCCGGGTGGGCCGGATCTGGGGGGTCTACCGGCCCGGGCAGAGCATCACCCTCGACACCGTGGTGGAGGGCCGCGGCCGGGCCGTCGCCACCACCGGCCTGATCCTCTACTACGAACTGCTCGCGCTCGGCATCGCCGGTCTGGTGGTGCTGCGGCGGCGAGCGGTGCCGATCCTGCCCTTCCTCTCGCTCGCGCTCCTCGTGACGCTGACCGCGGCGGTCGCCATCGGCATCACCCGCTACCGCTTCCCGGTGGACCTGGGCCTGGTGATCCTGTCCGGCATCGCCCTGGACGCGGCCTGGCGGTGGCTGCGGGGACCGGCCCGCACCAAGGCGGCGGCCAAGGAACGCGGGGCGACGGCGCCGCCGGGTGGGGCCGCCGACCCGGCGACCCGGACCGACGAGCGGGTGGCGACCCGGTGAGCGACCTGGACGCCACGGCCGCGCTGCTCGCCGCGGAGCACCCCGATCGGGAGTGCTTCCGGACGCCGGGCTACCTCGAGTGGCTGTACGAGGAGAACCCGGTCGGCAGCGCCATCCAGGAGAGCGTCGACCGCAAGGGCGAACGGGTGTCGCACGTGGCGCTGCTGCCGCAGCGGTGGGCGCGGGGCGACGAGCGCGCCGAGTTCTGCGTCGGCGTCAACGGGGTGACCCGGGCGGGCGTCGGCCAGGCCCACTTCCTCGCTCTGCTCCGGCGGGGCATCCGCGAGATGGGCCGACGCGGCGTGGTGGCCGGCTTCGGCGTGACGAACGCGGCGTCGACGGCCATGACCGTGACCCGCACGGGGATCGGCGACCTCGGCCCGCTGCCGGTGGTGGTGCGGCCGGTGTCCCCGGGTGGCGGTGCGGTCGTCACCCACGACGTGACCCCGGCCTGGCTCGAGGGCGACGAGGTGGCCGCCCTGGCCGCCTCGCTGGCCCCGCCGCCCGACGACGGCTGGGCCCAGGACTGGTCCGGTGACGTGCTGCGCTGGCGCCTGGCCAACCCGGCGGCCGCGTACCGCGTCCACGTGAGCGAGGACGCGGCCGCGGTCACCACCCGGCTCCGCTACCGCGGCGTCCCCGTCACGGTGGTGCTGAAGCTGCTGGCCCGCGCCGCCGTGCCGAGCCGCCGGGCGGGTGCCCGGCTGGTGGCGGCGGCGTGCCGCCGGGACCGCTCGCCGGCCGCGGTCTACGTCGGCTTCAACCACCGCGTGCCGATGCCGGGCGTGGCCGTGCCCCGCCGACTGCTGCCGTCCCCGCTCAACCTGGTGCTCTTCGGCGCGGACCGGGCGTCGGTCGCGGTCGGCGAGGACATCGAGGGGCTGCCCCAGGACGAGGTGCAGCTGCGCTGCTTCGAGCTGCTGGACTTCGACGCGCTGTGACCCCGCCACCGACCGACGCCGACGCCGACGCCGACGCCGACGAGACGGCTCAGGCCGGGAACGGCCGCGCCGAGACCGCCGCCGACGCCCCGGACGACCTGGCCGCGACCGCGGCGCTGCTCCGGCGTGAGCACCCCGACGCCGACCGCTTCGAGGACACCACCTTCCTGCACTGGCTGTACCGGGAGAACCCGCACCACCCGGCCATCGAGGAGGACGTCGACCGCAAGGGCGCCCGCGTGGCCCACTTCGCCCTGGTGCCCCAGCCGTGGCGCAACCGCGAGGAGCAGGCCACCTTCGTGCTGTCGGTCAACGCCGTCACCCGATCGGGCCTCGGCAGCATGCACTTCGTCGCCCTCACCGCCCGGGCCACCAAGCGGGCCATCGAGCGCAAGGAGGAGCTCGGCGGGCTCATCGGGGGCATCGGCGTCACCAACGAGAACTCGACCATGCCCGGCCTGCACCGCATCGGCGCCCGCCTCATCACCAGCCTGCCGGTCGTGGCCATCCCGCGCCTCGGTGGTGGGCGTCGGGTCGAGAGCCACGCGGTCACCGACGGGTTCCGGGCCAGTGCCGACTTCGCCCGGCTGACCGCCGGCCTCGACGAGGCGCCGGCCGACGGGTGGACCCAGCGCTGGACCCCGGAGCAGCTCGCCTGGCGGCTGGCCGCGCCCGGCGCCGGCTACGCCGTGCACGCCGACGACTCGGTGGTGGCGGTGACGACCCGGGCCACGGCCAAGGGCGTGCCCCTGGCGGTCGTCCTGAAGCTCCTGCCGCGGGGCCCGGCGCCCGGTCCCCGGTCGGCCCGCAAGGTGATCGCGGCGGCGATGCGCCACCACCGGGTGCCGATGGCGATCTACGCCGGCTTCAACGTCCACGTCCCGGTGAAGGGCATCGCCATCCCCAAGGGGGTGCAGCCGGCGCCGCTCAACCTGCTGTTCATCGCCCGCGACGAGGCGTCGGCGTTCCTCGGCATGGACCTCGAGGACGCCGGCCCCCAGGCCCCCGCCACCTTCGACACCTTCGAGCTGCTCGACTTCGACGCGTTTTGAACCGTTCTTCGGCTGGCGCCTCATCACATCGTCATGGCTCGCTCGTCCCTCGCTCCCCGCACCGTCCGACGCTCGCCCTCAGCCGGGAACGGGTGCTGAGCCGGTCGCTCGGCGCCGGCGAGTTCTAGCCTCCGCTGATGGCCAAGCTGGCGATGTTCCCGCTGGGGTCGGTGCTGTTCCCCACGATGGTGCTGCCCCTGCACGTGTTCGAGGAGCGCTACCGGGCGCTGGCCCGGGACTGCCTCGCCGGCGACCGCGAGTTCGGGGTCGTGCTGATCGAGCGGGGGAGCGAGGTGGGCGGCGGTGACGTGCGCACCGACGTGGGCACCGTCGCCCGCATCGTCGAGGCCGAGGAGTACCCCGACGGCCGGTTCGGCCTCGTGGCCGTCGGCGTCCGGCGCATCGTCGTCGACGAGTGGCTGCCCGACGACCCCTACCCGCGGGCGGACGTGCACGACTGGCCCGACGCCGACGCGACCGACCCCGGCGCCGCGTCCGCCGCCCTCGCGGCGATGCTCGGCCCGTTCCGCCGCTCGGTGGCCCTGAAGGCCGAGCTGGGGGAGTCGTCGGTCCCCGCCACCATCGAGCTGGACGAGGACCCGGGCCTCGCGTCGTTCCAAGCCGCGGCGGTCGGGCCCCTCGGCCCGCTCGACCAGCGGCGGGTGCTGGCCACCGACGGCGCCCTGCCCCGACTCGAGCTCCTGCGCACCCTCTTCGCCGAGGAGGCCGAGGTCCTCGAGGCCCGCCTCTCGGGGTGAGCGGCCACGGCCCCACGGGTAGGGTGGGCCCACCGGGCGGTCCGACCCCGGCCGACGACGACTGAGGAGCGCAGTGGCGACGAGCACGAACCGACCGGGCGCGAAGCACGACCCGGTCGCGCAGTTCGGCGACATCAAGGACCTGCTGGTCGCGTACGCCAAGCAGGAGACGGTCGACCCCCTCAAGGGCCTCGGTCGCTTCGTGGGCTACGGCGCCGCCGCCATGTTCCTGATCGGCATCGGCGCCATCGAGCTCACCATCGCCCTGCTCCGCCTCCTCCAGACCGAGACCGGCAGCCCACTGACCGGCAACTGGTCCTGGGTGCCCTACCTGATCACCCTGCTGGTCGCGTCGGGGGTGACCTACCTGGCGCTCAAGGCCGTCAACCGCAAACCCAAGGGGACCACGTCGTGACCGCCGCCACCCGCATCACCCGCGACGACATCGAGGCCCGCTTCCGCGAGGTCCAGGGCGAGGTCGACGAGGCCGGCGAGACCGCCCGCAACGTGGCCCTGGTGGCCGGCGTCGTGGTCGTCGCGGTCGTCGCCGTGGCCGCCTTCTACTTCGGGCGCCGCCGCGGCAAGCTCCAGAAGACGATCGTGGAGATCCGCCGGGTCTGATGGGCGCCGTCCTCCGTTTCATCCGCAGGGCGGGCATCGAGCGGGGCCTCTTCGAGGGCCGACGGGCCTGGCTGATGCTCGGGGCGCTCGCCTGGGGCCTGCACTTCCTCAACAAGGCCGCCGGCCGCAGCGAGGTCGTCGTCTACCGCGAGGAGCTCCTCCCGGGCGAGAGCGTGGTCCTGCGCCGCGAAGCCACCCCCGAGCGGCGCACGCGCCGCGGCGGCCGGTCGTGAGGGTCCTGCTCCGCAACCCCCGCCGCGAGCTCGAGGTGCCGGGCCCGATGAGCGTGGTGGCGCTGCTCCAGCGGCTCGACGTCCGCCGCGAGTCGGTGCTGGTGATCGCCGGCGACACGCTGGTGCCGGCCGACGCCATCCTGCCCGACGACGCCGACGTCGAGATCCGCCCCGTCATCTCCGGCGGCGCCGCGTGAGCCGGGGAGGTCGCGTCTCGTGAAGTGCCGCGTCTGCCGCGAGCCGGCGGTGATCGACGTCCGTCGCCACAACGCCAACTTCTGCGTCGAGCACTTCCTGAAGCTGTGCCGCGACCAGGTGGCCAAGGCCATCCACGACCACGACATGTTCGAGCGGGGCGACCGGGTCCTGGTGGCGGTCTCCGGCGGCAAGGACTCGCTCGCCCTGTGGGACCTGCTCCTCGACCTCGGCCTCGACATCGAGGTGGGCGGGCTCTACGTGGGCCTCGGCATCGGCGACTACAGCGACGCGTCGGCCGAGCACGCCCGCGCCTTCGCCGCCCGCCGGGGCGTCGAGCTGCTCGAGGTCGACCTGCCGGCCGAGTACGGCTACGACATCCCCGACGGCTCGCGGGCCGCCCGGCGGGCGCCGTGCTCCGCCTGCGGGATGTCCAAGCGCCACGTCTTCGACAAGGCCGCGCTCGACCACGGCTACGACGTGCTCGCCACCGGCCACAACCTCGACGACGAGGCCGCCGTGCTGTTCGGCAACGTGCTGCGCTGGCAGACCGACTACCTGGGGCGCCAGCAGCCGGTCCTGCCCGCCCGCCAGGGCTTCCCGAAGAAGGTGAAGCCGCTGGTGCGCCTCGGCGAGCGCGAGACCGCCGCCTACTGCGTCGTGCGGGGCATCGACTACCTCGTCGAGGAGTGCCCGATGGCGGCGGGCAACCGCCACCTCGGCTACAAGGAGGCCCTCGACGCCATCGAGGCCACCTCGCCGGGCACCAAGCACGACTTCTACTTCGGCTTCCTCAGCCGGGTGGCCGACCACTTCACCCCGGAGGCCGAGGAGGACCGCGCCGAGCTCGTGGCCTGCGCGGTGTGCGGCGCCCCGACCCCGACCGAGGTGTGCGCGTTCTGCCGCCTCGTCGAGCGGGCCGGCGGCACCCCCCGTCCCGTCGGCGATGGCCCCCAGCCGCTGACCATCGGGCGGCGGCCCGGGTGAGCGCCCCGTTCGCCGCGGGGGACCGCGTGCTGCTCATCGACGCCAAGAAGCGCCGCTACCTCGTCACCCTGGCCGAGGGCGGCGAGTTCCACAGCCACGCCGGCATCCTCCCGCACGCCGAGCTGCTCGGGGCGCGCGAGGGCGTCACGGTGCGCTCCACCATGGGGGCCCGCTACACCGCCATCCGGCCCACGCTCTCGGACTTCGTGTTCAAGATGCCGCGCGGCGCCCAGGTGATCTACCCGAAGGACCTCGGGCCGCTCCTCCTCCTGGCCGACATCTTCCCCGGGGCGCGCGTGCTCGAGTCCGGCGTGGGCTCCGGGGCGCTGTCCATGACCATGCTCCGCGCCGGCGCCGACGTCACCGGCTACGAGGTCCGGGAGGACTTCGCGGCGCGCGCCCAGCACAACGTCGAGGCCTTCCTCGGCGACTCGGCCGCCGACCGCTACCGGGTCGAGGTGCGCGACACCTACGAGGGGATCGACCTCGAGGACCTCGACCGCATCGTCCTCGACCTGCCCGAGCCCTGGCAGGTGGTGCCCCACGCGGCCAAGGCGCTGCACCCGGGTGGCATCCTCGTGGCGTACACGCCGAGCATCCTCCAGGCCCGCCAGCTGCGGGAGGCCCTGGCGGACTCGGCCTTCGGCATGGAGGAGACCCTCGAGGTGCTGAACCGGAGCTGGCACATCGAAGGCCAGTCGGTGCGACCCGACCACCGCATGGTGGCGCACACGGGCTTCCTCACCCACGCCCGCCTGCTCTCTTCCTGAGGGCCGTGAACGCCCTCGACCTGCTGCTGCTCGTGGCCGTGGTGGCCGCAGCGGTCGGCGGGTTCCGCATGGGCT
This sequence comes from Acidimicrobiales bacterium, assembly GCA_041908445.1. GTDB lineage: Bacteria > Actinomycetota > Acidimicrobiia > Acidimicrobiales > DATDAH01 > JAEUJM01. The sequence continues at coordinate 84,135 of JAYRFK010000075.1, read as the reverse complement.
TCGTCGCCCGGTCGACGTCGTGGGCGGGCATGGCCGTGGGACTGCTGGTGGCGGCGCTGCTGCTGCCCCGCATCCTCGAGAAGGTCGACTGGGACGACCAGGCGCTGCTCTTCCTGGCGGTGGCGGTGCTCTTCGCCGGCGCCTTCCTCGGCCAGGCCCTGGGCCTCGTCATCGGCGGCCAGCTCCGCCTCGGCATCGAGACCGGCAGGGGCCAGGCCCTCGACCAGGTCGCCGGGGCGCTGGCGGGCATGGCCGGCGTGCTCGTGCTGCTGTGGCTGATCCTGCCGACCATGGCCAGCGTCCCGGGCTGGCCCGCCCGCCAGGCCCGCCAGTCCGAGCTCGCCGGCTGGCTGCACGACTCGTTGCCGGAGGCGCCGGACGCGTTCTTGGCCCTGCGCCAGCTCGTGGGCGAGGACCGCTTCCCCGAGGTGTTCGACGCGCTCGAGCCCGCCCCCGACGTGGGCGCCCCGCCGGCGGCCACCGGCATCTCCGCCGAGGTCTCGGCTCGGGTCGTCGAGTCCACGGTGAAGGTCGAGGGGGTGGCCTGCGACCGCCTCCAGGACGGGAGCGGCTTCGTGGTCGGCGACGACCTCGTCGTCACCAACGCCCACGTGGTGGCGGGGGAGGACTCGACCGAGGTCGAGCGCAGCGACGGCACCCGGGTCTCCGCCGACGTGGTGGCGTTCGACCCCGAGCGGGACCTCGCCGTCCTGTCGGCACCGGGCCTCGACCGCCCCGCGCTCTCCCTCGGTGACGCCGACGAGGGTGACGTCGGCGGCGTCTACGGCCACCCGGGTGGCGGGCCCCTCGAGATCTCGCCCTACGAGATCGCCCAGGAGGTCCAGGCCCGGGGCTCGGACATCTACGACCGCAACGCCACCGAGCGGGAGGTGTTCCTCCTCGCCACCGACCTCGCGCCCGGCGACTCGGGCTCGGCCCTCGTCGACGCCGACGGCGAGGTCGTCGGCGTGGCCTTCGCGATCGCCCCCGACCGCGACAACGTGGGCTACGCCCTCACCGACGCCGAGCTCCGCGCCGTGCTCGCCGGCGACCTCACCACCCCCGTCGACGCCGGACCCTGCCTGTCCTGACGGCGCCGGCGTTCAGGTGAACGCCGCCGGGAAAACCAAGAACGCCGGCCCCCGAGGGGACCGGCGCTCCTGGCAGAAGCTCGCTGACGCGAGCAGAGATCACATCTCGATGAAGATGCACTCCCCGGGGCACTCCTCGGCGGACTCGATGACCGCCTCCTCCTGGCCCGCGGGCACCGCGGCGAGGCCCTCGGGGCCACCCGGGTCGCTGAAGACCTTGTCGCCTTCCTTGACGTAGGCCAGGCCGTCGTCGAGGAGGGTGAAGACGTCAGGCGCGATCTCCTCGCAGAGGCCGTCACCGGTGCAGAGATCCTGATCGATCCAGACCTTCATTGGGGGTTGTCCTCTCACGCTGTGGGGCCAGGGCCCCCGGACGGTTGCTGGTTGCCCACACTCTAGCCGCTCGCACCGATAAACACGGAAATCCCGTGCAATTGTCGCGGCCCGGGCAGGCCCCGCGTGACGGGAACGTGAACGCCGGCTGGCTCCGTTGCATCGCCCGGTCGCCCGTGTATCGTCCCGCGTCAGGCGAGATGGAGGAGGTGGTTGCCGTCAGCAAGGACGAGACCGAACGGCGGCTGGCCTCATACGAAGCCGAGCTCGACGAGCTGCGGGGGCAGGCCGCGGTGCTGGAGGAGGAGGTCACCTCCCTGCGGCGCCGGCTCCAGGAGGCGCCCAAGCGCGTCCGCACGCTGGAGGAGCGCCTGCTCGAGACCAAGGGCCAGCTCGCCCAGGCCGTCTCCCAGAACGAGAAGCTGACCTACACGCTGCGCGAGGCGCGCGAGCACATCGCCACGCTGCGCGAAGAGGTGGACAAGCTGACCCAGCCGCCGTCGGCCTACGGCACCCTGCTCGGCCGCAACGACGACGGCACCGTCGACGTGTTCTCCGGCGGGCGCAAGATGCGCGTCGCCCTGCACCCGGAGATCGCCGACACCGAGATCGAGCGCGGCGCCGAGGTCGTCCTCAACGAGTCGCTGAACGTCGTGCTGGCCCGCAGCGGTGAGGTCACCGGCGAGGTCGTCACCCTGAAGGAGCTCCTGCCCGACCGCAAGCGCGCCCTCATCGCGGGCCGGGCCGACGAGGAGCGGGTGGCCGAGCTGGCCGACTCGCTCCAGGGCCAGAAGCTCCGCGCCGGCGACGCGGTCCTGATGGACGCCCGCTCGGGCCTGCTGCTCGAGCGCCTGCCCCGGCCCGAGGTCGAGGAGCTCGTGCTCGAGGAGGTGCCCGACATCTCCTACGAGGACGTCGGCGGCCTCGACGACCAGATCGAGCAGATCACCGACGCGGTCGAGCTGCCGTTCGTCCACCAGGCCCTCTTCGCCGAGTTCCAGCTGCCGGCGCCCAAGGGCATCCTGCTCTACGGCCCGCCGGGCTGCGGCAAGACCCTCATCGCCAAGGCGGTGGCCAACTCGCTGGCCAAGAAGGTGGCCGAGGTGTCCGGCGACTCCGAGGCCCGCAGCTACTTCCTCAACATCAAGGGCCCCGAGCTGCTCAACAAGTACGTCGGCGAGACCGAGCGCCAGATCCGCCTCGTGTTCCAGCGGGCCCGGGAGAAGTCCGAGGAGGGCTGGCCCGTCATCGTCTTCTTCGACGAGATGGACTCGCTGTTCCGCACCCGCGGCACCGGCATCAGCTCGGACATGGAGTCGACCATCGTCCCGCAGCTGCTCGCCGAGATCGACGGCGTCGAGACCCTGAAGAACGTCATCGTCATCGGCGCCTCCAACCGCGAGGACCTCATCGACCCGGCCATCCTGCGCCCGGGCCGGCTCGACGTGAAGATCAAGATCGAGCGCCCCGACGAGACCGCGGCGGCGTCCATCTTCAGCCGCTACCTCGTCGCCGACCTGCCCCTCGACGCCGGCGAGGTGGAGACCCTCGGTGGCGGCGACCCCGAGAAGGCCGTGCGGGCCATGATCGAGGACACGGTCGAGGAGATGTACCGCACCGACGACCAGAACCGATTCCTCGAGGTCACCTACCAGAACGGTGACAAGGAGATCATGTACTTCAAGGACTTCTCGTCCGGGGCCATGATCGAGAACATCGTCCGCCGGGCCAAGAAGCGGGCCATCAAGCGCCTCATCAACGACGGCGACCGTGGCATCCGCACCGAGGACCTCATCGCCTCCATCCACCAGGAGTACAAGGAGCACGAGGACCTGCCCAACACGACCAACCCGGACGACTGGGCCAAGATCTCGGGCAAGAAGGGCGAGCGCATCGTGTACGTGCGCACCCTCATCACCAAGGACGACGAGGACCCGACCGGCGGCCGTGCCATCGAGCGCATGGCCACCGGCCAGTACCTCTAGGGCGGAGACCCGCACATGGCGCTGCCGAAGATCATCGGCCTCGAGACCGAGTTCGGCATCGTGCTGCGCGGCACGGGGGAGTCGAACCCCATCGCCGCCTCGTCGGTGCTCATCAACGCCTACATGGGGGAGCTGGCCCGGCCCGCCGCCGACCACCACCCGGTGGCCAAGGTCGGCTGGGACTTCGAGGACGAGTCGCCGGGCAACGACGCGCGCGACGACGCGCCCGGCGGGTCGCTGGCCCCCGAGGTCGAGACCCACCTGATCAACGCGGTGCTGACCAACGGCGCCCGCTACTACGTCGACCACGCCCACCCCGAGTACTCGACGCCCGAGTGCGCCGACCCCCGGTCGATCGTGGTGTTCGACAAGGCCGGCGAGCTGATCCTCCAGCGCTCGATGGCGGCGGCGGGGCGACTCCTGCCCGACGGCCAGGAGATCGTGGTCTACAAGAACAACTCGGACGGCAAGGGCAACTCCTACGGCTGCCACGAGAACTACCTCATGGCCCGCTCGGTGCCGTTCTCGCGGATCGTCACCCACGTCACCCCGCACTTCATCACCCGCCAGCTCTACACCGGCGCCGGCAAGGTGGGCACGGAGGCCTCCGGCCTCGGCCGCCACAGCGTCGGCTTCCAGCTGACGTCGCGCGCCGACTTCTTCGAGGAGGAGGTCGGCCTCGAGACCACCCTGAAGCGCCCCATCGTCAACACCCGCGACGAGCCCCACGCGGACGCCCAGAAGTACCGGCGCCTCCACGTCATCGTGGGCGACGCCAACCTGTCCGAGGTGGCCACGTTCCTCAAGGTGGGCACCACCGCCCTGGTGCTCTCGATGATCGAGGACGACGTCCTGCCCCGGGAGTTCCGCTTCCTGTCCCCGGTGGCGACGATCCGGCGGGTCTCCTACGACACCACGCTGCGCCAGCCGCTCGAGCTCGCCGACGGCAGCACCGTCACCGCCCTCGAGGTGCAGTGGGAGCTGTTCGACCGGGCCCGGAAGTACGTCGACTCCAACGGCCTCGACTGCCTCGGCCCCGACCCGGCCGTGGGGGAGGCGCTGCTCGCCCGCTGGGAGTCGGTGCTGACCCGCCTCGAGTCCGACCCGATGAGCCTGGCCGGCGAGCTCGACTGGGTGGCCAAGCTGCGCCTGCTCGAGGGCTACCGCGAGCGCCACGGCCTCGAGTGGGACGACGCCCGCCTCGCGGCCATGGACCTCCAGTACCACGACCTGCGCCCCGAGAAGTCCCTCTTCTCCCGCCTCGACGTGGAGCGCCTCACCAGCGACGCCGAGGTCGAGGCCGCCGTGAGCCGGCCGCCGGCCGACACCCGGGCGTTCTTCCGCGGCCGCTGCCTCGACAAGTGGGGCGACGACATCGTGGCCGCCAACTGGGACTCGCTCGTGTTCGACATCGGCGCCGACACCCTGCGCCGCGTGCCCATGATGGAACCGACGCGCGGAACCGAGGCCCACGTCGGTACCTTGGTGGACGAGTGCGACACCGCCGCCGAGCTGCTGGACCGGCTCGGGTCGTGAACCAGACGGACGACACCAGTCGAACGAGACAGCCGGACGAGAGGAGCGCCTGATGGCCGAACGGGAGCAGAAGCGCCGCCCCGCCCCCGCCCGCGAGGAAGCCGACGTCGAGGACGCACCGGCGACCTCGGAGCAGGGCGAGAAGATCAAGGCCGAGCTCGACGACCTCCTCGACGAGATCGACGACGTGCTCGAGACCAACGCCGAGGACTTCGTCCGGAGCTACGTGCAGAAGGGCGGCCAGTAGGCCCACCCCGGCCCGGCGCGCCCCGCTAGCGTCGCCGGCCATGCGACGACGGGACTTCCTCCGGGCCGTGTCCGCCTCCACCGGCGCGGCCGTGCTCGCGCCGGCGCTGTGGCGTCCGGCCGGCGCCACACCCGCCCAGGCGACCGCGGACGGGCCCTACGGCTCGATCGAGGGTCGCGAGCCGGACGAGAACGGGATCGTGCTCCCGGAGGGGTTCACCTCCCGGGTGATCGCGCGCTCGGACGAGGAGGTCGAGGGCACCGGCTACACCTGGCCCGTCTTCCCCGACGGCGCCGCCACCTTCCCCCTCGCCGCCGGGGGCTGGCACCTGGCGGTCAACACCGAGAACCCCTTGGAGGGCGAGGGCGGGGCCAGCGGCATCACCTTCGACGCCGACGGCGAGATCGTCGCCGCAGAGCGGATCCTCGAGGGCACGACCATGAACTGCGCCGGTGGGCCGACGCCGTGGGAGGCGTGGCTGTCGTGCGAGGAGGTCGAGGGTGGCCTCGTGTGGGAGTGCGACCCGAGCGGTCAGATCACCGCCGAGGCCCGTCCCGCGCTGGGGGCCTTCCCGCACGAGGCCGTGGCCGTCGACCCCGTCGGCGAGGCGCTCTACCTCACCGAGGACCGCCCCGACGGCCGGCTCTACCGGTTCACGCCCGAGGTGTACCCCGACCTCACCGCGGGGACGCTGGAGGTGGCGAAGGTGGCGGGGGACGGCTCGGTCACCTGGCTCGAGGTGCCCGATCCGAGCGCCGCCGACACGCCGACCCGCGAGCAGGTGCCCGACAGCACCGCCTTCGACGGCGGCGAGGGCATCTGGTTCGACCAGGGCTCGGTGTTCTTCTCGACCAAGGGCGACGACCACGTCCGCCGCTACGACACCGAGGCCGAGACGGTGGAGGTCGTCTACGACGGCTCCGGCGCGTTGACCGGCGTGGACAACCTCACCCTCGAGCCGGGGACGGGCGACCTCTACGTGGCCGAGGACGGCGGGAACATGGAGATCGTCCTCCTGACGCCCGAGGGCGACGCGATCCCGTTCCTGCGGATCGTCGACGAGGGCGTGCCCGCCGGCGGGCTCCCGTCGGAGGTGACCGGGCCGGCGTTCAGCCCCGACGGCCGCCACCTCTACTTCGGCTCGCAGCGAGGGGGCCCCGCGAACCGGGGGGTCAGCTACGCCGTGACCGGGCCCTTCCGGGCCGCCACGACGGCGGCGACCTCCACCACGACCACGCTGCAGGCCGCGACGGCGACGACCGCCGGCGGTGGTGACGGCGGGGGCGGGTCGGGCGGGGACGACGGGGGGAGCGGCCTCGCGGTCCCGCTCGTGGGCGGCGCGGTGGCCGTCGGCGTGGTGGCGGCCGGCGCCCTGATCTGGCGGGCCCGCACCCGCGGCGACGACGCGGTGGCCGGCGGCACGGGCGGCGACGCGGGTGGTGGTGCGGGTGGTGGTGCGGAGGGCGCCGACGACTCCGGCGACGCCACGGACAGCCGATAGCCTCCGAGCCGTGACGCTCCCGTACTTCCCGGTCGGCGACGACCCCGGCCCGAGCTTCGTCGACCTCCTGCGGACCCAGGGCCTCGCGCCCCGGTTCGACCTGGGCGAGGGGGCCGAGTCGCTCCGCTTCAGCCACGGCACGACGGTCGTGGCGGTGCGCTACGCCGACGGCGTGGTCATGGCCGGCGACCGGCGGGCCACCTCGGGGAATCTCATCAGCCACCGCCACATGGACAAGGTCTTCCCGGCCGACCGCTACTCGGGCGTGGCCATCGCCGGCGCCGCCGGCCCGGCCATCGAGATGGTGAAGCTCTTCCAGCTCCAGCTCGAGCACTACGAGAAGGTCGAGGGCACCACCATCAGCCTGGAGGGCAAGGCGAACCAGCTCTCGCAGATGGTGCGGGGCCACCTGCCCGCGGCAATGCAGGGCTTCGCGGTCGTGCCGCTGTTCGCCGGCTACGACACCGCCCGCAAGGAGGGCCGCCTCTTCGAGTACGACGTCACCGGCGGCCGCTACGAGGAGAGCGAGTACGCCGCCACCGGCTCGGGCAGCCTGCACGCCGGCGCCGTGGTGAAGATCGGCTACCGCGCGGGCCTGGCCCGCGAGGACGTCATCGACCTCGTCATCTCGGCCCTGTTCGAGGCCGCCGACGAGGACTCCGCCACCGGCGGCCCCGACCTCGTCCGGGCCATCTACCCGAGCGTGGCCACCATCACCGCCGAGGGCTTCCAGGCGGTCGAGGAGGCCGAGATCGCCGACCGGTTCCGCACGCTGGTCGACCTGCTGCACGAGACGCGAGGCCCGCTCGCCGGAGGGACCCTCTCATGAGCATGCCGTTCTACGTCGCCCCCGAGCAGGTGATGAAGGACCGGGCCGACTACGCCCGCAAGGGCATCGCCCGGGGCCGCAGCCTGGCCGCCGTGGTCTACGACGACGGCATCCTCATCTGCGCCGAGAACCCGTCGGCCACCCTGCGCAAGACCAGCGAGATCTACGACCGCATCGGCTTCGCCGGGGTCGGCAAGTACAACGAGTTCGACTCGCTGCGCATCGCCGGCGTCCGCCACGCCGACATGAAGGGCTACTCGTTCAGCCGGGCCGACGTGGACGCCCGCAGCCTGGCCAACCAGTACGCCCAGATCCTCGGCCAGATCTTCACGAACGAGATGAAGCCCATGGAGGTGGAGATCCTCGTCGCCGAGGTCGGCCACGACCCCGAGGGCGACCGCCTGTTCCACATCCTCTACGACGGCACCGTCGTCGACGAGTCCGACTTCACCGTGCTCGGCGGCGAGGCCGAGGCGATCGCGCAGCGCCTCGGCGAGGCGTGGGGCGAGGGCCTGGCCCTCGGCGACGCCCTCAAGGCGGCCTGCTCGGCCATCGGCGGCCCCGACCGCACCCTGGTCGCCGACGACCTCGAGGTGGCCGTGCTGGCCCGCAGCAACGGCCGCCGGGCCTTCCGCCGCATCGAGGGCGAGGAGCTCACCGGCCTGCTGGCCTGACGGCCACGGCGTCGAGATCCCCCGCCGGAGGAGCCAAGGCGAACCGGTGGGGGCTGTGTAGGTTGGCGCGATGGAACGCCGGATCTTCGGCCTGGAGAACGAGTACGGGGTCACCTGCACGCTCCGCGGCCAGCGCCGGCTGAGCCCGGACGAGGTCGCCCGGTACCTGTTCCGCCGGGTCGTCTCGTGGGGGCGCTCCTCCAACGTCTTCCTCGCCAACGGCGCGCGCCTGTACCTCGACGTGGGCTCGCACCCCGAGTACGCCACGCCCGAGTGCGACTCCATCCACGACCTGGTCGTGCACGACAAGGCGGGGGAGCGCATCCTCGAGCAGCTCCTCGCCAGCGCCGAGCAGCGCCTCCGCGAGGAGGGCATCCGCGGCGTCATCTACCTGTTCAAGAACAACACCGACTCAGCGGGCAACTCCTACGGCTGCCACGAGAACTACCTCACCAGCCGCCAGGATGACTTCAGCCACTACGTCGAGGTGCTGATCCCGTTCTTCGTGAGCCGCCAGATCTTCGCCGGCGCCGGCAAGGTGCTGCAGACCGCCCGGGGGGCGATGTTCTGCATCAGCCAGCGGGCCGAGCACATCTGGGAGGGGGTCTCCAGCGCCACGACCCGGTCGCGGCCGATCATCAACACCCGCGACGAGCCCCACGCCGACGCCGAGCGCTACCGGCGCCTCCACGTGATCGTGGGCGACTCGAACATGAGCGAGTACGCCAACTTCGTGAAGATCGGCACCACCAGCATCCTGCTGCGGATGCTCGAGGACCGCATGGTCACCTTCCGGGACATGACCCTGGAGAACCCCATCCGGGCCATCCGCGAGATCAGCCACGACATGACCTGCACCCGGCGGGTGCGCCTGGCCAACGGCCGCGAGGCCAGCGCCCTGGAGATCCAGTCCGAGTACCTGAACCGGGCGCTGCGCTACGCCGACACCAAGGGCCTCAGCCCTCTCGAGCAGCAGGCCCTCGACATGTGGGAGCACTGCCTCACCGGCATCGAGAAGGACCCGCTCTCGCTCGACCGCGAGTGCGACTGGGTCATCAAGCACAACCTCATCGAGGCCTACCGCGAGCGCCACGGCCTGGCCCTCACCGATCCGAAGGTCGCCCTGGTCGACCTGCAGTACCACGACGTGAACCGGGACCGCGGCCTCTTCTACCGGATGCAGCGTCGCGGCCTCGTCGACCGCATGTGCACCGACGAGGAGATCGACCTCGCCGTCGACCAGCCGCCCCAGACCACCCGGGCCCGGCTGCGCGGGGAGTTCATCCGCAAGGCCAAGGAGCGCAAGCGGGACTACACGGTCGACTGGGTGCACCTGAAGCTCAACGACCAGGCCCAGCGGACCGTGCTGTGCAAGGACCCCTTCAAGTCGCGCGACGAGCGCGTCGAGAAGCTGATCGCCTCACTCTGACCCGGCTGTGCCCGCCTTCCGCAGCGGCCGCGTGGCCGAGATCCTCAGCGAGCGCCCGGGCCTGCAGCGGGTGGCGGTCGAGCTCGAGCCCGACCCCGAGGTCGACGGGCAGGAGGCCGGCGCCGACGGCGGCCCGGCCCGGGCCTACGTCCTGACCGACCTCATCGGCGATGTCGCGGTGGGCGACGACGTGGTCTGCAACACCACCGCGGTGGAGTGGGGCCTCGGCACGGGCGGCTGGCACGTCGTGCACTGGAACCTCAGCCGGCGGTCCTGGCGGCGCAAGGGCCCGGGCCACATCATGAAGCTGCGCTACACGAGCCTGCAGGCCGACACCGGGTCGGCCGAGGAGCACCTCGAGGACCTGCCCACCGGGCTCGACGGCCTGCCCGTCGTGGTCTGCAGCGTGCACAGCCAGGTGCCGTGCGTGGCGGTGGCGCTGAAGGCCGCGAACCCCTCGGCGCGGCTGGTCTACGTGATGACCGACGGCGCCTCGCTGCCGCTGGTCTTCTCCGACCTGGTGGCCTCGATGAAGGACAAGGGCCTGCTCGACGCCACCGTCACCGCGGGGCACGCCTTCGGGGGCGACCTGGAGGCGGTCACGGTCGCGTCCGCCCTCGCCCTGGCCCGCCACCAGCTCCACGCGGACGCCGTGGTCGTGGGGATGGGGCCCGGTGTGGTGGGCACCGACACCACCCTCGGCACGACCGCGGTCGAGGTGGCCACCATCCTCGACACCGCCGCTGCCCTCGACGGGCAGCCGGTCATGTGCCTCCGGGTCTCCGAGGGCGACCAGCGCGAGCGCCACCGCGGGGTGAGCCACCACAGCCGCACGGTGCTCGACCTCGTGCACGCCCCCGTCACCGTGGCCGCCCACCCGCTGCTCGGGGCGCGGGGCCGGGTCGACGCGGTCGAGGTGGACGAGCCGGACACGCCCGCGCTGCTCGAGGCCCAGGGCCTGCGGGTGACCACCATGGGCCGCGGCCCCGAGCAGGACCGCGCCTTCTTCCAGGCCGCGGGCGCGGCCGGCGCCCTCGCCGCCCGGCTGATCGGGTGATGGACGTGGTGACGTTGCGGAGCGGAGCGGAGCAGCGCCGCGGGCGAACCGGATCCCGGAGCGGCACCGACGGAGGAGGTGCATAGCGAATGGAGAAGGTGGAGCGGCTGCTGAACCTGATCGCGGCGCTCTTGGAGACGGGGCGGCCGCTCGCCGCGGAAGAGGTCCGCGAGCGGGTGCCCGGGTACCCGGACAAGGACGCCAGCTTCCGACGGGCGTTCGAGCGCGACAAGGACGACCTGCGCGAGATGGGCATCCCGCTGCGGGTGGACACCGTGCCCGGCACCGACCCGCCTGTCGCCGGCTACCAGATCCTGCGCCGGGAGTACTACCTGCGCGACCCGGGCCTCGCCCCCGACGAGCTCGCGGCCCTGAACCTGGCCGCCGGCGCCGTCCACCTCGACGGTGACGGGGGCGTGGGCGGGCTCCGGAAGCTCGGCGGCGTCGTGGCCGCCGAGGAGGGGGAGGCGGGCGCGCCCCTCGGGGAGCTCCCCACCGACGCCGCCGTGGCGACCGCGTTCCAGGCCGTGGCCGAGCGGCGCCGACTGACCTTCACCTACCGGGGGGAGGAGCGCACCGTCGACCCCCACCGCCTCGACTTCCAGCGCGGCCGCTGGTACCTCACGGGCCTCGACCACCTGCGGGGCGAGGCCCGGAACTTCCGCTTCGACCGGATCGAGGGCGCTGTCGTCGCCGGCGCCCCGGGTACCTTCGAGCGGCCGGGCGGCACCGTGCCCGGCGTCGAGGTCGCGGCCTGGCAGCTCGGCGAGGGCGAGCCGGTCGAGGCCCGGCTGCTGGTGGACGCCGACCACGCCGCCCTGGCCCAGCACGCACTGGGCGCCGACGTGGCCGCCGAGGAGCAGGCCGACGGTTCGGTCGTCTTCACCGTGGCGGTGACGAACCGGGAGGGCTTCCGATCCTTCGTGCTGGGCTTCCTCGACCACGCAGAGGTGCTCGGCCCGCCGGCGCTGCGCGACGACGTGGTGGCGTGGCTCCGGGCGCTGGCGGTGCCGGGATGAGCCGCCACGCGGCCAGCGACCGGCTCCAGCAGCTCCTGAGCATCGTGCCCTGGCTCGTGGACCACCCGGGGGCCTCGGTGGACGAGGTCTGCCGCCGCTTCGGGATCGTTGAGGCCGAGCTGCTCAAGGCGCTGGAGACCCTCCAGTTCGTCGGCGTCCACCCGTTCACCCCGGACGCCCTGATCGACGTGGTGCTCGAGGACGGCCGCATCTGGCTCCACCTGGCGGAGCCCTTCGGCCGGCCGCTGCGGCTCACCCCCGAGGAGGGCCTGGCCCTGGTCGCGGCGGGCCGCAGCGCGGTGGGCACCCCCGGCTTCGACCCCGACGGGTCGCTCGCCCGCGGCCTGGCCAAGCTGGCGGCCTCGCTCGGCATCGGCGACGAAGGCTCGGTGGACGTCCGCCTCGGCGACGACGTGGCGCCGGAGCTGCTCGACCAGCTCCGCGGCGCCGTGCGGGAACGTCGCCGCGTGGTCATCGACTACTACTCGTTCGGCCGCGACGAGCACACCCGCCGAGAGATCGACCCGCACCGGGTGTTCGCCGACCAGGGCCGCTGGTACGTGGCCGCGCACTGCCACTCGGCCGGGGGCGAGCGGGTGTTCCGGATCGACCGCATCGGCGCCGCCGACGTGCTCGACGTCACGTTCGAGCCGCCGAGCGGCGCGGAGGAGGGCACGACCCTCGACTTCCAGCCCGGCCCGGACGCCCCCCGGGTGGTCCTCGACCTCGGGCCCGCGGCCCGCTGGGTCGTCGAGCACCACCCCTGCGAGGCGGTCGAGGACCTGGGCGACGGCCGGGTGCGAGCGACCCTCGGGGTGACCGCCCGGCCCTGGCTCGAGCGCCTGCTGCTCGGCCTCGGGCCCGACGCCACCCTCGTGTCCGTCGACGCCCGCCTCGGCGGCCCGTCGGTCCGTGCGGAGGCGGCGGCGCGGGTGCTCGGGCGCTACGGGATCACGGCGGACCTGGGTTAGCCTGCGCCTGCCGTGACCACCTCCGACCCCAGCACCCTCGACCTCGACGACGACGCCGACGAGGAGTCCCACGGCTCGGGCCTGCGCAGCCTGGTGGAGTGGGTGGTGGTCGTCGGCGGGGCGCTGATCATCGCCCTGGTCATCAAGACCTTCCTGCTGCAGGCCTTCTACATCCCGTCCTCGTCGATGGTGTCGACGCTCAACATCGGCGACCGGGTCCTGGTCAACAAGCTGAGCTACAAGGTCCACGACGTGCACCGGGGCGACATCATGGTGTTCGAGCGCCCCGAGGGCGAGGCCGACTCGCAGATCACCGACCTCATCAAGCGGGTCATCGCCCTGCCGGGGGAGACGGTCGAGGCCCAGAACGGCCAGATCCTGATCGACGGCGAGCCCCTCGACGAGCCCTACCTCGACGAGGGCGTGACCACGGGCGACTTCGACCCGGTCACCGTGCCCGACGGGCACTACTTCATGATGGGCGACAACCGCGGGGACTCCCGCGACAGCCGCTTCTTCGGCCCCATCGCCGAGGACACGATCGTCGGCCGCGCCTTCTTCCGGGTGTGGCCGCTCGGCGACATCTCGACGCTGTAGGCACGCGCGCGCCCCGGCGGCGTGCCCCCGTGGCGGTCGGTCACCCCCTCGCGGCGCGCAGCGCGTCGACCATGCGGTCGACATGGTCGGAGAAGACCCCGTCGATGCCCACGTCGAGCAACTGCTGGAGCGACCGGGGGTACTGGGCGTCCCAGCCCAGGCAGTAGCGCTCGAACCGGTGGAACAGGGTCGTGAGCCCACCGGTCCAGTCGCTGTGGTGCAGGTTCACCGCGTCGATGCCGGCGTCGGCCAGCGCCGCCGCCCGTCGCTCGGGGCCCTCCTTCATGCGGCGCAGGCGGGTGGAGTCCACCAACCGCACCTCCGGCGCCAGCGACCGCCAGGTGGCCACCCGCTGCCAGTCCGGGTGGCAGAGCCAGAGGCGGCCGAGCGCCCCGCCGCCGGCCGCCCGGGCCACGTCGACGATGGCGGCGGCGGCCTCCGGGTCCTTCACGTCGAGGGAGAGCTCGAACCCGGTGCCGCAGGTGGCGTAGAGCTCGTCCAGCGTGGGGATGTGGTCGGGGAGGCGGTGACGCTCGATCACGGCCAGGGCCCGGCGCCGGAAGCGGCCGACGATGCCGTCGTGGTCGAGGGCCACGTGGCCGTCCGCGGTGATCCAGGCATCGGACTCGAGCCCGGTGGCGCCCAGCCGGAGCGCCAGGGCGAACGCGTCGAGGGTGTTCTCGGGGGCGTGGGCCCGACCGCCGCGGTGGGCGAAGCCGATCGGCTCGGGACGCAGGGAGGGGAGCCGGGTGGGCACGGGCGGATTCTCGCGCGGCGCCATCCCCGGCTGCGGCCGCCGGGCAACGGCGCCCGCCGTCGATGGCGCGCACCCCCGAGAACGTGCGCCCGCAACGCTTCGCCCTGGGCCATACGGCCCTGACGCGGGTTCTCCCTCAAGGGTGCCGTGGGCCCTGCCGATGGCTCAGGGGAGTTGAGAGAGGAGGGGCGAAACGATGGCGACCATCCGTGCCAGCTGCCCCGATTGTGGCGATGTGGAATTCACGACGGCGGACGTCCAGGTGCGCATCAGCGCCCCGGACGGCTCCGGCACCTACTCGTTCCGGTGCCCCCGCTGCGTGGTGACCGTCGTGAAGTCGGCCGAGCCCCGCACCATCGACCTGCTGCTCGCCTCCGGCGTCGAGCAGGCCAGTGCCCCGCTTCCCGCCGAGCTCGGCGAGCGGCGTGACGGCGACCCGATCACCCACGACGACCTGCTCGACTTCCACGACCTGTTGAACGGCGACGACTGGTTCGAGGCGCTCACCACCGAGAGCCAGACCGAGTTCGAGCGCTGAGCGCCGGGCCTCCCGGGTCCCGGCCCGTACCGGACCGAGGTCCCGGACGAGCCACCCGACGGTAGCCTCGGCTCGTGCTCTGGTTGGCCGTCCCCCTGGTCCTGGTCCTCGGCGCCGCCGCGGCGCTGGCCGCCATCGCCTCGCTCGAGGCGCAGCGGCGTGAGCTCCAGGCGCGGGTGGCCGCGCTGGTCGAGGTGCGGGCGACGATCGACCCCGTGCAGGCCCGCATCGAGCGGGCTCGGGCCGCCGCTGCGGACCCCCGCCACCGGTAGGGTTTCCGCGTGTTCAACATCGGCGGCGCGGAGCTCCTGGTCATCCTGCTCGTGGCCCTGCTCGTGCTCGGCCCGAACAAGCTCCCGCAGGCCGCGCGCCAGGTCGGCCACTTCCTTGGTGAGTTCCGGCGCATCGCCGACGGCTTCCAGTCCGAGCTGAAGTCGGCCATGGACGACCCCCTCGCCATGGACCCGAAGAAGAAGCCGGCCGCGACCAAGCCGACGTCGCCGGGTGGCCCCACCGACCAGGTCATCGACGCGGACAGCGCCGAGAAGGACGGTGACGCCGCGTCGGACGCCGACCCGGGCACGGGCGCGTCGGACGCCGCGACTGCCGACGAGGAGTAGGCGGGCCCGGTGGCGGACGTGACCGACGCGGCGACCGAGGACGGGGAGGCCCCCGAGGAGCACCAGCGCATGACGCTCGTGGAGCACCTCGCGGAGCTCCGCTCCCGCCTGTTCAAGTGCATCGTCGCCGTGGTCATCGGCGGCGTCGTGTGCTGGATCTTCTACAACCAGATCCTCGAGTTCCTGGTGCGGCCCTACTGCGACCTCCAGGGCGGCGACTGCAGCCTCTACGTGACCGACCCGCTCGAGGGCTTCAAGGTCCGCCTGCAGGTGTCGGGCTACGGCGGCATCGCCCTGGCCATGCCCGTCATCCTCTGGCAGCTGTGGCGCTTCATCACGCCCGGCCTCTACAAGCACGAGCGGCGCTACGCGATCCCGTTCGTCGCCTCGGCCGTGACCCTCTTCGCCATGGGGGCCGCCCTCGCCTTCTGGACCCTCCCCAAGGCGCTGGACTTCCTGATCGACATCGGGGGCAGCGAGCTCCAGGAGATCTACTCGCCGGCCAAGTACCTCACGCTCATCATCTACATGATGCTGGCCTTCGGCATCGGCTTCGAGTTCCCGATCCTGTTGATCTTCGCCCAGATGGCGGGCCTGCTCACGCCCGAGCAGCTGGCCGCGGGGCGGCGCTGGGCCATCGTCATCATCTTCGTGGCCGTGGCCGTGCTGACGCCGAGCGGCGACCCGTACAGCCAGATCGTGCTGTCTGTGCCGATGATCCTGTTCTACGAGGCCGCGATCATCATCGGGAAGCTCATGCGCAAGCGCCAGGACAAGGCGGCCGCGGCGGCCGCCGCCTGACGTGGGCGCGGCCCCGGGCGACCCCACGACGCAGCCGGCCCCCCACGAGTTCGAGCTCGACGCCTTCCAGCGTGACGCCATCGCGGCCCTCGACGCGGGCCAGTCGGTCCTCGTGGCCGCCCCGACCGGCGCCGGCAAGACCGTGGTGGCCGAGCACGCCGTCGCTCTCACCCTCGCCCGGGGGCAGGGGGCGAGGATCTTCTACACGACGCCCATCAAGGCCCTGTCCAACCAGAAGTACGCCGACCTGGTCCGCCGCCACGGCCGCGACGCGGTCGGCCTGCTGACGGGCGACAACGCGGTCAACGGGGACGCGCCGGTCGTGGTCATGACCACCGAGGTGCTGCGCAACATGGTCTACGGCGGCTCGCCCGCCCTGGACCGCCTCCAATTCGTGGTCCTCGACGAGGTCCACTACCTCCAGGACGCCTACCGCGGGCCCGTCTGGGAGGAGGTGATGATCCACCTCGACCCGGCCGTCCGGCTGGTCTGCCTGTCCGCGACCGTGTCGAACGCCCACGAGCTGGCGGACTGGATCGCCACCATCCGCGGGCCCACGGCGACGGTGATCGAGCACGAGCGGCCCGTGGAGCTGGCCAACCTGTACCTGGTGGGGGACCGGGACTCGTCGGACCTCGCGCTCGTCCCGACCCTCGTCGACGGCCGGCCCAACCCCGAGGGCGACCGCTTCGACGTGGACAGCCGGCCCGGCCCGCGGCGGGCCCGGCCCCGCCGGCGTTGGTACACGCCACGGCGCCTCGAGGTGGTCGACGAGCTGGCGGGACGCGACCTCCTGCCGGCGATCTACTTCATCTTCAGCCGCAACGCCTGCGACGACGCCGCCGCCCACGTGCTCGACGCCGGGCTCCGCCTGACCACCGCCGCCGAGCGCGAGCGCATCGGCGCCATCGTCGACCAGCGGGTGGCGCCCCTGACCGACGACGACCTCGACGTCCTCGGCTACGCCCGCTTCCGCGCCGGGCTCGAGGCCGGGGTCGCCGCCCACCACGCGGGCATGGTCCCGCCGTTCAAGGAGGCGGTGGAGGCCTGCTTCGTCGAGGGCCTGGTCAAGGTGGTGTTCGCCACCGAGACGCTCGCGCTGGGCATCAACATGCCCGCCCGCACCGTGGTGATCGAGAAGCTGTCCAAGTTCACCGGCGACCACCACGAGCTGTTGACGCCGGGCCAGTACACCCAGATCACGGGCCGCGCGGGCCGGCGGGGGATCGACCCCATCGGCCACGCCATCGTCCTGTGGTCGCCGTTCACGAGCTTCGGGCAGGTCGCCGGCCTCGCCGCCAGCCGCACGTTCGAGCTCACCTCGGCCTTCCGGCCCACGTACAACATGGCCGCCAACCTGGTGCACCGGTACCCGCCCGAGCAGGCGCACCACCTCCTCAACCTCTCGTTCGCGCAGTACCGGGCCGACCGGGAGGTCGTCCGCCTCGAGCAGCGCCTGGACGCACGCCGGAAGCACCTGGCCGAGCTACGGGCGGACGCCACCTGCGAGCTCGGTGACGTCGACGAGTACCGCCGCCTGGTCGCGGGGGCCGAGCCGCCCCGGCGGGCGGCGCCGCGTGGCGTGGTCGAGGCGGCGCTGGCCCACCTGCACCCCGGCGACGTGCTCGTGGTGCCGGGCCACGACCGGGCCGTGGTCCTGTCGGTCGCCCACCGCCAGCGGGGGGCGGTGCGGGTGCGCGCCCTCACGACGGGCCGCAAGGTGCTGACCCTCGGGGCGCCGGACTTCCCCCAGGCGCCGGCGGTGACGGGCCGCATCGAGCTGCCGGAGCCGTACGCGCCCAACAACGAGAAGTTCCGCAAGGCTGCGGCCGAGGCGCTGCGCAAGGTGGCGACGGGCCGGCTGCCCGCGGACGGCACGGGCCGCCGGGGCGACCGGGGCGACCGGGGCGACGACGGGCCGGCCGTGGACCACCCCGTCGCTGCGTGCCCGGACGCGCCCAGGCACGTGGCCGCCGCCCGGCGGGCCGACCGCGGGGGTCGGGAGGTCTCGGATCTCGAGCGCCGGGTGCGGGGCCACACCGAGTCCCTGGCCCGCCAGTTCGACAGGGTCCTGACCCTGCTGGAGGAGTGGGGCCACCTGCGGGGCTGGGCCCTGACCTGGCGGGGTGAGGTCCTCGGACGGATCTACCACGAGTGCGACCTGCTGATCGCCGAGAGCCTGGCCGCCGGGCTGCTCGACGGCCTGGACCCCGCCGCGCTGGCCGGTCTCGTGTCGTGCTTCACCTACGAGCACCGCAGCCCCACGCCGCCGGCGGCGCCGTGGTTCCCCTCGGCGCGGGTGCGCGAGCGGGTCGACGCGATCGAGCGCCTGGCCGCAGACCTGAACCACGCCGAGCAGGCCGCGGGCCTGCCCCTGACGCGGCCCCCCGAGCCCGGGTTCTTCGCGCTCGCCCACGCCTGGGCGGCGGGCGAGCCCCTCGACGAGGTGCTCGACGACGAGGACCTCTCCGGCGGCGACTTCGTGCGCAACGCCAAGCAGCTCATCGACCTGCTCCGCCAGGTCGGCGACGTCGCGCCCGACCCCGCCACGCGCCGCACCGCCCGGGTCGCGGCCGACGAGCTCTTCCGGGGGGTGGTGTCGGCCAGCTCGGTCGTGGGGGAGCCCGACGCCGACGGGCAGGACGGCGGCGGGCAGGACGGCGCCGGCGCCCCGGGGGCGGGCCTCCCGTGAGCGTGCGCCGGGGCGAGCCGTGGGGCACCACCGGGCCGCTGCCGGCCGACGGCGTCGTCGTCCGCACCGACGCCGAGGCCCGGGCCGTCGTGGAGGCCGCCCGCCGGGCGGGGGAGGAGCCGCCGCCGCTCGGGCTGCTCGGCGGTGACCTGTGCCGCACCCTCGGCGGGCGGGGCGACGAGGCCCGCCTGCACACCGACGAGGCGGCGCGTGCCGTCGTCGACCTGGGCTGCGTGCTCGTGGACGGCCGGCAGTTCTGGTTCGTCGCCCAGCTCGTGGCCCGGCGGTCGTGGTGGCACGGCCCCGTCGTCGTGGCCGCCAACGCCCAGTGGCTCGGGCGCTGGGACGTGGCGCCCCGCTCGCACCCTGGTGACGGCAAGCTCGACGTCGTCGTGGCCGACCTCTCGCTCCGCGACCGCACCAAGGCCTGGCGGCGCCTGCCCCAGGGGACCCACGTGCCGCACCCGGGCATCACCGAGCGCCAGGTCGCCGCGACCCAGCTCGACCTCGACCCGCCGTGCCCGGTGTGGCTCGACGGCACCAAGGTCGCCGACCGGGCGCGGACGCTGTCGGTGCGGGTCGAGCCCGACGCCGTCGCCGTGGTCGTCTGAGTAGGGTGCCGCCATGGACCTGGCGACCGCGAAGGAACGCATCGTGGCCGAGGTCGAGCGGCGGGCCGACCTGCTGATCGACGCCTCGCACCAACTGCACGCCCACCCCGAGCTGGCCTTCGAGGAGCACTTCGCCCACGACCTGCTGACCGGGATCATCGAGGCCGACGGCCTCGCCGTGCAGCGCCACGCCTACGGCCTCGACACCGCCTTCGCCGCCTCGGCAGGGGCTGACGGCCCGACCATCGCCGTGCTCTGCGAGTACGACGCGCTGCCCGGCGTCGGGCACGCCTGCGGCCACAACATCATCGGCACCGCCGGGCTGGGCGCGGGCCTTGCCGCCGCGGCGCTGGCCGACGAGCTCGGCGGCCGGGTGCTGATCCTCGGCACCCCCGCCGAGGAGGGCGGCGGCGGCAAGGTCCTGATGGCCGACCAGGGCGCCTTCGAGGGCGTCGACGCCGCGATGATGGTGCACCCCGCCGGCGGCGACCTGATCGCCATGAACGCGATCGCCATCCAGCAGGTGTTCGTCGAGTACGAGGGGGTGGCCGCCCACGCCGCGGCGTACCCGCACCGGGGCCGCAACGCCCTCGACGCCGCGGTCCTCGGCTACATGAACGTCGCCGCGCTGCGCCAGCACATCCGGCCCACCGAGCGGGTCCACGGCGTGTTCCTGAAGTCCGGCGACAAGCCCAACATCGTGCCCAAGGAGGCGTCGGCCCACTGGTACGTGCGGTCGGCCACCATGCGCACCCTCGAGCCGCTGAAGGAGCGGGTCCTCGCCTGCCTGCAGGCGGGTGCCGACGCCGCCGGCTGCACCATGACCCACACGTGGGAGGAGCCGGCCTACGCCGACATGGCCGACAACCCCACCCTCGTGGACCTCTACACCGCCAACGCCGCTGCGACCGGCCGCACCCTGCTCGACCCCGCCGACGTGCCCGGGGTCGTGGGCAGCACCGACATGGGCAACGTCAGCCACCTCGTGCCGTCGATCCACCCGATGATCGCGGTCTCGCCGCCGAACGTGTCGATCCACTCGCCGGACTTCACCGCCTACGCGGCCTCCGAGGCGGGCGACCTCGCCGTGTTGGACGGGGCCAAGGCCCTCGCCATGACCGTGGCGGACCTGTGGCTGCGGCCCGAGAAGCTCGACGCGGCCAAGGCGGAGTTCGCCGCCGCCCACGCCGACTGAGCCCGGCGCGGGGCGAGGTCCCCGACGGACCCTCGCGCGCGCCGTAACCTCAGCCGTCGTGGAGCGACCCCGGGAGCGCGCGTGAGCGTCTACGTCGCGGAGGAGTACGAGCCGGACGAGGCCGACATCCTCCGGCGCTACTTCACGAACCTCGACGGCCCGGTGTTCGCCCTGGTCAACCTGCCCGAGGTGGTGAAGGGGGCGCTGTTCGCCCGCTACTCGCGCTCGCCCAAGAGCCTGCGCCGCCTCTTCCTCGACGAGTTCGTCGGCGACCTCGACATCAGCGGCGACGTGACCATCGACGCCACCGTGGGTCTCCGCCGGGCCGAGGACCTCTACGACCGGGTGTTCTTCGACTACGGGGACGACTCGGTCGCCCAGCTCGGCGGCGTGCACCTGGCCTGCGAGCAGGCCTCGAACCTGCTCACCAAGGTGCTCGAGTGGGGTCGCCTCATGGCCTACCTCGAGCAGTCCACCCGCTACATCGCCTACGACGCCCGCATCGGTGGCCGGTACCGCTTCTACCGCGACCCCGAGGTTTTGAGCTCGGCGCTCGGCACCCGCTACGTCGGCGACATGGACCGGCTCTTCGACACCTACGGCGAGCTGCTCCCGGTCCTGCAGGACCACTTCCGGGCCGAGTACCCCAAGGACCCGGACGACTCCGACTTCGTCTACCGCCAGGCGGTGCGGGCCAAGGCCTTCGACGCGCTGCGGGGCATCCTGCCGGCCGCGTCGCTGTCCAACGTCGGCATCTACGGCACCGGCCAGGCCTACGAGCAGCTGCTGCTGCGGATGCGGGCACACCCGCTCCCAGAGGCCCGCACGTACGCCGACCTCATGCTCACCGAGCTCCGCAAGGTCATCCCGTCGTTCCTGAAGCGGGTCGACCTCGAGGACCGCGGCGTGGCGTGGAGCCACTACCTGTCGTCCACCCACGACGCCATGGAGGACCTCGCCGGCCGCCTGTTCCCCGAGGGCACCACGGCCGACCCCGCGCCGGTCGTCGCCCTCACCGACTTCGACCCCGACGCCGAGGTCAAGCTCGTGGCGGCGATGCTGTACCCCTACCTCGACCTGCCCGAACGCCAGATCGAGGACCGCGTCCGGGACATGACCGTCGAGGAGCGCCTGGCCGTGGTCCGGGCCTACTCGGGAGACCGGGCCAACCGCCGCCACAAGCCCGGCCGGGCCCTGGAGCGGCCCTTCTACCGCTTCGACGTGCTGGCCGACTACGGCGCCTTCCGGGACCTGCAGCGCCACCGCATGCTCACCATCGAGTGGCAGAAGCTGACGCCCCACCACGGCTACACCCGCCCGGGGGCGGTGGACGAGGCCGGCGCCGCCGACCGCTTCGACGAGGCCATGGCGCGTTCGGCGTCGCTCTACGAGGCGCTGGCCGAGCCCTTCCCCGACCAGGCGTCGTACGCGGTGTCGCTGGCCTACAAGGTCCGCTTCATGATGAACCTGAACGCCCGATCGGCCATGCACCTGATCGAGCTGCGCACCACGCCCCAGGGCCACCCGGCCTACCGTCTGGTGGGCCAGGAGATGCACCGGCTCATCGCCGAGGAGGCCGGCCACCACGCCATCGCCGAGCTGATGCGCTTCGTGGACCACTCCGAGGAGGCCGAGCTGGAGCGGCTCCAGTCCGAGCGCCGGGCCGAGGTCCGCCGCCTGGGCCGCGCCTGAGCCCGACCCGCGGGTAGGGGGCGGGCGGCCTCGCACCCCCCGGACTCGCGCGACCGGCGCGACCTGTGCCTATCATCCCCGCCGCGGCACGCATCAGTGGCGCAGCGACGACCCCCTTTCCTAGGACGACATGGCTGACGACGCAGACGAGATGATCGAGGACGACGAGGCGTTCATCGACGAGGAGATCGACGAGGACCTCGACGACGAGGCCCTGGTCGACGACGACCTCGTCGACGGGGACGATCTCGGTGGCGACCTCGACGACGACGACGTGGTCGACGTGGTCGACGAGGAGGACGAGGACGAGGTCCTCGACAAGCCGGTGGCCGCCAAGGGCGAGTCGGACGACGAGGACGAGGACGAGCCCGATCCCGACGACGTCGAGGCCGACCTCGATGCCATCTTGAAGGACCGCATCGCCGCCTCCGACGACGAGGACGAGGACGAGGAGGAGGACCAGGGCGTCCCCGAGCCGGAGGGCGACGGCGGTGGCCGCATCCAGCCCAAGCGGCCCGGCGAGTTCGTCTGCCAGTCCTGCTTCCTCGTCAAGCACCCGAGCCAGTTGGCCGACGAGGCCAACCAACTCTGCCTGGACTGCGTCTGAGCCATGGCCGACGACCGACCGGTGGTCTCGCAGGTGGCGGACGCGGTGTTCTACGCCCCGTTGGGTCTCGCCCTCGAGGGCCGGCGCCTGTTCCCGGACCTCGTGGACCGCGGCCGGCGCCAGGTGCAGTTCACCCGGGTCGTCGGCAAGTACGCCGTCAGGCGGGGTGAGGAGCGGGCCGGCCAGACCTGGCAGGAGGCCCAGCAGCTCGTGCTCGGCCTCTTGAACGTCGCCGGCCTGCGCCCCCAGGACGACGACCCCGAGGCCGCCGACCCGATCCCGGTGCAGGACGTCGACCTGGTCGAGGGCACCGACCTGCGGGTCGTCCCCGACCTCGAGGACGAGCCGGTGGACGCCGCGGCAGACGGCGGCGCCGCAGTCCGCCAGGCCGCCGACGACCTCGCCATCCCGGGCTACGACAGCCTGTCGGCCTTCCAGGTCATGCCTCGGCTCGAGGGCCTCGGGCCCGACGAGCTGGAGGCGGTCCGGGCCTACGAGCGCGAGACGCGAGGACGCCAGACCATCCTGAACAAGATCGCCCAGCTCCAGGCGTCCTGACGTGGAAGCCGCCCGGGTCGCCAACGCCACCGACCTCGATCCGCTCGCGGCGCTGGCCCGGGCGGCCATCGAGGAGCTCCGGCCGCTGCGGGGCGGCGACGTGTGGGCCCGCACCGCGAGCCACGCGGAGCCGGTCGACGAGGTGCTGCGTTCCGCCATCGCCGACCACGACCACCTGGTGGTCGTCGGCACGGTGGACGACGCGGTCGTCGGCTATGGGATCGCCCGCTTCAACGAGCTGCGCGACGGCAGCCGCCTCGGCGTGGTCGGCGACCTCTACGTCGAGCCCGACTTCCGGGGCGTCGGCGTGGGCGAGGCCATGATGGGCCTGCTCGTCGACTGGTGCGAGGAGCAGGGGTGCTTCGGGGTCGACTCCGTGGCGCTGCCGGGCAACCGCGAGACCAAGAACTTCTTCGAGACCTTCGGCCTCGTCACCCGCGCGCTGGTGGTGCACCGGTCGTTCGACCGGGACGACGACGGCGACGAGGCCGAGGACCCGGACGAGGGCCCGGCGGACGCCGATGCCCCGGCCTGAGGCCTGCGTCGGCGCCATCGTCGTCGACGACGAGCGCCTCCTGTTGGTGCGCCGCGGCCGCGGCGCCGCCGCGGGCACCTGGTCGGTGCCGGGCGGGCGCATCGAGGCGGGCGAGACGGTGCAGGAGGCGGTGCTGCGGGAGCTTCGCGAGGAGACCGGCATCGAGGGCGTCTGCGGGGAGCTCGTGGGCTGGGCCGAGCGCATCGACGACGACCACCACGCCGTGATCCTCGACTTCGAGGTCAGCGTGCTCGAGGCCACCGAGCCGGTGGCCGGCGACGACGCCACCGAGGCCCGTTGGGTGCCGCTGTGGGACGTCGCCGAGCTCAACCTGGCCCCGGGCCTGGCCGAGTTCCTGCACGACCACGAGATCCTGTCGACGATCGTCTGAGCGGCCCCCGGGTCGCCCCGGGAGCCGCCGTCCGCCTCGTGGGCGAGCCGGTCAGGCGCCCTGCCAGTTCGGGGGGCGCTTCTCGATGAAGGCCATGAGGCCCTCCGAGAAGTCGGCGGTCTGGGTGAGGCCCATCAGGGCCTTGTTCGACTCGTGGATGCCCTCGTCGACGGAGAGCTCCTCGTAGCGCAGGACGAGCTTGCGGGTCTCGCGGACCGCGAGGGGGGCGTTGGCCTCGATGCGCTCGGCGAGGGCGATGCCCCGGTCGAGGGCGGTGCCGGGCTCGCACAGCTCGTTCACCAGGCCGAAGTGGTGCGCCCGCTCCGCGGTGATGGGGTCACCCGTGAGGGCCAGCTCCATGGCGATGTTGGCGGGGATCTTCTTGGGCAGCCGGAACAGGCCGCCGGCGGCGGCCACCAGCGAGCGCTTGACCTCGGGGATGCCGAAGGTGGCGTTGGTGGTGGCGATCACCATGTCGCAGGCCAGCACGATCTCGGTGCCACCGGCGAGCGCGGGCCCGTCCACCGCCGCGATCACCGGCTTGGTGCGCTCCCGCTGCACGAACCCGGCGAAGCCGCCGCGCTCGGTCTGCAGCTCGCCGCCGCGGCCCTCGTTGATGGCCTTGAGGTCGGCGCCGGCGCAGAAGACGGTGCCCGCCCCGGTGAGGATGCCGAGCCAGACGTCGTCGTCGGCCTCCATGCGGTCGATGGCGGCCTCGATGCCGTTGGCGACCTCGCCGTTCACCGCGTTGCGGGCCTCGGGTCGGTTGATGGTGATGACGGCCACGTGGCCGCGGGTCTCGTACTCGATCATGGCCGCACCCTAGTGGCGGCTCCGGATCCGGCTGGCCCGACCGGCGGGGGAGCGGGGAGAATCGGTCGATGGCCCCCCTCGTCGCCGTGTTCGACCTCGACGGCACCCTGCTCGACTCCGACGAGGCGCTGATCGCGCCCTTCGTGGCCCTCGGCGTGGCCCGGGAGTCGATCACCTTCGGGCACACCCTGGCCGACGAGTGCGCCCGCCTGGGCCTCGACGTCGAGGCCTACCTCGACCAGTACGACATCGATCAGGCCCAGCCCTTCGCCGGTGCTGACGAGCTCGTGGCCGCCCTCGAGCGCTGGGCGGTCTGCTCGAACAAGCACCCCCGAGGCGGGGTGCCCGAGTTGGCCCGCCTCGGGTGGACGCCCGACGTCGCCCTGTTCGCCGACGCCTTCGGGTTCGCAGGCAAGACCCTCGGCCCGGTGCTCGACGCACTCACCCTCGGACCCGACGACATCCTCTTCGTGGGCGACACCGAGCACGACCGCCGCTGCGCCATCGAGGTGGGCTGCCGGTTCGCCTGGGCCGGCTGGAACGAGCGGGCCCGGCCGACGGCCGGCGACGACGTGCTGGCCCACCCTCTCGACGTCCTGGAGCTCCTCGAGCAACCCGCGGCCTGAGCGGGTCGCCGACGGCCCGGGCCGGTCAGGTCGTGGGCCGAGGTAGACCAGCGCGACCAGGGCGCCGGCGACCGGCACGACCCGGCGCGGCGGCCCGGAACGGGTCACGAAGACGGGCGCGTGGGACGAGGTCATCGGCGCATCCATGACGCACCCAGCGTAGGGGTGCTGTTACGGGGCGACGCTCAGTGTCGCGTCAACCCTCAGGGTTGGGCGCGTCGTCCGCCCCGTCGGCGGGGTCCGCGGCCGGGGTGTCGGCCTCGACCGGGGGAGTGACGTCCTCGGCCGCCTCGGCGACGGTGGCGTCGGCACGCGCCTGCTCGGCGGTGGCGGGATCCTCGGTGGCAGCAGGCGTCTCGGGGGCGGCGTCCTCGACCGGGGCGGGCTCGTCGGCGGGAGCGGGCTCGTCGGCCGGGGGAGTGGCGGCCTCGGCGGCGTCCTCAGCGGGAGCAGCGGCCTCGGTGCCGGTGCCGGTGTCGGCGGCGGCGTCCTCGGCCGCGTCGGCCGCAGGCGGGGCCTCGGGGGCCGCGGCCTCGGCCGGGGGAGTGGTGTCCTCCGCCGTGGCCGGTTCGGTGGTCGGCTCCTCCGCCGGGGGAGCGGCGGGCGCCTCGGCGGCGCCCTTGCCCTCGCCCCTGGTGTCGCCCTTGCCCTCGGGCTTGGGCGGGCGGGGCTTCTTCGGGCGGTCGGGGCGCGGCGGGCGGGGCCGGGGGCGCTTGGAGGACTTGGCCGGCTCGACGCCGAACACGGTGGCGATCTGGGGGATCTGGGTGGCCAGGCGGGCGATCTCGGCGAGCAGGGCGTCGCCGGGGACGGCGGGGAGGCTCTCGGGCACCACGGTCAGGCGCACGGGCGAGAAGGCGAGAGCGTCGAGCACCGTGGCCCAGCGCTCCTGGGTGACCTCGCTCGTCAAGGAGGCCGCCGTGGCCGCGACCAGGCGGGCGGCGAGCTCGGGCGGCAGCGGGGCGCCGGCCTTGGGCGGGCGCGAGCTGAGGCGCAGGGCCCGCACGCTGCGACCCTCGGCCAGGTTGGCCTCGATCTCGGCGAGCCAGGCGGCGTGCTCCTCCTCGACGCGGCGGTTCAGCGCCGTGCGGAGCTGCTCAGCCAGGCCTCGGGCCTCGTCGTCGCGGGCGCCGCTGTCGGCGGCGACGATCACCGAGCGGAGATCGCGGAGGTCGAGCTCGTCGACGTCGGCGAGGGCGGCCTCGGCCTTGTCCCGCCACTCGGCGGTCTTGAGTCGGGGCAGCATCTGCTCGGCCAGCGCCACCAGGGGCTCGGCCTTCACCGGCGGCTTGCCCTCGGCGGTGAGGGTCTCGTTCTGCTTGTCGACGGCCTGGCGGACGGCGGGGATGCCGCCCTTCAGCACCTGCTCGGCGATCGGCCGCTGCTCGGGCGGCAGCTCGGCCAGCACGGCGTTGCGGTGGGTACGGCCGGCCTTGAGGCGCTTCGGCTTCGGCTTGGGCTCCGGCTCGGGGCGCGGCGGACGGGGCGGGCGGCGGTTGCCCTCACCCTCGGGACGGGGCTTGCGCTCGCGTCGCTCGCGGTCCGGGCGGTCACCGCGGTCGCGTGGCCCCCGGTCGCCACGGTCGCGCCGCTCGCCGCGGTCACCCCGGTCGCCGTGTCCCCCTCGGCCCCGGTCGCGGTCGCCCTTGCCCTTGCGGGCGAGGGTCGTGGTGACGGGCTCGAGCTTGGTGGGGCTGCCGATCACCTCGATGCGCTCGGGCTCCTTGCGGGCGCCCTTGGGGGGCAGCACGGAGATGACGGTGATGCCGTCGATGTCGAAGTCGGCGTCGGCCCGCACGACGTCGCCGACCTTGGCACCCGAGAAGAGGAGGCCCCCGTCGAGCTCGCCCTTGGGCTGCTTGGCCCCGGCGGCCCGCCAGGTCCAGACCCCGTCGGGGCGCTCACTGGTCAGTTCGATGTCGATGCGACGAGACATGGCCGCACCACGCTATCGGCCCGGGGCTCTCAGATCGGAACCCGTTCGGGCGGGGAGCCCCGTGTCCCGGTCCGGACCGCACCCTGATAACGCCCATAATCTCCGTTATGTAAAGTAGAGAGCCGACCGAGAGGGGGTTAGGAGGGGCGCTCCGCCACCGGGGCCACCCACAGCCGGGCCACCGGCTCCGCCTGGGTCACCAGCCAGTCGAGGGCCCGGCGCAGGTCGGCCATCGTGCGCGCCTCGGCGGCGTCGCCGGCGACGTCCTCGAGCGCCGACGCCAGCGCGTACACGGCGTCCTGGAGCTCGACGAGGTCGTCGCGCCGCACGATGACCTCGTCGTCGCCGAGCTGGTGGGCGGCGGCCAGCCGGCGGGCCAGGTAGGCCTGCTGGCGGCAGGCGGCCCGGCAGTATCGGCGCTTGCGGCCCACCTTGGGCTGGTCACCCACCGGGTGGCCGCACCAGCCACATCGGGTTGGTTTCGTCATGTGACGAAACTAGCCCTGGGTCGCCGGTGCGGAGGGGAAACCCCGGGGCGCGCCGATGAGTAGTCGCCGCGCGTGCGAATGAGTAGGCGGTACTCACGACTCGCGCCCGGTCGTACGCGAGACTGAACCCAGCGGTCACCCGATCCGAGGCGGCCGCGACAACGACGGAAGGAACCCCCTCCAATGCGCATGCGCAAGTTCTTCGCCTTCTTGCTCGTCGGCCTGCTCTTCGCCGGCACCGCAGCGGCCTGCAGCTCCGATGACGACGGCGGCGACTCGGGTGACACCACCGAGACCACCGCGGCGACCGACAGCGGCGACAGCGGTGCCAGCTCGAACCCCGACGTCGAGGAGTTCTGCCAGCAGGCCGAGGAGCTCGGTCAGCAGCTGCAGGACGCGATCGACGACCCGACGAGCGCCGACGCCGCCGAGATCACCCAGCAGGCCTCGGAGCTGTCCGCCTCGGCCGCCGACCTGACCTCGGCCAACCCCGACGACGTGGACCGCATCAACGAGTGCGCCCAGGCCCTCTCGGTCACGCCCTGATCCAGACGAACGCCTGTTCGTGAACGGGGCGGCGCTTCGGCGCCGCCCCGTTCGGCTTTTTCCACAGGCCGGCGCCGCCCGGGCCGGCCGCTGGGGCAGACTCGGCATCGTCCGGGCCCGGGCGCCACGTGGGTGCCCCTCTCCCCCGCCCGACCCTCGCACCTCGCACCTCGACCCAAGGGGAACCCGATGCTCTGCCAGTCCTGTGGGCGACCGCTTGCTCCCGGCACCCAGGTCTGCGGCGAGTGCGGTGCCCAGGTGGGCGCCGTCGCCACGACGCCGGGGTCCCTCACGTCGCCGTCCCCGCCCCCGCCCGTCGGGGGGCCGGAGGCCCCCACCGCGCCCCAACCGGTCGCCGGCGACGCGGTGCTGCCCCCCTCTCCCCCGCTCGCCGACGTGTACGGCAGCCCTCCGCCCCCGCCGGTCGGGGCCTCGGGCTACGGCGCCGCGGGCGCGGCCCCCGGCGGCCCGGGGGGCAGCGGGTCCAAGCGCACGGTGATCCTGCTGTCCGTGCTCGGCGCGCTCGTGGTCGTCGCCCTGCTCGGCGTCGGCTTCGCCCTGGCCCGCTCCGGTGGTGACGACGAGGAGGCCGCGCCGACGACGCCGCCCACCGTCTCCATCCCGCCGCTCTCGATCCCGCCGGTGACGCTGCCGCCCCTGACCGTGCCCACGACTCCCACCACCGAGGCCGACTCCCCGGACACGACCGTCGCCGGAGAACCGTCCGAGGCCACCACCGTCGACGACTACTGCGCCCAGGTCGAGGAGTTCGCGGGTCTGCTCCAGGACGCCATCGACGATCCCTTCAACGCCGACCTCGACCGCATCACCGAGCTGAGCAGCGAGCTGGCCACGACGGCATCCGAGCTGCTCCAGGACGCCACACCGGAGGAGCAGGCCCGCATCACCGAGTGCACCCAGGAGCTCGACTCGCTGGTGTTGCCCGGCGGTTGAGCGCGGGCCCGGCGCGTCGACCGGGGTCGGGCCCCGGCCGACGCGGCCCGGTCACGCCCGGCGGTGGCGCCGGGTGCGGACGATCAGCGCGCCGATGGCGGCGAGCACGACGGCGAACAGCAGCACCGACGCGACCCAGCCCTTGGGGGCGCTCGACGGGTCGGCGCGGTCGCCCTGGGCGGCCTGGAAGGCGATCTCGTCGGCGTCCTGGGTGCTCGCGCCGCCCGCCGCCGCCTCGGCCCCGCCATCGGCCACCGAGGTCGTGGTGGGGGCGACGACCGAGGTCGTGGCGCCCGGCGCGGTGACCATGGTGGTCGGCGCCGCCGCCTCGGGTGCGCTCGTCGCCGTCGTCCCGCCGCCCACCGGCGTCCCTCCACCGGCGCTCGGCGGGACACCGGTGCCGGACCCGTTGCCGTTGCCCGGCGCCGGGGCGACCGTGGCCGGCGGCGGTGTCGGCGCCGGAGGGTAGACCGAGGTGAACGAGTGGTACGCCGGGGCACTGCCCGTTCCCCAGCGCCACGCCTCGACGTCGCCGTCGTGCACCCGCGTCGCGCCGGCGCCGACCCGTGAGTAGGCGTACCCGCTCGACCCCGCGGGGGCCCGCCAGTAGGCCCAGTAGTAGCCCCGCGGGTCGCAGGTCAGGCAGCTGTCGTCCGAGGGGCATCCCACCCCCTGCAGCGCGCACACCGCGCCGCCCTCCCCGTTGAAGCTCTGCAGCACCGGGCTGAGGCCGGCGAGCTGCAGCGCCTCGAGCCCGGAGATCGAGTCCCCCGAGAATTCGACGCCCCGGACGATCACGCCGGTGCCCGAGTCCGCCACGACGACGGCCCGGTTCGGCCCGCCGGCGACCGCCTTCGGGGCCATGGGCCCGACGAGCGCGGCGAGCAGGCAGGCGACGACGACGACCGCGGCGAGCACGGCATGGCGCAGGCGCACGTCAGAACTCCACGGTCGCGGGCTGCGTCACGTCGCCCCAGGCCGGCTCGGTGCTGGCCAGGCGGTGCATCATCACGGCCGCCTGCGCTCGGGTCACCTTGTTGCGGGGCAGGAACCTGCCGTCGGGCAGCAGCGTGGCGACGCCGGTGTCGACCGCCCAGTCGACGGCGTCGGCGTAGGGCGCGCCCGGGGCCACGTCGGGGATGGTGAGGTCGGGCGCCGCCGGCGAGCCGGCGAGCCGCCAGAGCAGGTTCACCAGCCGGCCACGGTTGACCATCCGCTTGGGGGCGAAGGTGCCGCCGTCGGCGACGAGGCCCTCGTCGACCATCCAGTCGACGGCGTCGCCGTAGGCGGCGTTGGCGGGGACGTCGGTGAAGTGGTGGGCGGGGAGGCTCGTCGGGTGGTCCATCAGGTTCCAGAGCAGGAGGGCGAGCTGCCCGTTCGTGATCGTGTTCTTGGGTCCGAAGGCCCCCGTGGTGGACCGGGTGATGCCGTTGTCGGCCATCCAGGCCACCGCCTGCGTGTACCAGGCGCACGACGGCACGTCGGTGAAGCCCTCGTTGCGGGCGGCGGGCGCCGCGGCCACCGGGAGCCAGTGGCGCAGGAGGGCCTGCACCGCCTGGGTGGTCGCCGACGAGTTGGGTGCGTCGCTGAAGGCGTCGTTCGGGCTGAGGAACCGGCCGAGGTCCTCCGCCAGGCCGGTGGTGACCTGCTGCGAGCGCAACCAGGTGGCCGGGTTGACGTACCCGGTCGCCGGGGCGGCGCTGCTCGAGGACGTCCGCCAGCACGACGAGGAGGGGCGCCACCCGGCGGCGACCAGGCCGACGAGGGCCATGGCGGTGCTGTTGGTGTCGTCGGCCCCGAAGGACTGCCAGGCGCCGGTGGCCGCCTGGCGGTCGGCCAGGAACTTCAGGGCCGCCGCCACGGTCGCGTCGCCGGCGGGCAGGCCGGCGGCGGCGAGGGCCTGGACCGCCCGGGCCGTGGTGTCCACGTCCGGGTCGGTGCCCGAGGTCGCGCCGTCGTAGCTCCAGCCGCCGGAGGCCTGCTGGGCGGCCCGTACGTAGGCGACCGTGTCGGCCGGCGCCGCCCCACCGATGACGCGGGTGGCCTGGAGGGCGTAGAGGGTGTCGTTCAGGGCGCCGGCACCGTAGGAGCCGTCCTCGAGCAGACCGGCGTCCATGGCCGCGACCAGGTCGACCTCGTCGAGGTCGCCCGCCGGGTCGAACGCGGTGGGATCGAGGCCGAGGGGCCCGGCGACCAGCACGATGAACTTGGCCGCGATCCCGGCACCGGGCGGATGGGCGTCGAGGTAGTCGTCCGCCCAGTCGAGCGGCGTCCCGCCGTCGTCGGGGCCGTTCGCGTCGAGGGCCTCGACCGCATCGCGCGCCGCCTCGGCGTCCCACGTCGTCGTGGTCTGGGCGTCCTCGGCGATGGCGAGGATCGCGTCCGGGGTCTCGAAGGGCGGGAACTGCGCGATCTCGAAGCCACCGTCGGTCTGCTGGTGGGCGGCGAGCCACGCGATGGCCGGTGTCGAGACGGTGTCTGCGGACGCCGGGGTGGCGAGCAGTGGCGCCACCACGAGGGCGACGAGGGTGGCGGCCACGGCCGCTCGGAAGCGATGGGTCATGAGGTCCTCCGCGGGCCCCGTTCCACGAGGGCCTGCTGTCTGGAGCCGGGTGACGGCTCTCCTGCGGGAGCACCGGTGGACCCGGTGCGGCAGCGGCAGGTCATCTGGCTCACGGCTCGCAGAGCCGCTCACAGTTGCGGGACAGCGCCGGTCTCTCACCGGCTTCCCCTACCGCGTCGGGAGGCGAGCCTCCGTCGGCGGCGCACCCACGACGTCCGGGCCGTGGGTGACCGTTGCTGGGCGCAGGTTAGGTCGGCCGGTCCCGGCGGGCAAGGACCACGATCGCGGCCCGGCTGCTCAACCGTTGCCGCGGCGCATGATCACCACGGCGCCGGCGATGATGACCACCGCCAGCACGCCGAGGACGACCAGCGACGGGCGCACCGAGAACGTGGTGCTCTCGGCCCCGCAGTCGACCGCCTCGGCCCGGGTGGTCGGCAGCCAGTTGCCGAGCAGGGCCTGGACGCCGAGGGCGGTGGAGCTCACCGGGTCGAACCCGCCCTCGATCGCGCCGTCGCCGCGCTGGGCCGCGAGGAGCGAGTCCACGGGCGAGGTGTACGGCGATGCGGCGATCTCCACGGCAGAGGTGACGTCGCGCCAGCAGCCCTCGACCGGGTCGTAGCCCGCGGCGCGGATGCCGCCCATCGACCAGGACGTGGCGGTGGCGTCGGCGTCGCCGTCGGCCTCGACCGGCCAGCCGCCGCCCTCCTGCTGGGTCGTGGCGAGGAAGGTGAGGCCGCGGACGACCGAGGTGTCGCCCGCCGGGAGCACCCCGGCGGCCACCAGCGCCTCGAGCACCAGGCCGGTGGTGGCCGGGTCGACGAACTCGCCGTCGGGGTCCGCCTCGGCGTTCCAGCCGCCGTTCTCCTGCTGCGCCGCCTCCAGGTGGGCGAGGGTGGCCTCGTTCACGGGCCGGCCGACCAGCACGAGGGCGAGCACCGCCTCGGCCGTGGCGGTGAGCGAGCCGTACGAGCCGTCGCCGCGACGGCCCGCCGCGACCTCGTGGACGAGGTCGACGGGGTCGCCCTCGCCGCCGGCGTCGAAATTCTCCGGGTCGAGCCCCATGGGGACCACCGCTCGGGTGATGAGCTGGGCGGCGAGCTCCGGGGTGGCGTCGGAGGCCAGGTCGTCGAGGGCGTCGAGGGGCGTCGATCCGCCGTCGGTCTCCACCGCGGACACCGCGTCGATGGCCTCCTTGGCGCTCCACTCGTCGCCGGTCTGGGCCTGCTGGGCGATCGCGGCGACTGCGTCCGGGGTGAGCACGCCCGGGCCGAAGCCCCCGTCGGCCGTCTGGTGGTCGACCAGGAAGGCGACCGCCGCCGCGGTGGGATCGTCCTCGTCGTCCGCCCGGGGGGCGCCGAGGGCCGGGACCGCCCCGACGGCGAGCACGGCGACCAGCGACGCCGCGCCCAGGGCGAGGAGTCGGGTCGTCCGGTGGGTGGTGTGCCGCCCCGGGTCCGAGTGCGGACTTCTGGCCACGCCACCACCCTGTCATGCTGGACGCCTCGTCGTGCGCACCTCCTCCCGCCTCCACGCGGTCACCTGGCTCCTCTGGGCGGTGGCCGGCGCCGCCACCGTGCAACTGGCCCCGAGCCCGGTCTACGTCGCACTGGTGATCGCCCTCGCCGCGCTCGTCGTCGAGGTCCACCGCCTCGACACGGCCATGGCCCGGGCCTTCCCGATGCTCGTGGCGCTCGGCGTGGCGTTCGCCCTCCTCCGGGTGGTCCTCACCGCCCTCACGACCCACGGCGTCGGCCAGGTCCTGGTCACCCTGCCCGAGGCCACCCTGCCCCGCCTCCTCGGCGGCTTCACCGTCGGCGGCACCGTCGAGGCGCCCGTCGTGCTCCAGGCCGCGGCCGAGGGCTTCGCCGTGGTCGGCGTGCTCGCGGTGTTCGGTGCGTTCAACGCAGTGATCTCCCACCACGAGCTGGTCCAGGCCGTCCCCCGTGCCTTCCACGAGCCCGGGCTGATCGCCACCGTGGGCCTCGCCTTCGTGCCGTCGACCATGCAGGCGGTGCAGCAGGCACGCGAGGCGGACCTGGCCCGAACCGGTGGGCGGCGCGTGGGTCGACGCCGGTTGCTGCGCCAGCTGCTGCCGGTGCTCGAGAGCGGCATGGAGCGGGCCGTCCGCCTCGCCGAGTCCATGGACTCGCGCGGGTTCGCCCGCGCCCGGGGCGGCCGTCGCGAGCAGGCCGCGGGCTGGACCGGACTCGCCGCGCTGCTCTGCCTCGCCGGCGCCTTCGTGGCCCTGGTAGGCCGGGCGCAGGCGACGGCCTCGGCCCTCGGCGGGGCGGGCGTCGTGCTGCTCGCCGTGGCCATCGTGCTGTCCTCGCAGGCCAGCCGCCGCACCCGGTACCGGCCCCGGCGCATGACCGGTCTCGACTGGGGCGTGGCCGCGGTGGTGTGGGGCGCGCCGGTGGGGCTCGTCGTGCTCCAGCGGGTCGCCGACCCGGTGCTGCGCTGGGCGACCGATCCCCTCGCCTTCCCCGAGTTCTCACCGCTCGTGGCGGTCGTGATCCTGCTGCTGGGCGTACCGGCGGTCGTGCGGCCCGTGCCGCCGGTCCCGGTCGAGGCCGCCCCCGAACCCGGTGTACACCGGGCGAGGGTCGGTGCGGGGACGGGGGCGTCGTGACCGCCGCGGTGACCTGGTCGGCCGTGGCCTTCGCCTATCCCGACTGCGACCGCACCCTCGACGGCGTCGACCTCGAGCTCGACCCGGGCGACGTTGCGGTGGTCGTGGGGTCGTCCGGTTCCGGCAAGAGCACCTTCCTGCGCACGGTCAACGGCCTGGTCCCCCACACCAGCGGTGGCCGCTTCGCCGGCGAGGTCGTGGTCGACGGCCGCTCGACGCGCGACCACCCGCCCCGGGACCTCGCCGACGTCGTGGGCTTCGTCCACCAGGACCCCGAGGCGCAGTTCGTCGTCGACCACGTCGAGCACGACCTCGCCTTCGTCCTCGAGAACCTCGGCACCGAGGCGCAGGCCATGCGCCGGCGGGTCGAGGAGGTCCTCGACGCCCTCGGCATCGCCCACCTCCGCGACCGCTCCCCCGCCACCCTGTCGGGGGGCGAGCGTCAGCGCTGCGCCATCGCCGGCGCGCTGGCGGCGGCGCCGTCCGTGCTCGTGCTCGACGAGCCGACCTCCGAGCTCGACCCGCAGGGCGCCGAGGACGTGCTCGCCGCCGTGGGTCGCCTCAACGCCGACCTCGGCACGACCGTCTTGCTCGCCGAGCACCGCCTGGAGCGGGTCGCGGCGCTGGCCCATCGCGCCCTGCAGGTCGATGGGGGGCGGATCGTCGCCGACGGCGACCCGGCGACCGTCGTCGCCGGCTACGACGGCGCCCCGCCCGTCACCCAGCTCGGGCGCCTGCTCGGGTGGGACCCACTGCCGCTGACGGTCCGGGAGGCGCAGCTCCGCGCTCGCGGGGCCGGTCGGGACGGACGGGCCCCGGTGGCCCTGGTGCCCCCGGCGTCGGCGTCGGTCGTGGTCGAGGCGCCCGGTGAGGTCGTGCGCCGGGCCGTGGGCGTCGAGGTGCGCCTCGGCGGCCGCACGGTGCTGCACGAGACGGCGCTCGACCTCCACCGCGGCGAGGTCGTGGCGCTGCTCGGGCGCAACGGGGCCGGGAAGACGACGCTGCTGCGGGCCCTCGGCGGACTGCACACGCCCGACCGGGGCCGGATCGAGGGCGAGCCCTCGGTCAGCTACGTGCCCCAGGACCCGAACAGCCTCCTGTTCGCGTCGACGGTGCGGGGCGAGCTCGAGGAGACCCTGCGGCTGCGGGGCCAGGCCGACGACGGGCGGGTCGAGCGGTGGCTCGACCGCCTGCGCCTCGGCGGGCTCGCCGACCGCCACCCCCGCTCCCTCTCGTCCGGCGAGCGGCAGCGCGTGGCGGTGGCGGCCATCGCCGTGGGCGGGGCCGAGGTCCTGCTGCTCGACGAGCCGACGCGGGGCATCGACGCGCCGTCCCGTGACGCGCTGCGGGCCGCGGTCGCCGAGCACGCCGCGGGCGGCGGCACCGTGGTGCTGGCCACCCACGACATCGAGCTGGCGGCGCAGTGCGCCACCCGGGTGGTCGTCCTCGGCGCGGGCGAGGTCGTCGCCGACGGCCCGGCCCGGGAGGTCCTCGCCGGCTCGCTGTTCGCGCCCCAGGTCCTCCGGGTGCTCCCCCCGTTCCTCACCGTCGACGAGGTCCGGGCCGCGGTCGCGGGCGGTGGTCAGCCGTGAGCCGGACCGTGCCCGATCTCGTATCCGCCCCGGAGAGGCCACCCTCCCGCCGGGTGCCGGCACCGGCCGGTGCCACGGCGCTGCCGGCCGGCGGCTGGTGGTCGGCGCGGGCCCGACCGCTCGCCGTCTACGTGCTGATGGTCGTGCTCGGCGCCGCCGCGTTCCTGTACCCGTTCTGGCTCCCGGGGGAGGCCCTGCCCGACCAGGCCCACGCCGGCGACGCCCCCCTCGTCGCCGCCCTGGTGGGCGCGCTGGTAGTGGCCGCGGTGACCCTCGAGGTGC
Source organism: Acidimicrobiales bacterium (assembly GCA_041908445.1). Taxonomy (GTDB): domain Bacteria; phylum Actinomycetota; class Acidimicrobiia; order Acidimicrobiales; family DATDAH01; genus JAEUJM01. The sequence continues at coordinate 47,437 of JAYRFK010000075.1, read as the reverse complement.
GCCGCGGGACGATGAACGGCAGCACCGTGGCCCTCCTCGGCGTGCTGTCGGCCGCGTCGGGGCTCCTGCGCCTGCTCGACCTGCCCGGCGGTGGCAGCGGCATCTTCTTCCTCATCGTCCTCGCCGGCGCCGCCTTCGGCCCCCGGTTCGGGCTGCTGCTCGGCATCTGCTCGATGGCCCTGTCCGCCATCGTCACGGGCGGCATCGGGCCGTGGCTGCCGTTCCAGATGCTCGCCCTCGGCTGGATGGGCGCCGGCGCCGGCCTCGTCGGCCGGTTCACCAGCCGGCTGCCGGCCGCCGCCGAGGTCGGCGTGCTGGCGGCCTACGGCTGGGTCTGGGGGTTCCTCTACGGGGCGATCATGAACCTCTGGTTCTGGCCCTACGCCCTCGGGGAGGGCGAGCTCTCGTGGCACCCGGGCCTGAGCCTCGGCGAGACCCTCCACCGCTACTGGTCGTTCTACGTGGCCACCAGCCTCCCCTGGGACGCCGCCGGCGCCCTCGCCAACGCCGTGCTCATCGCGGTCACCGGCCTCGCGGTGCTGGCCAGCATGCGGCGCTTCGCCCACCGCCTCGAGCCCGTCGTCGTCCTCGACCCCCTCGACGCCCCCTGATCGTTCGTTCTTCCAGCAGAAACGGAAGGTGGTACCTCGCGTTTCCGCTGGAGGAACGGCACTCGGCGGTCAGTTGGCGGGGGCGAGACTGCGACGGGCGTCGTGGAGGTGGTGGTGGCCCTCGTGGAGGCAGAAGCGCCCCATGGCCTCGACGGTGAAGCGCTCACGGCCCCGGCGGGTGCCCACCCGCGCCCACCCGTCGTCGGGGACGGTGGCCAGGACCTCGGCGAGGTGCGAAGCGTTCAGCTCGAGGTCGGCGAGCACGGCGCCGGGGTCCTGGGCGGCGTAGCCCTCGTCCACCGCGGCGACCTCGTGGTCCCACCACCCCAGCTCGGGCTCGTCCTCGACGAGGGTGAGCGCCACCCGCCCGGCGAACACCGACAGCACGTCGCGGGTGTGGCAGGCGTACTCGAGGGCGGACCAGGTCACGTCGTCGGGCCGATCGCCGAGCGAGGGCGCGGTCACGGGGAGCCCGGCGCGCCACGCGTCGCCCAGGGCGCGCACCTCGGCGGCGATCCCCGATCGGGGGACGGCGGTCGCGTCGTAGCCGCACTCCGGGCAGCGCTCCCGGGTGGTGGCGAACCAGTCGCGGTCGTCGGGCACCGCCGCAGGCTAGTGGTGGTCGGTCGCCGCGGCCCGGAGCGCGTCGACCAGCGCGTCGGCGGTCGGGTGGGGTGCCCGGTCGGCCCGTCGCACCGCCGCGAGCGGCCGGTGCACGAGGAGGTCGGGCACGGCGCGCCGCAGCGGTGCCGGCCCCTGCTCGGCCTGCACGACGGGCAGGACGGTCCAACCGATGCCGAGGCGGACCATCTCGCAGAGCACCTCGGGCTGGTGGGAGTCGGCCACGACCTCGAAGGGGGCGCCCCGGGCCCGTAGTGCCGCGGCGGCCAGCGCACGGGTCTGCGAGCCGGTCGGGAAGCTCACCCACGGTCCCCAGCTCGCCGGCGGGCCGACGGTGGCGTCGTCCGGCGCGTACACGGCCATGGGCTCGTCGAGCAGCGGCACGGCGTCGAAGCCGGCCTCCCGGGGGTCGACGCACACCGCGAGGTCGAGCGTGCCCCGGCCGAGGCGCTCGAGCAGGTCACCCGAGGGAGCGACGGTGAGGCGCAGGTCCACGTCGGGCCGGGCGCGGCGGAACGCCCGCAGCACCTCGGGGTGGTGGACGACGGCGGCCACGTCGATCAGCCCGACCCGCAGCGGGCCCGACCGACCCGTCCGCGCCGCCTGCGACCAGCGGGCGAGGTCGGCGGTCTGGGCGAGCACCCGCTCGGCGTAGCGCAGGACCTCGGTGGCCTGGGGCCGCAGCACCCGCCGTCGACCCTCGTTCTCGAACAGGTCGACCCCCACCCGGCGCTCGAGCTCGGCGAGGCCCTGCGACAGCGCCGAGGGCGACACCCCGAGCTGCGCCGCGGCGTCGGCGAAGGTCGGTGCCCCGGCCGCGGCCACGAGGTAGTCGAGCTGCTGCACGGTCAGGTTGGGCAACACCGGGTGCTCGCGATCGTTCACGCCTCTGGATCCTAGCTTCAGTCTTGCTTCATCGTCCCCACGAAACATTCACGATCGCTTAGGGTCTGGGCCATGGCCAACAACGACCAGCCCCCCTCCCCCACCGTCGCCCCCGCCGACGGGCGCCTCGGCATCCTGTGCGTCGGCCTCGGCGCGGTGACCACGACCCTCATCGCCGGCGTCGAGCTCGCGAAGCGCGGCGAGGGCGACCTCGTCGGCTCGCTCGCCGAGATGGGCACCATCCGCATCGGCAAGCGCACCGACGACAACGTCCCCCGCATCCGGGACTTCGTGCCCCTCGCCGCCCTCGACCAGATCGTGTTCGGCGCGTGGGACCCGTACCCGGACGACGCCTACACCGCCGCCAGCCGGGCGGGCGTGCTCGACCAGGCCCGCCACCTCGAGGGCATCGCCGACGCGCTGCGGGCCATCCAGCCGATGCCGGCGGCGTTCGACCCGTCGTACGTCAAGCGCCTCGAGGGCACCAACGTCATGGCGTCGACCGACAAGCGGTCGATGCTCGACCAGATCAAGGCCGACATCGCCGCCTTCCGCGACGAGAACCTGTGCGACCGCCTCGTGATGATCTGGTGCGCCTCGACCGAGGTCTACATCGAGCCGGGCCCGACCCACGCCGACCTGGCGTCGTTCGAGGCCGCCATCGACGCGAACGACCCCTCGATCGCCCCGTCGATGCTCTACGCCTACGCCGCCCTCCAGGAGGGCGTGCCCTTCGCCAACGGCGCCCCCAACCTGGCCGTCGACACCCCGGTCCTGCGCACCTACGCCGAGGAGCACGGCGTGCCGATCTGCGGCAAGGACTTCAAGACCGGCCAGACCATGATCAAGACCGTCCTCGGCCCGATGCTGAAGGCCCGGATGCTCGGCCTCAACGGCTGGTACTCGACCAACATCCTGGGCAACCGGGACGGTGAGGTCCTCGACGACCCCGAGAACTTCAAGACCAAGGAGCAGTCGAAGCTGGGCGTGCTCGAGGACGTGCTCGAGCCGAGCCGGTTCCCCGCGCTCTACGGCGACATCTACCACAAGGTCCGGATCAACTACTACCCGCCCCGTGGCGACAACAAGGAGGGCTGGGACAACATCGACCTGTTCGGCTGGCTCGGCTACCCGATGCAGCTGAAGGTCGACTTCCTCTGCCGGGACTCCATCCTCGCGGCACCCCTCGCCCTCGACCTCTGCCTGTTCATGGACCTGGCCCAGCGGTCGGGCCTCGGCGGCATCCAGGAGTGGCTCAGCTTCTACTTCAAGTCGCCGCAGGTGGCACCCGGCCTGTACCCCGAGCACGACCTGTTCATCCAGCTCACCAAGCTGAAGAACACCCTGCGCTGGATCCAGGGCGAGGACCCCCTCACCCACCTCGGCATGGACTACTACTACCTGTCTGACTAGCCCTCCTTCGTCGGGCGCCTTCGGCATCCGGTTCGTCGACGCCGCGCCTCCGCTCCGCTGCGTCACGTCACCCCGCCCGGGTCGAGTGCTTCGAGGGCTCACCGCGAGCGTGTTCGTCGGGCGCCTTCGGCATCCGGTTCGCCTTCGTGGCGCCTCCGCCCCGCTGCGGCACGTGACCCCGCCCGGGTCGAGTGCTTCGAGGGCTCACCGCGAGCGTGTTCGTCGGGCGCCTTCGGCATCCGGTTCGTCGGTGCGGCCGCCGCTCAGCCGTTCTGGGAGCGGAGCGAGATGATCTTGTCGAAGACGCTGGCGGTGATGCGGGTGCCGCTGTTGTACGGCTGGCCCTCGTAGGTGCCGTAGGTGTGGATGCCCATGACGCACGGGCCACCGCACGAGGGTCGGTTCCACTTGAACGCCGGCCCTCCGGACTGCCCCCCCGACGTGTCGATCGGGTAGAAGAGCCGGCGGCCGGTCGAGTGGTGGATGTCGTCGGCCATCCGCCATTGGGAGCCGGGAGGCTTCGAGGGGTCGCCCATGGGGTAGCCCTGGACCCGGGCCCGGGTGCCGGCGAAGCGGTTGGTGCCGGGCAGTGAGTACATGCCGAACCAGCCGACGGTGGTGCCGACGCTGCAGTCGAGCTGCATGATCGCCCAGTCGTACGCCAGCTTCCCCTCCACGCGCCAGCCGTACGGGGCCCACAGCCCGTTGACCGGGCAGTAGCCGTAGGGCGCGTAGGAGGTGACCCCGTCGTGGTTGCGCCCGGCGACGAAGGTCGCGGAGTCGATCGGGTCGTTGGCGCCGCCGGGGTTGTAGGCGCAGTGGCCGGCGGTGACGACCGTGTTCCGGTCGATGAGCCATCCGGTGCAGTAGTACATCTGGCCGTTCAGGACGATGTCGAGCTGGCCGATGGCCCGGTGCGGGTAGACCGTCGTGTCCGCTACGCGAACGCGTTCGTCGACGCCGATCACCGACTCCGCCAGTGACTCCGGGGCGATGGGCAGGTCGGTGGCCGGCGGCGCCGCGCCGTCCGGGTTCGTCGGGCCGGTGGCCCGTCCCGGGAACGCCGGGCTCACCCGCGGGCCCGTGGTCTCGAGGATCTCGCCGAGCTCCAGCTCCACGATCTCGACGGGGGCGGCGGCGGACTCATCGACGGGCGGTGGGTCCCCCACGGCCGGTGTCGCGCCGAGCAGCGCGGCAACGACGACCATGCCGACGACGAGTGCCAGCTGCTGCATCCGGTGCCTTCGCTGGAGAGCCATGACCGCTCCTTTCGCCCGGTCGCCCCGGCGGGCTCACCCGAGCCGGCCGACGACGGTCCGAGGCTCCTGTCCGCAGGGTACGAACGCCCGCACCACCTTCGGTAGAGGCCTTCGGCCTGCCTGGTGGGCACGGAACGCCGGTCCTTCCTGGCCCTCGACCCTCGGCCGCGGTACACTTCTGGACACATGTCCAGTTCGGGGGTGACCACGGGGGTGGCAGCGGCACCGCGGCAGCTGACCGCGCGCCAGGCCGAGACCGTCGCCCGCCTCGTCGACACCGCCGGCGACGTGCTGCGGGCCGAGGCGTACGACGGCCTGACGGTCCGCAACGTGGCTGCCGCCGCCGGCGTGGCCCCGGCCACCGCCTACACGTACTTCGCCTCCAAGGACCACCTCGTGGCCGAGGTGTTCTGGCGGCGCCTCGTCGAGCTCCCCCCGGTCGAGCCGTCGGACGGCTCGCCGGCCGAGCGGGCCGCCGCCGCGCTGTCCCCCATCTCGCTGCTCCTCGTCGACGACCCGGTCGTCGCCGCCGCCGTGACCACCGCCATGCTCGGCTCGGACCCCGAGGTCAAGCGGGTCCGTGACCGCATCGGCGCGGTCACCCGCGACCGCCTGGTCGACGCCCTCGGCCCGGACGGCGACGACGGCGCCCTGCTGGCGCTCGGCCTGATGTTCTCCGGCGCCATGCTCCAGGCCGGCATGGGCAACATCGCCTACGCCGACCTGCCCACGGTCGTGGCCGACGTGACCGCTCGACTCCTCGGGGCGACCCCGTGACCGACCTCGCGCCCGCACCGGTCGTGTACAGCCCGTACGACTACGAGGTCCACGAGGACCCGTTCCCGACCTACGCGCGCCTGCGGGCGGAGGCGCCGCTCTACCGCAACGACGACCTCGGCTTCTGGGCGCTCTCCCGGTACGCCGACGTCAGCGCCGCCTTCCGGGACACCACCCGCTTCTCCAGCGCCTACGGGGTGACCCTCGACGAGCTGGCGTGGGGACCCGACGCCCACAAGGTGATGTCGTTCCTCGCCCTCGACCCCCCCCGTCACACCCGCATGCGCGCCCTGGTCTCCCGCGGGTTCACCCCTCGCCGGGTTCTCGACCTCGCCCCCCGCATCACCGAGCTGACCCACGAGTACCTCGACCCGGCCCTCGAACGGGGCGAGTTCGACCTGATCGCCGACGTCGCCGGCAAGCTGCCCATGGACGTGATCAGCGAGCTCATCGGCGTGCCCTCGCCCGACCGGGCCGAGGTGCGCCGCCTCGCCGACCTCCTCGTGCACCGGGAGGAAGGCGTGTTCGACGTGCCCCAGGCGGGCATCGAGGCCGCCATCGCCCTGCACGCCTACTACGCGGACATGGTCGCCCAGCGCCTCGCCGCGCCGACGGAGGACCTCACGACGGCCCTCGTGCAGGCCGAGATCGACGGCGAGCGCCTCACCACCGACGAGGTCATCGCCTTCCTCTTCCTGCTCGTCGTGGCCGGCAACGAGACCACGACGAAGCTCCTCGGCAACGCCCTCTACTGGGCCTGGCGCAACCCCGGCACCGCCGAACGCGTGTGGTCCGACCCCTCGCTCGTCAAGGGCTGGATCGAGGAGACCCTCCGCTACGACAACTCGTCGCAGATGGTCGCCCGTCGTGCGGCCACCGACATCGAGACGCCGTACGGGGTCATACCCGAGGGTGACCGGGTGCTGCTGCTCATCGGTGCCGCCAACCGGGACGGCGACGTGTTCCCCGAGCCCGACCGGTACCTGATCGACCGCGACGCCACCCTGGCCATCGACGCCGACAAGCTCAGCTTCGGGGTGGGGCGCCACTTCTGCATGGGGGCGTCCCTCGCCCGGCTCGAGGCCGCGATCGCGCTGGAGGCGCTGGTGGCCGGCTGCCGGGGCTACGACCTCGACGACGCCGGCATCCGCCGCGTGCACTCGGTCAACGTGCGCGGCTTCGCGGCGATGCCGATGACCGTGGTGCGCTGATGGGGCCCTCGTCGTGACCTTCCTGCCCCACCCCGAGCGACGCCCCGCCGTGGTCACCGGGGCGTCGTCGGGCATCGGCGCGGCCACCGCCCGGCTGCTCGGCGCCGCCGGCCACCCCGTCGTGCTCGGCGCCCGGCGCGTCGAGCGGTGCGAGGAGGAGGCCGCCGCCATCCGCCACGCCGGTGGCGACGCCACCGCCGCGCGCCTCGACATGGCCGACCCCGACTCCGTGCGGGCCTTCGCCGATGCCGCCGTCGCGGCCTACGGCGAGATCGACATCATCGTCTCGAACGCCGGCGACGTCGTGCCCGGCACCACCCTCGGCACCGACCCGGACGCGTTCGCCAAGGACGTCACCGTGAACTTCCTCGGGCCCCAGCGCCTGTGCGCCGCCCTCGTGCCGGCCATGGTCGAGCGCGCCCACGGCGACGTGGTGCTCGTCAGCTCGTCGATCATGCGCGTCGCCGTCCCGGGCATGGCCGCCTACGCCACCGCCAAGGCCGGCCTCGACCGCCTGGGCCACGTCATGCGCATGGAGCTCGAGGGCACCGGCGTCCGCGTCTCCACGGTGCGCCCCGGCCCGACCCTCACCGGCATGGGCATGGACTGGGAGCCCGAGCTGGTGTCGTCGTCCATCACGACCTGGGTCGAGCGCGGCCTGATCCACGGCGAGCACTACCTGACCCCCGACGACGTGGCCAGCGTGATCCTCACCGTCGCCACCGCCCCCAAGGGCGTGCACCTGGCCCTCGTCGAAGTCGAGCCCGAAGCCCCTCCCCGCGGAAAGTGAGCCACCACCCATGACCTCCACCGAAGCCGAGCTCCGCGAGCCGCCCCGGGTGTCCGGGGGTGAGGACGACGAGAACGGCCACCTCGAGGAGCTTCGGGTCGACCCCATCGGCCTCATGCAGCGAACCCGAGACGAGTGCGGCGACGTCGGCGAGTTCGTGCTCGCCGGCCGGCCCGTGGTCCTGCTCACCGACGCGGGCGCGAACGAGTGGTTCTTCCGGGCCCCCGAGGAGGACCTCGACCAGGCCGAGGCGTACCCCTTCATGACCCCGGTGTTCGGCGAGGGGGTGGTGTTCGACGCGTCCCCCGAGCGCCGTCGGGAGATGATGCACAACCAGGCCCTGCGCGACAGCTACATGCGGGGCCACGCCCAGACGATCGCCGATGAGGTCGAGGCCATGGTGGCCCGGTGGGACGACGAGGGCCAGATCGACCTCCTCGACTGGTTCGCCGAGCTCACCATCTACACGTCGTCGGCGTGCCTCATCGGCAAGCGCTTCCGAGGGGAGCTCGACCGGCGCTTCGCCGAGCTCTACCACGACCTCGAGAAGGGCACCGACGCGCTCGCCTACGTCGACCCGTACATGGACATCGAGAGCTTCCGCCGGCGAGACGCAGCCCGGCTCGGCCTCGTCGAGCTGGTCAGCGGGATCATGGCGCGCCGGCGCACCGAGGCCGAGGCCGCCGCCGAGGACAAGGACCTGCTCGACGTGCTCATGTCGGTCAAGGACGAGGACGGCACCGAGCGGTTCAGCCCCGACGAGGTCACCGGGATGTTCATCTCCATGATGTTCGCGGGCCACCACACCACCTCGGGCACCGCGTCGTGGACCCTCATCGAGCTCCTGCGCCACCCCGAGCTCATGGCGGCCGTCACCGCCGAGATCGACGAGCTCTACGCCGACGGCTCGGAGGTCAGCTACCAGGCCCTGCGCGAGATCCCCCTGCTCGAGTCGAGCATCAAGGAGGCGCTGCGCCTGCACCCGCCGCTGATCATCCTCATGCGGGTGGCCATGTCGGACCAGGAGTACGGCGGGTACCGGCTCGCCGAGGGCAAGCTCATCGCCACCAGCCCCGCCGTCTCCAACCGGATCCCGGAGGCCTTCCCGGACGCCGACGAGTTCATCCCCTCGCGGTACCTCGAGCCGCGGGAGGAGGACCGCACCAACCCGTGGAACTGGATCCCCTTCGGCGCCGGTCGCCACCGGTGCGTGGGCGCCTCGTTCGCGCTGATGCAGCTCAAGGCCATCTTCTCGGTGCTGCTGCAGGACTGGGAGTTCTCGATGGCCCAACCTCCGGACACCTACGTCAACGACCACTCGAAGATGGTCGTGCAGCTCCAGCAGCCCTGCCTCGTGGACTACCGGCGCCGCGAGAAGGACGCGTGACCGTGGGCCTGCGCATCGTCGTCGACCGCGACCTCTGCCAGGGCCACGGCGTGTGCGAATCCGAGGCCCCCGAGGTCTTCCGGGTCGGCGAGGACCGCCAGGTCGAGGTGCTGTCCACCGAGCCCGGCGAGGACCACCGCGCCGCGGTGAACGCCGCGGTGAAGTACTGCCCCACCCACGCCCTCTCCCTCGAGGACTGAGCGAGGGGCGCCGGCGCCGCCGCACCCTCCCATCGAACCACCGCACCACCCCATCCGACGAACGAACCCCAGGAGCACCCATGCCCCCCTTCCCCCGCGCCGAGCTCGAGGAGATGGTCGAACGTTGGCTCCAGGCCAACCGTGACGCCGAGGCCGCCGGCGACTGGACCACCATGGCCGCGTGCTACGCCGAGGACGCCACCTACGGGTGGAACTACGGCGCCCACGAGGACTTCATGTGCGTCGGCCGTGACGAGATTCGCGACGTCGCCCTCGGCGTCGAGATGGGTGGCCTCGACGGCTGGCAGTACCCGTACCAGCGGGTGCTCATCGACGACCAGCAGGGCGAGGTCATCGGCCTGTGGAAGCAGGTCGCCATCCATCCCGACGGCAGCACCGAGGAGGTCGCCGGCATCGGCGGCAGCTGGTTCGGCTACGCGGGCGACTTCGAGTGGGCCTGGCAGCGCGACTGGTTCGACGTCGGCAACGCCACCGCCCTGTTCGTGAAGATGATGAAGGACGGCACGCTGTCCGACGGCATGAAGCGGCGCCTCGACAGCGTCGCCTCGGGCCAACCCCAGCCGTGCCGCTACCCGGTCGGCAAGGCCCCCGTCGGGATCTGGCCCTGATGGCACCCGCCGCCGTCGGTTTCATCGGCCTCGGCCAGATCGGCTCGCTCATGGCGGGTCGGCTGGTCGGCCACCCGGACGGCCTGGTCGTCTGCGACCTCCGGGAGGAGGCCATGGCCCCGCTCGTCGAGCAGGGCGCCACCGCGGCGACGACGCCGGCGGAGGTCGCCCGCTCGTGCGGGGTCGTGTCGATCATGGTGCTCGACGACGCCCAGACCCGTGACGTGGTCACGGGGCCCGATGGGCTGCTGTCCGCGGCCGAGCCGGGCACGGTGATCGCCCTGCACTCGACCATCCGACCCGAGACCGCGATCGAGCTCGCCGCCGTGGCCGCCGAGCTGGGCGTGGCCGTGGTCGACGCCCCGGTGTCGGGCGGGTTCATGGGTGCCGCCGCGGGGACCCTGGCCACCATGGTGGGCGGCGACGACGAGGCCGTGGCCCGGTGCCGGCCGGTGTTCGAGCACTGGGCGGCGATGGTCGTCCACCTCGGCCCGGTGGGCAACGGCACCAAGGCCAAGCTCGCCCGCAACATGATGCACTTCGTCGCCTACACCGCCGCCGGCGAGGCCATGCGGCTGGCCGAGGCGTGTGGGGTCGACCTCACCCAGCTCGGCGCCATCGTGCGCCACACCGACGCCATCACCGGCGGCCCCGGGGCGATCATGTTCCGGGGCAGCATCGACGAGCTGCACCCGGGCGACGACTTCTACGACATCGTCGTGCACACCCGGACCCTCGGGGAGAAGGACCTCACCCTCGCGACCGAGCTGGCCGCGCAGCTCGGCGTGGACGTGCCCCTCGGCGAGCTGGCCCTGCGCGACTTCGCCGCCTCCCTCGGCGTCCCCCACCACGACGATGAGTAGCCCCGCTGGCTCACGGGAATCTTGGTGAGAAACCCCTGATACGGGGGTTTCTCACCAAAGAAATCCCGGGGGTCGGTCAGTCGTCGGCGCGCCAGAGGACCGGGAACAGGGGGTGGTCGAGGGATGCGCCGGCCGGCAGTTCATCGGCCAGGCCGGGGAAGGGCGGCGAGGTCACCCAGTCCCGGGGCGCGTGGACCACGTCGTCGCCCACGAAGCGCAACGACACCACCCGCCGCCGGCCCGGGCCCGGGAACCCCGGCGCGCCGTGCAACGCCAGCATGTCGAAGAACACGGCGTCGCCGGGCTCGAGCGCCCAGGCCAGCACCGGGAAGCGCTCGGGGTCGCCCTCGATGTCGGGCAGGTCTGACAGGGTTCCCTCCGGGAACCACTTGGCCTTGCCGTCGAGGAAGGTGCGGGGCAGGTACCAGGGGCCCCGGTGGGAGCCGGCGATGACCTGGAGGCTGGCGTCGGCGGGCACCGGGTCGACGGGCAGCCAGACGCTGGTCTGCTGCGTGCCCTCCACGTTGTAGTAGGGCAGGTCCTGGTGCCACGGTGTGCGCTGGCGGGTGCCGGCCTCCTTCACCAGGACGTGGTCGTGGAAGAGGCGGATCGTGGTGGAGCCGGTGAGGGCGCCGGCGATGGCGGCGGCCGGGCTCGTGCGGGCGACCGCCTCGATGGCGGGGACCTCCTGCCAGCGGCAGAAGTCCTCGACGAAGGCGCCGTCCTCGGCGGCGCTGGCCCGCTTGGCGACCGGCCCGAGGTCGGCCAGCACGGCCTCGATGCCCGCGGCCGCGGCGGCGAGGTCGTCGGCCGAGAAGGCCCCCCGCACGACCACGGCGCCGTCGCGCCGGTAGTCCTCGACGACCTGGGCGGTGACGATGTCCTCCACGCCGCCGATTCTGGCGCACGGCGGCGGGCCGCCCGGTTCTAGCCTCGCGGGGATGGATGCCGATGCCCTCGCTGCCTACGGGTGGGACGAGGGGTGGGCCGCGCGCTTCGCGCCCTTCGACGACGGCGGCGACGACGGCGACGAGGGCGCGGGCAGGGCCACACCCGCCCGCGTGGTGCGCCACGACGGCGCCGGCCTGATCGTGGCGACGGCGGCCGGCGTCGAGGCGGTGCCCCTCGTCGAGCGGCTGGTGCCGGCGCCGACCGTCGGCGACTGGGTGGTGCTGCGCGACGGCCGTCCCGCCGTGGTCCTCGAGCGCACGTCGCTGCTGCGCCGGCGCGACGACCGCACCGACACCCAGCAGGTGCTGGCCGCCAACGTCGACCTGGTGCTGATCGTGTGCGGCCTCGACCGACCAGTCAAGGAGGGGCGGATCCAACGGGGTGTGGCGCTGGCCCGTGAGGCGGGCGCCGATCCGGCGGTGGTGCTGACCAAGGCCCGGTCGGCGGGCCTGGAGGCCGACATCGACGCCGCGGTCGCGGTGGCCGAGGCCGCCCACCCCGGCATCGACGTGGTCGTCACCTCCGCCAAGGAGGGAGTCGGCCTCGACCCGCTCGAGGCGCTGTGCGCCGGCCGCACCGTGGTGCTGCTCGGCGAGTCGGGGGCCGGCAAGTCGAGCCTCGTCAACGCGCTCCTCGGCGACGAGCGGGCCGCGGAGGGCCGGGTGCGCCGCGGCGACGCCAAGGGTCGCCACACCACTACGAACCGGTCGCTCTACGTGCTGCCCACGGGAGGCACCCTGATCGACACCCCGGGCATCCGCTCCATCGGGCTCTGGGTCGACGAGGACTCGACCGCGGTGGCCGAGACCTTCGCCGACATCGACGAGCTCGCCGCCGCCTGCCGGTTCAACGACTGCGCCCACCGGACCGAGCCGGGCTGCGCGGTCAACGCCGCGGTGGCCGCCGGCGAGCTCGACGAGGACCGGCTGCTGCGATGGCGCCTCCTCGAGGCCGAGGCGGAGGCCGCCGCCGTGCGGGCCTCGCCCCACGAGCGCCGGCGCTACGAGAAGAAGTTGGCCAAGCTGGTGAACGAGGCCAAACGCCGGAAGGAGAGGCCGTGACCGACGTGCTCGCCGCACCGACCACCGTGGAGGTGGCGCCGCGGACCTACGCCTTCGTCCAGCCGGACGGCACGTGGTTCATCAACAACGCGGGGTTCGTGGTCGGCGACGACCACGTGGTGCTGATCGACACGTGCGCCACCGAGCGCCGCACCCGAGCGCTGCTCGCCGCGGTCGCGGCCGTGACCGACGCGCCGGTGCGGGTCGTCGTCAACACCCACCACCACGGCGACCACACCCACGGGAACTACCTCTGCACGGCCGCCACGATCGTCGGCCACCGTCGCTGCCGGGACGAGGTCGAGCGCATGGGCATCATGACCCTCGACTCGATCTGGGGTGCCGTCGAGTGGGGCGGCCTCGAGCTGCGCTCCCCCGACCTCGTGTTCGACGACGGCATCGACCTGGCCGTCGGCGACCTCACGGTCGAGGTGCGGGCCTTCGGGTCGGCCGCCCACACCACGAACGACGTGGTGGCGTGGGTGCCCGAGCGCCGCGTGCTCTACACCGGCGACCTCGTCTTCCACGGGGGCACCCCGTTCGTGGTGATGGGCTCGATCACCGGGTCGTTGGCGGCGCTCGACTGGCTGCGCTCCTTCGAGCCCGAGGTGATCGTGCCCGGCCACGGCCCGGTCTGCGGCGTCGAGGCCCTCGACGGGATCGAGGCCTACTTCCGGTTCGTGGCCGACCTGGCCGCCGAGGGCTGGGCGGCGGGGCTCACGCCGCTCGAGTTGGCGCAGCAGGCCGACCTCGGGGCGTTCGCGGACCTGACCGACGCCGAGCGCCTGGTCGCCAACCTGCACCGGGCCTACGCCGAGGCGGACGGCACCGCACCCGGCGACGCCATCGACTACCTCACCGCGTTCTCGGACATGCTCGCCCTCAACGGCGGCGGCCCCCTGCGCTGCCTCGCCTGATCGGACCCGAGCTGGGACGTGTCGTCGGCGGGCGTGGGTGGGGGGCTGCCCGGCGTGCGTGGGAGACTTGGGGCATGGCTGACCTCGACCTCCGCCACGTGCACATCCACGGCCACGACGTGGGCTACCGCATGGGTGGCTCGGGCCCGGCCCTGCTGTTGATCCACGGCATCGCCGGCAGCTCGACGGCGTGGAAGGAGGTCATGCCCCGACTGGCCAAGGAGTACACGGTCATCGCGCCGGACCTCCTCGGCCACGGTGAGTCCGCCAAGCCGATGGGCGACTACTCGCTCGGAGCGGTCGCCAGTGGCCTCCGCGACCTCCTCGGGGTGCTCGGCGTCACCCGGGCCACGATCGTGGGCCAGTCCTTCGGCGGCGGCGTCGCCATGCAGCTCGCCTACCAGCACCCGGAGCTGTGCGAGCGGCTCGTCCTGGTCAACAGCGGCGGGCTGGGTCGCGAGGTCAGCTGGATGCTGCGGCTGCTCACCCTGCCCGGCGCCGAGTTCGTGATGCCGGTGCTGTTCCCGCAGTTCCTCCGTCCGTGGGGCGACGCCACCGGCCGCTGGCTGGGCGCGCAGGGTGTCCGCTCGGCCCGCATCTCGGAGATGTGGCGGGCGTACGGCTCGCTCACGGACTCCGAGAACCGCCAGGCCTTCGTCCGCACGATGCGGGGCGTCATCGATCCCGGCGGCCAGACGGTCAGCGCCCTGGACCGTCTCTACCTGGCGTCCCACCTCCCCACCCTCATCGTGTGGGGCGACCGGGACACCATCATCCCCGTCGAGCACGCCTACCAGGCGCATGAGGCCATACCGGGCAGTCGCCTCGAGGTCATCGAGGGCGCCGGCCACTTCCCCCACGTCGAACGACCCGACGAGTTCCTCGAGGTGCTGCTCGACTTCCTCGACATCACCGAACCCGCCGAGGTCGACATGGCCGCGCTTCGCGAGCTCCTGCTGTCCCACGCCGAGGGCTGACCGCCGCAACGACGGTCGAGCGCCTCAGGCGCCGCGTGGCGCCGGGGGGAAGTGGCAGGCCACCTCGTGGTCCGCGCCCACCATCGTGAGCGGCGGCTCCTCGCCGCTGCAGGCCGAGGTGTCCTCGCCGCCGGCCTCGAGCTCCTGCTTGCGCCAGCACCGGGTGCGGAAGCGGCACCCGGAGGGCGGATCGGCGGGGCTGGGCACGTCGCCCTCGAGCAGGATGCGCTCGCGGGCCCGCTCCTGGCGTGGGTCCGGGAGGGGGACGGCGGACAGGAGGGCCTGGGTGTAGGGGTGCACCGCCCGGTGGTAGAGCTCGTCGCGGGTGGCGTTCTCCACGACCTTGCCGAGGTACATCACCGCGACCCGGTGGGAGATGTGGCGCACGACGGAGAGGTCGTGGGCGATGAAGACGTAGGCCAGCCCCATGTCGCGCTGCAGCTGGCTCAGCAGGTTGACCACGCCGGCCTGGATCGACACGTCGAGGGCCGACACCGGCTCGTCGAGCACGATGAGGTCGGGCTCGAGGGCGAGGGCGCGGGCGATGCCGACGCGCTGGCGCTGGCCACCCGAGAACTCGTGGGGGAACCGGTTGGCGTGCTCCGGGGCGAGGCCCACGATCTCGAGCAGCTCGGCCACCCGGGCGTTGCGCTTCTCGGCGGGCCACTGGTGGTGGACCTTCAGCGGCTCGGACAGGATCGACCCGATCGTCATCCGCGGGTTCAGCGCCGAGTACGGGTCCTGGAACACGATCTGGAAGCGCCGGCGGGCCTCGGCCAGCTGCTTGCCCTTCAGCGACTTGAGCTCCATGCCGTCGAAGGTGACCGAGCCCGAGGTGGGGGTGATGAGGTGGAGGAGCAGGCGCCCGGTGGTGGACTTGCCGCAGCCCGACTCCCCCACCACCCCGAGGGTCTCGCCCTTGCGGAGCTGCAGCGAGACGCCGGCCACCGCGGAGACGTACCCGACGGTGCGGCTGAACACGCCCGCCCGGATGGGGAAGTCCTTGACCAGGTCGCGCGCCACCAGCAGTGGCTCGCTGCCCTGGTCGGGGAAGGGGTTCAGGTCGGTGAAGGCGGTGTCGGTCACGGTTCGAAGATCGAGTCGAGGTCGTCGGTCTGGGTCTCGTCGGTGAGCGACCGGGAGGAGCGGGCCAGCTCGGACGTCGGGGTCGCCTCCAGGCTCGTGTCGGCGACGAGCAGGTCGTCCTCGTCCGCGGAGCGGCGCAGCTCCTCCACGTCGACCTCGCTCAGGCGGTCGAGGAAGTGGCAGGCCGAGGCGTGGCGGGTGCCGGCGGCCACCGGCATGAGCGGCGGCACGGCGGTGCGGCAGGGGTCGGGCTGGGCGAAGCGGCAGCGGGGGTGGAAGGCGCACCCCGGCGGCACGCGGATCAGCGACGGGGGCTGGCCCGGGATGGGCAGGAGCGACTCGCTGCCCGTGTCGTCGAGCCGGGGCATGCTCGCCAGCAGGCCGATCGTGTACGGATGGCGGCTCTCGTAGAAGATCTCGTCGGTCGTCCCGATCTCCGCCTGGCGCCCGGCGTACATCACGTTCACGTTGTCGGCGAGGCCGGCCACCACGCCGAGGTCGTGGGTGATGAGCATGATGGCCGAGTCGATCTCGTCCTTGATGTCGACGAGCACCTGGAGCACCTGGGCCTGCACCGTCACGTCGAGGGCCGTGGTGGGCTCGTCGGCGATGAGCAGGTCGGGGTTGCACGTGATGGCCATGGCGATCATGGCCCGCTGGCGCATGCCGCCGGAGAACTCGTGCGGGTACATGTCGGCCCGCTTCGACGCCTCGGGGATGCCGACGAGGCTCAGCATCTCGACGGCGCGCTGCTTGGCGGCCTTCTTCGACAGGCCCTCGTGGACCCGGGCCATCTCGCCGATCTGGCGCCCGACGCTGTGGACGGGGTTCAGCGAGCTGAGCGGGTCCTGGAAGATCATGGCGATCTCGCCGCCGCGGATCTTCTGGCGACGGCTCTCGTCCATGGTCAGCAGGTCGTCGCCCTTCCAGAGGATCTGGCCGGACTCGATCTTCAGGGTCGGCAGCAGGCCCATGATGGCCATGGCGGTGACGGACTTGCCCGAGCCCGACTCCCCCACCACGGCGAACAGCTCACCGCGGGAGATCTCGAAGTTGAGCCCGTCGAGGGCCTTGACCCGGCCGTCGGAGGTGTCGAAGCCGCCCCGGAGGTCGCGGACCGACAGGAGGACGTCGCCGGAGGACGACCTCGGGGTCGCTGCGGTGGGGCGGGCGTCGGGGGCGTCGGGGGCGTCGACGATGGGGGTCGGGTCCGTCACTTGAGCTTGGGGTCCAGTGCGTCGCGGAGGCCGTCACCGACGAAGACGAAGGCGAGGACGGTCAGGAAGATGGCCATGCCCGGGAAGAACAGCATGTGAGGCGCGACCGCCAACGTCGACTTGGCCTCGGACACCATCCGGCCCCAGGCCGGCGTCGGCGGCACGGGGCCGACGCCGAGGAACGACAGGGCCGCCTCGGCCAGGATGATGGCGCCGACCTCGATGGTGGCGTAGACGATCACGGGTTGCAGGGCGTTCGGCAGCATGTGCCGGAAGATGATGCGGGTGTGCCCGAACCCGAGCGACCTCGCGGCCTCGACGTACTCCAGCTTGTTGAGCGACAGGAAGCTGGCCCGGACGATGCGGCACAGGCCGAGCCAGCCGGTGAGGCCCAGCACGAGGATCACCGAGTTCACGCTCTTGCCGAACAGGGTGGCGATGGCCACCGCCAGCACGATGTACGGGATGGCCAGGAACACGTCGGTGATCCGCATGATGAGGCCGTCGGTCTTGCCGCCGAAGTAGCCGGCCACGGCCCCCAGGATGAGGCCGATGATCACGGTCATGATCGTGGCGATGATGCCGACCCGCAGCGAGATGCGGGCGCCGTAGACGACCCGGGAGAAGACGTCGAGGCCGATGGTGTCCGTGCCGAACCAGTGCTCCATCGACGGCGGCTCGCGGAAGGCCCCCGGCGAGCGCTCGGCGGGACCGTACGGCGCGATCCACGGGGCGAAGATGGCCACGAGGATCAACAAGATGATGAAGGCGAGCCCGATCACCGCCAGCTTGTTCTCCCGGAAGCGCCGCCAGACATCGGCCCGAAGCGGCTTGGGGGCGAGCTCCTCGTCCGCCTCGATCTCCTCGACGTCTTCGAGGCCGATGCCCGCGGAGAGGGGATCCAGTCCACTCATCGCCCTACGCCTCCGCTTCCTTGCCCAGGCGGATGCGCGGGTCGAACCACGCATAGGAGATGTCGACCAGCAGGTTCACCAGCGCGAAGGCGATCGTCACGGCGAGGGTCAGGCCCAGCAGGACGGGGAGGTCGCGCTCGCTCACCGCGTCCGCGATCGCCGAGCCGAGCCCCGGCCACGAGAAGACCGTCTCGGTGAGGATGGCGGCGCCGATGACGGTGCCGAAGTCGATGCCGATCAGGGTGACGACGGGGAGCATGGCGTTGCGGAGGCCGTGGCCGGTGACGACCTTGCGCTCGCTGAGCCCCTTGGCCCGGGCGGTGCGCATGTAGTCGGCCCGGAGCACCTCGAGCATCGAGCCGCGGGTCATGCGGGCGGCGAGGGCGGTCGACACGCAGGCGAGGGTCACCGCGGGCAGGATGAGGTAGCGCCACTGCTCGCCGGTGGGGATGAAGAAGAGGGTCCACGTGTTGGGCCCGAGGCCCTGCGTGCGCAGGTGCATCCAGTCGGGCCAGCCCTGCTTCTCGGGCACGACCGCGAACAGGTACTGCAGGATGAAGCCCAGCACGAAGACGGGGACGGCCGACGCCGCCGCGGTGGCGATCGTCGTGAGTTTGTCCGAGAGTGAATATCTTCGGATGGCCGAGAGCACACCGACCGAGATGCCGACGACGATCTCGATGAGGATGGCCCAGATGGCCAGGCGGAGGCTGTTGACGGCCTTCTCGCCCAGGATGTCGTTGACGCTGCGGCCGGACTTGAAGGACTCGCCGAGGTCCCACTGCACGGTGCGGCCCCAGTACTCGCCGAACTGCTGGTACATCGGCTCGTCGAGGCCGTAGCGCTCGCGGGCACGCTCGACCACGTCGGGGTTGGGGTTGCGGTCACCGCCGCCGGCAAGGAGCGTCGCGGGGTCGCCCGGGAGGGCGAAGAACAAGAAGAACAGGAACGAGAGCGCGAAGAAGACGGTGGGGATGACGAGCAGCAGACGCCGCACGAGGTACGCGAACAACTCGGACCGATCCTCTCGATGGTCGGGGGGACGTGGAGCGGGGGTGGGGGGGGGCCCGGCGGGGGGGGGGGCCCCCCCCCCCGGGCGGGGGGGGGGGGGGGGGGGGGGCCGGGGGGGGGGGGGGGCGGGGGGGGGGGGGGGGCCCCCCGGGGGGCGGGGCCCCCCCCCCCCCCCGACGCTCCGGGGTACTGGTGCTCGGCCTACTCGGCTGCGAAGGCGACCTGCTCCCACGCGATCAAACCGAAGTTCGACTGCGGGAAGACGGCCACGTCGTCGCCGTAGGCGTAGTCGCCCCGGTACCAGTTGATCGGCACGACGCCGATCTGGTCGTTGAGCAGGATCTGCTCGGCCTGCTGGAACAGTTCGGCCTGAGCGTCCTTGTCGACGGTGGCCTTGGCCTCGTCGACCAGCGAGTCGAACTCCTCGTTCGAGAACCCGTAGTTGTTCCCACCGAGCGAGTCGGAGTGGAACAGGTCGTACATGAAGTTGTCGTACGTCGGGTAGTCGGCGAACCAGCCGGCACGGCAGAACACGCAGGCGCCGTCGGCCAGGTCGGAGAAGTAGGTCTCCGAGTCCATGGGCTCGGCGACGGCGTCGATCCCGATGGCGGCGAGGTTGTCCACCATGATCTGGGCCACGGGCTCGTGGCCGGCGTCACGGTTGAACTGGATGGGCATGGGCTCCGACTGCTCGTTGCCCGCTGCGGTCCACTCCTCGAACGCGGCCTGGGCGGCCTCGGGATCGTACGAGCAGTAGTCGCAGAGGTCGGCCTTGAACCCGGGGATGCCCTCGGGGGTCACGCCGGTGCTCGTCGTGCGGCTGCCGTCGTACACGGCCTCGTTGATCTCGTCCCGGTCGATGGCCTGCGAGACGGCCTGGCGGAACAGCAGGTTCTCGTCGCCGCCGACGGTCGGGTCCTCGAGGTTGAACACGAAGTGGTACGAGCCGAGGATCGGGACGTCGAGGGTCGTGCCGTAGTTCTCCTGCGCCTCCTGGGTGCGGGCGGGCGGGATGTTGGCGTCGTCGCCCTCACCGGCCTCGAACGAGTTGTAGGCGGTGTCCGGGTCGGCCGTGGTCACGAAGGTGATCTGGTCGAGGCGGTCCGGGAACGTCTCGTCGTTGAAGTCGCCGTCCCAGGCGTCGTTCTTGGTGATGACGATCTGCTCGTCGGTGCGGGGCTCGGCGAGGCTGTAGGGGCCGTTGCCGACCATCAGCCCGTTCTCGTAGTCGGCGGCATCCGCGCCCATGGCCTCGGAGGGCATCGGGAAGAAGAGCTGGAAGCCGGCGACGGCGTCGAAGTTCGAGTACGGCTCCGAGAGCGTGACCGTGAGGGTCATGTTCTCGTCGTCGGCCTCGACGCCGCTGATGCTGTCGGCGTCACCGTTGACGACGTCCTCGCCGCCCTCGATGAAGCCCATCAGGTAGCTGTAGTCGCCGGCGAGGGACGCGGCACGGTTCCAGGAGTCGAGGAACGTGGTCGGGGTGATGGCCTCGCCGTTCGAGAAGACCTGGTTGTCGCGGATCTTGAAGGTCCACACGGTGGCGTCCTCGTTGGCCTCGTAGGACTCGGCCACGTCGGGCACGACCTTCGGGTTGGCCGGATCGCTCGCGTCGATGTCGGTCAGGCCGTCGTACATGGCGCTGATGACCTGGTACGCGTCGAGCGTGACGTTGAGGGCCGGGTCGATGTGCTCCGGCGGATCGCCGACGAAGGTGCCGAGGTCGATGAAGTCGCCCCCGGCCTGCGTGTCGGGCGCGGCGGTGTCATCCGTCCCTGCGGTCGTGTCGCTGCTGGACTCGTCACCGCTGTCGCTGTCGCTGCCGCACGCGGCGGCAACCAGCATCAGGGCGACCAGCAAGGCCAGCAGTCGGCCAGCCAGTGTCTTTCGGGTCACGAGACCCCCCTTGTGGGTCGGCATCAATGGTTCCTGAGTACGCCGGACCCGGCTTTCCCTCCCGGGGCGGTGCTCAGTCGCGCGGCAACGTAGCACCGACTCGCGCCGGAGCGTGCAGCAACCCCCCTGGTTCCGGGGTGACCGTCGGGTGTCGCGCCCGTGACGCCGCCGGTGACCCCGGGGCGGACCGGGGGCCGCTACTCCCGCTCTGCGGCGTACTCGACGACGCGGGTCATGACCACGTCGTCGACCTTGTCGACCGCCCCGGCGTCGAAGGGCGGCTGCGGGTCGTACTCGATCATGAGCTGGGCGGCCCGCGCCGCGGTCCCGTCGACCAGCAGCTCGACGAGGCGCAGGGCCATGTCGATGCCCGAGGAGACCCCTGCGGCGGTGATCACCCGTCGGTCGAGGTGCTCGACCACGCGGTCGGACGTGGGCACGGCGCCCAGCTCCTCGAGCTCCCGGTACACCGCCCAGTGCGTCGTGGCGGTCAGCCCGTCGAGCAGCCCGGCGGCGGCGAGGACCAGCGAGCCGGTGCACACCGAGGTGGTCAGCCGGGTGCCCTCGTGGGCGTGGCGGACCCAGTCGAGCACCCGCTCGTCGTGGACCAGCGGGCGGGTGCCGACCCCGCCGGGGAACACGATCACGTCGGGCTCGGGCAGCTCCTCGAAGGTGGCGTCGGCGGTGATGCCGAGGAAGCCGTTCTCGCTGCGCACCTCGCCCCGCCGGTGGCCGACGAAGGTGACGTCGATCGAGGGGATCCGTTGCAGGACCTCGTAGGGCCCGATGCCGTCGAGGGCGGTGAACCTGGGGAACAGGGGGATGGCGACCTGCACGGCGGGACTCCTGGGTGTCGTCGGTGGATGGTTCGGTGGGCGGTCGGGGCGGCGCGGTCAGGCGGGGGCGGCGCGCTTGGCGAAGCGTCGCCGGTAGTCGTCGGGGGCCACGCCGACGTGGCGGGTGAAGGCCCGCCGCAGCGTCTCGGTCGAGCCGAAGCCGCAGCGCCGGGCGATGACCGCGATGGTCGTGCCGGGTTCGTCCTCGAGCGCTCGCCGTGCGGCCTCGACCCGGACGCGGTCGACGTAGCGGCCCGCCGGCTGGCCGACCTGGCGGCGGAACTCCCGCTGGAAGTGGCGGGGGCTCAGGCCGACGAGCCGGGCCAGCCGCTCGATGCCGAGGTCGTCGTCGACGTGGGTGTGGATGTGGTCGCACGCGGCCCGCACCGGGCCCGGCGCGGGCGCGGCCGCCCAGATGGGCGCCGAGAACTGGCTCTGCCCGCCCGGCCGGCGCAGGAACATCACGAGATGGCGGGCGATGAGCTGGGCAAGCTCGGCGCCGTGGTCCTGCTCGACGAGGGCGAGGGCGAGGTCGATGCCCGCCGTGACCCCCGCCGAGGTCCAGACGCCGCCCGCATGGGTGAAGACGGGGTCGGGGTCGACGACGAGGTCGGGGAACTCGCGGGCCAGGCGGTCGGCGTGCGCCCAGTGGGTGGTGACGGGCCCGGCGCCGAGGAGACCTGCCGACGCCAGCAGGAAGGCGCCCGTGCACACCGAGGCGACCCGCCGGGCACCCCCGGCGGTGGCGACGACCCAGGCCAGCACCTCGGGGTCGCGCCGGGCGAGGTGCACGCCCTGGCCCCCGGCGACCACGAGGGTGTCCACCGCCGGCACGGAGCGCAGGTCCCGGTCGGCCACGAGGGCCAGGCCGGAGGCGGACCGCACGACGCCGCGCCCCGGGGCGGCGATCGAGAGCTCGTACACCGGTCCGCCGAGGGCCTCGTTGGCGCCGGCGAACACCTCGAAGGGGCCGGTCACGTCGAGGGGCTGGACCCCCTCGAAGGCGAGGACGACGACCGGGCGGGACTGCACGGCTCGACGGTACCCACGGGCGGCGCTGGCATCAATGACCTGTACCCCACGGTTCGTGCCACATGGTGTCCGCCCCCCTCTTCGCCCCCCGGGTGGGGCCTGCGTCCTGCGGTAGGTTCACGGCCATGAGCAGCTACCCGTACGAGGACCGCTTCCCCGTCATCCGGGCCTTCCCCGAGACGGGCCGCGCCCGCGACGAGATCCTCGCCGACGTCGAGTGGATGGGCGCCCAGGAGGACCGCTCCTGGAACCAGGGCCACTGCTCCGGGACCATGTACTGCGGCGACGTGGACCACTACGCGTTCCTCAACCGCGTGTTCGCGGCGTTCTCCCACGTGAACGCGCTGCAGCGCGACATCTGCCCGTCGGTGACGAAGTTCGAGGCCGAGATCACCGCCATGACCCTCGACATGCTCCACGGCGAGGCCGCCGAGGACCCGTGCGGGTCGATCACCGGCGGCGGCACCGACTCGATCCTCACCGCCATGCTGGTCTACCGGGACCAGGCCCGAGCCGAGCGGGGCATCACGGCGCCGAACTTCATCATGGCGACCACGGCCCACCCCGCCTTCGACAAGGCCGGCCACCTCTTCGGCATGGAGATCAAGAAGGCCCCGATCGACCCCGACACCACCCTGGTCGACGTCGACTGGGTGGCCGACCACATCGACGCGAACACGGTGGCCCTCGTGGGCTCCGCGGGCAACTACCCGTACGGCACCATCGACGACATCGCCGCGCTGTCGGAGCTCGCGGTGGAGCACGGCATCGGGCTGCACGTGGACGGCTGCCTCGGCGGCTTCATCCTCCCCTGGGGCCAGCAGCTCGGCCACGACATCCCCGTGTTCGACTTCCGCCTCCCCGGCGTGACCACCATCTCCGCCGACACCCACAAGTACGGCTACGGCCTGAAGGGGACGTCGGTGCTCTCGTACCGGTCGAAGGCGCTGCGCCAGCACGCCTACTTCATGACCCCCGACTGGGTCGGCGGCAAGTACATGAGCCCCGGCATGGCCGGCAGCCGCTCGGGCGGCCTCATCGCCGCCACCTGGGCCTCGATGGTGAGCCTCGGCAAGGAGGGCTACCTCCGCTACGCGAAGAGCATCTTCGACACCTCGTTCGCCATGCAGGACGCCGTGCGCTCGCACCCGGAGCTCCTGATCATGGGCAGCCCGACGTGGTGCTTCTCGTTCCGCTCGGACGAGTTCGACATCTACCACGTGAACGACTCGATGTCGCAGAAGGGCTGGCGCTTCAACGGCCAGCAGTACCCGAACGCGATCCACATGTGCGTGACCCGCCCCCAGACCCAGCCCGGCGTGGTCGAGGCCTTCGCCGCGGACCTCGCCGAGGGGGTCGCCTACGCCAAGAACCCGCCGACGGACCAGCCCCTCTCGGGGGCCATCTACGGCGGCGTGCCGGGCGGGGCCACGCCCGAGGTCGTGCAGTTCCTCGAGGAGGTCATGGGCGACCTGCTCGACGGCATGCAGGACGTGCCCGCGCCGGCCTGACCCCGGTCCCTCCGCCCCTGACCCGGTCCGTCGCTCGGAGGCGCTCGCCTCAGGCCACGTCCTGGCGGTGCAGCCGCACCGAGGCGTAGGCCAGGGCCAGCACGGCCACCACGAACGGGGCCGCGTACGCCGTGGCGGTCGCCAACACGGCCAGGCGCAGGTCGGTGCCCGACCACGCCTGCAGCACCGAGGCGGTCACGGAGCGCACCGCGAGACGTGCCGCGTTGTCGCCGCCGCGGGCTACGAAGCCCTCCCAGATGAAGATGTAGAGCAGCCCCCACACGAGGGCACGCCGCACCCGCAGGCCGAGGGCGGTGAACAGCCCGGCGTAGGCGACGCTGCCGAGCGCGGCGGCCAGCGCGGTGCCCGCCACGAGGTCCGCGCCGCCGCCGGTGAGCGCTGCGGCCACGACGAGGGGGACCACGACCAGCGGCAGCGTGACGGTGAGGGCCGCGGCGAAGGCCGCCAGCACGACCGTGGCCCGACGCACCGGTCGCAGCCACAGGTAGACGAGCGTGCTGTCGTCGGTGAGGTCGCCGAGGGCCGCGCTCGCGAACACCAGGGCGGTGACGGGGACCGTGAGCGAGAGCCCGAACGCGTTCACGAATTGGGCGCCGGTCTGCACCGGGTCGACGGGGTCGGCGCGGCCGATGGCCCAGCCGACGACGACGGCGGCGGCCCCCAGCCCACCGAGCGCCGCCAGGCGTGCCCGGGTCACCTGGGTGGTGAGCAGGAGCCGGTAGATGGCCGGGAACACCGAGAAGGAGCGGACGCGGGGCGTCGCCGGCGCGGTCACCGGTCCCCCACCAGGTACCGGAACACGGACTCGAGGTCGTCGTCGAGCGGGGCCACCTCCTCGAGGCGGGCGCCGGAGGTGCGAGCCACCGGGGCGATCACCCGGCGGAACGCGGCGACGTCGTCGGTGTCCACGATCACCGACCCTCCGTCGAGGCGGACGCCCACCGCGGCGCCCGAGGCCAGGAGCCCGGTGGCGAGGGTGCGGGGCTCGTCGGTGCGGACCCGGATGCGGTGGGGACGGTCGTCCATGAGGGCCCGGATGGCGTGGAAGTCGCCCTCGGCGACCAGGCGGCCGCGGGCGATCACGAGCACGCGGGAGCCGAAGCGCTCGACCTCGTCGAGCACGTGGCTCGAGGCCAGCACGCAGCGCCCCTCGGCGCCCAGGCGCTGCAGCAGCTCGATCATGGCGATGCGCTGGCGGGGGTCGAGCCCGGTCAGGGGCTCGTCCAGCACCACGATGGGCGGGTCGTGGACGAGGGCGGCCGCGACCTTGACCCGCTGGCGCATGCCCTTCGAGAAGGTGGCGACGCGGCGGCGCATCCCGGGATCCAGGTCGACGATGCCGAGGGCGCGCCGGGCGGCGGCGTCGGCATCGGGCACACCCTGGAGCACGGCGGCGAGGCGCACGAACTGCAGCGCGCTCTGGGCCTCGAACACCGACTCCTGTTGCGGGACGAGCCCGAGCAGGCCGAACAGGCCGAGTTCCGCACGCGGGTCGGCGCCGTAGAGCTGCACCTCGCCGCGCGACGGCGGGGTGAGCCCGCAGAGCAGGCGCAGGACGGTCGACTTGCCGGCGCCGTTCGGCCCGAGCAGCGCGGTGACGCCGGGCCCCACCGAGAACGACACGTCCGAGACCGCCACGACGTCGCCGAACCACTTCGAGACGTCGACCAGCCGGATGGGCGGCGGCGGCCCCACCGGGACCGGCGGGGGTGGCGGCGGCGGTGGAGGTGGAGGCGGTGGCGGTGGCGACCCGCCGGGCGGCGGCGGGGGCAGGGGCGGGCCGCCGGCGGGCCCGCTCATCGCGTGACCTCCAGGGCCCGATAGCGCAGCCACACGAAGGTCGACGCCAGCAGGGTCCAGCCCACGGTCGCGCCCACCACGACGACCGAGCCGACCTGGGCGAGGTCGGGGTTCTGCGAGGTCTCCCCGAAGATGCGCACCACGGCCTCGAAGGGCAGGCCGAAGAGGTCGGCCAGGAGCAGGTACGGCGAGGCGCCGGCGCCGCCGACGAGGCTGCCCGTGACCACCGCGGACAGCAGCAGCAGGATGGCCGTCGCCGCCGAGGCCACCGCCTTGCGGTCGGTCACGCTCGACACGGCCATGGAGAGCGAGCCGAAGAAGGCGGAGAGGAGGGTGCCGGCGACCACGATGCGCACGGCGAAGAGCGCCACGTCGGCGGGCCCGTCGGGGCCGCTGCCCACGAGCACGTAGGCGAGGAGCAGGAACAGCGGCGGCCCCAGGGTGACGATGGCCAGCACCCCGAGCACCGCGGTGGCCTTGGCCAGCAGGTAGGTCGTGCGGGTCAGCGGCGAGGCGAGGTAGAGGCCCAGCATGCCGGTGCGCCGGTCGGTGCAGAGCACCTCGGGGGCGACGAACGCGGTGAAGACCACGATCGCCGCGGTGATGAAGAAGTAGTACTCGGCGTAGGTCGGTAGCAGCTGGTTGCGGCCGAGCTCGTCGGGGATGAGCACCGCGAGTCCGGCGTAGACGATGGCGGGCACGTAGGCCAGGGCCGCGGCCAGCACCGGGAGGATCTTGTAGCGCGCCGCCCGCCGCAGCCCGAGGGCCCGTTGGGTGGTGTGGGTGGCCACGCTCTCGACCGCGCCCCGCACACCCGTGCGCTGGCCCTCGAAGCGGCGGTAGCCCCCCTCGAGGATCCGGGCGCCGTCGGCCGCGCTCACCGCGCTCCCCCGCTGGTCACGCCGACACGTCCAGGAAGACCTCTTCGAGGGTCACGGTCTGCGGCACCAGGCGGCGCAGGTGGGCCTCGCCGGCCACGACCGCGTCCCGCACCAGGTCGGCGAGGTCGTGGTCGGCCGCGGCGCGGCCCCGGGTGACGATCAGTCGATGCCCGTCCGGGGTGACCTCGCAGCCCGCCTGGCGGAGCCAGGCGACGACGGCATCGGCGCCGGCGGTCAGCTCGACGACGAGCCCCTCGCTGTCGCCCCGCAGGGCGTCGAGGGTGCCGCCGGCGACCACCTTGCCGTCGCTGAGGATCACCGCCGAGTCGCAGATGCGCTCGACCTCGTCGAGCAGGTGCGACGACAGGACGACGTCGATGCCGAACTCGTCGGACACCCGGCGGATCAGGGCCAGCATCTGGTCGCGCTGGACCGGGTCGAGGCCGTCGGTGGGCTCGTCGAGCAGGACGAGCGCGGGGTCGTGCGCGACGGCCTGGGCCATCTTCACCCGCTGGCGCTGACCGGTGGACAGCGTGCCCAGCGGGCGGAAGCGCTCCTCACCCAGGCCCACCTGCCAGAGCGCGTCGCTCGCCCGGGCGGCCGCCTCACGAGGGGACAGGCCGTGCACCTCGCAGAGGTGGCGCACGAAGTCCTGCGCCTTGACGTCGGGCGGCAGGCGGTGGTGCTCGGGGGCGTAGCCGACCCGCTCGCGGACCTCGGCGCCCAGCCGCCCGGGGTCCATCCCGAACACGGTGACCCGACCCTCGTCGGCGCGGTGCAGGCCCAGGAGCAGGCCGATGAGCGTCGTCTTGCCGGCCCCGTTGGGGCCGAGTAGTCCGGTGACCCCGCGACCGATGGCGAAGTCCGCCGAGGCCAGCGCCGTGGTGCTCCCGAACCGCTTGACCACCCCGTGACCCGCGGCGACCGCGGCGGCGTCGGGCTCGGCCATGGGGGTGCACGCTACCGGGGCACCCCGCCGCTGGGCGGGGAACGCGTCGAGGAGCGAGCGTGCGAAGCTGAGGCCCCCGCCCCGCCACCCGAGGAGCAGCCATGAAGGTCCTGATCGGCACCGACGGCTCGGAGGCCGCCGTGGAGGCGGCCCGGCGCGCCCTGCCGCTGCTCGCCGAACCGACCGAGATCGTGGTGGTCTGCGTGGTGGAGGCGCCGTCGGTCGCGGCGGAGGGGTTCGAGTCCGGCTTCGCCGGCGGCGTGGCCGCCCCCGAGGAGATCGAGGCGGCGTGGGCGGGCGCCAACGCGGAGGCCCAGGAGGCGCTGGACCGCACCATCGCCGCGCTGGGCGGCACCGGCGCCACGGTCACCCCCGTCGCCGAGAGCGGCGACATCGGCCCGACGCTGTGCGCCGTGGCCCAGGAGCGCGCCGTCGACGTCGTCGTCGCCGGGTCCCGTGGCCACGGGGCCATCCGCCGTGCCCTGCTCGGGTCGGTGAGCACCCACCTGGTGAACAACGCACCGTGCCCGGTCGTGATCCTGCGCGAGCACGCCGGGGAGTAGCCCGCTCGATCGCCGATCCTGCCGGTCGTCACCGGTCGCCGACAGCGGGGGCGGCCGTCGGCTAGACACGCGGGGTGCTCGCCTCCGCCCTCACCCAGGCCATCGGGGGTGCGCTGCCGTCCGCCCTCGGCGTGGCCCTGAGCCCCATCCCGATCGTGGCCGTCATCTTGATGCTCGGCACCCCGCGCGCCCGCACCGACGGTCCTGCCTTCGCCCTGGGCTGGGTCCTCGGCCTCTCGGTCGTGGCGGTCGCGGTCCTCGCCCTCACCGGCGCCTCGGGCGACGCGTCGACGGCGGGCAGCGGCACGTCGGACTCCATCAACTGGATGAAGGTCGGGCTGGGCGTCCTGCTCCTGGTGATGGCCAAGCGCCAGTGGGAGAAGCGGCCGGCGCCCGGGGCTGAACCGGAGCTGCCGTCGTGGATGGCCAAGATCGACCAGCTCCCGCCGGGCCAGGCCCTGGGTGCCGGCGTGCTGCTGTCGGGCCTCAACCCCAAGAACCTGGTCCTCACCCTCGCGGCGGCGGCGTCCATCGCGCAGGTCCCCGGCATCACCACGGGCGAGGAGGCGGCCGCCGTGGCCGTGTTCGTCGCCATCGCCTCGGTCACGACCGTCGGTGCGGTGCTCGTCTACTTCGTCGGCGGGAAGCGGGCGGAGCACTTCCTCGCCGAGGTGAAGGCCTACATGGCGGCCCACAACGCGGTGATCATGATGATCATCCTGCTCGTGCTCGGCGCCAAGGTCCTCGGGGAGGGCCTGGGCGCCGTGGGCTGACCGCCCGCGCTGCGGCGCTCAGGCGCCGAGGCTCGCCAGGCGGGGCTCAGCCATCGAGGAACCCGTCGCACTCGCCGGTGCTGAGGGCGGAGACGATGCCGACCGAGCCCTGGAGCAGGGTGCCGACCGCGGCGTCGTCGAAGGCGTCGGGACCGGCGTCGACGATGGCCGTGAGGTCGGTGAGGAACTGCTGCGAGGCGGCCTCGTCGGCGGCGGAGAAGCGGGCGAAGTCGGGCTCGGCCTGCTGGAGGATGGCGAGCATCGACTGCGCGTCCTCGAAGGTCGCCGCCGGGGTGTCCGGGGTGTACTCGGGGACCTCGTCGGTGGCGGCGAGCTCCTCGGTCAGGCGCAACGCGGTGCCGATCTGCTGGTCGAGCTTGTCGAAGTCCACGATCTCGAGCTCGTCGCCCGTGGTGTGGTAGCAGGGCGCGTTGGCGTCGGTGAAGAACACGACCGGGATGCCGGCTGCGGCGAACACGGCGTGGTCGCTGCGGCCCTGGCCGAACAGCAGGCTCAGGTCGAGGGTGGTCAGGTCGGATCCGTCGGCCGCCGCCGTGGCCGCCGCCTCCAGGTTCGGGCCGCCCGTCTCCGCGCCGACCATGACCGTCACGTCCGTCAGCGCCGGCGAGAGGTTGGCGCCCTGGATGTCGAAGTTCACGTAGCCGACGACGTCGTCGAGCGGGACCGGCGGCTCGTCGAGGAACTGGAGCGACCCGGCGAAGTCGTCCTCCTCCCGATCCCAGAAGCCGAGCAGCACGCTGCGGCGCGGCGCCTCGTCCCCCTCGGCGATGGCCCTGCCCACGGCGAGCGCGGCGGCCACGCCGGCGGCGTTGTCGGTGGCGCCGTTGCAGATGTCGTCCTCGGTGGTGATGCCGTCGCAGTCGTGGCCGAGGTGGTCGTAGTGCGCGCCGACGACGACGTACTCGTCGGCGAGCTCACCGCCGGGGATCACGGCGAGGACGTTGGTGCCGTTGGCGAACGTCTGGCGGTAGGCGTCGGGGTCGTCGGCGCTGCCCGACAGCGGCTCGGCCCCGATGGCCTGGAGCTGCTCGATGATGACGTCCTGCGAGCCGACCGAGGCGGCGGTGCCGTCGTCGCGGCCCTCGAGCTCGTCGCTCGCGAGGGCGGCGACCACGTCGTGGACGAACGGGTCCGGCGCCGCCGCGGCCGTCGTGGTGGTGGTGGTGGCGGCGTCGCCGCCGGTGCCGTCGGCCGAGTCCTCGCCGTCGGAGCTGCACCCCGCGACCACCAGCGCGCCGGCCGCGACCAGCGCCACCAGCACCTTCCTGCTCCCCCATCGTGACCGCACGGCGCCTCCCGGTTCGGTGTCGGCAGGACCCTAGCCACGGTCGGCGGCGTGCTGGTGCGAGACTCGGGGCGACGAGCCCGGGGGTGGCGATGGACGAGGAGTCGACGGCCGGCGATCCGGCGAGCGGGGCGTGGCGGGCGTGGGTGGACCGCGCCGGCGCGCTCGTCGGCCGCCTGGACGAGGCCGGGTACCCCACCGACCCGGCGAACCGGGCCGTCGCCGTGCGCCACCTGGCCCGCCAGTCGGCCCTCGCCCTCGAGGCCGAGCTCGAGCACGCGGACCCCGCCCACCCGACGCTGCACCGCTACGAGCAGCCCTGGTCGCAGTGGGGCGCCCCCAACCCGGACAACGTCTACGAGCGGTGCGCGATCGACCCCGGGGCGGTCTACGTCCTCCGCGGCGACGTGGGCGGGGTGCACGAGGCGCTGTTCTCGCTCGTCGAAGGCGACATGCACCTCGGCGAGGTGGGCGTGCACGCCGAGGTCGCGCTGACCGACCTGGTGGGCGCGGCGGACGGCGTCGTGGCCAGGGACGGCGCCCTCCGGCTCGTCATCGGGCCGCCGGGCACGCCCGGCGCCACCCTGGTGACCGACCCGGCCACCCGGCTGCTGCTCATCCGCCAGTACCTCTACGACTGGGCGGCCGACCCGGTGGCGTCCTTCTCGATCGAGCGGCTCGACCGCACCGGCGTGCCCGCGCCCCCGCCATCGCCCGATGCGGTGGCCGAGGCGCTCGAGCGCGCCGCCCGCTGGGTGGAGGAGTCGGTCACCTACTGGGCGGCCTACGCCGGAGCCAGTCGTGACCTGCTCGACCACAACACCTTCACCCCGCCCAACACGCCCCCCGGCGGGGCGCCGAGCATCGCCTACGGCGGCGGCTGCTTCGACCTGGAACCGGGCGAGGCCCTCCTCGTCGAGCATCCCGTGCCGGACGCCCACTACTGGAACTGGTCGATCCATCACCTCCACTGGTTCGACTCGGGGGCGTTCCACGAGCGCCCCACCAGCCTGAACGGGGCCCAGGCCCACGTCGACGACGACGGCGTGGTCCGGTTGGTCGTCGCCGAGGACGACCCGGGCGTGCCGAACTGGCTGGACCCCGAGGCCCAGGCCGTGGGCATGGCCGTGTACCGGTACGTCGGCGCCCGCACGAAGCCGCACCCGACCGCCCGGGTCATCCCGCTCGCCGACCTACGCGGCGCGCTCCCGGCGGGCCACCCGGTGGTCGACGCCGACGAGCGCCGGCGGGTCCTCGCCGCCCGTCGGCTCGCTGCGCAGCGGCGCTGGGGCTGACCGGTGGCCTGGTTCCCTCCCCCCGTCCCCGAGTGGGTCACGCGCCTCGACGCCCACGGCGCCGCAGTGGGGGGCGCCGAGCACCTCGTCTCGCTCGACCCCGACGACCTCCTCGCCGCCGCCCGGGCGAGCACCCACCTGGACGACTTCGGGGGCGACACGTGGCGGCCGCACTTCGACGTGCTCGTCGCCGCCCTCGAGGACGAGGCGCGGCTCACCACCCTCGGCCGGCTCGTGGCCCGCACGGAGCTGCTGCGGGCCCTGCGCCAACGCCTCCTGCTGGCCGCCCGCTGGACCGCGGACCCGAGCATCCTCGGCGACGCGGTCACCGCGCCGGTCTTCGTCGTGGGCACGGGTCGCTCCGGCACGTCGATCCTCCACGAGCTCCTCGCCCTCGACCCGGGCAACCGGGTGCCCCTCACCTGGGAGCTGCTCCACCCGGGTGAGGCGGTGGGCACGCCCGACGAGCAGGCCGCGGCCCGGGCGGCCGGCGACGCCGTGCACCGGGCGTGGGGCGACCTCCAGCCCGCCTACGAGACGATGCACCACAACGCCGGCGACGAGCCCAACGAGTGCATCTTCGCCACGATGCTCGAGTTCCTGTCCGACCAGTGGGGCGGCACCTACGAGATCCCGACCTACTCCGGTCACCTCGTCGCCTCGGACCAGACCGAGGCCTACCGCTACCACCGCCGGGTGCTCCAGACGCTCCAGCGGCGGGCACCGGCGGGGAACGGCTGGGTCTGCAAGGCGCCGAGCCACCTCAGCCAGCTGCGCACCCTCTTCGCCGTCTACCCCGACGCCCGGGTGGTGCAGCTCCACCGCGACCCGCTCAAGACGGTGCCGTCGACGGTCAGCCTCATGGGCACGATCCGCTCGATGCGCTGCGAGGAGGTCGACGTCGAGGGCCTCGCTCCCCTCATCTCGTTCGGGTACGCCCTGATGCTGGACGACACCCTCGACGCCCGCTCCTCCGGCGCGCTGCCCGACGACCAGTTCGTCGACGTGCGCTACGCCGACCTCATGGCCGATCCGGCCGCGATCGTGCTCGGGATCTACGAGCGCCTCGACCGCCCGGCGCCGGCCGGGCTCGGCGAAGCGGTGCGCGACCACCTGGCCCGCCGGCCGAAGGGCGCCCACGGCGAGCACCGCTACGCCCTCGCCGACTTCGGGCTGGACGCGGACGCGGAGCGGGCCCGGTTCGCCCGCTACCAGGCGACCTACGACGTGCCCGACGAGATCTGAACGTCGCCCCACCGGGGGTGGGCCCGCCACGGGACGATGTCGGGCGGGTGAATTCTCCGGCGGGCGCCCACCCATCCACCACCGCCGCGGGCCGCCGTCGAAGAATGGCGCGATCCCCGCAGGCCTCACCCGCGCCGGAGGCGCCCCATGAGCACGGTCCCCCTCGACCCGGAGGCCCGCGCCGAGCGGCGGACCTACGTGCTGGACACCTCGGTGCTGCTCGCCGACGCGCTCGCCCTCGAGCGCTTCGACGGCCACGACGTCGTGCTGCCGCTGGTCGTCCTGTCGGAGCTCGAGGCCAAGCGCCACCACGGCGAGCTCGGCTACATGGCCCGGGGCGCGCTGCGCCACCTCGAGGGGCTGCGGACCCGCCACGGGTCGCTGACCCAGCCGATCCCCCTCGACCACGGCGGGACCATCCGGATCGAGATCAACCACGTGGACGGCTCGCTGCTGCCGGCGCCCATGCGGGACGCCAGCAACGACAGCCGCATCCTCGCCGTGGCCGACGCCCTCGCCCGCGAGGGGCTCGACGTGGTCGTGGTGACCAAGGACCTGCCGCTGCGCCTGAAGGCCTCGATCCTCGGGCTCGGCGCCGAGGAGTACCGCAACGAGCTCGCGCCCCGCAACGAGTGGACGGGCCTGGTGGAGCTCGACGTCGAGCCCTGGGTGGTGGACCAGCTCTACGACGAGGGGTTCGTCGACCTCGACCAGGCGGGCGAGCTGCCCTGCCACGCCGGCCTGGTGCTGCGCGATGGCGGCCGCTCCGCCCTCGCCCGGATGCACCCGGACAAGCGCGCGTACCTGTTGCGCTCCGCCGACGGGGTCTTCGGCGTCGTCGGGCGCTCCGCCGAGCAGCGCGTCGCCCTCGACCTGCTGGAGGACCCGGACGTCGGCATCGTGTCGCTCGGCGGGCCCGCCGGCACCGGCAAGTCGGTGCTGGCCCTCGCCGCCGGCCTCGACGCCGTGCTCAACCGGCGCACCCACAAGCGGATCTGCGTCTTCCGCCCGATCTTCGCCGTCGGCGGCCAGGACCTCGGCTTCCTGCCCGGCGACGAGAAGGAGAAGATGGCGCCCTGGGGCGCGGCGGTCATGGACGCCCTCGAGGCGATCGCGCCGCCGGCGACCATGGACCGGGTCGTCAGCAACGGCCTGCTCGAGGTGCTGCCCCTGACCCACATCCGGGGGCGCACGCTCGTCGACACCTGGGTGATCCTCGACGAGGCCCAGCAGTACGAGCGCCCCGTGCTCGTCACTGCGCTGAGCCGCCTCGGCCAGGGCAGCCGGGTCGTCCTCACCCACGACATCGCCCAACGGGACAACCTTCGGGTCGGCCGCTACGACGGCGTGATGTCGGTCATCAGCGCGCTCACGGGTGACCCCCTCTTCGCCCACGTCACCCTCAGCCGCTCCGAGCGCAGCCCCATCGCCGCCCTCGCCGCGAGCATCCTGGAGTTGCCCACCAACGGCGCGTAGAGCGTTCAGGTGCGCCCTCGCCGTCCAAGGAGGAAGATGGGGCGATGAGCGACTGGGAGAACGCCGAAGGCGAGCACTGGGCCACCAACGCCGACCGGTACACGCGGGTGCTTCGCCACTACGGCGCGCTGCTCGTCGACGCGCTGGCCCCCTCGCCGGGCGAGCGGGTCCTCGACGTGGGTTGCGGCAACGGCGACGTGGCGCTCGCCGTGGGCGCCGCGGTCGCGCCCGACGGCGCCGTCGTGGGCGTCGACCTCTCGCCGGACATGCTGGCGGTGGCCCGGTCCCGGGCCGAGCACGCCGGCCTCGACCACGTGGAGCTGATCCAGGCCGACGCCTCGCGGTGGCGCACGCCCACCGACCCCTTCGACGCCGCCACGAGCCGCTTCGGGGTGATGTTCTTCGACGACCCGGTCGCCGCCTTCGCCAACCTCCGGGCCTCCCTGGCTCCGGGCGCCCGGTTCGTCTTCGCCTGCTGGCAGTCCCTGTTCGACAACGAGTGGATGTTCCTGCCGGCGGCGGCGGTCGCCGAGGTGCTCCCGCTGCCGGTGCCCGCCGATCCCCACGCACCGAGCCCCTTCGCCTTCGCCGACCGTGACCGCGTCGCCGCGCTGCTCGGCGAGGCCGGGTTCGCGGGGGTGGACATCGAGGGTGTCACCGCGCCGGTCTGGGTCGGCAACGACGCCGAGGACGCCGCGAGGTTCCTCGAGACCACCGGGATGGGTCGGGTCCTCTTCGCCGAGGCGGCGCCCGAGGTCGTCGCCGACGCCATGGCCCGCGCCGCCGACGCCGTGCGCCCGCACGAGACCCCGGACGGCATCGAGCTGTCGGGCGCCGCCTGGCTCGTCCGCGCCACCGCCTGAGCGACCGGCGCCGTCCGGCGCGTCGCCCTCAGCGGATCAGCGGATCAGTCGGGCCGGGCCCCCCGGGTGTGCGGTGAACAGGACGCAGTCGCCCCGGAACGGGTGCCGGCGCGGCTCCCAGGTGGGCTCCGGCTCCGGCGGCGACATCAGGGGGCGGCGGTCGGCGGGCTGAACCCGGCGTCGCGGAGCACGTCGTTCAACACGCCGCCGACCTTGGCCGCCAACGCCGGGTTGGCGAAGCCCACCCAGGCCACCGGCGTGGTCGTGTCGAGGGGCACGTCGAGCGGCCGGCCCCAGGGGTCGGTGACCACGCCGCCGCCCTCCTCGAGGAGCATCGCCGTGCACAGGTCGTAGGGGTGGCACGCCAGCGCGGCCGGGTCGACGACCGGGCGGAGCTCGGCCGTGAAGCGGTCGCGCCCGGAGAGCAGCTCGTAGAGCTGACCCCCCGAGCAGATGTACTCGTCGTCGAACACCACGCTGGCGCCGAGGTGGTCGAACACGGCGGCCTCGATGGCGACGAGGTCGGTCTTGCCGGGCGGGAAGAACTTCGCCACCTGGGCGAAGCCGTGCTCGAGATCGGTGGCGGTCGACGGGCGGAGGGCCAGGGGCGTGCGCTCGCCGGTGCGGAGGTCGACGCGCTCGGTCACCAGGCCCCGGCCCCGGACGGCGCTCACCTGGTCCGCAAGGCCCTGCTTCGTCGTGGGCAGCTCGGTCATCGCCGCGGCCACGATGTCGCCGAGGCGACCACCGTGCGGCGCGGCGCCGGCGAGGGCCCACGCCGGTCGCTTGTCGTACATGAGGCCCCGGGTGCCGTCGACGGTGTCGACGATCACGGTCCACTGCGGGTCGCCCAGCACCACCGGCTCCTCGAGGCCCTCGGACACGAGCTCGACGTCGGTCCAGTGCTCGGCGAACCAGTCGAGCAGGGCCTCGTCGGTGATCTTGTCGATGGCGTAGATCGTGTCGGCGGCGGTCTCGCCCTCGATGGCCGCCATGTCGACGCCCCGTGAGGCGATCACGGTGTCCCGCAGCACGTCCCCGAGGGCGCACAGCCGGCGGCGGGCTTCCTCGGCGTCGACGTCGCGCACGCCCCCAAGGTAGGTGGTCGAGCGACGCCGTCCGCTCAGGCGGCGGGCAGCTCCTTCATGAACGACCAGAGGTGGCCCTCACGGTCCCGGGCGCTGTACTCCCGGAAGCCGTAGGGCTGGTCGACCGGCGCGTAGACGATCTCGGCGCCCTTGGCGGCGACGAGTCGGTGGTGCTCGTCCACGTCGTCGACCATCACCGCCATCGTCGCCGTGCCAGCACCGAGGGTCTGGGGCGACGCCAGCGCGAACTGGTCGGTCTCGGGGTGGAGCCACACCACGCCGTCGCCGGCGTAGAGCTCGGCGTGCACGGCGTTGCCGTCGGGGTCGAGGGTGACCTCGCCGGGCGTGAGCCCGAAGACGTCGACCAGCTCGTCGTGGGCGGCGGCGAGGTCGCGGTACACGAGGATCGAGATGCGGCGGCGGAGGCCGTGGTCGGACTGTTCCATGGCGTTGAGCACCTCCAGGAGCTCGTCGGTCGGGTCGTCGTGGTCGGTCGTGGCGCCGAGCGCGCCCATCACCGCCCGGCGCAGCTCGGCCTGTCGGGCGATCTCGTCGTCGAGGCGGGTGACGTGGCGGCGCAGGGCGTCGGCCAGGCCCCAGTCGTCACCGGCCAGGGCGGCGCCGATCTGGTCGAGTGAGAGCCCGAGGCGGCGCAGCAGGCTCACCCGGTAGAGGCGGTCAACCGCGTCGGGGCCGTAGAGCCGGTACCCGGCCTCGGTGCGGTCGGTCGGCGTCACCAGCCCGACCGCCTCGTAGTGGTGCAGCGCCCGCACGGTCACCCCGCCGGCGTCCGCCAGCTCACCGACCCGCAGCAGCCGCTCCCCCGTCGTCTCGCTCATGGCGGCGACCGTACGACCTCCCGCGACGTGAGGGTCAAGGGGCGTTTCGCAGGATCGCGGCGCTCAGGCCCCGAGGCGGCCCGCGAGCTGGTCGGCCACCACGATCGCCTCGCTGGCGGTCGCCACGAGGGCGTCGCCGTTCGATGGGGGGCGGTCCGTGGGCGGCTGGAGCACCAGCCAGTGGCCGGCGCCCTCGATGCGCAGGCGGGGGCGCTCCGTCGCGAGCCAGGTGGCGAGCGGCGCGGGGACCGCGTCGGAGTCGGGCACCACGTCGTAGAGCTCGCCGACGCCGGCGCCGACCCGGGTGTCGGGCGTGCGCCGTGGACGTACTGCAAAGGCGCCGACGTCGACGGGCAGCCGGCGGACGACCACGAGGTCCCGGGTGCCGCCACCGGTCACGAATGCGACGACGAGCTCGCGTTCGCGCCGGAGGGCGGCGACCACCCGGACGGGGGTGCCGTCGGCGCGCTCCCGCAACGCCCGCACGTCGGCCAGCCACGACGGCACCTCGGCCAGGTCGAACCGGTCGAGCCCGTGGAGGCCGCGCAGCTCCCGCAGCGCCGGCGGCTCGAGGACCACAGCGCTGCCGGCCCGCCGTTCGATCCGGGCGTCGAGCGCCTTGGCCAGGAGCACGAGCAGCCCGGCGCCCAGCACGAGCGGGACGCCGATCGCCACGGGATCGGCCCGGCCGAGCCCCCGCACGAGCGTGGTACCCAACAGGA
Source organism: Acidimicrobiales bacterium (assembly GCA_041908445.1). GTDB lineage: Bacteria > Actinomycetota > Acidimicrobiia > Acidimicrobiales > DATDAH01 > JAEUJM01. Next base: position 9,561 of record JAYRFK010000075.1, on the reverse strand, counting down.
GGAGCACCAGGGCCAGCAGGATCGGCAGCCGCCACGAGTACCTGGAGCTCCGCAGGGCGAGCGCCTCGTCCCGCCGCTCGGCCCACGGGTGCGCCGGCGGCCACCACCCGCGACCGCCGTCTTCGTGCACGCCGCCATGCTGCCACCGGGGTGCCGGACCGGCATGCTGTCGGGCGGACCGGGCGGACAGGGCCGTCGATGAGCAGAGCGGAGGGAGGCGCCCGTGGGCGACGACGTGATCACCGTGGACGGTGACCGGCTGTGGCGGTCGCTGATGGAGCTGGCCCGCATCGGCGCGTACACCGACAAGCGCACCGGGCTGGTCGGTGTCAACCGGCTCGCCCTCACCGACGCCGACGCCGCCGCCCGGCGTCAGGTGATCGCCTGGATGGAGGCGCTGGGCCTCGCGGTGCGGATCGACGCGGTCGGCAACGTCTACGGCCGCCGGGACGGCACCGACCCCGGCGCCGCGCCCGTCATCCTCGGCTCGCACATCGACTCGGTCGCCACCGCCGGCGCGTTCGACGGCTGCCTCGGCGTGCTCGGGGGCCTGGAAGTCGTCCGCCGCCTCGACGAGCTCGGCATCGCCACGACCCACCCGGTCGAGGTGGCCTTCTTCACCGAGGAGGAGGGCGTGCGCTTCCGCACCGACATGCTCGGCAGCGCCGTCGCCGCGCGACGGGTCCCCCTCGACGAGGCCCTCGCCCTCACCGACCGGGACGGCGCCACCCTCGGCGCCGAGCTCGCCCGCCACGGCTTCGACGGGCCGGACGATCCGGTGCTGGCGCCGCCGCACGCCTACCTCGAGTGCCACATCGAGCAGGGCCCGGTGCTGGCCGCCGGCGGGGAGGAGATCGGCGTCGTGACCGGGGTGCAGGGCATCTCGTGGCAGGAGGTCACCCTCGACGGGCGGTTCGGCCACGCCGGCGCGACGCCCACGGAGCGTCGGGCCGACGCCGGCCTGGCCGCGGCCCGGGCGGTCGTGCACCTCCGGGCCATGGCCGACTCGGGGGCGTTCGGCGAGCTCCGCGCCACGGTCGGCGGGCTGCACCTCCACCCCGGCCTGCCCAACGTCGTTCCCGGTCGGGCGACCTTCACGATCGACCTGCGCAACCCCGACGACGCCGCCATGGACCGGGCCGAGGCCGCGTTCGCGGCGTTCCTCCACGACCTCGAGGCCGAGCACGACGGCCGGCTCACGGCCACCACCCAGCGGCTCGCGCTCACCCGGGCGGTCGACTTCGACGAGGGCCTCCGAGGTGCCGTTGCGGCCGCCGCCGACGACCTCGGCTACTCGCGCCGCTCGCTGCGCTCGGGTGCCGGCCACGACGCCCAGGAGCTCGCCCACATCGGTCGCGCGGCGATGATCTTCGTGCCCGGCGAGCACGAGGGCATCAGCCACAACCCACGGGAGTACTCGACCCCGGAGGCCTGCCGCCGAGGCATCGACGTGCTCGCCACCGTGGCCGTCCGCCTGGCTCGCTGACGGGAATTGAAACGCGTTACAATTAGGGCCGTTGGACCCTAGGGAGCCGCGATCGTCCGTGCGATCGTCGGCGGCGCCCGGCCGCGGTGCGGGCGGGCGCACGGCAGGTTCCCCGGCGACCGGAGAGATGCCCCCATGACGCAGTCCGAGCCCGGCCCCACCCCGTCGCTGGAGGAGGTGCGCGAGCGGTACCAGCAGGAGCGGGCCAAGCGCATCCGCCGCGAGGGCGTGAGCCAGTTCCAGGAGCTCACCGGGGCGTTCGAGAAGTTCGACTTCGACCCCTTCCTCGAGGGCGACATCAGCCGGGAACCGGTGGACGAGGACGTCGAGGTGCTCGTGCTCGGTGCCGGCTTCGCGGGGATGCTCACGAGCATCAACCTCAAGTCCCAGGGGGTCGACGACATCCGGATCGTCGACGTCGCCGGCGACTTCGGCGGCACCTGGTACTGGAACCGCTACCCCGGCTGCATGTGCGACGTGGAGTCGTACACGTACCTCCCGCTGCTCGAGGAGACGGGCTACATGCCCACCGAGAAGTACGCGAGCGCGCCGGAGATCTTCGCCTACTGCCAGCTCATGGGCCGGCACTTCGAGCTCTACCCGCATGCCCTCTTCCACACCGAGATCGACGAGGCCGAGTGGGACGACGAGGCCGGTCGCTGGCGCATCACGACGAACCGGGGCGACCACATCCGGGCCCGGTTCTTCGTCACCGCCGGCGGCATCCTGGCCAAGCCCAAGCTCCCGGGCATCCCGGGGATCGCCGACTACGCCGGCGAGGCGTTCCACACGAGTCGGTGGAACTACGCCGTCACCGGCGGCGGGCCCACCGAGCGCATGGACAAGCTGGCCGACAAGCGGGTCGGCATCATCGGTACCGGTGCCACCGCCGTGCAGGTGGTCCCCCAGCTCGCCACGACCGCGAAGGAGGTCTACGTCTTCCAGCGCACGCCGTCCGCCGTGGGCGAGCGCAACAACGGCCCGACCGACGTGGAGTGGTTCAAGAGCCTGAAGCCGGGGTGGCAGCAGGAGCGCATCCGCAACTTCACCCAGGCGGTCACCGGGGCCAAGCCCGAGGTCGACCTCGTGAAGGACGGCTGGACCGAGTACATGTGGGAGGACACCCACGTGAAGGTCGACTCCCTCGAGGAGGCCGCCGCCCTCGAGCGCTCGGACTTCGAGAGCATGGAGAAGCTCCGCCGGCGCGTCGACGCCATCGTCGAGGACCCGGAGACCGCGGCCAAGCTCAAGCCCTGGTACGGCAAGCACTGCAAGCGCATGTGCTTCCACGACGAGTACCTGCCGTCGTTCAACCGTCCCAACGTGCACCTCGTCGACACCGACGGCCAGGGGGTCGAGCGCATCACCGCCGACGGCGTGGTCGTGGCCGGTGAGGAGTACCCGGTCGACGTGCTCGTGTTCGCGTCGGGCTACGAGGTCACCACCGAGCTGGCGGGCCGCCTCGGGTTCGACCCCAAGGGCCGCGGCGGCCTCGCGCTGTCCGAGCGGTGGTCCGACGGGCCCCACACGCTGTACGGCGTGCTCTCCGCCGAGTTCCCGAACATGTTCATGATCGGGATCGTGCAGGCCGGCTTCGGCACCAACTTCCTGCACTTCCTCGCCGAGTCGGCCAAGCACGTGGCGTGGACGATCGCCACCTGCGAGAAGGACGGCGTGGTGACCATCGAGGCCGACCCCGAGGCCGAGGAGGACTGGTGGCACGTGCTGCTCGACCAGTCGCGCCTGATCGCCGGCTACTCGGCGACGTGCACCCCCGGCTACTACAACAGCGAGCTCAGCCGCGACGAGAAGACCCTCCGGAACCTCGTCTACACCGGCAGCATCCTGGAGTACGCCGGCTTCCTCGAGCAGTGGCGTGACAGCGAGGACTTCCCCGGCACCAAGGTCGTCAAGGGCTAGCCACACGCGGCCGTCCGCCGCTCCCCCACGTCCGAGACGGCGCGGCGGCCCCCGCCTACGCTCGCCCGGCGTGGAGACGAACCCGAAGGTGGAGGCGTTCATCGGGCGGCAGGACCGGTGGGTCGCGGAGATGACCGCCCTGCAGCCGATCCTGCTCGAGAGCGGCCTGACCGCCGAGATCAAGTGGGGCAAGCCCTGCTACGGCCACGAGGGTCGCAACATCGCGATCTTCCAGCCCATGAAGAACTTCCTCTCCCTCATGTTCTTCAAGGGCGCCCTGCTGGACGATCCCGCCGGCCTCCTGCGGTCCCAGGGCGAGAACAGCCGCTCGGCGAAGCGCCTCGAGTTCACCTCGGTCGACCAGGTCACCGACCAGGCCGAGATCATCAAGGACTACGTCGCGGACGCCATCGAGGTGGAGGACAAGGGCCTCACCGTCGAGCCCGCCCCGGAGCTCGAGCCCTGCGCCGAGCTGGCCGATCGGCTCGAGGCCGACCCGGCGCTGCGCCGCGCCTTCGAGGCGCTCACGCCCGGGCGCCGGCGGGAGTACGACCTCCACATCCGGGACGCCAAGAAGGCCGAGACCCGTGAGGCCCGCATCGACCGTTGCGCCCCGAAGATCCTCGCCGGCAAGGGCTTCCGCGACTGAGCCTCCTACGCTGCCGAGCGTGGACGAGCTGGACGTGTACGAGGCCGTGAAGGACCTGTGCGTCACCGCCGACGCGGTGACGCCCACCGACGTGACGGAACGGCTGCGCAGCGACGACTTCGAGCAGGTGCGGGCCGCGCTCGACATGTTGGTGGTGCGCGGTCTCCTCTCGTCGACCGCCGGGTCCTCGGCCGCGACCTACCGGCCGGCGAAGGGGCACGAGGACTTCAACGTCTGAGGCGCGCCGGGCGGCCCGCCCGACGCACGGGCGCGTCAGCGGCGCTCGAAGCGGAGGTGGACGACCCGCTCCGTGGCCGTGTGCTCGACGCAGGTGTAGCCGGGCGGCGGTGACGACTCGGGGAAGACACGCTCACCGGCGCCGATGAGCATCGGCACGAGGACCAGGTGGAGCTCGTCGACCAGGCCGGCGCCGAGGTACTGGCGCACGCTGGTGGCGCCCCCCATGAGGCGGACGTCCTTGCCGTCGGCGGCGGCGAAGGCCCGCTGGAGGGTGTCCTCGATGCCGCCGGTGGCGAAGTGGAACGTCGTGCCCCCCTCCATGGGCAGGGGCTCGCGCTCGTGGTGGGTGAGGACGAACGTGGGGGCGTGGTACGGCGGGTTGGGGCCCCACCAGCCCGTCCAGCCGTCGTCGGTCCACGGCCCGCGGGAGGTGGTGAACATGTTGCGCCCGAGGATCACGGCGCCGATGTCGTCGAAGCTGTGGGCGACGTAGGGGTCGTCGGCGTTCTCCTCGCCGCCCTCGAGGCCCAGCATCTCGTTGCCGGACCGGGTGGCGAACATCCAGTCGGTGAAGCCCTCGACGTCGTCCCCGAAGGGTTGCTCGAGTCGCTGGTTCGGGCCGCTGGCGTAGCCGTCGATCGACATCATCAGGCAGCGGACGACGAGCTTCTGGTCGGGGTCGGGCACGGTTCGGGCTCCTCGGGGTGGCGGTCGGGCGGGGCTCAGGCGCCGGGGGTGGCGTCGTCGTCGGGCAACGGCGCGAAGCCGGCGGCGGCGTAGCGGCGCTGGTCCTCGGCGAAGCCGTCCCAGTCCCAGGGCGTGGGCCGGCCGGCGAGGGCGGGCTCGAGCCGGGACAGCGACTGGTGGAGGCCGACGATGTAGCAGTTCTCGATGGCGGTGGCGGGGTCGGTCACGAAGTGGCTGAGGCGCAGGATGCACCCGTCGCCGTCCGGCTCGAGCTCCCAGAGCAGTCGCGAGCCCTCGTCCACGTGGGTGTGCTCGAGCAGCACGGGCGGGTCGACGCGCAGCACCTCGAGGCTCATGGTCATGGGCTCGTCGCCCGACGCGGTCATGGTGATGTGGCCTCCCGGGCGGAGGTCCATCGAGATGTCGGCGGGGAAGGGCAGCCACCACTCCCCCAGGCGGGCTGGCTCGGTGATGGCGGCCCAGACCTCGGGGACGGGGTGGCGGAGGTGGCGCTCGAACCGGATCACGCCCCCGGTCTCGGTCTGCTCGATGGTGCCGTCGGGGTCGGGGGTCATGGCGTGTCCTCGTGGTCGGTTTCGTCGGTGGCGGACGGATCGGGGCCGGCGTCTTCATCGGTCGTGCTGCGACCGGGTGGCGGCGGGCTGGTGCGGTCGAGGTGGCGCTCGAGGGCGTCGAGGCGGCCCGCCCAGAACCGTCGGTACGGGCGGAGCCACTCGTCGAGCTCGGCGAGCGGCTCGGGCCGCAACCGGTAGAGCCGTCGTTGGGCGTCGGCCCGGACGTCGACCAGGCCCGCCTCCCGCAGGATCCGCAGGTGCCGCGAGACCCCCGGCTGGTGCAGGCCGGTCAGCTCGACCAGCTCGCCGACCGAGTGCTCCTGGCCTCGCAGGAGGTCGAGGAGCTGTCGGCGGGTGGGTTCGGCGATGACGTCGAACACGGCGGCGGCAGGCACGTCCGTGAGCATACAGAGCCGTGTATATATGTCAATACATATGTGTGGTGGGAGGTGCGTCATCCCCCCGGGTACGGTCGGCGCCGTGAGCAGCCCGGAGCTCCGCGTGGTGCTCGGCGACATCACCACGCAGGACGTGGACGCCGTCGTCAACGCTGCCAACTCGTCCCTGCTCGGCGGCGGCGGGGTCGACGGGGCGATCCACCGGGCCGCCGGCCCCGAGCTGGTGGCCTACTGCCGGACCCTCGGCGGCTGCCCGACGGGCGACGCCAAGGTGACGCCGGGCTTCGCCCTCCCGGCTCGATGGATCATCCACACCGTCGGGCCGGTCTGGCGCGGCGGCCACGACGGCGAGCCCGAGCTGCTGGCCTCCTGCTACCGCACCTCGCTGCAGCGGGCCGACGAGGTGGGCGCCGCCGGCGTCGCGTTCCCGGCCATCTCGACGGGCATCTACGGCTATCCCGTCGGGCCGGCGGCGGCGATCGCCGTCGCGACGGTGCGGGCCGCCACCACCGACGTGGCCGACGTGCGCTTCGTCTGCTTCGACGCGGCCATCGCCGCCGCCTACGAGGCGCTGCTCGCCTGAGCCAGGCCGCCGGCCCCGGCGGCGTCGGGTCCGGTCGAGGCCGGTTCACCCGCAGGATCCGGCAGGCACCGCAGGCCGTGGCAGGACCCGGACCCCGGCGGCACGACCCGGTGCGTCCGCTCGGCGACCGCGTCGGTCAGGTCCTCGCCGCGGTGACGGCGAGGACGGCGAAGAACGCAGCCACCCCGGGGAGCAGGCCGAGGGCCACCCGGAGGCCGAAGCGCCAGCTCCCCGCGGCGACCGCGACGACGAGCTTGGTCATGGTGTTGGCCGCCACCGCGGTGCCGATGCCGACCAGGCCGGCGGCGACGGTGATCACGTCGCCGTCGGCGAGCGTCGCCGGGCCCAGCGCGCCGGCGTGGGCGTCGGCGAGGCCGGCGGCGCCGGCGGCCACGATCGCCCAGTCCGGTCCGAGCACCTCGGCCGCCCACCGGCCCACGAAGAGCGCCGCGGTCAGGATGGCGGCGAGCACCAGCGCCGGCCGCAGCGCGAACGGCCGGTCGGCGGCCACCACCTCATCGTCGGCGAGCTCCTCCTCTGGTGGGCCCGGTCGTCGGGCCCCGGCGGTGTCCTCGTCGAGCTGGTCGGGATCGGGGGCGCGGTTGTGATGGTCGAGCCCAGGACGGTGTCGGCGTCGTGCGCCCACCAACGCCGACACCGCGATGGCCCCGGCGCCGACGACCGCTGCCGGCCAGAGGTCGGCCAGGACCGACGGCGCCGCCACGGCGATGATGCCGATGAGCTGCACGAACGTGGCCAGGCTGGCGAGCAGGGTGGCCGAGACGGTTGCGTCCCGCTCCCCCGTCAGCCGCGATCGCCGGGCCATGGCGGCGGTGGTGGCGCTCGCGCTCACGAAGCCGCCCGCCAGCCCGGTCACCAGCAGCCCCCGCCGGGGGCCGAGGGTTCGCACCGCGATGTAGCCCACCCACGAGATGCCGGTGAGGGTGACCACGATGAGCCAGATCCGGTGCGGGTTCAGGGCGCCGTACGGCCCGAGGTCCTCGTCGGGGAGCAGGGGCAGGACGACGAAGGCGAGCACCAGGAACTTGAGGGCGTCCTCGAGTTCGGCGTCGGTGACGATCTCCCGCGCGAACGCGTGGATCCGACCCTTCGAGCGGAGCAGGACGGCCGTGACGATGGCGAGGGCCGCGGCGAGCGGGGCGTGGTCCACCGTCATGGCGCCGAGGAGGAAGGTGGCAACCAGCGCGACCTCGGTCGTCGTCCCGGGGTCCTCGGTGCTGGTGCGTCGGTAGCCCAGCACCACGAGGAACCCCACCACGACGAGGCCGGCGACGACCGGCCAGGGCCCAAGGAAGGCCGTGGCCGCGCCGATGAGGCCCACGAGCGCGAAGGTCCGGGTGCCGGCGACGCGGCGGCCGGCCGGGTGGGAGCGCTCCCGCTCGGCGCCGATCAGCAACCCGATGGCCAGCGCGTACACGAACGGCCAGAGGTCGCGCGGATCCACGGGCGAAGCTTGGCACCGGTGCGCGCCCCGGGTGACGGATCAGACCGGTCCCGGGTGGAGGCCGGCGGCGCGACGGTCGGGCCCGGCGCCGTGACCGACGCGGTTCAGGCGGCGGCCGGGTCCTCGGCGCCGCCGGTGCTCGGCCGCGCGTGGGTGTACGTCTTCGCGTCGGTGCGGAACTCGGCATGGCCGTAGCCCTTGAGCCGCCGTCGCAGGGTCCAGGTCACGGCGGCGTCGGTCACCGGGCGCAGCGGCGGGACCTTGTTCAGCAGCCCGACCGCCTTGAGGCGGCCGAAGATCAGCGGCGCCGCCGCGGCGACCCGCACCTTGTCGCCCGTGCTCATGGTGACGCCCATCTCGGCGGCCTGCGCGGCGTCGCCGTTCAGGAACACCTTGATGAAGAACGCCGTGCTGAAGCTGCGCTCGAACGACTCGGCGAGCCGATTGGGCAGCGAGTGGTCGGGACGCAGGTAGGCGCCCATGGTGGCTCGCACGAGCTCGCCGCAGGTGGCGTCGTCGTAGCCCTTGCGGAGCGTGGCGGCCCGGGCGAGGAACACCTTCAGCATCCCGTGGGGGTCGTCGGGCAGTAGCTCCTCGGGGAGGCCGAGCAGGAAGCAGCGGTAGCGGGCCATCTCGATCTGGGCCCGCTCGTCGGCGTCGAACTCGTCGCGACCGGCGCGGACCACCTCGGCCGAGATCAGGAACGACGAGATGAGCCCCGCCGGCATCTGGTCGACCTGCGGGATGGGGATGCCGAAGCGGGCCTGGTCCCAGCGGTCGGAGCGGTGCAGCGCGTTGTACCGGACCATGGAGTGCATCAGGCGCACCATCGCCGCGGCCTCGAACCCCGGCCCGTGGCGGTCCATCCCGCCGGGGAGCACGGTGGTGGCGAAGAAGCTGGCCGTCTCGTTCACCCGGCGGGCGGCCCGCTTGTCCGACAGCGAGCCGGTGATGGCCATGGGCAGCGCCGCGTACTCGTTGAGGAAGGTGGCGAGGAAGGCGCCGCGGATGGCGTAGGGCGCGGCCAGGGCGGCGCCGACCCGCTCGAGCCGGGCGCCCCGCTCGACCAGGTCGAGGTCGATCCAGTCGGGTGTGGCCTCCATGGCGGCGAGGAAGGCGACGAGCTCGTCCGGCGGGTCATCGACGGCATCGACGCCCTCGCGGCAGGCGGTGCGCACCATCTCGATGAGGCGCTGCATGCCGAGCTCGGGGATCAGCGAGACGTAGGCGTCGCAGACCACGTCGCCGAGCATGGTGGCGGTGGCCATGACCTCCATGAGCTCGGCGTCGGCGAGCAGCGCCTCCCGGGGTAGCTTCACGTGCGCCGGGTAGTCCGACACGTCGTCGGGCCCGAGAGCGAGGCGCTCGGGGACGGCGTCGAAGTCGATGCCGCCGTACATCCCCGGCAGCTCGTCGCGCTGGCGGCGCACCCGCTCCTTCAGCGTCTCGACCGACACGCACCCCTCCGATCTCCTGGTGTCACGAGTCTCGCACGTGACTTGACCGGGCGGTCAAGAACGGGCCGGCGACAGGGGCCCGGACGCGGACGTGGGGGGGG